>JANJTV010000106.1 GCA_024710905.1 Anaerolineales bacterium | reverse complement strand
TGCCCGAATACCGCCACAAACGCCTGATTCAGAAACAGTTTGAGATTGCCCATCAGTGGAGCCAGGAGCGCGGCGAACTGGTGCAGGGCATTACCGGCATCCCCTACTACTACCGCCAGTTTGGCTACGAAATGGGCCTGGAACTGGGCGGCGGGCGGGTAACTTTTGCGCCGTTGCTGCCTAAATTAAAAGAAGGCGAAACCGAACCC
Organism: Anaerolineales bacterium; assembly: GCA_024710905.1. Taxonomy (GTDB): domain Bacteria; phylum Chloroflexota; class Anaerolineae; order Anaerolineales; family Villigracilaceae; genus JANJTV01. The sequence goes on along the minus strand of JANJTV010000106.1, from coordinate 38,700 downwards.
TACACCCTGCGCCTGGCCAGCGAAACGGATATTCCCTTCCTGATGCAGGTGGATGCCTACGCAGGGAAACGCAATCTCATCCGCACCCACCGCGACGAGGCCATCTGGCGCTACGAATTGGCCGGCAAAAGCGAACGCAATATCAACCGGGTTGAATTTCGCATCATCGAAAATGTAAACGGGGAAGCGGTTGGTTATATTTCACATCCCTGGTTTAACTGGAATCTCGGCGCGGTGCTGTTCGAATATGAACTCAAACCCGGCATCTCCTGGCTGGAGGTGACCCCCAGCGTGGCGCGCTACGCCCTGGCCCTCGGCCAGGAATATGCCAAACGTGACGAAGAAACCCTGCAAGACAAAACCGGCGTTGCTTTCTGGCACGGCACCAGCCACCCGGTGTATGAAGCCTGGCGCGAGAGACTTCCGCGCATCCGTCCGGCCTATGCCTGGTATGTACGCGTGCCAGACCTGCCTGCCTTCATCAAGGTCATCCGCCCGGCGCTGGAAAAACGCATCGAAGAGTCACTCATCCCCGGCTACAGCGGTGAACTCAAAATCGGCTTCTACCGTAGCGGCCTGCGAATGGTCTTTGAAAAAGGCCTTATCACAACAGCCGAAAACTTCAAACCGCAGCCGGAAGGCATGGGCCAGGTGCAATTTCGCGACCTGAGTTTCCTGCAATTGCTGTTCGGGCAGAAATCGTTCGATGAGCTGTTCGACGCGCACGCCGATGTCACCCACGACGGCGACGAATACCGCCTGCTGATCAGCACCCTGTTCCCCAAGAAGCCCTCCTACGTGGCCGGGCTGGTATAAACCATCACTAACCGGGCAGGCAGGCTGATAACCTGCCTGCCCTTTCATTAAAGAGAATCCATGCCCAAACTCCCCGCCCGCCCACTTTACTTCTCTATCACTTTCATCAATTCCTTCTTTTTCAGCCTGATCTTCACCGTCATGTCTTATTACGAAGCCACCGTGGCTGGGCTTTCGGGTCTGCAACTGGTACTGGTCGGCACGGCGCTCGAGATCAGCATCCTGTTGTTCGAAGTGCCCACCGGCGTGGTGGCAGACGCCATTTCACGACGACTTTCCATCATTATTGGCTTTTTCATTATGGGGGCAGCCTTCATCATTGAAGGCCTGTTGCCGTATTTCCCGACCATCCTGCTGGCCTCAGCGATGTGGGGATTGGGCTACACCTTTACCAGTGGGGCCATGCAAGCCTGGCTTTCGGATGAAATCGGGGAGGCGGACGCCAACCGGGCCTTCCTCCAGGCAAACCGGTTTACCCTGGCCGGCGCCTTAACCGGCATGCTGGCAGTCATCCCCCTCGGCTTGATCTCCGTCAATGCGCCGATCCTAGCTGGGGCAGCCGGGCTGTTGCTGTGCGCCGTCGGGCTGGCGCTGTTCATGCCAGAAAATGGCTTTACGCCCACCAAACCCGAAGACCGTAACACCTGGCAACACATGGGCGACCTGTTTACAAAAGGGCTGGACGTCGTTCGCTCCCGCCCGGTGCTGTTGGCCGTGCTGGGCGTGGGCTTTATTTATGGCCTGTTCTCAGAAGGCTGGGACCGTTTATGGGTGAAATACCTAGTGGATACGTTCGGCATTCCGCAATTATTCGGGCTGAACGAAGTGGCGTTCCTCGGCCTGTTACGGGCAGGCGGCATGGTCATTTCAATAGTCGTATCGCGCCAATTCGAGAAGCGTATTGACAACAATCACGCGCCATCCATTGCGCGGGTCATGCTTTGGCTGACCGGCCTGTTGGCCGTGGGCATCTTCGCCTTCGCGTTTTCGCCTGCCCTGGCGGTCAGTGTGGTGGCAGTCTGGCTGGTGAACACCAGCCGCAATGTGCTTGGCCCGTTGTATAACGCCTGGGTCAACCAGCGACTGGACTCTCAAACCCGCGCAACCGTCATTTCCATGTCTGGCCAGGTGGATGCAATCGGCCAACTGGCCAGTGGGCCGCTGGCTGGCCTGGTAAGCGTGTGGAGTGTGCAGGCGGCGATTGCCTTCGCCGGGTTCCTGCTTACCCCGGCCCTGCCATTAATTGCCCGCGCCAACCGGATGCACGACGAGGGGAAGGATTAACCGTCAGGGCTGAATCTAATTAAATGAACAGCGGCAGGTTCGGGGGAGCCTGCCGCTGTTGCTGTTTGGCGAAAATCCATTATTTTTTGGGCTGCCAGGCCATCTTCATGTAAACATCGCCTTTGTGCAATTCATCCAGCATTTGATTAATACGCTTCTGGCGAGTCTCGGGCCGTTTGGCGTAGGAGATCCATCCCAGGTAGTCATTTTGCTGGTAGGCCGGGCGGGAAAGATAAGCCAGCATCAGGCCGCGCGTCTCAAGGGTGATTTTGATGTCCTCGGGCATGGGGTGCCGGGGACGGGCCTGGCGGGGGGTTTTCGGCGGGACGCGCTGGAAAAATCCCCAGACGGTGTTGGAGAATTCGCCTGCTGCAAACTCGATGACTTTGTGGCCATCGGTAATGGTGTACACGCTAAACGTGTGGGATTGCCAGGTGTAGAGCGGGTCGCCAATGGTGGCCTGCGTGCCAGTGGACTGCCAGCCGCGAGACCAGACATTGACACCTTCGATTTCAAAATGGTCGCCGTCGAAACAATGGCCGACGAATTTCCATTCGCTCATTGTTTCAGTGTGCAGGTGGCCTGGCGGATTTCGCCAAGGTGATAGGCGCTGTGGATGAGGACAGACAGTGCGCCACCCATGGTGTCAGCATTCCAGGTCGGGTTGGCATCGAAGAGCCGAATCATGCGTTCCCCGGCAGCTCGCAGGTTGTCTTGCAGGGTTTGCCACTCATCAGGGGTGACTTCGCGTACGGTGCGCCAGATGTGACCCCAATCGGCGGGGGTGTCTTTACCTGCCACGCGGTCTTCAAAGACTTCGATGAAAAAGATGATGTGAGCCACCTGGGCGGCCAGCGAGGCGCATTTCCCGGCCACCGGGATGGAGGCCTGTTCAGCAGAGATGGCTGAAAGGGTTTCCATCAGGCTGTTGTTTGCATCCAAATAAAAGCCTGAGCCAGAGTTTTCAAAGGTCTCGCGCATCAGGGTTAGCAGGGGTTGGGCAAATTCGGTATTCAAAGTTAACCAGCTCCTTCGTAGGCTTGTTTTAACAGGCCAATCAGGGAGGCATCCACCTGGCTGGCTTCGGTGAGTTTGACAATATAGTTGCACATGCTGCCTTTGGGCTGTTCCACCAAGCGCGGGTCGGCAGGCAAATCCCTGGCGTTGAGCCCCAGTTCAAAGCGGGTGTTGGTGGCCGGGCCGAGCATGGCAAATTGTTTCTTGCGCCGCAGGCTGACATAGCCCTTCTTGGGCGCAATTTCAAACCCTCCAAAGGTGTTAATGCTTGCCATCAGCGCCTCGTGGATGGGGCGCAGGGCTGCTTTTGGCCCGCTGTAAATTTCGGCCAGCACATCGGTTTCGCTTTTGCCCTCCGCCTGGTGGGCACCTGCCGAGCGCAGGATCTCATGCACGAGTGCATTGGCATCCCCATGCCCGAGACCGAAACGCTCCTTGAAATAATCGCGCAATTCACCGTGTTTGCTTAATCCGCTGTTGCGGGCAAAGGCAGCCAGTTCGTCAAGCGATTTGCCAGTTTTCTTTTGGATGTTGTTTAACTGGGTTTGGACGGCCTGGTCGAGGGAACTCATGGCATTTCTCCTTTAGGAATTGGTTTGAAATATTATAGAACTTATTTTCTAAAAATTCAAGTAGGTCTGCCTTAAAAAAAACAGCGCCGCCGGAGAGCACCTTCGACGACGCAGGGTACCGGACTGTCGGAACTCATTTTCTACCTGCTTGCATGGTGGCTATAACCAAGAATATCGTTCAATATTTTCACCGCTTTTTCTCGATTTTTGCAAACCGCGAGGCCTGCACCGCCCCGGCTGGCTGGATTGCATTTACCCGCTGTTCCTCTTTGAGCACATGCGCCAGATGCTTGACCATCACGGCCTGGCGTTCACCGGTCGTCGCGCCCAGGTCTTCCAATGCCGGCTCAAGCCAGGCTTGGTACGAACGGACACATAAATAAACCGGTTTACCAGCTGTGGTTACGTGCGCCAACAGTGAAATGATCAGCTCGCTAACACCATTTGTTTCGGGATGAATAAAGGGCGTCAAGACAACCCCGCTCGGGCCAGAAAAGGTCTTCACAAAACCGCGTACATCTCCATTGAAGCACACCAGCCCGGAGGCATGCCGTGGCGGCTGTTCGATGGGGTGCATCAGACTGGGGATAATCTGGTAATGCAGGGATTGCATGGCCGGCAGGTTTTGGGATAGGGCACGCTTCCAGGGCACGCGGGGCGTTGCGGGTGCAGCCAACCCGGAAAGATCCCACATCCGCTGCCAGGCATAGACAGAAAATCCCGCTTTTCGCAGGCCACGATAGGCATTCGAACTTTCGGGCACTTCGGCAGTAACATGAAAAGCCCCCCAGTTGACCGTTTCAGCGGCCAGGAATCCCAGCAGATCGGGGAGCGCCTCCGCGCCAAGTTGGCTGGCCGGGGTCAGGTAAAGCAATCGGGCAAAAGGCTCCCCCTGAGCATGGATAACCCCGCCGTAAATCGGCTCACTGGCATCATCATTAACCGCGCTGAAGATGTGGCGGGTTGGGTTTAAGTAGGCCAGCAGACCTGCTGCGCCAAGCGGGTTGCCGCGCGCCAGCAAACGGGCATGATCAAGGCAAATGACCTGCTGACGCTGGCGATACAGGTTTGGCAGGTCTAACAGTGCAAGTGGGCGAGGCATAATTAATAGTATACGGCGGAAAACGAGGTTGGCCCTGTTTTCCACCGAATTAATTTATGAACTGACAATGGAAACAAAATATTGGTGAAAGCGCGAGTCGTCGGTCAATTCCGGGTGGAAGGAAGTGGCCAGCAGTTTGCCCTGCCGGGCCGCGACAATCCGCCCATCTGGCAATTGTGAGAGCGGTTTGGCCTCGCCAAAGACGGTTTCAATCAGCGGGGCGCGGATGAAAACCGCATGGTAAGGTGCGTCCGTCTTGGTGGCCGCTTTCAGTTCCGGGATGTCAAGTTCCACCTCGAACGAATCGACCTGGCGGCCAAAGGCATTGCGTTCCACCGAAATGTCCATCAGGCTGAGCAGGGGCTGATCACGTTTGGCATCCCGCGAAAGGAAGATTGCCCCGGCACAGGTGCCCCAGATGGCCTTATTTTTCCCAAAATCGCGCAGGGGTTCCATCAGCCCGAAGGCGACTGCCAGCTTGCCAATGGTGGTTGATTCGCCACCGGGGAGAATCAGCCCGTCGAGGTCGTCCAGGTGCCCGGGCAGGCGCACTTCGGCTGTTTCCACGCCTAGGCGTTTCAGGGTGGTAATATGTTCAGCAAAATCGCCCTGCAGGGCAAGAACACCGATTTTCATGTTTTATTCCTGATAGCAGGGGCGCTGGTCTCTATACAGTGGCGTTGGTCGAGTGGGCTTAGCCCAAATCGAGACCACGACACCTACTCGACCAGCAAACCCGGGAAGTTAGAAGTTACCAACCACGCCCGGCCAGCTTTTCGCTTTCGGGCATCTGCGAAACGTTGCGCCCAACCATCGGCTCGCCCAGGTTTCGGCTGACCTCGGCCAGGATACCCGCATCCTGGTAATGGGTCACCGATTTAACAATCGCGGCAGCACGTTTGGCCGGGTCACCGCTCTTAAAAATGCCGGAGCCAACAAACACGCCATCCACGCCCAATTGCATCATCAACGCAGCATCGGCGGGGGTGGCCACGCCTCCCGCAGCAAAGTTCACCACCGGTAGGCGGCCCAGTTCCTTGGTTTCCTTCACCAGTTCATAAGGTGCACCCAAATCGCGGGCAAAGGTCATCAATTCTTCATCAGCCATGGTCTGCAACTGGCGAATCGTGCCAATCACCGTGCGGGCGTGACGTACGGCTTCCACCACATCGCCGGTTCCGGCTTCACCCTTGGTACGGATCATGGCTGCGCCTTCGCCCACGCGCCGCAGGGCCTCACCCAGATTGCGTGCGCCACACACAAACGGCACCTTAAAATTGTGTTTCAGGATGTGATATTCCTCATCCGCCGGGGTCAAGACCTCGGATTCATCAATATAGTCCACACCCAAAGATTCAAGGATCTGCGCTTCCACAAAATGCCCGATGCGGCACTTCGCCATCACCGGGATAGAAACCGTATCCATGATCTTCAAAATTAGTTCCGGGTCGCTCATGCGAGCCACACCACCATCAGCGCGAATATCCGCCGGGACGCGCTCCAGCGCCATCACAGCACACGCGCCAGCATCTTCCGCAATGCGGGCGTGTTCAGGTGTTACTACATCCATAATCACGCCGCCTTTGAGCATCTGCGCCAGTCCTTTTTTGACTGCGAAACTACCGGTCGTTGCTTCCATACATCGTTCTCCTTTTTTGGATATGCTGGGACATTCTACCACGCAGGAATAAGAGGAATGTAAGATATGTATACACATCCCCGGCAGGCTCCCCCACACCTGATTCCATTAAATGATCGAATCCTATTGACAGACAATACCGTTTGATATACAATGATACAAAGATACAATTATACAATCTAAGCCGCCTATGAACATTCATCTCGACTTCCGCTCCGATATTCCACTTACTGACCAATTGGTCGCCCAGATTCAACATTTGCTGGCTGCCGGGGAGCTCAAACCCAACGACCAGCTGCCCACTGTCCGCGCCCTGGCACTGGAACTACGCATCAATTTCAACACAGTTGCTCGGGCTTACCGCACCCTTGATGAAGCCGGCATCATCAGCACCCAGCAAGGGCGCGGCACCTTCATCTTGGAACAGCCGCCGCCTGAAACCAGTCAGCGACTCAAGCACGAGGCGCTCCAGGCCTTGGCCCGGCGCTATCTGGGCGAGGCGGCCCGGCTGGGCTTTGGACCATCCGAAGCCGAACAGGCTCTGACTGAAGTTCAAACAGAAAACTCACCATCTTCATAAGGAGAAATGACCATGTTACGCAATATTAGCAAAAACCCAAAAATTGACCAGCGCATCCCGCCCATCGCCGGGACACTCTTTGGCTTGTTCCTGGCCACAAGCATTATCGGCGCACTGTGGATGGACGGCAGCCAGCCAGACTGGCTGATTGGCACCTGGGTCAGTCTCACCACCCTGCTTGGCACCTATATCCTGTTCGCGCTCAAAGTGGCAAATCAATGGGAAAAAGCCATTGTGCTACGACTGGGCAAACTGCAGGGTCTGCGCGGGCCTGGCATGTTCTGGATCGTGCCAATCATTGACACCATCCCGACCTGGATCGACCATCGCGTCATGGTCACGCCCTTTGCCGCACAGAAAACCCTGACCAAAGACACCGTGCCCGTGGATGTGGATGCTGTGCTGTTCTGGGTAGTCTGGGATGCCGAAAAAGCCGCCCTAGAAGTGGAAGACTACCGCGCCGCCGTAGACTGGGCCGCCCAGACCGCCCTGCGCGACATCACCGGGCGCATGATGCTGGCCGACATTCTTGTTGGCCGCAGCGTGATTGACAAGGAACTGCAACAAGTGATTGACGAACGCACCACCCCCTGGGGAGTCACCGTGCAATCCGTTGAGATCCGCGACATCGTCATCCCGCAGGATTTGGAAGATGCCATGAGCCGCCAGGCCCAGGCCGAACGGGAACGCCAGGCGCGCGTTATCCTGGGTGAATCGGAAAAACAAATCGCAGAGTCGTTTGCCGAAGCGTCGCAGGCCTACATCAATAACCCAACCGCCCTGCACCTGCGCGCCATGAACATGCTCTTCGAAGGCCTGAAGGAAAAGGGCGCGATGGTGATCGTCCCCAGTAGCGCCGTGGATACGATGAATCTCGGCGGGCTAAGCGGTATGATCTCCTTGGCCCAGCAAAACATGCCAAAAGAAAAGTAAGTCTGTGTTTCACGTGAAACATTTGCATATTGAACAGAAAGGCTTTCGAATGACAACCAAACTTTCCATGACCATTTCTTTTATCCTGATTGCCATTGCCGTAGTTGCTGCGCTGGCGCTCTGGAATCAATTCCCCGACCCGATGCCATCTCACTGGAACGCCGCTGGCCAGGTGGATGACTACATGTCCAAATTCTGGGGCGTGTGGATGATGCCGCTTATCACACTGGGCATAACGCTCTTGCTGGCAGCTATTCCAAGCATTGACCCGCTCAAAGCCAACATTGAACAATTTCGCAATTTGTACAACGTCTTCATCGTTGGCTTTGTGGCTTATATGCTATATGTCTACGCCCTGACCCTGGCCGCTGCCCTTGGCGTTCAGTTCAACATGTCGTACATGCTCATCCCGGCAGTGGGCCTGCTCTTTATCGGGATCAGCTTCCTGATCGAAAAAGCCAAGCGAAACTTCTTCATCGGCATACGCACTCCCTGGACGCTCTCCAGCGATGAAGTCTGGGAGAAAACCCACAAACTCGGCGCAGTAACCTTCCGGATTGGCGGCGGACTGGTCATCCTGAGCGCATTCTTTGGCGAGAACGGAATATGGTTATTGATGCCTTCCATATTCATTGCAGCGCTGACGCCGGTCATCTACTCCTACTTTCTATTTGCAGAACTACAAAATAGCCCGAAATAAGTTACGTTTCACGTGAAACATCTGCACAGCACACGCCCAAAACTGCCCGTAGAATCGCCCAGGTTAAAAATAGCTCTCACTTTTCAGTGAACTTGGGACTCTTCAAATGACACACAAACCGGTAAATTCTATGCAACCTATCATTGAAACACACAACCTCGAACGCACCTTTGGAAGCAACCGCGCGGTGGATAGCATGACCTTTCAGGTTGCACCGGGCGAGGTCTTTGGCTTGCTCGGCCCAAATGGCGCCGGTAAGACCACTACCGTTCGCCTGCTGAATGGCATCCTGCCCCCATCCAAAGGGAGTGCCCGCGTGTTTGGCCTCGACCCATCCACCCACGGCGAACAGGTACGCAAACAAACCGGCGTACTCACTGAGACGCCCGCCTTATACGAACGCCTTTCAGCACGCGAAAACCTGCATTTCTTTGGCACGCTCACCGAGATCCCGGAGGCCTCCCTGCCCCGGCGGGTGAATGAGATGCTCGAATTCTTTGATCTTTCGGCGCGCGGAAATGACAAAATTGAAACCTATAGCAAGGGGATGAAACAACGCCTGGCCCTGGCACGCGCCCTGATTCACCAGCCGCCGTTGCTCTTCCTGGATGAACCCACCAGCGGGCTGGACCCTGAAGCGGCCCAGCAGGTTAACGATCTGATTGCCAGCCTGAGCCGTCGCAACGGACAGACGGTTATCCTGGCAAGCCACAACCTGCTGGATGCCCAGCGTTTGTGCGACCGGGTAGCCATCCTGAATAAGGGGCGCATCCTGGCTCTCGGTTCCCTGACAGAACTGGCGCGCAGCCTGTGGCCTGTCCGCTGGGTGGATGTGGAATTTTACAACCCTCCCCCGCCAGGCCTGCCAGCCAAACTCCAATCTCTGAACGGCGTCAAGCAAGCGCTGGAGGAAGGCGGCAAGCTGGCTATCCAGGTGGAAGCAGATGAAATCATTCCACAGGTGATCGGCGCCCTGACGCGCGAGAAGGCAGCCATCCTGAAAGTCAACCCGCGAGATTACACGCTCGAAGATATCTATTTTGCATTACAGACAGGTGAACTATGAACTGGCGCAGCATTTGGGCCATTGCCCGGAAAGACCTGACAGAAGTCCGTCAGAACAAAGCAGCCTGGGGACCGGCTATTGCCATGCCATCCATTTTTGCCGTGGTGCTTCCACTGGTGTTTATACTGCTGCCGCAGGTGCTGCCGGTGGAGGATATGCAGCGTGAAATGGGCGATATTTACACCCTGCTCGAAAGCATGCCCCCCAACCTGCTGACGCTGTTCGATGGACGCACAATAGAACAAATGTTCATTATCTACATGACCGGGTTTATGTTTGCCCCCATGTTCCTAATTATGCCGCTGATGTTCTCCTCGGTCGTCGGCGCGGATTCATTTGTCGGTGAACGTGAACGCAAAACAATGGAGGCCCTACTCTACGCCCCGACCAGCGACATGGAATTGTTCCTCGGCAAGGTACTGGCAGCCGTGTTACCTGCGGTCATCCTTTCCTGGTTGACTTACGCACTTTACATCCTTGTGGTTAACATCGCCAGCTTCCCCCTGTTTGGCGAAATCTGGTTTCCTCTGGCTTCCTGGTGGCCCATGATGTTCTGGCTTACCCCGGCCCTGGCCCTGCTGGGCATTTCGGCAACTGTGCTGATTTCCAGTCGGGTACGGACGTTTATGGAAGCATACCAGCTAAGCGGTTCGCTGGTGGTATTTGTGCTGGCGCTGGTCTTTGGGCAAATCAGCGGGGTGCTCTTTCTCGGCGTAGGGACGGTGCTGGCAATTGGGACACTGGTCTGGTTGGTGGATGCAGCCCTGATTACCCTTGGCGTACGCAGTTTCAAGCGCAGCAGCCTGGTAGCAAAGTTGTAGCCCAGTTTAGGATTCGGAGGAAAAATGAGCGAAGAAACAAAACAATGGGAATACCGCGTGCAGGAATTTGGCACTTTTTGGGGCGGGATAAAAGCCGCCGAAATGGAAGCCACCCTGAACGAATGGGGAGAGCAAGGCTGGGAGGTCATTTCGACCCATGTGCTGGAAAATATGAACAAGGTCAACGTAATCGCCAAGCGCCCGCTGACTGACCGGGTGAAGCGTACGCGCTCCATGCCATCCTATAAAAATCAGGAGTACATGAAATGATTAATAAAAAAGCCATCTACTGGTTCCTTGGCATCGCCTTTGGTTTCTCATGGGTCATGTTCCTGCTGCCGTTAGCCTTCACCAGTCTGGGTGAACAAACCGTTGCAATGATCCGGTTGGGCTGTTTTGTGCTGGCCATGTGGGGCCCAGGCATTGCCGCACTCGTGACCACATTTGTTATTCTCAAGGAACCGCTCAGCAGCCTGGGCCTGAACCGCCTGGGCAAAAAGTGGATTTACCTGGCGGCCTGGTTCATCCCGCCGTTGCTGGCCGCTGCAGCCATCCCCCTCTCGGTGTTGTTCGGCCTGGCGGAATATGACCCTGAAATGACATTACTGCAACAAATGGTGGCCCAGCTGCCCGCAGGCTCTGGCCTAACCGTTGAAATCCTGCTGGCTATTCAGCTCGTTCAGGGATTACTGCTCGGCCCATTGATTAACGTCTTTGCCACCATGGGTGAGGAGATGGGCTGGCGCGGTTTCCTGCTGCCCCGCCTGTTGCCGTTAGGCCAGTGGAAGGCCATCCTGATTAGTGGCGTCATCTGGGGCGTATGGCACGCCCCGGCCATTGCCCAGGGGCACAATTACCCCGGCTACCCGCTGGAAGGCATCTTCATGATGATCCTGTTCTGTGTGGCAATCGGCGCAGTCATGAGCTGGCTGTACCTGGCCACCCGCAGCAGTTGGGCCCCGGCCTTTGGGCATGCCTCGCTGAATGCCTGGGGTGGGCTGCCGTTGATTTTCCTGGTTGCAGGCTTCAACCCGCTCTGGGGAGGCACTGTTGCCAGCCTGGCGGGCATCCTGGTCACAGCATTGTTTGTCGGGCTTCTGGTACTGCTCAAGCAATTGCCGGTGGAACTGCCTGCTGAATCTACCATCACAGAGTAACCATGGAATTTGTCATCCGGCCTGAAAAACAAGCTGACATTGCCGCAATTGCAGTTGTAACCAGAGCCGCCTTCGATAAGACACCTAATCAAGGCGTTGACGAGGAACGCATTGTGAGTGAACTTCGTAAAACCGGGCAACTGTCCATTTCGTTGGTGGCCGAACAGGGGAATGATGTAATTGGCCATGTTGCCGTCTCCCCTGTTTCCATTTCCGATGGCGCAGCAAACTGGTATGGGCTGGGACCCATTTCTGTCTCCCCGACCTGCCAGCGCCAGGGAGTTGGCTCAGCATTGATGAAAGAAGCCTTGCGGCTCTTACAAGAACAAGGCGCGTCAGGATGTGTTGTACTGGGCGACCCGGCATACTACAGCCGGTTTGGCTTCAGGCCAGAAACAGGATTGACATTGCCGGGTGTGCCGGCGAAATACTTCCAGGCCATTTCATTTGAGGGGAGAATCCCCAAAGGCAAGGTGACCTATCACCAGTCATTTGGTGCATAGCATCTCTGATACAGTAGCTAAGAGGCTGGTGAATTCACCGGCCTCTTTTTGCACTCAAAATAACAGAACCAATGTTTTGTTTTTTCCGGCTGGCAAGATGTCTCGCTGTGGCCAACATGACAAATCCGAAAGGCCTGTATAATCTGCAAATTGACGAAGGGCAGGGAAGATGATTGAAGTAGAACACTTGGTTAAGCGGTTCAAAAAATTCCCAGCAGTGGATGATGTCTCTTTTACAGCCCGGCAAGGGGAAGTGCTTGGCCTGCTCGGCGCGAACGGGGCAGGCAAAAGCACCACCATGCGCATCATCTCGGCCACGCTCAAGCCCACCAGCGGAACAGTACGAGTCAGCGGGTTTGATGTGGCCCACCAGCCCAATAAAGCCCGCCGCATGCTGGGCGTGATGCCGGAGACCTGGGGGTTGTATGGACATCTTAATCCGCGCGACCACCTCATTTATATTGGCGAATTGTTCAACATGCCGCGCCCGCGCCTTTTGGCGCGCGTGGATGAATTGATCGAAACCCTGCAAATGCAGGAGTTCGCCACCCGCCCCTGCAAGGATTTTTCGAAGGGCATGCGCCAAAAAGTGAACCTGGCCCGCACCCTGCTGCACGAACCGCCCAACCTGCTGCTGGATGAACCCACCAGCGGCCTGGATGTGATGAGCTCGCGCCAGGTGCGCGAATTGGTCCAGCAGCTCAAACGGACAGGCAAAACCATCATCCTGTCCACGCACGTCTTCAGCGAGGCCGAGCGGATGTGTGACCGCATTGTGATCATGGATCGCGGCAAAAAGATTTCCGAGGGAACCACATCTGAGTTGTGCGCCCAGGCAGGCCGTGACACCCTGGAAGAAGCTTTTGTTCACCTGATTGGCCGCGAAGACGTGGAGGTGCAGCGATGAACGCCTTTTGGACCGTTTTTAAGAAGGAATGGCTGGAACGCTTCAGGGACCGGCGCGGGCTGCTGGTTAGCATCCTGACTTTTGGGCTGGCCGTGCCGGTCATCAGCATGATTCCCTACGCGCTGATACTTTTCAATATCTTTAATCAGATGTCCAACCAGTTGCAAGTGGCCGTAAGCGGATTGGAACAGGCCCCGAAACTGGTGGAATACTCCGGGGGAGCCAGCCAGGTGGTTTTCATCCCCGTGGAAGACGCCGAAACAGACGTCCGCCGCGACGCTTACACCATTGGCGTGGTCATCCCGCCGGATTTTGAAGCGCGAATTGCCATCGGACAGCCTGTGACAGTCGAGATTATTTCAAAGCAGGCCCAGGTGGCGAATACGGCGGCGACCCGCCTCGAAAGCCTGCTGATGCAATATCGGCGTGACCTGGCCACCGAACGGCTGGCGCAGGCCGGGCTGGGGCCCGAGGCGCTGGAGCCATTCAAGCTCTCGAGTCGCGAAATTGTGACCGAATCGCGCTTCCAGCGTTCGTTTTTTAGCTGGATGTTGGTGTTTTTCATCACTTTTTACGCATTTACGCTCTCTTCCCCGAATGCCATTTCGGCCACCGCAGGCGAGAAAGAGCAACTTTCCATGGAAGTATTGCTGCTTTCCCCCGCCAGCCGAGCGGGCATATTGATGGGCAAGATCGTTTATGTCATTACCTACGGGTTTGCCAACCTGGCGCTTTCAAGTTTTTCTTTGGTGGCCACCATGCTGGGCGGCCTGCTGATCTTGGCCAATATGTTCGACATGCAAAATGTCTTTGCAGTCAACAGGGCCATCATGGATGTGAGCGCCAGCGAACAACAGGTCAACCTGCCAGAGATCAGCCTGCAAGGCCTGCTGATGATTGGCCTGCTGGTGATGATGACCGTGCTGATTTTCACCGTTTTGCAGTTCGTGGTTGGCATTTGGAGCCGCAACGAAAACCAGGCCAACGGGATTCTCTCGATTGTCAACCTGCTGCCCAGCCTGACCAGCATGGTGTTTTTCATTGATAGTTACCAGCCGGAGAACTGGCACTATCTGATCCCGCTATTCAGCCAAACGCTGCTGATTCCCGACATGCTCGTCAACCGTTTCGAGGCCGTTCCCCTGCTTTATAGCTTTGCCAGTTCCATTGCAGTGATTGTGTTGCTGCTCTGGGCCATGAGCTGGATGATGAATCGCGAAGAAATTATCTATCGTTACTAACGCTGTTTACTTATCACAGTAAATAAACGGCGTATATTTACTATTTCCTACTCATCGACGTTTCTCATTCATCGACCTGGCAGAATATTCTTCGAAATAATGACAGATTTTTATTGCCTTCGACTTAAAAACACGCTACACTATATTCACCATGAACACTGACCCCCGCCTGCAACATCTCGAAAAACTGGTCGAGATGAGCGTTACGCTCAATTCCACGCTGAACCTGGATGAGCTGTTGCAACGCATCATCAATGTGGCCTGCGACGTATTGGATTGCCAGGCGGCCTCCATTTTGCTGTACGATGAGAAACGCAACCGGCTGGTCTTTGCCGCCTCCAGTGGATCGGACCCCAAGAAGCTGGCTCAGATCCCCGTGCCACTGGAAGGCAGTATTGCAGGCAGCATCTTCAAAGACGAGAAATCGATCATCATCAACGACGTCAGCCAGGACACACGCCATTACAATAATGTGGCCCAGCAATTGGATTTCTCCCCCACTTCCCTGCTGGGCGTGCCGATGAAAATCCGTGATAAAGGTGTCGGCGTGCTGGAGGCCATGAACAAGAACAGCGGGCAATTCTCTGCCGAAGATGAGCGCCTGCTGACCGTGCTGGCTTCGCAGGCCGCGGTCGCCATTCACAATGCCCGGTTAATCCAGGCCCTGCAACGCGCTTACGACAGCCTGCGCGAAACCGACGAATTGAAGAACAACTTCCTGGCACTGGCTTCGCACGAACTACGCACCCCGCTGGGAATCATCATTGGGTACGCATCGTTTTTACAGCAGGAAGAGGAAAGCGAAGTTTCTGAACACGCCGAACGCGTGCTAGCCGCCGCCAGCCAGATGCGTTCGTTGATCGAGTCAATGACCAGCCTGCACCTGTTGCAGGCCAAGGGCCTGACCTTCAAACCGCGGGTGGTGCCCGTCCAACAGGTGCTGACCGCCGCCTACGAAGAAATGAAACAAATCAGCCAGGAGAAACGCCAGACCCTCGAACTGGACTTTCCTTCGCAATCCCTGCTGGTGACGGCCGACCCCGAAAAACTGACCCCGGCCTTCATCAACATTCTCAACAACGCCATCCGCTTCACCCCCTCCGGCGGGAAAATTACCCTCGGCGCAAGGCAATACAAAGGCAATGTGCTGGCCACCGTACAGGATACCGGCATTGGGGTTGCCAGCGAGCACTTGCCAAAAATCTTCCAGGAGTTCTACCAGGTGGAGTCACACACCACGCGCCAGTTTGGCGGGTTGGGGATTGGCCTGACAATTGCCAGGGGATTAATCGAAACCCAGGGCGGGCGCATCTGGGCCGAAAGCGAAGGCTTGGGCAAAGGCACCACCCTCAGCGTGCTCCTGCCGCCCGCCGGGACATCCACGCTTTCGATGCCCGCAACATAATAATGAAATTCCCCTCCATCGCTACCTTCCTGTTCACAGCCCTGCTGCTGCTCAGCGCCGTGCTGGGCTTCTCCATGTTCACCATCGGCCACGACTGGGGCGATGACTTCGCCGCCTATATCTTACAAGCGCAGAGCATCGTCAACGGCAACATGGCCGAGGAAGTGCAACGCAACATCTTCACCATCGAAGAATCCAGCTTTCGCCCCGGCCCACAGGCCTACCCCTGGGGCTACCCCTTATTGATTAGTCCCATTGTTGCCATCTTCGGCCCCAAAATCACCCCGCTCAAACTGGTCAACCTGCCCTTTTTCCTGCTGGCCGTGCTGGCCTTTTTCCTGTATATCCGCCCGCGTATGCCGCGCCTGGCCGCCCTGACCCTGGCCGCCGCGCTGGCTCTCAACCCGGCCATACTGCTGACCGTTGACCACATCCAGTCCGATTTCGTTTTCCTTGCCGTCTCCACGCTGGTCTTGCTGCTGCTCAAACGCTACAAACAGGCCAGCCCGCTTTATTTGGGGATGATCGGGATTCTGATCGCCGCTGCAGTTTCAATTCGCACCAACGGGATTCTCCTGCTGGTGGCCGTGTTCTTCTCGCACGGGCTCACCCGGACCGCCTTCCACGACTGGAAGCGGAATCTCATCCCCTACGCCGCCGCGTTCGCAGGCATCCTGCTTACTTTACTGGTCTTCCCCGGCGGGCAGCAGTCCTATTTCGCCCATTACAGCGAGTTGTTCAGCCTGGAACGGCTGTATATAAACATTGTTTATTATCTGACCCTGCCAGCCATCTTCTTTCGGGACTTAATGGGTGGGACGGTCTTCTTCTGGCTGGCTTCAGGGCTGTTCCTGTTCGGCGCATGGCTGCGACGGCGCGAGGAACTGCCCGTACTGGCCTACTTCCTGCTTACGCTGTTTCTTTTCATCAGCTGGCCTGAACGGCAGGGGTTGCGCTTCATCTATCCATTATTACCCTTTTACCTGTACTTTGCCTGGGAAGGCGGCGAATGGCTCTCCGGCTGGCTGGTTGCCAAAATCGGCCAGGCCTGGCCGGGCGGCCTGCACCAAGGCTTGTGGGGCATCATCGCCGCTGCCTCCCTGCTGGTAAGTTGGCAATACGCCCAGCCATTGTTCACCTACAAGGATATTTCCGGGCCGTACGACCCGTTTAGCTATGAAATGTATGAATTCATCCGCGAGGAAACGCCTGAAGATGCCGTGGTGATCTTCTTCAAGCCGCGCGCCATGCGCCTGTTCACCAATCGGGATACCTTCCTGACCGACCAGTGTGCTGATTTAGTGAAAGGGGATTATGTTGTGATTAACGAAAAAGGTGCGGTCAACCAGCTCAACCCCGGCGAAATCGAAGACTGCACAGGGGATTTCAGGCTGGAGCCTGTTTTCAACAATCGGCGCATGTCCGTTTATCAAATCATCCGGTAACTTAAGGCCGTTCCGGTTCGAGGTAACACACCGCCCGGCCTTCTTCGTCATCCATCACCAGGTTCAGGTGATGCCCGGCCTTGAAATCTTCCACCTGGACCAGGCGCAGCGCATCCACCAGGGCAGGGTCAACATTCAACCACTCGGTCAGCCGGTTGGGGGTATCGTAAAAGAACTTCCGGTTGAAAATAGCATCTTCGTCGTCCAGGAACACGCCCAGGGGGTAGATGTGGGCCTCCATCAAATCCTGGAAGAAGTGTGTACCAAACGACGGCTCCGGCGCGGCCCCAACCCCCTGACCTGAAATCTCCACCAGCGCACGCGTATTGTAAATATCCCCATAGGCCACGTGTACCCCCAAGTCTGGCGTGGAGGTGCCCCAGCGCCCCGGTCCAACACAGATAAAGTTTTCATCTTTCAGCGCCTTGTTCAGGTCACCAATGGCTCGCTCCAACTTGTACCGTTCGGTTTGCGATTTCAGTGAAAAGTAGCCCTCCGCCGGGACGAACAAGACATACCTTATGCCTGCCACTGTGCCGCGCGGCACCATGCGCCGGGTGGCAAAAATAATGCTCTGCTCGGGCAGGTCTTCCGGCAGGCTGGCATCTTCCTCGGCAATGGCGCTTTGCGGACGGCATTGCAGCAGGGTGATACGCACTTGCGGCTGGATGGCCTGCGGGTCCACCACCTGCACGGTGAATTCAGTATCCACCGGCGATTCGTATTTTTCTTCCAACAGGCGCAGCATCGTCCTCATCATCTCGGCAAAGGGCGTACGGCGCAGCATTTCATCAAAGGTGATGACCATGCTCCCCGGATCAACCATGTTGGTACGCATGGCGGTCAGGTAATCGCCCTGGTCTTCCTGGGCAATGTAACGCAGCGGCGGATAACGCGGGTTCAACACTTCCTGGATGGGCAGGGTCTTGAAGGTATTTTCCTGCAGATCAATCAGGTCTACAAATTGCTGCGAGTAGCGACGAATCATCTTGGTGGCGGCGGCCGGGTGCAGCAACGGGTGGCTGAGTGCCACCAAGCGCGGATGGTCGTTGCCGGTCTGGTCCACCGCTCGGGTGCCAAGCCCCCAGACCAGCCGTAAGAAACCATCTTCGCGGCGGATTTGTGGCGACCAGCGGTACAGGTTGCGGCTAAAGGCCACGCCCGCCCCGTGCGGCATGAAATAACGGTCATAATGCTCGCCCTCCACAAACTGGATCAGTACAGCGATTCGTTCGTCGTAATCCACCAGGTTTTTATGGTGTCGGTAAAGCAGGGCGTTCGGGTTCAAACCGCTGGCATACACGCGGGCAATAGCTTCCACCAGTGCATTAAGGTTTTCTTCGGGCGAACCCTGGTTCGGGCAGAAGAAGCTGTCGTACTTCCCGGCAAAGGATGTACCAAAATTGTCTTCCAACAGGCTGGAGGAGCGCACAATCAGCGGCTGGCCATCGGCTTCGTCGAGGATGCCGCGCAGCCGGTCCAGGATGTCGCGTGGAAACTTACCCTGCACGAACTCCTGCTGAATCTGCGGGTACTCCGAACGCATTTGCGATTCAGGCTTGTATTTCTGGTCAGCCCAGTGAATTAATCCGTTGGCCGACATAAATGTATAGAAAACATCCGAGCCGAGGAAATAAGACACGGGAATCTTGACCGCCGATTTCATCTCCGGCGTTCCAATCTCGCTGACTATCCGGTGCGCCAGGATCATGCCCGCTGATTTGCCGCCAATCTTGCCATAACCGATCTTGCGGCGGCGAATATCGCGCAGGTCGGCCACCGTGAACCATTGGCGGGCAATTTTCAGGTAGGCCAGCTGGTCACTGATCATGGTGCGGATTAAGACTGCCTTGATTTCCTGCAGGCGGTGCGAAAGGTGCTTGCGCTTCTCGGCGGGCATGCGTTCAATCATTTCGGCCTGGTCAAAGAGCATATCCTGCGGAGCCAGTTCCGGGTTGAACGAAACCATATTGGGCGGCTTGCCGCGCTCGCCAATGGCTTGCTTAACCAGCTGCTCAAATTCATCATAGGGAAGGTTATAGGCAAAGTAAAAATCGGTCAGTGAGTCGCGGATGCGCTCCCGACGCATCTCCCACAATTCATAAGATTCTTCGGCAAAGGGGTCGCTTAACCCTTCCCGGCGCTGCGACTGGACAGCCTTTTCACGTACTTCCGCTTCAAAAACTTCTTCTGTAATAATACCGCGCTGGAACAACGCGTCGCGCATCCGTGAACGGATACGCGACGCCAGGATGGGATACTGGGTCAAGGCCAGGTAAATACTTAGCACACGGTCGGAAGAAGGGCTGGGCATGGTCATGGGAAATCAATACTCAAAGATATTCTAACCCACCTTGCCGGCAAATAAAAAGAAGCGCCGGGTTTCTCCCAACGCTTCTTCATCTCCTGAATACAGAACACTGTTTTATCCCAGGTGCATCGGCATGATGACATGCAAGAAATCATCATCCCCCACCGGGCGAATCACCCCCGGCGCATTGGCAGCGCTAGTTTCAACCGCCACATTTGGCGTCTTGATCACTTCCAGCACTTCACGCAGGTACTTGACGTTGAAGGCAATCAGCAACGGCACACCGTCCACCGTGGCTTCCACAATCGTCTCGTTTGAACCGGTTTCTTCGGAATGGGCCGAAATTTCCACTTCGCCGGGCTGCAGGTCGCCGCTACCTTTGATGTTCAGGCGCACGACATTCGAACCTTCGCGGGCAAAAATCTCCGCCTGGCGGCAGGCCTTGAGCAGCGAAGCCGTGGAGACGAGCGTACGCGACTTGTGGGAGCGGGGAATAATCTGCTGGTAATCGGGGAACGTGCCGTCAATCAACTGCGAAACCAGTTCAGCATCTTTCACACGGAACACCACCTGGCCGCGTCCTTTTGGCATCACCATCTGGATTGGCTGGTCGCTCTCCCCGGCGATACGCGCCAGCTCAGAAAGCGCGCGGGCTGGGATGATGGCATTCACCGGCTGGGCAGCAGGTGTTGAAAGTGTAGCCGTGCGCACAGACAACCGGAAACCATCTGCGGCAGCCATAATAATCTTGTCGCCTTCCACTTTCAAGAGCACACCCATCAATACCGGACGGGCCTCATCGGCAGAGGCAGCAAACGCCACCTGCTGGATCATTTCCTTGAAATCTGCCACATTAATTAGGATCGCCTCGGCAAAATCCGGTACGGGCAGCGGTGGGAACTCCTGGGCGTCAATGCCCTTAATGTCATTGGTGGAAGCGCCCGAGCGCACATTCAAGGTCTGGGTGCCAGTATCAAGGCTCAGGCTTACCTGCGGGTCTGGCATGGTGCTCACCAGGTCCGACAGGGTTCGGGAGGGGACAGTGGTCGAACCTTCCTCCTCGATCTTGGCCCCAATCCAACAGGTAATGCCCATTTCAAGGTTGGTGGCTGAAAGGCGCAGCCGGCCGTCATCGGTGGCCAGCAACACATTCGCCAGCACGGGCAGGGTACTGCGGGAAGACACAGCGCGCGAAACCGCGCCCAGACCGCGAGCCAAGTTCTCTTGAAGGACGGTAACTTTCATGCGATGAATTCTCCCGTAACGAAAATTTCAAAAAGTATATCACTTCTGGTTATTAAAATGGGCCTGCCACCAGCGAGATGCCTAAAATCAACAGGAAGAAAAGCAACTGGATGGCAAACAGCGCCGCAAAAATATAGATCACCACCTGCAACGCGGATGCGCCGCCAGTCGCCCTGACGGGCTCACCCTGGGCGAGGCTCCTGACCATTTGGGCGGCCACCTCACCCGGGCGCTGGCTGACCTGCCCGGCCCAGTGCCAGTTTTCCTGCTGCACCGGCGCAACCACCCGCCCGCCTTCAAAATCCTTCAGCCACAGTCGCAGAGCCTCAGGCGGGTCAAGCGCCAGCGTGGAGGGCAATACCACGGCCTTCACCAGGTGGGCATCTTCAGGCATACCCTGCTCAATGGCCTGCACAGCCACCGGTACCAACGGGGCGGTCCGGCGTATGGATTCAGCCACCGGCGCACCAAACCCGCTGCCTTCCTGCTCAAAGACCAACACAGCAAACTGGCTCAACCGACCGGCCAACACTTCAGCCGATTGTGAACCGTCTGTTTTCAGGGCATTGAAGTGATAGACCAAAAAGATAGTAAAAATCAACAAAGCCTGAGCACTATTGAACACTTCAATCAGCTGTATCGATTCACCGCCCAGCACTGCATTCAGCAACTGATAAATTAGCAGCCCGGCCGAAACCATGCCGCCAATCACACACACAAAAATCACCAGGTACAGGGCTACCCGCCGGACAACCGATTGGCGAGCATGGTCGCCCGCTTCATTTGCAGAAAGGGCCTCCGCTTGCAAGGGCATCCAGTGCAGCAACCAGATGGGCAGGCCGACCAGCAGCACGGCCAGGCCACCCGCCAGTTGACCAATGAACGAATCGCCCCATAATGCCGTATGTTCAAGCAGTAAATCAATCAACAGAGAAAGCAACAATCCCAGCCCGAGCATGACGGCCCCCAGCCCGAACAGCGAAAGCACATAACCATACAGCCGGTTCAGGGCAGATTGGCGGGTAGGTGCTTCATACGTTTCGATTTCGCGACCACGCCACAGGTTGTGATAAGCCCACAACATAGCCATCGGAATCAGCACGGCCAGGGTATTTCCAAATTGCTGCAAGAAAATGCTGATTGTCTCTCCATCCCCCAGTACCTGCCTGAATACCAGGTCCAGGGTAAAACCGCCCGCAAACAGTGTCACCACTGCCGGGAACAGGGAAAGCAAGTACAACACGCCCAAGCGCAGCATGGAATGTTGTTCAGCCGGGTCATCCTGCGGGGAAACCTGGCAGAGATTCCAGTTGTACAACCAGACTGGGATGCCGATTAGCAACAAGGCAAACCCGTTGCCAAACATCTCCCTGCCTGGCTCGCCAAGGACAAACGATGGCACATGGAAGATAAATTGCAGAACCTGCTGCACCCCAAAGGCCGTCATCAACAGGCCGTACAGCACCCAGATGTAACGGTACAAACGGCGCACATCGGCAAAATTATCTTTCTCTGGCAGGGTACGCCAGCTGGCCTGTAAAACGCTCCAGAAGTACCAGGCCGCTGCCAGGTTGAGCGCAATCGCAATTAGGTTATCCACCCAGGTTTGCTGGCCGCCAAAATACGCCCGGCCCACACTCAGCCCGCCCACCTGGAAGAACGTGCGCGTGATGAAGGCCAGCACATTCTGCACCGTCGGGATGAGCGTCGCCAGCAGTGAGCCATATAAAAAGACCGCCCGCAGGGTGGAAGTTTGTTCCTCCACATCCTGCCCGGCGGCATGCTGTGCCCAACGCCAGTGAATCCAGAAGATCGGCACACCGACCAGTATTAAAGAAAGCGCCTGGGCCAGCACATCCGTCGAGGGAAAGATCAATTCCCGGGAAAAGATGGTTCGCAGCAGGCCAATCAGCCCCCACAGCACCACTTCCAGGCTGATGAAAGCCACAAGGAAGAAATATAAACGGCGCACGGTTTTCATAGGGTCACCTATGGTTTCACTTCGTTATAAGGTTCTTGGTACCACTCATAAGACCAGTACTGGTAGGGCATCTGGCGCAATTTCCACAGGCCGTTTTCCAGCCCCAAAACGGCATTCTCGGTGGAGCGGTATCCGCTGGAAAACGGGTCACTCGGTGCAAAAATAACTCCCAGTTCAACCGTGGCAGTATCGCCAGAACTATTCGTCTTGCCAATCTCCAGACCGGCCTGGTCCGGGTTGGCATAATTCATCAAGAACGCATCGCGGAACTGCTCAAAGGACGGCTTATACTGCCCATTCGAAAGGTAGGTATAGGCTTTTTCATAATCCTTTTTGTATAGCGCTACGGCATAGTTTTGCACCACACCTTCGGGAGTGTCTTCGGCAACATATTCCAGGTTATCGGTACGCGTCAGGAACAGGGCAAGCGCAATGACAACCAAAACGGCAATCCCGATCAGGATGCCGGTAAGGAATCGATCCTGTTTCATAGTTTGTCCTTTCGGGGATTTATCGACGGCGGGAGCGCATCCAGCGGGGGCCTGGACGGGCTGCAATCACAAAGAAAGGCCCGAACACAGGCACCAGCAGGGCCAGTCCGCCCCACAGCACGAATTCCAACGGGGTCAGGTTTCGGCGCAGCAGGTAGAACACCGCCAGGATGAATGCCACAACAACGTAAACCACCAACAGGGTGCGTAGGATTTCAGGAACCATATCAAGATTGTATAGTTTTTCACGCGAAAAGGCAAGTTACTCCAGCAAAATCCATTGCCCTGCGCTTTCAAACCAGGGGATCTCAGATGGGATGACCTGCCACAACTCACGCGCCCAGGCATCCTGCCCGGCAGGGGTACATTCGGAGCCGAAAACCAGCTCCCATAATTCCGGATTCAGGCAGAAGGGAGACTGGCTGATCCCGGTGTTGACCGGCGGGGCCAGGGCATTCTCCTCGCCCGGAGTGGGACTGCACCCGCCCGACCATTGTTGGATGTTCCCCGGCAGGCGGCACCAACTCTCGTTAGGGATTTCAACAATGCCATAGGTATAAGCGTCGGCGATTCTCCCATTGGAGGCATACAACCTTACTGAGTCCTGGTTGTTACCCAACAGCAGGCCAGTTTGCGAAGCAAACAGCACCAACCGCCCCCCGGCAGGGATTTCCACCGTTCCAAATGTATACGGCGACGAATCACCATCCTGATCGTCCAGCTTCCAGTTGCGCAGCGAGACCGCTCGGCTGCTCAGGTTGATGATTTCAATGAACTCGTCGCCATAATCCACCTTACCATCCCCATCCCAGTCACTGCGTGGGAAGGGCAAAATTTCGCTGATCACAATGCTGCCAGGGATCGCGGTTGGGACAACGGTTGGCGTGCGTGTTCGGGTTGGGGTTCGGGTGGGCGTACGCGTACGGGTTGGCGTTGCCCCAACGGGCGAGGGGGTTGGGGTAACCGAGTAGGCCCAGTTTTGCTGGCCCGGCGTGCCACAGATGGGGTTACCCAGCACATCCAACCCGTTACGTACTACGCCGGTATTGGTAATCCAGTTCCCATCGATATCTTCCAGGATGCCGCGCCGTTCCATGCTGCAGCGTGTGCCTGTTTCAGATTTCCCGGCGGGCCAATCGCCGCCATCAGCATTGGCAATATCCACCAATGTGTTATCGGGGGCAAACAATTGCAGGGTTACTTCCTCGGTGGCCAGCGAACCGGAATATATCTGGTTTGCATTTACGTCGCTTATAACCAGATCATCCGCACGTTCCAACAGATAGAACCCGCCTGCCGGGATGATGCCACCCAGGTTGATTACCATCTGCCCATCCGCCGTCCTGAGTTGCCAGCCAGTCAGTGAGATGGCGCTCGCGCCGGGATTGTACAGTTCAATCCACTCGTCATTGGAATCGGCATTCGTACCCATCCAGGCGACTTCATTAATCAGCACAGCGCGCACCGGCCAGCTGGTGGATGTCACAGTGAGGGTAGGCGAGTTGCTCGGGCTGGGCGAGGCGGTTGCAGACAGGGTGGCCGTTGGGGTGAAAGTATTTTCGGGAGTCTGGCTGGGTGTGGGTGTCTCGGATGGCGTGGATGTTGGCGATGGCGTAAAAGTAGGAAGTTGTTGTGTTCCATTTGCAAATTTTGGTGTCCCGCAAATGGGATTATTGCCTTCGTCTGTGCCAACAGTGCCTGCGCTGGTCTGCCAGTTTGCATCACTATCTACCAGCCCGACACGTTCCATGCTACATCGCGGCGAAGTCGTTCCGGCAGGCCACCCACCGCCATCTGTATTTGCGGTGTCAACTAAATCACTGGAAACATTGAATAATTGCAAAGTCTCGCTGCTATCGCCAAGTGCACCGGTGTAAATCTGATCCGCAGTAATGCCTTTCACTGTGTCATCATTTGATCTTTCCAATAAAAAATATCCCCCAGCAGGGATAGTCCCTGTCAAAGTAATTGATGGCGTACCATCTAAAGCCTGCAATACCCAGCCACTTAAGTTAACATCGTCTGTGCCAGGGTTATACAGTTCAATCCATTCATCACTTGTACTGAATGTTGTCCCCATCCACGCGACTTCATGGATGATGACCACTTCTGTCACGGCAGTATTTTGCCTTGCCCCAACCCCTGCCAGCCCGGAGAAGGCCGCCCACAACGGTAGCACGCATAAGGTAAGCCAGCCGAATAAATGCCGAAACAACGCCCTGTGACCAGGGCGGCGTTCATCGATATGGGTGCGGTGGGCGACATCCATCATAAAGAGCAGGCCTTTGCCTGTTGAAAAGTAAGAATCTCATCCCCCTGCCACCGGCGTGTTTAGCGCGGCTCGATCACCAGTTTGATGGCCGTGACAATTTTTTCGTCGTCAATTTTGGCATCCACAAAGTGGGGCACGCACACAATATGGATGCCGTCACCTTCAAGGTAGCCTGTGGCCAACACCAGCGCTTTAACCGCCTGGTTGACTGCTCCGGCGCCAATGGCCTGCACCTCGGCATGCTTGTGTTCGCGGATTACGCCAGCGATTGCCCCTGCCACAGCAGACGTACGGGAGTTTGCAGAAACTTTGATCATCTCCATGGGGGTCTCCCTTTCTTCATGAAAACGGGGCGATTTGTATAAAAATTGTACACAATTCAAAACCCTAATACAAGCGGGTTTGCTGAATTGATATACACATCTCTATAAGTTTATTTAAAGGATCTAGTTGTAATAGTAGGGGCTGTGGAGAATGTGGATAACCCGGCCATGCCCCCATGGGTGGGATTTTACTCTGCCCGGCAACCCACATATGGTGATTTTGAAGGGATGCCCTGCTCCTTCAACCTGTGGAGAAATGGCGGGCTACCGAAGGCCGTTTGTCCACAGCATTTAGCGTTTTCCATAAATGGGGTGAGTCGGCCTATACCCCCCATATATGGGGGTGAGTCGCGGGAGGTTTTTTCGAACAAGTGAGCGGTTTCTCCACAGAGATGCCTTGTTATCCACAGTTTTGTGGCAGTTATCCACAGTTTTGTGGAAAAACGGTAACTTTCTTATACGAGAAATCCCCCCATATATGGGGGGATTCTTTAAGATTCAGAATGCCAATCTTTCGAGCAGTTCTTCTGTATCGTCCAGCAGGGCATCCAGCGCCGAAACTCGCTCTTCAAAGCCTGCCCCGGCCAACCCAAGCGCGGCCTGGGCCTGTTGCCAAGCTTGCTCCTGGCTGATGGCCAGGCTGCCCCCTTCGGCGGCCTGCGCCCAGGTTGGCAGCATGGGCCATAGCGCTGCCAGGGGCATTTCTCCCTGAAGGTGATGTTCAATCGCGGTGCGGTAGTAGGCCAGCCGGGTTGGGTGAATGGATGCGTTGAAGGGTTGTGCGGCAGCGGTCACAAAGGACTCGTGCCAGGCGGGCAGCCAGGTTTCGATCTCGGCCGCGGAGACGTTGTTGGCGCCTAGGGCCGTCATGAGTTTGCCGGTCAGCTCAATTTGCCCGGCCTGCTGTGCGCGGGATGGGAAGCCTGCCAGCAGGCGGCGTTCTGTCAGGGGCGGGCCGTTGAGAGAGGCAATGGCGTTGGCGGCGTTGGCCACGGCTTGCAGGAACTTCAGGCTGTCGGGCCGGTTGCCAGACTGGAATTCGCTCCAGGTTTCGCGGGCCGCGCTGGCAAAATAGGTTGCCCGGGCATGGATGTTGGCGGGGGAGTCGAATTGCGCCCGCAGGCTGGACTGGGTGTATTCAAAGAAGCGGCCACTGTCGTGCAGCAGAATCGGGTCCCACAGGTTCCATCCGCGCCAGGGGTGGCCGCGCAGCTCGCGTGGTTTGGCATATTCCTCATTTGATTCGTAGGCAATGTCGATGTGGATCTCGTTGGACAGGCGCAGAAGTTCGCGTTCGCGCGGCGGCTCACCATTGTAGATCACCAGCAGGTCGACATCCACCGTGCCGCCGAGGAACGGGTCATCTGTCAGCAGGGAGCCAACCACGAAAACGGCCAGCACGTTTTTATCAGGAGCTAGCTTCTTTTCTGTTACATCCCTGGCATTCTTAAGAAGGGACTCTTTGGTGATGCGCATGCGGTTAATCTCCCTCCATCAGGGTTGGCTGGTACGGGCTCAGGCCAACTGCTTCACGGATGCGGTTTTCGATTACTTTCAGGTGTTCGGGGTAACGCACAAAATCCAATTGGTTCGAGTCGATGATCAATTTTGGGTGCTCGGTCTGGGAAAAGAAGTCGTC
Organism: Anaerolineales bacterium; assembly: GCA_024710905.1. Lineage (GTDB taxonomy): Bacteria > Chloroflexota > Anaerolineae > Anaerolineales > Villigracilaceae > JANJTV01. The sequence continues at coordinate 11,250 of JANJTV010000106.1, read as the reverse complement.
ATACGCCCCAACCAGGTCGCCGATGTAACTGCGTTCCATGGCGCGTTCGTAGGGGCGGTCGCGCAGGGCGATGCGCGTCATTAGCGTATCTACACTGGCGGAAAGGTAAACCGTCAGGTCTGGCAATGGGATTTTCTCGGCCAATGCTTCATGCACGCGGTGATACATAATCAATTCGTCGCCGTGCAGGTTGATGCGCGCGAACAGGGAATCTTTGGCAAAGGTGTAATCGGCCAGCAGAGACTTGCCCTGGCGGAGCACACTTGGCACGGTGCTGTTCTGCTGGCGGTAGCGGCTGAGCAGGAAGAAGATTTGCGTCTGGAAGGCATAGCGCGCCCGATCTGAATAAAAATCAGAAAGGAAAGGGTTTTCCTCGAAAACTTCCAGGAGCAGATCGGCCTGGAAGGATTGTTGTAACAGCCGCGCCAGGGTGGTTTTGCCGACCCCAATCACACCTTCGATGGCGATGTACATAGCAAGGTTCTTCTCCGAAACAGGGTGATTAAGGATACCATGATTTTATGGTCGGTTTTGAAGGGGAACCTACTCCGGCGGGTTAAACCGTTGTACAATCACTGCGTTATTTGACCAGACAATTACGGAGGCCCCGTGGAAGAACTGAAACAAAAAATATTGAAAGATGGTCGCAACCTGGGCAATGGCATCTTAAAAGTGGATGGTTTCATCAATCACCAGGTGGATGCGCGCCTGATGGATGCCTGCGGGCGCGAGTTTGCCCGCCTGTTCAAGGATGTGCGGGCGACCAAAGTGCTGACCGCCGAAATCTCGGGCATTGCCCCCGCCCTGATGACCGCCATGCACCTCGGCCTGCCGGTGGTGTATGCCCGCAAGACTAAACCGATCACCATGCCAGACCAGGTGTTTTTAACCCTGGCGCCTTCTCACACCAAAGGCCGCATGGTGGAATTAATCGTTTCGCCAGAACACCTCGGTTCTGGCGAGCGCATCCTGATCATTGATGATTTCCTGGCTAGCGGCGCGACCATCATGGGCCTGGTGCGCCTGGCGCAAACCGCCGGGGCCAGCATTGTCGGCATCGGCGCATTGATTGAAAAAGCGTTTGAAGGCGGCCGCCAGGTCTTTGTGCCGCTGGGCGTGCCGGTTGAGTCGCTGGCCTGCATTGCCAGCATGGATGGCGACCAAATAACCTTTGCATGAAGAGCCTGTATGTCCTGCTTGCCACACCATTGGGCCGGCGGTTTTGGTGTTGGATGATCCAGAAAATGCCCTTTGCCCTGCCTGTTGACCGTTTACGGGAGACCCCCACCCTGTTGGCCTTTCGCCACCCGAAACCGGCCTACGCTTTTCACGTCATCCTGGTCCCCCGGCAGGATGTCGCCTCCCTGGCGAATCTTGACCCGCAACAAACGCAATTTTTAACCGACTTATTTTCCACCGTTCAAAGCCTGGTAAACGAGTATGACCTGCAAGCCATCGGCTACCGCCTGGTGGTAAACGGCGGACCGTTCCAGGAATTTCCCCACCTACATTTTCATTTAATATCGGATAAAACGCCCAATGCATAATTCAATCGCCATTCTCGACTTCGGCTCACAGTACGCCCAGATCATTGCCCGGCGCGTGCGGGAAGCCAATGTATATTGCGAACTCTTCCCCTGGGATGCGCCGCAGGAGCAGATCCTTGCCATCCAGCCCAAGGGGTTCATCCTCTCCGGTGGTCCGAACTCGGTCTACGCGCCTGGCGCGCCGTTCATCCAACCCTTCATCCTGGAGAGCAAACTGCCCATCCTGGGCATTTGTTATGGCATGCAGGCGCTCACCCATGCCCTTGGCGGGCAGGTGGACCCCAGCACACATCGCGAGTATGGGCATGCAGTTATTGAGTCGCTGGTAAAAGGCACCGCGCTGGATGTGCTTTCCCAGGTCTGGATGTCGCACGGTGACCGAATTACCCGCCTGCCAGAGGGATTCTCCGCTCTGGCAAAATCGGCCAACAGCCCGTATGCCGCCATGGGTGACATCAACCGAAAATATTTCGGCGTGCAATTCCACCCTGAGGTGCACCACACGCCCAACGGCGCGGCGTTCCTGAAGCATTTTGTGATTAATGTTTGCGATGTGACGCCAGACTGGACTCCTGCTTCCATTATTGAAGATGCTGTGGCGCGTATCCGTGCCCAGGTGGGGAACCAGCGTGTGCTGGCGGCCGTTTCCGGCGGCGTGGATTCATCTGTGGCGGCGGCGCTGGTGCATCGCGCGATTGGCGACCAGCTGGTGTCAGTATTTGTCAACACAGGTTTGCTGCGCCAGGGCGAACCGGAACAGGTGGTGAAAACGTTCCGCGAAAACCTGGGCGTGGAACTGGTGGCCGTAAATGCTGCCGAGGAGTATTTTGCCGCCCTCAGCGGGGTGACCGACCCGGAAACCAAGAGAAAAGTTGTGGGTGAGAAGTTCATCCGCATCTTTGAACGCGAGGCAAAATCACTCGGCTTGCCGAAATTCCTGGTGCAGGGGACGATCTATCCCGATGTGGTCGAATCCAGCGCGCCGGACCGCAACAAGGCAGAGAAGATCAAGACGCATCACAATGTGGGCGGCCTGCCCGAAGACATGCAATTCGAGCTGGTCGAACCGCTGCGTTACCTGTTCAAGGATGAAGTGCGGGCTGTAGGTGAGGCGTTGGGCCTGCCGGAGGGCATGGTCTGGCGGCAACCCTTCCCTGGCCCCGGCCTGACCGTGCGTTGCCTAGGCGATGTGACGCCAGATAGAGCAAATCGCCTCCGCGCGGCGGATGCCATCCTGACGGATGAACTGGCGGCGGCGGGCCTGCTTGGCAAAGGTGCAGGCACCAGCCAGGCCTTTGTGGTGTTGTTGCCTGTCCGCTCGGTAGGTGTGATGGGCGACGGGCGCACTTATATGGAAGCCTGCGCCATTCGCGCGGTGGTGACGGATGATTTCATGACCGCCGATTGGGCGCGCATCCCCTATGATGTACTGGCGAAAGTGTCCACCCGCATCGTTAACGAAGTCCACGGAATCAACAGGGTGGTGTATGATATTACCAGCAAGCCGCCTGCAACCATTGAATGGGAGTAAACCATGAGCCTTAACTTTGGAGAGATTTTCACCCGCGCCTGGCAGATTATCTGGAAACACAAAGTGCTGTGGATTTTTGGCATCTTTGCCGGTTGTGCCTCCGGCAATGGTGGTGGAAGTGGTGGTAATAGCAATTTTAGCGGCGATGCCGATGTATTTCAATCCAATGGAGGGGATGTCCCGCCTGTCCTGCAAGATTTCTTTTTTGAGATCGAACGGTTCTTCAACACAATCACACCGGAGCAAATCATCATCTTTGTTGTCGGTTTATTCTGTGTATTATTTATCATTTCGCTGTTATCTATGGCGTTGGGCATCATGGGTGAGATTGGCCTGCTGCGTGGCGTCTTGCAGGTGGAAGGCGGCGCTGAGAAGTTGACCTTTGGTGAACTCTGGGTGGCCAGCACACCATTCTTCTGGCGACTCCTCGTTTTATGGATTGTTCCCGGTTTTGTTTTTCTCGTGCTCCTGGCTATTTTTATCATCCCGGCCATTTTGCTGGTCGAATCAACTGATGGAGGCTCCCTGCTATTCCTGCTTCCATTTTTCTGCATTGTCTTACCGCTCGCCTTTGTGATTGCCCTGTTTCGGTGGCTAGCGACCATGACCATTGTGTTGGAAGACCTGCCTATTATGGACGGCCTGCGCCGCGGCTGGGACGTGCTGCGAACTCATTTTGGCTCCATGTTCCTGATGGGCATCCTGCTGTTTGTTATCAATGCTGTCATCGGGCTGGTCATTGCCATTCCACTTATCATCATCTTTGTCCCGTTCATCTTTGGCGTCGCTCTTGGCGGGGATATTCTCCAGTTCGGCCTTATCGCTGCCCTGGTGTGTTTTTGCCTGTACCTGCCAGTCAGTATTATTCTGGGTGGCATTATCCAGGCCTTTAATTACACCGCTTGGGGACTGGCCTACCTGCGCCTGACCGGCCTGGTGCCTCCGTCATCGTCAGATGCCCCTGTATTGGAGTATGCCTAACCTGCGTCGCACGCTGCTCAACGTTGCCCTGCTTGTATTCTTGCTCTTGCCGCAATTCCCGGCCCGAGCCCAGGGAGGCGTCTCGGTCGATATTGTCACCGCGCCAGACCTTTCGGCATTCCCATCCATCTCATTTTTGGTGGATGTCTTCGACGCGCAGGGAAGTTTTGTCAGCGGGCTGACACCGGGAAACCTGACCGTGCTCGAAAATGGGACCGTCATCACCCCAACCAGCCTGCAGCAACAAACCCTTCCGCTCAAACTGGTGGTAGCAATCAACTCCGGTCCGGCGTTGTCAGTACGCGATTCCTTTGGCCTGTCTCGTTACGATAAAGCGGTTGCTGTGGTAAAAAACTGGGCCGCGGCCCGCCCCGGCGATAATACTGACGACCTGAGCCTGGTTTGGGATGGCGGCATCATCACCTCGCACGTTTCCCCGCTTAATTTCCTCAACCGACTTGAGATTTTCGACCCTTCCTTGCGCACTTCCACGTCAAGTGTGGCGGCGCTCTCTTTTGCGCTGGATGTCGCCCAAGAGCAAAACACCGCACCTGGCATTAAACCGGCCGTCCTGTTCATTACCGACCACCTCGACCGTGAGAATCAACTGGCCCTGGAAAGCCTGGCCAGCCGGGCAGTGCAGGCCGGGGTGCGAGTGCACATCTGGTTGGTGGATTCTCAAGATTTCCTCAGCCATCCCGGCTCGCTGGCCCTGCAAGACCTGGCCAGCCGCACCGGCGGGCGTTACCTGGCCTTTACCGGCTCCGAAACCCTACCCGACCCTGAAGAATGGTTTGGCCGCCTGCGAAATACCTACCAGTTAACCTACCAGACGGAGATTCGCTCCGGAGGCGACCAGACCGTTTCGGTGCAGCTGGCCGCCGATGGGTTAACCGGCACCTCGCAGGCGCGAGGTTTCCAGGTGGCCCTGGCCCCTCCCAGCGCCCTGCTGGTTTCGCCGCCCATCCAGATTGTGCGCCAGAACCCGGAAGACCCCTTCGACCTGGCTGGTTTCCTACCGACCGAGCAAGTCATTGAGATCCTGATCGAATTCCCGGATCGCCAGCCGCGTGACCTCGTCCGCACCACGTTATACGTGGACGACCAGATTGCGGCCGAGAACCTGGCGCCTCCCTTCGATAAATTTACCTGGGACCTGACCGGTTATCAGGCCACCGGCTCACACAGCCTGATGGTGGAAGTGGTGGACGAACTCGGCCTGAGCCAGGCCAGCGCGCCCATCCCGGTGCAGGTGATAGTCGTTACCCCGCCCGGCGGTGTGATTGGCTTCCTGCTGCGCAACCAGATTGCCATGACCATCGTGATTGTGATTGCGGCGGGTGGCTTGCTGCTCGGGATTTTGCTTTACAGCAGCCGGCGCGGCTGGTTTTCATTGGATGCCTGGCGCAAGGAACGCGCCCGCCAGGCAGACCCGCTGACCCAGCCTGTGCCTACTTCCGTTCGCCCGGGCGCCCCCCAACCTGATAAGACTCCCGCGTTCCCGTGGTTGCGCCGCCGCGCGGCAGTGCCTTCCGCATACCTGGTGCGGCTCACCCGTGACGGCCAGCCAATGCAGGGAGATCCGTTGGCGCTGGGGCTGCACGAAGTGACATTTGGTACAGACCCTACCCAGGCCAGTTATGTGCTGAATCATGCTTCTGTTTCACAACTGCATGCCCGCCTGCGATTGGACGAGAGCAAGCGCTTTGTCCTGTATGACCAGAATTCGGTGGCTGGCACCTGGGTGAACTATGAACAAATCGGGCCCGAGGGCCGCGCCCTGCAACATGGGGATGTGGTAAACTTTGGCCAGCTCACGTATCGTTTTGTGCTTGGCAAACCGCCAGCCTCCAAACCACCTGTGATTACCCCCCACGACGATAGTACATGATCCGTGCCCAGCGCGCCCACATGTTCATTACCGCCCAGAGCCACCCCGGCATGACGGGCAAGAACAACGAAGATAACTTCGGCGTTTCGGCATTCACACTTAATGAGCACAACCCGATGCCGGTGGTCTTTGCCGTGGTGTCAGACGGCATTGGCGGACACAAAGCGGGGGAGATCGCCAGCGAGATGGTGGTCAACCTGCTCAGTCAGGAAGTTGAAGCCAGCAATGGCGGCAATCCGCAGGCGGTCTTCCAGCAGAGTTTTTACAAGGCCAGTGAAGCGGTATATAAAGCCGCCCAGGAGGATGCCACCCGCAAAGGAATGGGCGCCACCGTCGCCTGCGCGCTGGTGATTGGCGCGGTACTCTATATTGCCTATGCGGGCGATTCGCGCATTTACCTGATGCGCGGTAAGAAGATTCGCCAGCTCAGCCGCGATCATACCTGGGTGCAGGAAGCCATCGAAAAAGGCGTGCTCGACAAATCCAAGATTAAGAATCATCCCAACCTGCATGTCATTCGCCGTTATATCGGTTCCAACGAACCGCCAGAACCAGACCTGCGGCTCTTCCTGCGCAGCGACAACAGCGACGAACAGGCCAGGAAGAACCAGGGCTATCTGTTGCATCCGGGTGATGTTGTGCTGCTGTGCTCAGACGGCCTGACCGACCTGGTGAACGATGTTGAGATTGTCGCGCTGGCCCAGCAGCGCCCGCTGGAAAAAGCGGCAAAGGCCATGATCGACCTGGCCAACGAGCGCGGTGGGCATGACAATATAACGGTGGTTATGCTGCAACTGCCGGAAGACTATAAGTAAAAAATGTAGCGCGAGGATTATCTCTCGCGCTACTGATTGAAATGGGAATTTTTCGTCTATCTCAACAGCCCTTCACAGAATTTCAGGAAGGCCTGGATGTCCTCGAAATTGGTCACCATGCCGACCGAAATACGCACCGCGCCGCTGTTCTTGCCGTCAATGCATAACCTGAAGTCATCCAGTGTCAGGCGGTTTTCGTGGCCCGGCGCATTGATGCACACATCCAGTTCGACGCGCGAGATGCCCAGCGCAACCTCCCCGGCGCCAGGGTTGCAAAAACAACCTGTGCGCAGAGAAATATTCTGTTTGTTGGCTAATTCTTCAATGGAACGATGATCAATAGCCTGCCCATGCTGGTCGAAGAAGTTGACCGTCACTGCCCCGCCGCGTGATTCGGTATCGGTTGGGCCATAAACGCGCACCAGCGGCTGGCCAGTGGTGTGTTTCATTTCGGTCAGATTCTCCAGCAGCCAGCCGGTGAGCATGCTGACGCGTTCCCCGATCACGTCCATGCCGATGTTTTCCATGTGGCGCAGGCCGATCTCGATGGCCGGGATGTTGAGGTAGTCCACTGTACCATCTTCGAATGCGGCGTGGTTGTCGGCCAGGTAATATTTGTCGCCCTGCACAGTGGCAAAAGTGATCGTGCCGCCCGCAAACCAGGGGCGGTGCAACTTGGCCAGCGCCGAGCGTTTGGCAATCAGTGCGCCCAGGCCGGTGGGGTAGCCGAAAATTTTGTAGAACGAGAGCGGGACAAAATCCGGTTTGTAAACGTTCAAATCCAGTTTGTTGGTTGGGGCAAAGGCGGCGGCGTCGAGCAGCACATCCCACCCGGCAGCGTGGGCCTGTTCAATCCAGCGCAGGGGATGCTTGACAGACGAGAAGTTGGATTGGGCGGGGAAAGCAAACAGGTTGTGTGCGCCTGGTTGGGCCAGGGCCAGGTTCTGGGTGAGCCCGCTTTCATCCACCCGCAGGTCGGGCAGCATCACCGGCAGGTAGGTCACCTGTGCGCCGCGCGCGTGGGCAAATTCGCGAATCCCGTTCACCGAGTTGTGGTTGTCAAAGGTCAGCAGGTAATGGCCGCCGGGGGCAAACGGGTAGCTCTCGCCAACCAGTTTAAGCGCGCCGCTGGCATTGGGGGTAAAGATCAGGTCGTATTCTTCAGGGTCGGCGTTGAAGAAGTGCAGGGCGTAATGGCGGGCGCTTTCCACCAATTGGGTGGCGGCCATGGATGACGGGTTGGTGGAATGGGGGTTGCCGTAGGTGTGTTCGAGCAACAGGGCCTGGTGCTGGCGTACCTGGCTTTCGGCGTAGATGCCGCCGCCGGTGTAGTCGAGGTAAATGTGGCCGCCCCTGTCGAGGCGGGTGTAGTCGCGGGCACGCAGGTCGTCTAAGGGTTTTGTGTTTTCGTAAGTGGGGTATTTGCGGATAAAGTCTGTGTATGTTTGGGGCATGTCAGCTTCTCCTGTGTGTATTTAACCACAGTTTTGGGCGGGCATGCGGGCAAACAAAAAAAAGACGCCAGGCGAGGCCAGGCGTCTGGGGTGGATTGGCCACTAGTTGGCCGAAATCTTGATGGTGCGCGGGCGGGCGCTTTCTGCTTTGGGTACACGCAAGGTCAGGATGCCATTCTCGATTTTGGCTTCCGCTTTGTCGGCGTCCAGTTCGGTAGGTAGGCGCAGGGCGCGGCGGAAGTTGCCCTGGGGCAGTTCGCGCAGGAGGTAGTCCTCGCCTTCCCAGGCATATTCGCCTTCAATGCTGATGACATCCTCCAGCACCTGGATGGTCAGGTCTTCGGCTTTCAGGCCGGGCACCAGGGCGGTCAGGGTGTAGGCCTCGCCCTCATCGCGGATGTTTAGCGCCAGGCTGCGGGCGGCTTCGGTGTCGCGGGCAACCCAGCGGCGCGCCATGCGGGGGGAAACGGGGGAAATGTAGTAGTTCATGGTTTTTCTCCTTTTTGGTTACCGTTCAATTGCCCCTATCTTATTGCGCGGCTGTTAAAAATTTTTCTACGGCAGGTCAGATTTTCGTTAAAGGCATATTCGAGTTGCATCAACACCAACCGGCGCGGCGGGTATAATCCGCCCCATGAACATGAAACACATGACCCTTGTGCTGGTGGTTGGCGCACTGGCCGGGCTGGCCTACTTTACCTACGACAGCCTGCGCCCGGCAGCAGCGCGCGGCCAGGCGGTGTGGAGCTACTTCAGGGACCCGAGTTCCCAGGCCGGGCTGGTGATGAAAGCCGGGCAGCAATGTGCAGGCGCGCCATTCATCTTCCCGACCGATGGTCTGGTGGGTTTCATCTGGGATGACTCTTTCAGGCCCGGTCACCGCCACTCTGGTATTGATATTTTTGCTGGCACCCCCGTGGGTGTGACTCCCGTTGTCGTGGCTTACCCGGGCTACCTGACCCGCCTCGACGAGTGGAAATCCACGGTGATTGTGCGTGTGCCCAGCGACCCGCTCAACCCCGGGCGGCAGATCTGGGTGTATTACACCCACCTGGCCGATTCGCAGGGCAACTCGTTCATTGATGCAGCCTTCCCGCCCGGCACCACCGAGCAATACGTGGAGGCCGGGACCTTTCTTGGCTTCCAGGGCAATTACTCTGGTGACCCGAACAACCCGACTGGCATCCATTTGCACATATCCGTTGTCAAGGATGACGGTTTTGGCCGTTTTTTAAACGAACTGGAAATCGATAACACCTACAACCCCTCACCCTATTTTGGCCTGCGGCTGAATGCGGCTGAGAATGGCGATACCATTCCCTACTGTGAGCCTGTCAATGAATAATGACCTGCAAGGCAAGGTGGCCTTCATCACAGGGGCGGGCAAGGGAGCCGGGGCGCAGGTTGCCCGCCGGTTGGCGGCTGCCGGGGCTATCGTGGCCGCCAATGATATTTCCCCCATCAACGTTGAGGCTCTGGTGGCAGAGATCAACACGAGCGGCGGCACGGCGCGCGCTTTTTTGCAGGACATGACCCGCAAACTGGCCATCCAGGCGGCGATCATTGATATCACTGATGCGTATGGCAAAATTGATATCCTTGTCAATGCCGCGCATGTCGCCCCGCAACAGGGATTACTGGAAATGGACGAGTGGGATGTGCACCGCCTGTTTGATGTTAATCTCGTCGGCGCGATGTTGGTGATGCAATCGGTGGGGCGTGTGATGAGTGAACAGGACGGTGGCATCATCCTGAACGTGATCCGTCGCGAGGGTGGCCCGCCCGATTCTGCGCGCCGGGCGGTGCATGCCGCCAGCCAGATGGGCCTGGCCGGGCTGGTGCAATCTGCCGCATTGGAATTATCCCCGCATGGGATTAAGGTCTTTGGCCTGGCGCGCGGACTGGGGGAGTTGTGCGTGGCGCGCTTTGACGATTTCGGCGCGGCGGCATTGTCGTTGTGCAGCAGCGTTGACCTGCCTGGCGGTGCATTGGTTGAAATAGGAGGCTGAAATGGCGGAAGACAAGGAATTAAAGGATTATCGTATGCGTTTGCTGGATCGTTTTGAGCAGGCATCTGCCGAATTTTGCACGGCCTGTCGGGCGGTGAGTTCGCCGCATGCGCCGATGGTGGAAGGTGGCTGGAATGTGCACCAACTGGCTGCGCACGTCTGGGACGTGGATCTACAGGCTTATGGCCAGCGGATGCGCCGCATTTTGGCGGAAGATCATCCCAGTTTTGAGAATTATGATGCCGATGCCTGGTTTGCCAGCCGGTATGATGCCTCTGTGCCCCTGGAGACAATGCTGGCGGAATTCGAGGCGCGCATGGCTGAGATCATCCCCGTATTGCGCAACCTGCCCCCCGAAGCGTGGAACCGCATGGGCCAGCACCAGGTGCAGGGCGATTTGTCGCTGCAAACCTGGGTGGAGCGTGGCCTGGCGCATGTCGAGGAACACCTTGCCTCGGTGCGGAGTGCGGGGGCGTAGCGGATGTTCATCACCCTTGAAGGGCCGGAAGGCTCAGGCAAGACCTCCCACATCCCGCACCTAGTGGCTTTCCTGCGCGAGCAGGGGCGTGTTGTTTTCCCGACCCGTGAACCGGGCGGCACGGCCATTGGCGAGCAGATTCGCGAGGTGATCCACGACCTGAAAAATGCCGAAATGCACCCGCGCACCGAAACTCTGCTTTACCAGGCTGCCCGCGCCCAGATCGTCGAGGAAGTCATTCGACCGCGCCTGGCGGCCGGGGAGATTGTGCTCTCAGACCGTTATTTTGATTCAACCCTTGCCTACCAGGGATACGGCCACCAGCAGGATCTTGAGCAGGTGCGTGGCTTAATTCGTTATGCCACCGGCAGCCTGGTCCCCGACCTGACCATTCTGCTCGATCTGGATGTGGAGATCGGCCTGAAGCGCAAAACCAGGCAGGAAGAATGGAACCGTCTGGATGCCTACACGGTGGATTTCCACCGCCGGGTGCGGGCCGGTTATCTGGAAATGGCGCAGCTGGAGCCTGCCCGCTGGCGGGTAG
>JANJTV010000097.1 GCA_024710905.1 Anaerolineales bacterium | reverse complement strand
TCCCCCACGCCTGCATCTTAATATCCGTTCCGAACTGCGTTCCGGCGACCTGGTCATTCGTACTCGCGGAATCCTGGTAGGCTGGCCCGACAAAACCCTCTTCCATGCGCCGGATATCGAGTTGCGCCGCGGCGATTGCGCAGCGCTAATCGGCCCGAATGGCGCGGGCAAAAGCACCTTTCTCAAGACCATTCTTGGCAAGTTGGACCCGTTGCAGGGTGAGGTCATGCTTGGCGCCAGCCTGCGGGTGGGGTATTTTGCCCAGGCGCACGAAGGCCTGAACCCGGCCCGCACTTTAATCGATGAAATCCAGTTCGCTGCGCCGGGTATGCTCCCCGCCCAAGCCCGCGACTACCTGGGGAAATTCCTGTTCAGTGGGGATGACGCCTTCAAGAAGGTTGCCATGCTCTCCGGTGGTGAACGCGGGCGGCTGGCGCTGGCAAAACTGGCCCTCGAAGACACCAATCTGCTGCTGCTCGATGAACCCACCAACCACCTTGATATCCCCTCGCAGGAAATCCTCGAAGAGGTGCTGGAAGCCTACCCGGGCACCATCCTGCTCGTCACCCACGACCGTTACCTGGTGGATGCGCTGGCCACCCAGATTTGGGAAATCAACCCGGACGACTCGATGTTGGATGTCTTCAAGGGCAGTTACCGGCAGATGAAGGAAGAACAAGAGCGGCTGGCCGTGCTGGCAGCTGCCGAGGCCAGCCCCGATGCAGGTTCTCACTCCCGGGCTGTAACCGCAAAACCGACCCGCAATAACAAGGAAGAACGTCGGCGCAAGGCGCAATTGCAGGAAGTGGAAAACAAAATCGCCAGCCTGGAGGCCCGCCTGGCGGAGATTGGCCAGGCGCTTGAGAACCCACCTGCCGATACTGCCGAGGTGATGAAACTAAGCAAGGAATACGAAGCTGTCCAGGGCGAGATGGATGAAAAATTACTGGAGTGGGAAGGGTTGCAACAGTGAACCAGTATATCTATGTACTCAAACCTACCCGCCTGGGCATGCTGTCTGAACCAACCCCGCGGGAAGATGAAATCGTTGGTCAACACTTTCATTACCTGAAAGACCTGACCGAAAGGGGTGTGATGATCCTGTTGGGTCGCACGACCAAAAACGATGAAAGTACGTTTGGGATCTGTATCTACGAAGCAGAGAATGATGAACAGGCCAACCAGATTATGAAAAATGACCCGGCTGTGAAGGAAGGCGTCATGACCGCCACACTTTACCCGTACCGGGTGGCCTTGATGAGAAAGTAATCCAGATAAAATACTCTCCCAATGTGGGAGAGTATTTTATTCACCACACTCGTTTCAGCTCCGGGTTGTCCAACGGGCGGCGGCCCACCTTGGCCATATCCACCCATTCGCCGTGCAGTTTTACGCGCACCACATCGGCGGTGAAGTCGGTGGTGGTGGCCCCGTTGTTGTTGAACAGATATGACCCGACCGCGTAAATATCCGCTGGTACGCTCAGGCTCTCAAAACGGCGAATCTTTTCCGGCTTAAAGCCCCCGGAAACAACAATTTTGACATTCTCACAAAACTCTTTTGCTTTGGGCTGCCAGTCCGTAGGAAGTTCCCAGCGTTGCCAGGCGGCATTGAGCGCCTCGCGAACGTTAAAGACCAGGCGAGGGGTAACGCCCATATCCAGGGCCGGGTCACCAACCGGCATTACGGAGGCGTCGCGCAGGCTGCCGCTAGTGTCCAGGCGTACGCCATACAGCACATACTTGGCGGCTTCTTCGTCCTGGCCGCTTTCAATCAATTCACGGTATCGCGTAAACATTGCGTCCAGCACGCGCAGGCTGTCTTGTATGGAGTTGTTGTTGAAATCCACCAGCGCGATGCGTGGAATGTTGACCGGCAGCACGCGGGCAAACGCCATCATGGCTTCGGCAGTATCACCCAGAAAACTGGCAATGGCGGCATGCGCAATGGTCCCGCCGCCTGCGCCGCCCCACCAATCTCCCTGTGCGTCTGTTGAAACGTACGGCCCGAGGTCTTTGGCGTGGTCGGCATTGAAGCGCTGTACAGCGATATTGTAGGCATAGCCGTCGGCGGCCTGGACTTCGTGCAGGTCAAAACGGGCGGGGAAAAACAAAACTGGCTTACCGCGCGCCGCCTCCAGCGTTTCGTAGACGTTGGTGGCAATGCGGCTGGAACGAGTCAGGATGCCAAGCGTGGGGGTTTCCAGCAGGGCGAAATCACGGTATCGGCCGCGCACTTTTAACACCGGCTGGACGTTTAACGGATCGCCATTGGATTTAACCACTGTACCGTCATGAACGGCCCAGACTTCTAATCTGCCGGAGGTATCGACAAATTGGCCATTTTCATCAAAGTGACCGGTGCAATTACGCAGCATGGCCAGGGATTTATCCACCCCGACGACAATGGTGCTGCCGACACGGCGGGTGAACCACTGCATCTCCACTTCAATATCCCCGACCGCAATGCCCTCTCGATTGGCGTCTTCGGGCAGGTTGGGGTGCTGGCCTGAATAGGCATAGCCTTCGGCGGCCAGGGTAATCAGCATGGCGTTGATATTGGCGAAGTACTTGTCTGAGTACCAGCCATTGCGCATGCGTTCAATATCCAGTTTGAATGTGCTGTCGTCCAGCCGTTTGCCGTCAAAAATTGACATAGTTTATCCTTTGGCGCGGATTTTCTTTACAGCCAGCCAGTGTCGGCGGATTTGACAACCTGCATCCCCGCGGCTGCAAACCGGGTGTAAGCCTCGTCTGCTGCCGGAGTGTGATCCACCACGCCGGGGACGACCACTGCCGAGGCGCAGTCCTCCAGCAGGTAGACTTTACCTGCCAGGGACGGGTCCGTTTGTTGGATGTCTTCCAACAGGTCGGCAATCGTCCAGGCCACGCAATGGCTTTTGGCCTGCCCGGCGATAATCAGTTTGTCCACTTCCTGCAGGCGCTGGACGAATTTGCTGTTGCGGCTGCCGAGTGATTCTCCCATTGGGCCGGTGAGCACTTCGGGGCCAATGGCCGAGTAGTTTTCGGTGAAAGGCTGCTGACCTTTGATTTCAAATTCCGGTTGGGTATAACGCAGCATGCCATGAAAGAAAATAGCTTCCTCGATGGCCGGGACAATCGCATGGCCAATGCCGCCCTGCATGGCGTGGTAGGGCCAGACGGTGAGGGCATATTTACCTTTTTTCTCCAGGCTTTCGGTGTAGTGTTGCAGCATTTGCTGGCCATATTCCGGCGCAATGCCCATTTCGACAGCCAGGGCCGGGTTGAAGCGCCACTTACCGCTGCGGGTGTCCTCCGCATAGATGTCGGTAAATGGGGCCGGATGATTGCCTGCTGCATCCACAAAAAAGACCGGGTGAAAGATTTGCTGGGCGCTGTGGGTGTCGAGGGTGGCAGTGATGTGGCTGATTCGGCCAATGTTTTTGTAGATGAACTCGGTCAGGCGGCGGTTGTCCTCCACGGCACCGGTGCCGCTGCGCCCGCCGACAAATAATTCGTAGCTGGGAATGCAAAAAGTGTTCTGCACATCGATCAGCAGCAGCCAGGTTCTTGACGGGTCTGCGCTGGCAGGGCGGATGCCGTTCTTTTGACGGTATTCCGGCGCGAGCGCGGCCAGCCCGTTGTAATCCACGTTATAGACAGTCTCTACTTTTTTCGGGTCATAGAATGAGGGCAGGGGATGGGTCATTTTGGTTCTCCTTACAGGTTTTTCAAGAAGCTTTGCGGGTTGTTGAGGAAGTCCCGCGTCAGTGTGACGTGTTCCAGTTCGTTGAAGTCGGCCTTGCGGATGCGGCCCTGATCAAAGTGCAGGATTTCGGCTTCGGGCAGGGCCATCAGGATCGGCGAGTGGGTGGCAATGATGAACTGGGCGTTTTGGGCGATCATTTCGCGAAGCAGGGCCAGCAGGCCGACCTGGCGGATGGGCGAAAGTGGGGCTTCGGGTTCGTCGAGCAGGTACAGGCCGCCGGGCACGAAGCGGTCCTGGAAGAGCGCCAGGAAGCTTTCGCCGTGGGAGCGCGCGTCGAGGCCTTCACCGTAACGGCGCCGCATGTCGTGCAACTGTCCGGCGGAGCTCAATTTCGCCAGTCTTTTTGAATACTCTGAACGGCCTGCGTAGTCCCTGTCCACCCGTTGCAAGTCTTCTTCCATTTCGCGCCGCAGGGCATTTTGTTGTTTGGCGTAACCAAAGAAATCCTCGGCGCGCAGGAAGAAGCCTTTGCGGGTGCGCTTTGACCAGACAAGTTTAATGTATTTTGCCAGTTCGCGCTGGGCGGCCAGGCTGGGGTCGCTGCGCAGGGGCTGGCTGCCAACCGTGATGCTTTCCACGGCGCAGGCGATGCTTTCAAGCAGGGTTGATTTGCCTGAACCGTTTTCGCCGACAAAATAGGTGACCGGGGCTGTAAAAACCAGTTCCTCCAGCCCGGCCAGGATGGGCAGGTCGAAGGGGAAGCCGCTTTCTTTGAAGGGGCGCAAACCCAGGCTGCGCAGTTGCAGGTTATTTTCGCGCACGGCTCTTTTTCCCGGCGTAGGCCGGGGCGCTAATGGCGACAATCTCACACAGGCGTTCATCAAGCATACGGGTACGGATGCGTTCATCCACATCCTTGAGCATATCCACCGCCACGGTGATGATGGTTGGCAGTTCGGCATTGTAACGATGGTTGAGCAACTGGTAGAGTTTTTCGCGCGCCCAGGGCGTGGCCGATTGCGAGCCCATGTCGTCCAGCACCAGCAGGTTGGAGGTTTTTACTTCATCGAAGCGGCGGTCGTAAGTAGCGCCCGCGTTGGGGCCGAAGGCGGCGCGCAGGTGATCGAGCAGGTCTGGCACGGAGACGAAAAGCGGAGGGTCGCCCAGCCCGGCTCGGTAATTGGCAATCGCCGCCGCCAGGTGGGTTTTACCGCAGCCGAACGGGCCGGTGAATAGCAGCCAGCCGCGCGGTTTTTCGGCAAAGGTATGGGCAATTTTGATGGCCTTTTCCAGCGATTTGATGTCCTCCGGTTTCAGGCCTTCCTCGCGGCGGTCAACAAATGTGCCAAACGTACGCGTGGAGAGCAGTTCCAACGAGGAGAGTTCCGGGTGGCCCATGTCGCTGGCCGGACGGCGATAGTCGGGAGCGTTGATGCGTACCGAGCTCACCAGTTCGGGGTCTTGCAGCCGCGAACGAATGCGCGCCTCGATTTCATCCAGCGCCAGGTTGGTGGTGACCACCAGCGGCAGGCGGTTGATGTAACGATAGTTAATAATCTGGAACAGTTTTTCCTGCGCCCAGCCGGTTGCGTTCTGGGTGCCAAAATCATCCAGTACGAGCAGTTTCGCATTGCGAATCTGGTCAAAACGTTCTTCGAAGGTGGTATCTTCGGCGCCGTAGGCAAAGCGCAGGCTGTCCAGCAGGTCTGGTACGGTCAGGAAGAGCGTGGGTACGCCGAGTGAAACGGCATAATTGGCAACCGCCGCCGCCAGGTGGGTCTTGCCGCAGCCATAACCGCCCTGCAGCAGCAGCCAGCCTTCCAGTTTTTGTGCGTACATGCGGGCCAGGTTAAAAGCCATCTCAAGGGATTGGGCCTGCATGTCGCCCATCCCTTTCCGGCCATGCGCTTTGAAACTCTCAAAAGTAAGGTGATCCAATCCTTCCAGGCTGCTCATGGCATGCAGGCGTTCGCGCACTTGCTCGGTCAGGTCGCGGCGGCGACATTCGCACGGGAAGGCCCTGCCAAACTCTGGGTGGCCCACCGGGCGGTCATAACGTATAAAGCCCAACCCGCCACAGATTGGGCAGTTTGGGTCGCCGGCGCCGCTGAAAGACGACTGGCTATTTGCGGCGGCGGAACGCTTCGACTTTGTCGAGGACATTCCCGCCATCATCTTTTTGATGCTCTCGTCGATTTTGCTCTTCGGCACGGCCTTCTTCCTTCCAGCGTTTCAAAATCGCTTCGATATATTTCCAGTTTCGTTTGTTCATTTCCACTGCGGTTTGCACGGCTTCGGCAATCCATTCGGCCGGGTAGTCGCGCTCGGCGTCTTTCAACACTTCGGCCATCATGCCAGTCAGGGGGCCAATGTTCTCTTCATATAGTTTAAAGATGTTCGGGCGCGACGCCATTTCTGCGGAGGAGGAGGCTCCGCGCGCTGGGGTTTTCTCCAGGGCTTCGGCGGCGGCCCGCCCGCGCGGGCTGTTGAGCAGGAACAGGCCGCCCCCGGAGCTGTCCACCCGCAGCAGGGTACCGCGCTGTACAGCCTGTTCCACGCCCTGGAGCAGGCCTTCCGTAGTCAGCCCGGCCATCAGGGTTTTGTCTTTTTGCAGGTCTGCCAGCGCTAGGGCCGGGATGCGGGTTTCGGCGTGCTCGGCCTGCCAGATCATATACAGTGTCACTTTTAGTTCTTCCAGGCTGTCAATTCCAGCCAGCAACCCGAAGAACGAATCAGGCACGCGGGTGAAGGTCTCAGTGGAGGTGAAGCCAGCGAAATGGGATTTCGGCATGGGGTCGCCCGCCTGTCTATAAATCTTCCGTGTTCAATTTGTGCGTGGCGGCGTTCTCGAAGCGGGTCAGGTTGGCGCGGAAGAATAAATCCATTGTGCCGACCGGGCCGTTACGGTGCTTGGCCACTTTGAGGTGGGTGATGTTCTGCATGGTGGGGTCTTTTTCATCACGATAGATGAACATGACAATGTCGGCGTCCTGCTCCAACGAGCCGGACTCGCGCAGGTCGGAGAGTTGCGGTTCTTTGTCTGAGCGTTGTTCCACGGCGCGGCTGAGCTGGGCGGCGGCCAGCATGGGTACGTTCAGTTCGCGGGCCAGTTGCTTGAGGCTGCGCGAGATGTAGGAGACTTCCTGCACGCGGTTGTCGGTGCGGGTTTCGGAACTCATCAACTGGATGTAGTCGAGGATGATCAGGTCGAGACCGTATTCCATGTGCAGGCGGCGACATTTGGTACGCAATTGCAACGGCGAAAGGCTGGGGGTGTCGTCCATGAAGATGCGGGTTTCCCCGAGCACTTCAATGGCCTGGGTGAAGAGCGGCAGCTCGTCGTCGGTGAGTTTACCGGTGCGCAGGCGCTGGCTGTCGATGCCGGTTTGCTGGGCCACCAGGCGCTGCACGACCTGCTCGTTGGACATTTCAAGTGAGAAAACGGCCACCCGTTTTTTGTGCAGCAGGGCGGCGTTGTTGGCCACCGTGAGCATGAAGGCGGTCTTCCCCTGGCCGGGGCGACCCGCCACAATCAGCAGGTCGGAGGGCTGCAGGCCGCCGGTCATGCGGTCCAGGTCGAGGAAGTTGGTCGGCACGCCAACCACTTCATCAGCGCGGCGGCGCATTTCTTCAATGTGGTCGTAGTATTCCGAAAGCACGACCTTGATCGGCTGCACCTCGTTGCGCAGTTTGCGTTCGGAAACGTTGAAAATGGCTTTTTCCGCTTCACCGATCACGGTTTCGATGGCGGTTTCCTGTTGGTAGGCCAGGGTGGCAATCTGGTTGGCGGCCGTCAGCATTTTGCGGCGTGTGGAGGCGGCTTCAATGATGCGCGCGTAGGCTTCGGCGTGCAGGGTGGTAGGCACCTGATTGAGCAAGGCCGCCAGGTAGGCCTGCCCGCCGACTTCTTCAAGTTGTTTGTTGGCTTCCAGTTCCTGTGTGGCGGTCAGGAAATCAATCGGCAACTGGCGGCTTTGCAGGCTCTGGAAGGCCTCCCAGATAAAGCGCAGGCGGTGAATGTAAAAATCATCCGGGGAAAGGATGTGCGAAAGTTCAAAATAGACTTCGGGGTTGATTAACACCGCGCCAATCACGGCTTCTTCAGCTTCGCGGCTGTGGGGCAGGCCGGTGGTGGTGTTTTCGGCAGGGGGCAGGAAATCGGTCATGGCGTGTTTCAACCTGTGGGGTGAATAAAAAGGACACGTCCGTTTTTATTGTACATCGTCGTGTCCTTTCTGGAGCCTCGGTTTGGTTTGCGATTAAGATTTATCCGGTTCGTCGGGCTTGTCCGGGGTATCGTTTTGGGGTTTGTCATCCAACTTGCTGAGGAAATCTTCAAAAATCGACAGGCGGGAGGTTTCTTCACCTGAAATCGGGCGTGGTGTGGGCGGCGATGCGATGTCGCTGCCCGATGGCGGTGCTTGCAATTGCCCGCGCGAAGCCGGGGAAGATTGGCTGCTCAGGTCTTGTTCCGGCATCAGCCCGGCGGAGGCCATCACCGTTGCATCCACCAGGATGGGGACGTGCGCCCGCACGGCCAGGGCGATTGAGTCGGAAGGGCGGGCATCGATGTTTACGGTCTGGCCGTTTGATTCGACCACAATGTTGCCGTAGAAGATGTCTTCTTTCAGTGAGACGATTTCCACGCGGGTAATGCGGCCATTGAACTGGCCAATGACATTTTTCAGCAGGTCGTGGGTTAGCGGGCGGATCATTTCGATCTCTTGCAGGGCCACTGTAATGGCTTCCGCCTCGTAAGGGCCAACCCAGATTGGCAGGTAGCGGTCTGAATCAATCTGCCGCAACACCACCAGGCGCTGCTGGGACATTAAACTGACACGGACACTATCAATGACGACTTCAACCATCTCAGGCATACATCACTCCCGGTAATCCGTATATTTTAGCACAGGAAATGCCTACTGGTTTTTCAGGTAGCGCTCGAGGAAAGCGCCTGCCGCCTCGCCGAAACGATAGCGGCTGAGGAAGGTATGCCCGCCATCCGGGTAAAAAGTGCATTCCACGTTGCGGGCGGTGGCACGCAGCAGTAGGCAGGTTTCTTCTGCAAAACTAACTGGCACAACCGAATCGGCTGTGCCATGGAAGAGGCCGATGGTTGCCGTGATGTTCAGGTAGTGGCTGGATGGCGAAATGCGCAGCAAGGCATCGGCGGGGGTTTCCAGTTCGCGCAGGAATTTGTTCTGTTCGGTCAGATCGTAGAACAACTGGGCGTTTTTCCGTTCGTCGCCGCTAATGGATGCATACAGAATTGCTGCTTTGATGTCCTTGCTAATTGTCAGCACCCGCAGGACAATGCCGCCACCCAGGCTGTGACCATATAATCCCATGCGACGGGCATCCAGCCGTTCCAACAGCCCGCCAGGAACCCCGGACTGTTGTTTGACGATTGCGATTAAATTGAGCACGTCAATCGCATACCCCACCCGCAGGTAGTCATCCCCGCTCTGTGAGGGTGGGTAATTCCGCATGTCGGTATAGATTGCGGCATAACCGTCCCGCGCCAGCGCGTCTGAGATGTTAGTCATGTGGCCAAAGGGCTGGTAGTTTTCCGGCTCTGCATACCCGTGAAGGACATAAACGATTGGGAACGGCCCCATCCCATCTGGGATATTAATATAACCGTGAATGACCAGGCCATCGCTGGGATAATTAAAGGTATAGCGTGTGAAACCATCCAGTTGCCGGGTTTCCAGAATTTCCAGACCGCCGCCGCCGTATTCACGACTGCGCAGGTAGTCGATGGTATACGGTGTGAACTGGTCAACGATCGGCGTGACCGTCTCTGTGGGGGTTGGCTCCGCCCGGCGGGTGGGGGTGGGGAAGGGCGTCACCGTCGGGCGCGGGGTGCTGGTGGCAGGCGGGGCTGTCGGCGGGAGCGGGGCCGGGGGGGCGGAGGCGGCCGGGGCGCAGCCAGCCAGCAATAGTATCATCAGAAGCAGGCGGGTCATCTTCATCCGATAATTATATCCCTGCGCGTTATAATCTTCCTATGACCATTCGCCTGTTGCCCTCTGAAGTTGCCTCGCAAATTGCCGCCGGGGAAGTGGTGGAACGCCCCGCCTCAGTGATCAAAGAGCTGCTCGAAAATGCGTTGGATGCCCGCGCCAGTTCGGTGATGGTTTCGGTACATGATGCTGGGCGCTCGTTAATCGAAGTGGCTGATGACGGGCAGGGCATCCCGGCGGGCGAACTATCCTTGGCTGTTTCACGCCATGCAACCAGCAAACTCCAGTCTTCGGATGATCTCTTCCGCATCTCAACCCTCGGTTTTCGTGGCGAGGCATT
Organism: Anaerolineales bacterium; assembly: GCA_024710905.1. GTDB lineage: Bacteria > Chloroflexota > Anaerolineae > Anaerolineales > Villigracilaceae > JANJTV01. The sequence goes on along the minus strand of JANJTV010000097.1, from coordinate 8,241 downwards.
GGCCTCGATTGGCTCGGTTTCGCGGATGAGTGTCACCAGCCGTACGGCAGGCGAAAACACTGGCGCTCGCATCCGTGTGGAAGGCGGGCTGGAGGGAAAGCCCGAAGCCGTCGGGACGCCACAGGGCACGGTGGTGCGGGTGGAAGACTTGTTTTACAACGTCCCGGCCCGGCTGAAGTTCTTGAAGCAGGACACCACCGAACGGCGCGCCATGGATGGGCTGCTCTCGCGCTATGCCCTGGCTTACCCTCAGGTGCGTTTTAAATTCAGCAATGACGATTCCATTGTCCTGCAAACCGCAGGTGATGGCGACCGGCGGGCCATCCTGGCTGCGTTATATGGCGTGGAGGTGGCCAAACAAATGCTGGAGGTGCTGGCCGAAGACGAAGGCCTGCGCCTGACCGGCTTCACCAGCCCGGCCTCGCTGACTCGTTCCAACCGTAAAGAGATTACTTTTTTTGTTAATGGCCGTTGGGTGCAGGACGCCGCCCTGTCAACCGCGCTTTTGCAGGCCTACCACACCCTGCTGATGGTCGGGCGCTTCCCGCTCAGTGTTTTGTTCCTCGAGATTGACCCGGAAGAAGTGGATGTTAACGTCCACCCGGCCAAAGCTGAGGTGCGTTTCCGTAGCAGCGACCGGGTTTTTTCCTTTGTACAACGTTCGGTGCGGCGGGCCTTGCTGGCTTATTCGCCTGTTCAGCATGTGCTGCCGCAATCCCTGTGGGGCGGGGCTTCAGGTAATTCGCTGGCCGGTTTGCCCGGTTCGTCTTCGGGCGGACTGGATTGGCAGATGGCCGCCGGGCTGGGAGAGTCTCCCGCAGTGCAGGCGGCTTCTGCGACTGCGGAACCTCGGCAGGATTCCCTGGGCAGGGTTCCGTTGCTCAGGCTGGTCGGCCAGATCGGCGCGGCTTACCTGGTGGCTGAAGGCCCCGATGGGCTGTACCTGATCGACCAACACGCCGCCCACGAACGAGTCTTGTTTGAAAAATTGCTTGCCCAGCACGGGCGCAAAAACATCCCATCCCAGGCACTGCTTACCCCGGCCACGGTTCAACTTCCGCCGGCCCAGGCCGCCCTGCTCGAAAACCAGTTGTGCGTATTACAACAATTTGGCTTTGATGTGGAGTCGTTTGGGCCGGGCGCCTTCCAGGTGCGCGCCATGCCAAGTTTGTTCAGCGGGGCCGACCCGGCTGCGGCTTTGCGAGCGTTGGTGGAAGACTTTGAAGAAGACGAAACGCCCCTGCAAACCGAACTGGAATCGAAAATCGCCGGGCGGGTGTGCAAACGCCTGGCAGTCAAAGCCGGGCAGCCGCTTTCAGTGGAGGAGCAGCGCGCCCTGCTGACCAATCTTGAAGCCTGTGACTCGCCGCGTACCTGCCCGCACGGCAGGCCGACCATGATCCATTTGTCAGTGGACATGCTGGAACGGCAGTTTGGCCGCAAGGGAGCCAGGTAGGCGCAAGCGATACGGTATAATCCTCCCGCCCTCAGTACAATCTTCCCGAAAACATCTCATTTCTAAAACCTAAAGTATCCCAATGCCCAAACACACTTTTCAAGAAATTATCCTCAAACTGCAAACCTACTGGGCCGAAAAAGGCGCCGTTCTCTGGCAGCCTTATTACACCCAGGTGGGTGCAGGTACCATGAACCCGGCCACCTTCCTGCGTGTGCTCGGCCCCGAACCATGGAACGTTGCCTACGTAGAACCCTCCGTCCGGCCGGACGATGGCCGCTACGGCGAAAACCCAAACCGTTTCCAGGTGCATTACCAGTTCCAGGTCATCCTCAAGCCCGACCCCGGCAACCCGCAGGAACTCTACCTCGATTCGCTTAAAGCCATTGGCATTGACCCGCGCCAGCACGACATCCGCTTTGTAGAAGACAATTGGGAGCAGCCCGCCATCTCAGCCTGGGGTCTGGGCTGGGAAGTCTGGCTCGACGGCCAGGAAATCACCCAGTTTACCTACTTCCAGCAGGTGGGCGGCACCCCGCTCGACCCGGTGGCTGTTGAGATCACCTACGGCCTGGAGCGCATCCTAATTGCGCTTAACAACGCCAAAGCCATCTGGGACGAAGAATGGGCTCCTGGCGTAACCTACGGCGAAGTGCGTCGCCAGGAAGAATTCGAACACAGCAAATACTACTTTGAGATAGCTAACGTGGAGAGCATGCGCGAGGTCTTCGAAAAGTTCGAAGCCGAAGCCAACGCCTGCCTTGAAAACGGACTGATCGTCCCGGCCCACGACTACGTGTTGAAATGCTCGCACCTCTTTAACACCCTTGACACGCGCGGCGCAATCGGTGTCACTGAGCGCCAGGGCTACTTCCGGCGCATGCGCGAGCTGGCCCGCCGCGTGGCCGAAGCCTACCTTGAGCAGAGGAAAGCATTGGAATACCCGCTGCTAAAGGATGAAGGCGGAAGGATGAAGGATGAAACGAACCAGCCAGCCGTTGCTATTTCCCGGGTAACCACACCGCAGCCGTTCTTGCTTGAAATCGGTGTAGAAGAACTGCCCTATGGGGATGTGGAAGATGCCCTGAGCCAGCTTCGCCAGCGCGTACCCGCCTGGTTGGATGAATTGCACCTCACGCACGGTGAAGTGACGGTGCAGGTTACCCCGAGGCGTCTTGCCGTTTTCGTGGAGTCTCTCAGCCCCAACCAACCCGATCGTGAAGACCTGGTGAAAGGGCCGCCCGCCGATCGGGCCTTTGATGCCGCTGGTGTGGCGACTCCCGCCGCGCTGGGCTTTGCCAGCAAAAACGGTGTGGATGTGAAATCGCTTGAAATCCGCGAAGAGAACGGTGGTAAATACGTTTTTGCTGTGGTGAACCAAACCGGCCGTCCCACCCCTGAAGTGCTGCAAGAGTCCCTGCCTGGCCTGGTGGCGGGCATCAAATTTGAGAAATCGATGAAGTGGAATGACACCGGTGTGGCTTTCAGCCGACCGATCCGCTGGCTGGTGGCGCTGCTGGGCGAACATGTCATCCCGTTTGCTTATGCCGGGGTAACGGCAGGCCGCACCTCCCGTGGTCTGCGCCCGTATGATTCACCCGAAATTGAAATCAAATCCGCATCCGATTATTTTGCTGCCATCCAGCAGGCGGGTGTCATCATTGACGTGGATGCCCGCAATGCGCTGATTGTGGAGCAGGTCAAGAAGGCCGCTGCCAGCGCGGGCGGCGAAGCGATTATTGATGAAGGCCTGCTGGCCGAAGTGACCAACCTGGTGGAAAAGCCAACCACCGTACTGGGCAGTTTTAATCTTGATTTCCTTGAGTTGCCGCGCGAGGTGCTAATTTCGACCATGAAGAAGCACCAGCGTTACTTCCCGGTTGAGAAGAACGGTAAATTGTTACCGCATTTTATTGCTGTCCGCAATGGCGATGACCAGCATCTTGACATCGTCCGTCAGGGTAATGAGCATGTGCTGGGCGCGCGTTTTGCCGATGCCAATTTCTTTGTGCGTGAAGACATCAAGAAACCGCTCGAGGCCTACCGCCCCGAACTAGCCAAGATCATTTTCCAGACCAAACTGGGTTCCATGCTTGATAAATCAGACCGCATGGTGAGGCTTATTGAAAGCCTGGTATCGATGCTGGCGCTGGAAGTCGACGAAGCCACTTTTGCCCGCCGCGCCGCTTTCCTGGCCAAGGCCGACCTGGCGACGCAAATGGTCACTGAAATGACCTCCCTGCAGGGTGTGATTGGCCGTGAATATGCCCTGCGTTCCGGGGAAACCCCCGCCGCTGCCGATGCAATTGGCCAGCAATACCAGGCCGTACCGTCTACAAAAACAGGCCTGGCCGTGGCCCTGGCCGATCGCCTCGATTCGCTGGTTGGCCTGTTCGCGGCTGGCCTGGCCCCTACCGGCGCCAAGGACCCGTTTGCCCTGCGCCGCGCCGCGATTGGCACTGTCCAGCCGTTAATGGAGCTTGATATCAATTTTGATCTGCGCGAAGCGGTGAATAAGGCCGCTGCTTTGCAGCCCATCCCTGTTTCGGAGGAGGTCAAAGCCCAGGTGTTGGAGTTCCTGTCTGGCCGCCTGCGGGTGCTGCTGGTTGACGCGGGACACCGCCACGATGTGGTCGAAGCTGTTTTGGCGGAACAATCCCACAACCCGGCTGCATCCGCCCGTGCAGTGAAGCAACTCTCGGCCTGGGTGGCCCGGCCCGACTGGCCCGCCACGCTGGATGCTTTTGCCCGCTGTGTGCGCATCACCCGCTCGGCGGGAGTTGCTAATAATCAGTACTCGGTTGCCAGTGAAAAATTGACAGAACCCGCTGAAAAAAACTTGTACGAAGCCTTGCAGACTATTTCTTTGAAACCATCAACGGTCGATGAACTGCTCGCAACCGTTGAAAAACTCGTTCCAGGCATTACAGCCTTCTTTGATACAGTTCTTGTCATGGACAAGGACGAGGCGATTAAACAAAACCGCCTGGCATTGGTTGGGGAAATTGCCAATCGGTCTCATGGAATTGCCGATTTGAGCAAACTCGAAGGGTTCTAAATGGCTAAGAGCATGACAAATTTTGTCATGCTCTTTTTATATAACGGTTCTTCTATATTTTTTGCCCCGGTGATATGATAGTCTTATACCGAGGAAATAAGTCATGTCACGCTGCAGGTTGTTTTTCCGTTCGTTTTTCCTACTGGTTGCCCTCATAATCGGGGTGATCTTCCATGCCCCCGCATTTGCCCTGCCCGCCTACCAGGTGGATACGGAAACGCCTACAGCGACTTCCACGGAAACCCCGACAGAAACCCCGTCGCCAACCAGTACACCCACCCCAACCGGTACCGCGACCCAAACCGGCACAGCCACGCAAACGGGCACAGCGACCAATACGGCAACCATTACCCCGACGGCTTCCCGTACCTCCACAGCAACCCGCACGGTGACTCCCACGCCTACGCGTACCCTGACCCCGACCCGGACAGTAACGCGAACGCCGTCCCGTACACCAACTCCTGTTTTCCCCTTCCTGCTTTTTACCCCGGCCCCGACGTATACTGAGACAGCCACGGCCACGCGGCGCGCTTCTGTTACACCCAGCCTTTCGCCCACGTCCCGCCCCAGCAACACAGCCCTGCCAACGGCAACGCCTCCGCCCACCAGCACCCCCCGCTCGGTGATGGGAATTTCCCTCGAAGGCGGCCAGGGTGGTGAACTGGGCCTGTGGCTGCCGCTTATCTGCATGGGTGGGGTCCTGTTCATCTCCCTGCCGGTTTTTGGTTATGCCATGTACCGCCTGATGGCTGGCAACAAAAAACGGAAATCCCGCCGCTACGATTATTAGCAAAGTAAAACGGCTGCAACATAGCAGCCGTTTTACTTCCCGGCAGTATAATTCCTAACATGTCCTCCATTGATGAAATAAAAGCCCGTATTGACATTGTTGACCTGGCCAGCGAGGCCGGGGTCAAACTGCGCCGTTCGGGCCGTACCTATACCGGTTTTTGCCCGTTCCACAGCAACACGCGCACCCCGGCCTTTGTGATCTGGCCGGAGAGCGGCACCTGGCGCTGTTTTGGCGAGTGCAACGAGGGTGGGGACATTTTCAAGTTTGTGATGAAGCGTGAAGGGCTGGATTTCAAGGAGGCCCTTAACCGGCTGGCGGAAAAGGCGGGCGTTCAACTGGAACAATATTCGCCACAGCAGCAGGAACAGCAGGAAGAAAACATTCGCCTGCGCAACCTGTTGGAAGACACCGTGACGTTCTACCGAAATGCTTTGTTCAACAGCCCGAGCGGGAAGCCCGCCCTGGAATACCTGATCGAAAAACGTAAACTGACCCAATCCACACTGGAAGCCTTTGGCCTGGGCTATGCCCCGCAGGGTTGGGACAATGCCCTGAAGTACTTAACCTCCAAAGGTTACACCGAACAGGATATGAATGACGCAGGCCTGCTCTCCGAACGGGAGAGCGGCGGGTATTACGACCGCTTTCGGAACCGCATCATGATTCCCATCCGCGATGAGAATGGCCGCATGGCCGGGTTTGGCGCGCGCATCCTTGACCCCAATGACCAGCCGAAGTTCTTAAACTCGCCCCAGACGGCCGTGTTTGACAAAGGCCGCCTGCTCTACGGGCTGGACCGCGCCCGCAAACCGATCCGGGCTGTCGACCAGGCAGTGATCGTGGAAGGCTACCTGGATGTGATTGCCCTGCACCAGGCAGGCTATGAAAACGCTGTTTCACCGATGGGCACAGCCCTGACTGAAGACCAGATGCGCTTGCTCAAGCGCTTTACCCGCAAAATTGTGCTGGCACTTGACCCGGATGCTGCCGGGCAAAAAGCCGTGCTGCGAGGCCTGGATGCTGCCCGCCTGGCGCTTGACCGGGGCGAGGAACTGGCGTTTGATGCGCGTGGGCTGCTGCGCCACGAGGCCCGCCTGCAGGCCGATTTGCGCGTGGCCAGCCTGCCTGAGGGTCTTGACCCGGATGAAATTGTCGAGCGTGACCGGGACGAATGGGGGCGCATCATCCAGCAGGCGCGCCCGATTGTGGAGCATGTGCTCGAGACGCTGATTTCTGAGCAGAATATCAATGACCCGAAGGTAAAGACGAGCATTGTGGCGCAGGTCATTCCGCTCATTGAAGACCTGCCCAGCCCGGTGGAACGGGATAGTTATCGCCAGATGCTGGCGCGCCGCCTGAAGGTGGATGAACGCACCTTAATCGGCAGGCAGGCGGGGGGGAGCCAGCCCCGGCGATTCCCCCGCCAGGCGCAGGCGGAGCCGGTCAAGAAGGAGTCTGCCCCGGCGGCAGTTTCCGCTCCCGGTTCCCGCAAAACGGAGGCTGCCATCCTGGCGTTGCTGCTGCGCCGCTTCGACCTGTTCAGTCAGCTTGACCGTCACTTGCAGGAGGCCGGCCTGAAGGAATTGATGCCGGATGATTTCGAGTATACTGATTACCAGTTGTTGCTGCGCCTGTTGCGCCAGGCTCAGGAGCAGGATGAAGCGGATGCGCTACAATTTTTGCGCGCCCGGGCCGATGAAGCCCTGATGGGGGTACTGGAGTCGTTATTAAAGGAACCCCCACCCAAAGGGACCAATGACCGCCTGTTGGATGAACTGGTGCGCCTGGTGTTGCAGATGCGCGACCAGTCGCTGACCGCCAGTGTGAACCAGTTGCGTTTTATGATGGAAGATGCCCAGCAGGCCGGGGATGCAATTGATGCCACCTACCAGCAGTTGGTGTTACAGCATGCAAAGTTAAGACATAATATGGATAAGGCCCGTCGCAAACTGAGTGAGTACCGCCGCGAGTGACCATGCCACGCAAAAAAGAACAATCTTCCCTCGACGAAACCCTGAGCAACCTGCCCCTGCCGCCCGACGCGGATGTAGATGATTTTGGATCGGAGGTGGTGGATGACGCCGATATCACGGTTGATGATATCGCCGACCTGGATGCTGACGAGACGCTGGAGATTCGGCATGAGTTGAGTGGGGAACTTTCTGAAGACCCGGTGCGGCTCTACCTGCGTGAAATTGGCCAGGTAAAGCTGCTGGATGCCGACAGTGAGTTCCGGCTGGCGACCATGATCGACGGCTACCGACTGGTGCTGGCCCTGCAGCGCCGCGCGCCGCGCAAGGGCATTGGACTAAACGAAGCGGTCTACCGAATGGTGCTGGATGAGATTGTGCTTTCCTGGAAGCGCCTGCAGGAGGATGCCGAACGCTTGAACGTGACCATGCCCGATATGGCGCTGGTGGCGGCCGAGGCGCAAACCCTGCGCCAGGGCTGGGAATTTGATTCCCCTTCTTATTTAAGAGCTTTTTTGGATAACGGCCAGTGGGGTCGTGATGCGCTCTGGGATGCCCTGGCAGCGCATGCCTTTAACCTGTTTATGGGCATGTACCTGCTGCCGCCCGCGCTTTCGGATTGGCTGCAAAAATATTGTGCCCGCAATGGTGCCACCTGCCCGGCGGCCAAAAGCCTGTACCGTCACCTGCCCAGTGATGATGACTTGAAACTGGATGTTCGCGTGCTGCAAAACCGCTACGAGGAGGCCAGCCAGGTCATCATCCGCGCCAACCTGCGGCTGGTGGTGAGCGTGGCCAAACGTTACCTGGGGCGCGGCATTTCGTTCCTCGACCTGATCCAGGAAGGCAACTTGGGCTTGCTTCGGGCGGTGAACAAGTTTGACCCCCGGCGTGGGTTCAAGTTCAGCACCTACGCCACCTGGTGGATTCGTCAGTCGATCAACCGCTCGATTGCCGAGCAGTC
>JANJTV010000092.1 GCA_024710905.1 Anaerolineales bacterium | reverse complement strand
GTTCAATGACGAGCGCGGCATATCAATCAAGGCCTGCGGATTATTCGGGTTGCCAGGCGGAACATGACAGATCGATATCAGCACATCAGGTGTGTTGGTCGGTGTATTCGTCGGCGTATTGGTCGGCGTATTGGTCGGCGTATTGGTCGGCGTATTGGTCGGCGTATTGGTCGGCGTGTTCGTCGGCGTGTTCGTCGGCGTGTTGGTCGGCGTCTTGGTCGGGGTGAGTGTACGAGTAGCAGTATTGGTCGGGGTATTCGTCGGCGTATTCGTCGGCGTCGGCGTGCGAGTCGGCGTATTCGTCGGCGTATTGGTTACCGTCGGGGTGCGGGTAACTGTTGGGGTCAGGGTGCTGGTGGGGAGCGGCGTATTGGTGGGAGGATCACCCAGCTCAAACTCCACATGCGAAATTCCCTGACAAGTGCGGCCGCTACCAACCCGCTCAATACTCGCACTGGTGGTACCGATGCCAGAAACTGAATAGCAGCCATCATTTCCGTTCCCATCATAGTAAAAATGGCTTGTACCGGCTTTGATGATAATCGCAATAATGATGCGTCCATTGGGGGCATTATAACTGTACGACTCGGCCTCGTAATCCAGCTTATCATCCGTATCAGGGAAGTTACCACCCAGCCCGGTATATACGGTTGCCCCGGGGACCGGGGTGTTGGTGGGGGTGTTGGTCGGTTCCGGCGTCTCGGTGGCAGTTTCAGTAGCCGTCGCCAATTCTGACGAGGAACTTTCCTCAGAAGAACTGCTCTCTTCTGATGACGTGCTGGATTCTTCCGAAGAACTGCTTTCTTCCGATGACGTGCTGGATTCTTCCGAAGAACTGCTCTCTTCCGATGACGTGCTGGATTCTTCCGAAGAACTGCTCTCCCCTCCTGTCCCTGCCGAACCTGCCAACTGATCGCCCGAAATACAGGCGGACAGAATCATCGACAGGATGACCAGGATGGAAATGAAATTGGCGAACTTGTTTATGCGCCTTGTTGAATGCATGGCTCCTCCTCCATCTAACCGCGACGGTTAGCCCACAAAATAATTACCAAAAGTAACAAACCAATCAAAACGAATGAACTGACACCGCCCGCTGCTTCAGCAGTCGCTGCCAGAGAACTCCCCTCCGCAGGGAGGAAAAACAACCCGGCGACAGCCACAAAAATAAGCAGTGCACCGATGGTCACAATGGGACGCTGGTATATCGCAAAGAAACCCGCCAGGCTGACGTTGGTTTCGGCATCGGCCCGGCGTTCTTTTTGCCAGGCAACCAGCAGGTTGGTTCGCATCCGGACAACACTGGCCTGGCTGGGCCGGGCTTGTTGTACAGCAGATTTCATCATGAGGACCGTCTCCTGCAATGGCCGCATTTCTTCTCCAGAAAGTCGATCAACCTTCACATCACCTGAAAGTGCCTTGTCTGCAAAATCTGCCAGCTGGTCATCCAACCGGGTTTCCACTTCTTTACTCATCGCCCCTCCTCCATTTTCTTTGACAATGCGTCAATGGAACGTCGAAAGAGGGATTTTGTGGCCTCAAGTGACTGCCCGTTCTGCTGTGCGATTTCATGAAAAGGCATGTCCTCTACAAAGCGCATCATAAGAATATCCTGGTAATTTTGCGGAAGCTTCCCCAGCGCTTGTTGGATGCTGGTCAGCTCCTCCTGCTTTTTGGCTGATTCTCGGTGACTGGAGAGGTTCCTCTGCGCCACTTTCTCGAAATCTTCGTGACCGTTTTCAACATTGGTCTTCGAGCGATGATAATCAGCGATCTTATTGTTGGTGATGGTGCGAATCCAGGTACTCAGTTTTGCATTCCCTTTGAAGTTGTGCAGCGACTTCAAAATCGCAATAAAAATTTCCTGGGTCACATCCTCCACGTCACTGGTTGGAACCTTGAACCGAACTCGCGCATACACCAAAGGGAGGAAACGCTCATAAAGGATGCTAAAGGCTTCCTGTTCTCCCAGTTTCAGTGCTTGTACCAATTCATCATCGCTCGGCATGTCAAGAGTCGGTTCTTGAGGTTTCATAGTATTAGTCGCAAAAGTACGCCAAAAAGGGTCGCCATGGGCAGGATTAAAAAAAACAAACGACAGGCATAAAAATCACCCGCCGGACTATTTGGGCAGTCGCCGGCCAAGGATGATTATTTATGCCACACATACTTACCTTAAATTAACATTATATGATAAAAACCGGAATATAGATATAATGGATATGGGAAATATCCGAATTCATCTCAATGATTCACTTTAAAACAAGTATTTGTTCCCCTGCGGTTGGAGGCCGCGCCATGAAAAAGAACCTTCGCCATCAAATTGTTTTCAGCCTGCTGGCTACCCTGATGCTGCTCACCGCCTGCCAGCCGGGCGCCACGCCCGAGGCAGGCCAAACACCAGCCACAAACACCCCTGCTACCGGGGGAAGCGCCTCGAGTGAGCCTGCCGCTGGCGCAACCACCATCAGCAGGGATATCCTGCTCGACCCGGCCTTGGCCCAGGATGCTGACTCAAGCATGATCAACAAATATCTCTATGAAGGCCTGGTCAGCCTGGATGCCAGCGGCAACCTGCAACCGGCCATTGCTGAATCCTGGGTGGTTTCAGATGACGGGCTGGCCTATACCTTCGTAATTCGGAGCAACGCCGCATTCAGCGATGGCTCGCCCATTACCCCTGATGATGTGGTCAACAATGTTACCCGCTGGCTAGACCCCGAAAGCCCGCTGCGCGGCACCGGCAACTACGCCCGCTGGAAGGAAATCTTCCTCGGCTTCCTGGGGGAGAAAGATGCAGAAGGCCGCCCGGTTTCGCCTGTGGATGGCGTCCAGAAAGTTGATTTCAACACCGTCATCCTGCACCTGAACCGCCCGGTGCCCGACGTGCTGACCCTGCTGGCCGACCCCGCTTTTGCCATCATCAAGACCGATGCGCTGGCTGCCGGGAGCTATGGCACCGCCAGCAGCACAATTATTGCCAGCGGGCCGTACACAGTCAGTTCTTGGACGGATTCAGGTCTCGTCCTCAGCCCGAACCCCTCTTACTGGGGCAACGTGGCCCAGGCCAACCTTGAATTCGCCTGGAAATAAGCTAGCCAATCAAAAAGGCGCTCCCCATGGGGAGCGCCTTTTTGATTCCGGGTTCGGCAACAAGTTATGGCCGCCAGATGGGTTCGCTGGCGTCGTGACCGGCAAGGGAGATGCGCCGGATCAACTGGCCATCAAGATCCATGATGAAGATTTCATTGACGCCCGAACGGTTGCTCTGGAAAGCCACATACCGGCTGTCTGGTGACCAGCTGGGGTAGCCATCAAAACCAGTCTCTGCGGCAATTGCGCGTGCTTCAGTACCGTCGCGGCGCATGATAACTATATTTTCTTCACCAGGCTGGCCAGACAGGTAAACGATGTATTCGCCATCCGGGGAGAATGTGGGGTAATCGTCCCGGGCATTATTGCTGGTCAGGCGTTGCGCTTGACTGCCATCAGCGCGCATCAGGTAAATTTCAGGGTTGCCGTCGCGCCAGGATGTAAAAGTAATCCACTCACCGTCCGGCGACCAGGATGGGCTAGCATCCGGGGCGGGGTCTTCGGTCAGGCGCAGGACATTGCCGCCATCCGCATCCATGCGGTAAACATCGGCGCTGCCATCTCGGTTGGAAACAAAAGTAATCCATAAACCATTCGGGTGCCACATCGGGCGGGCGTCAAAGTTCGGATCATTGGTCAGGCGGGTCAGGTTATTCCCTTCGACATCCACCGAGTACAACTCAAAATTGCCATCCCGAAAAGACTCGAAAGCAATTGTCCGGCTGTCCGGGGACCAACTCGGCCACCAATCTTTGGAGGGGGAGTTGGTCAGCTGGGTAACCTTTCCATCAGACAGGCGCAGAAGATACACATCCCAATCACCATCGGTATTTGCCGCAAACGCAATGTACTCACCATTCGGGGACCAAACCGGGCTGTTCTTTTCCGTTTCATCTAGGGCAATCGTATTAACTGAGTTACCATCCGCCCCGGCCAGCACCAGGCCATATTGCCCATCAGTCTGAAGGGCCACATAAGCAATGGAGCCAGTCGGGGCAAAGGATTTTGGGTCTGTTTCAGGGGTTGCTTCGACAACATCCGTCACAGTGCTGGAGACCACCTCGACGGCCGGAGTGGCCGTACTGGCCAGCGCTTCTGCAATCATAGTCTCCTGTGCGCCAGCCGCGCCAGCTAGGTCAATCTGTTCGCTGGTGCAGGCTGCCAGGAAAACAACGAACATGAAAATAAGCAGTGCGGCTGCAATACCCACTGGGATGCGAAATAATTGAATAGGACGTGATTGATTTGAATTCATGATTCCTCGACTTCTGTAATACTTTCGTAATATTAGTCGACCCCCCGAGGAGAAAGGGGTTGGTTTTTTCCGCCCTACAATTCTGTAAAGTACTGCCAGGTACGCGCCAGGCAGGGATTAATCGTCATCGTCCTGTTCGCGCATGGCCTTGAGTTTTGCCTTCAGGTTGATGTAATAGTCGCTCTCAGTAATCTGCTTAAATTCTTCGCGGCGTTTTTTCTCATCAATTTCAATCCGCAACTGGGCCACCTCCTTTTGTAGTTTTTCCTCACGTTCGCGCACCTGGCCCGCCATACGCACAAATTCCGCGGCCAGCGCCGAAAGGGAGCTGTCATCCAGATGGCCGGGCGCCTGGATGGACTGGTAGTCCCCTTCAGCCATGCGCTTGACCCACTGTCGAATTTCGCCGATGAAATCGGTCGTGTAACGGATGCGTCCACTCAGGCCGCTCATCACGCCGGTTGCCACATCCGAGTGTTCAGCCAGCAGGGCTTTAAAGGTGGCATTATCCAGCGTGGCAATCACCGCGTCTGTTTCAGCGCGGGCGCTGGCCGAACGAGGCAATTGGTCAATCAATGCCATTTCACCGAACAATTCGCCATTCTGGAAGATGCGCAAAGCCTGACCGGCTTCCGGGTGGTCTTTTTCGGGCATGTAAATGGCCACTTTTCCCTGCTGGACAACAATCATTTCATCGCCAGGGTCACCCAGGTTAAACAGCACTTCCCCGGCCTTCAGCGAACGTGTTTTCATGGAATGCACAAGGGTTTCCATTGCTTCGGCCGACAGGCTCTTAAAAATCGGGTTTTTGTTCAAGGTATCAGCCAGGCTCATTCAATTACCTCACAGTTACGATTGGAAGATCGGCAACATAAACCGGATTCGGAACAGGTCGTCAAAGGGCTGCCATTGCCAGGCTTCCCAGGCAACAGTATTGCGGGTTTTCATCAACACTAGGGCCTGTTGCACAAAAGCACGCGGCCCGGTTTGCATGGCAACAGGGGCTTTCCCGAGGGCGGTCATGGCTTCTTCCAGTTCGGCCAGCACATCATGCATGGGCAGGCGTTGGCGCAGGACCAGCTCGGCACGGCGGTAATGCACCAGGGCTATTCCAGATTGTACCTGGCGTGATTGCCAACCCTTGATAGCCAGGTCGTAATATTTGCTTGCCCCTGCCGGGTCACCCTGCCCCAGCAGGACATCCCCTGCCCGGACATAAGCCATGGCCAATCCGTCTGATTCTTCAAAGAACTGGTAGGTCTCAGCAGCTCGAACATAATTCCCGGACAGGTCATCCAGGACAACCCGGGCGCGCAGTACCCGGCTGGATTTCTCCTCGGGCAGGTGCTGCCAGGCCAGTTGGACATCAGCCCGCACGTCTTGCCCGGCACGCCAAGAGAGCCAGGCCTGCACCAGCGCCAACTTCCAGAAGTCGGGATGTCCAGAAAATTGTTCGAGCGCAGCGGCAAGCTGTTTTACAGCCTGTGCTTGTTTCCCCTGGCTGGGCAAGACAAACGCCCGGCGCGCTGCCAGGCCAATCGCCATGGGTTGGGGTAGCCAGTCACCGGGCAGCGCGGCAATGGTTTCAAATGATGCAGCCGAACTGGCCAGGTCTCCCTGGCGAACAGCCACATCACCGAGGCCCCAGTGTGCGCGTGCTTTTTCAAGGCCATTCTCGGCGTTCATTTCGTCAGCGGGGATGTGCTCTAGCAGGGTCAGCACGCGGTTATACATCGCATCCGCTACCGCCTGCTCGGAGGGCTTCACGATTGCGGCGGTCTCATTCAGCTGGCGGGCTGCTGCCAGCCATTGCCCAGACATTTCATAATGGTAGGCCAGCTTCTCGGTTTCCTGGACCGGGTTGGCGGGAAGGTCATCCTCAAGGAAAGCGGCAATCTTATCCCTCAACTGGCGGCGGCGGTTTGGCAGGATCTTCAGGTGGTCGGCCATCTGGGCATGCAGTTCCCGCCGCCGTTCAAAGGGCAGGCTGGTGTAAAGCACATCCCTGAAAATCGGCTGGGCAAAAGCATAGCGGGCATCCACGCTGGCTTCGCTTAAGACAATCAGCCGGGCCTGCACCAGGCTTTGCAGGTAACCGCTGAAAGTGACCTGATCCAGCGAGTCACCCAGCAGGGCCTCCACCTCGCTGCGTCGGAATTCTTCGCCCACCACCGAGGCCAGGCGCGCCACTTCCCGTTGGGCTTCGGGCAAGCTCTCCAGGCTGCTCAGCACCAGTTTTTGCAGGATGTCGGAAGACTGCAACACTGTACGCAGGCCGGCTTCATCAATGCTATGGGTGCGTTTAATCCAGCGGCTGATTTCCTCCACAAAAAGCGGGCTGCCATTGCTCTGTTCATGGATGATATCCGCCAGACCGGCGGTCAGGATAGCCGCCACCATGGCGCTGGTTTCAGCTTTGGTAAACGGGTCAAGCGCAATATTCTCGCCGGTTTCCAGAATACGGTCTTCCATACGGCCGGCCAACAGGAAGATTACCGGTTTTGCAGCCAGTTCACGGCTCAGGATTTGTAATGTTTCACGGGATGATTCATCCATCCAATGCGAGTCTTCAAAGAAGATTGCCAGCGGGCCACGGTCAGACAGGGCAGCGAACGCAGCTGCCAGCGCCTTCTGTTTCCGGGCGGTTTCCCGGTCTGGGGCGTTGGCGGTTTCCTCCTTAGCCTGGCGGGTACTCATATCATCCAATTGGGTGAACAGGTCCAGGCCGCTGCCTTTTCGAACCGTGCGCTTCTGGCGTACAAAATCGAACATGCCGTCCTCGCTGGTTTCTTTGGCCTGCTCTTCCACCGCATCCACCTGCGCCTGGCGCAAGCCCAGAAGGTTCACTAGAGCCAGCAGGGTTTCACCGGGCAGGGAAAGCTCCTCAACAAATCGTTCAAGTTTTTCATATTGAATCAAGGGGTGGTCAATGGAAGTCATACCTGACAACGAACGAATCAGGCCAGACCAACAGGCATAAGATTCATCGGCCAGATAGGAACGACACTGGAACGCCTGAACCTGCCAGCCCTGTTCAATGGCCTGGTTCAACAGGCCATCTGCCAGATGACTCTTGCCAATACCAGCCGGGCCGCCCAGGCTGATGACACTACCCTGACCTTCCTGGGCAGCACGCTGGAAAACCTGCCAGGCCCGTTTCATCTCCGGTGCGCGGCCAATCAGCGCCGGGCGGGTGCGGATGCGATTAAGCAGGGTATCTTCACGCGGGCCATCCACCTGGAAGATCGGGATGGGTTTCTTTTTGCCTTTAACACGTACCGGGGGCAATTTACGGCTGACGTAATAGGTATCCACCCGCTCAAGCACCGGTTCGCTAATCAGAATCTGCCCCGGTACAGCCGCGCTCATCAGGCGGGCAGCCAGGTTGACCTCGTCACCCATCACCGTGTACTCGCGGCGGGTGGAGGAACCCGCCTGCCCGGCAAATGTCTCACCGAGAGTAATGCCAATACGATGTTCAATCAGAACTTCCGGCGCACCCTGTGCCAGGTGGCGGGCCAGTTTTTGTGCCCAGCGCCGATTTAACGCTATCAGGGCATTATTCATTGCCAGCGCCGCCCCCACCGCGCGCTGAGGATCATCCTCATGGGCCACCGGCGCGCCGAACAAAACCAGCATCTTGGTACCCTGGCTGTAGGGGTCGATCCGGCTGACAATGCCGCCGAAACGGGTAATCACCTCGTTCATGTCGTTAAAGTAAGCGCTCAGCAGGCCTGTAACACGTTGCGCACCGGAATCGCCCCACTGACCAAGCAAGTCCTCGGGGCCGGTGAAATTACAGAACATGACGGTCGTCGGGCGATATTCGCTTTGCACCTGGCGCTGGTAGGCATGTGTAATAATACGGTCGACCAGTTCGCTGGCCAGGTAGGGTGTCAGGGATTGGATCTGTTGCAGGACTTTATCCAATTCGGCGTTGAGCTCCTCCACCGACGCATCCCAGGCCATGCTGCGGCGGGCTCGCCGCCTTTCAGGGCGGATCTCAAATTCATCCAGCACGTCATCTTTGCCTGCTTTAAGCAGGTAAAAACCCGGCTTTACTTCTGAAAGCGGGTAATCTGCTTTCAGGATATCGGCGGCATCCTGGTTAACGACCATGTTCCCGGAGGATGAGTTGCCTTCAGCCTGCATGGTCTGCCAGACCGCTGAACCGATCAGGGCATATTCCATACGTTTGGGCGAGCCAATGCTGGCCGCCAGGAACGGCCCGGAGGCGAGACCCAGCTTCATGGACAGTGAGACAGGCCCGAGCGGGGTCGGCAGATTGGAAAACTGCCCCATAGCCCGCAACATCCGCAGGCCTGCGCGGGCCGCCCAGCGCACATGCTCCCCATTCGCCTGGGCTGGGAAGTGAATCAGGGTTGCATCCCCAGCAAATTTTAGCAATGTGCCATTTGACCAGGAGATGATGTCGATCATGGTTGTGAAATACTGGTTAATGAAACCGGTCAGGTGCTCTGCACCCTGCGGTCCAAGCCCGGCCAGCCGTTCGGAGAGGGCAGTGAAACCGCTGACATCCGAAAATAGCAGGCAGCCATCAAGCATTTTGCCATCCACCAGGCCGGGGATGGGATGATTGATTTTCTCCTGGACGAGGTCCCCGGGAATATATGTAGAGATGGTGTAAAGCAGGGAATTGAGCCGGTCAAGCGCATTGATGTAAATGCCGCTGCGCGGGGTATCACTGTTCAGTTTGCGCCACAGGTCAGGCGGCAGGTAGTCTTTCAGGGCCGGGTCAAGCCGCAAGGCTTCCCCATCCGGACGGAAGGGGATTTTCGCCACCTCGCGCGTGGGGGTTTCTCCGGACGCCTCAGTTTTCGCCAAGTCGAGCAGCGAATCGACTTTGGTTTCTTCGATTGAATCGTATAGCTTGCTCAGGTCTGGCAGGCTACGACGCGGGCGAGGCTGGTCAGTCATGGTAATAGTCCCGGCCGGGTTTCATGGCCTGTTTCCTCATCCGCTGCTGGGCTATAGATCACCACGCGGTTACGCCCGCTGCGTTTGGCCTGGTAGAGGGCCTGGTCTGCATGGATGAGTACTTCACTACCATTGGAGCCATGCTGCGGATAACTGGCCGCGCCAAGTGAGATGGTTGTTTGAATTTGCCGCCCGTCAAACTCCAGCCGCAGGGCTTCAAAACGGGCGCGGATCTCCTCTGCAATGCGCCCCAGCACATCCAGTGATGCGCCGGGCATCAGGATAGCAAATTCCTCGCCGCCGTACCGGCAAACGCTGTCTGCGCCGCGCACCGAGTGCTTGAGCAACTTAACCAATTCCTGGAGCATCATGTCCCCGGCTTTGTGGCCGTAAGTATCGTTGACCTGCTTAAAGTGGTCCACATCTGCCATCAGGATGCCAAGCGTGCTATTGGTCTGCAAGGTGCGAATCATTTCATCAGCCAGGACTTTGTCCATGTATCGCCGGTTAAATGCGCCGGTGAGCGGATCGCGAACAGCCTGCTCGCTCAGGTCTTCCAACACTTCCACCTGCTGCTGTTCGCGGGCATAGCCACGCTGTAATTCTTCGGAGGCCTCGCGGATGCGCCAGCTCAACATGCTCATCAGGTTCAGGTTAAAGGCCGGGTTTTCAGCCAGGAACTGGTAGAAGGTTTCACGGCTCATGCTCCACAGGGAGACATCCGTCAGGGCAATCACGGTTGCCGAACGCGGGCGATTTTCCAACAGGGCCATTTCTCCTATCGCATCCCCCACCTTCCGAAAGCCAAGTACGGTTGGGGTATTCAAGGAACCCTTCACTACCGCCGCATAGCCAGAACGGATAATGTAAAAAATATTCTCAGTTTCGTTTTCTTCCATGATAATTTCACCCGGTACGCAAACACGTTCCAGGGCGGTCTGCCCACTTTGCTTTTCATCCATCCAGGTCAGCACCTGCAAAAAGGAGGTATAGCCCTCCGGGCGCGGAGGCTGGCTGACAGCCTGGATGGAGAGCAATTTCTCCAATTGTGCAGGGGAAATCTGTTTTGGATTCATTACTTGGGCATTTTCCGGTTAAAAAGCAGGATAGGTCCAGTACAGACAAGCCAAGAATATGCTCCATTATAGGGTATTTTGGATGGTCTTGCCATTCGGTCTATAATATTCTTATCATCAAGCAAAAAAGGAGCTGGCGTAAACAATGGATAATAAGGCGCTTCCGTGGACAATCGTCATCTTATTGACCTCCTGCATACTGGTCTGTCTCTGCGGGGGAGTGTTATTGGGGGTCTTTCTCTGGGACAGCGGCCAGGAACCCACCGGGTTAGGAATCTCGGTCGACTCCCCCGTGCAGGCCAGCCTGGGTGAAGATATTCTCATCACCGTCACCATCGAAAATACTTCAGACAGCAGTAAAGAACTGAACAGCATCGACATTGACGATTCGTTCCTGGAAGGCATCGTTATCAACCAGGTTGAACCCATCTATGATGAAGTCGATTCGTATGATCTGTTCGACTACACATTCACCAGTTATTATTTTTACAGGTCCATTCGCCCCGGCGAAACCCTGGTAGTTACTTTCTACGGCCGCTCCATCCAGGCGGGCGATTTCTCCGGCGACCTGGATGTCTGCATCGACTCAACCAGCCGCTGTAAAGACTTCCTGCTCAGGACGGTGATTCGTTAACAGCCGTCACTTGCTTGCATCTCGGTCTATAATGGTTATATCGGAGAAAATATGACCGGATTCGACCTGACCCCGCTCCAAAAGAAACTCGCGCCTTTCACCAGCCGCAGCGACCTCCTGCCTGCCCTGCATGCCGCCCAGGCCGTTTATGGCTGGGTTCCCGAACCCGTGGCTGCCGAAATCGCCAGGGCTTTGCGCGTACCGCTGGCCGATGTGCACGGTGTAATTGAATTCTACAGCCTGTTCTACAACCGCCCGGTGAGCAAACAGGTCACACGCGTTTGT
Source organism: Anaerolineales bacterium (assembly GCA_024710905.1). Taxonomy (GTDB): domain Bacteria; phylum Chloroflexota; class Anaerolineae; order Anaerolineales; family Villigracilaceae; genus JANJTV01. Next base: position 11,443 of record JANJTV010000092.1, on the reverse strand, counting down.
ACCGATGCGGCCTGCCGTCTGCGTGGCGGGGAGGACTTGCTTGACAGCCTGCGCCAGCCACATGGCCATGAAGCGGGGCAGGCTCCCGAAGATCCTTCCCTGGCAGTTGAGCCAAGCCCCTGCCTCGGCCTGTGCGAACATGCCCCCGCGCAATGGCCCGATAACACCATGCGCCCGGAGTCACTGGTGGGTGGCTCTTTGCGATTATTGACCAAAAATTGCGGGTTGGGCAAGACAACCTTCATCAAAGAATATGGCCCGTATCATGCTTTTGAAAAATCCCTGGGAATGCAGCCGGTTGACCTCGTGGAAGAAATCAAGGCCTCCGGCCTAGTTGGGCGCGGCGGGGCAGCCTTCCCGGCGGGCATCAAATGGGAGGGTGCGCTCAAAGCAGCGGGCGATGAGAAATATGTGGTCTGCAACGCCGATGAATCCGAGCCGGGCACGTTCAAAGATCGCGTGCTGTTAATCGATGACCCGCACCACACCATAGAAGGGATGTGCATCGCCGCCCACGCCATTGGCGCAACCCACGGTTACATCTACCTTCGCGGGGAATACGGCTACATCCTGCCGGTGCTGGAGCAGGCACTGACCGAAGCCCGCAATGCCGGGTACCTGGGCAGTAAATTTGATATAGAAGTTCGGCTTGGTGCAGGAGCCTACATTTGCGGTGAGGAAACCGCCCTGTTCGAAAGCATCGAGGGCAAGCGTGGCTTCCCGCGCATCAAGCCTCCCTTCCCCACCACGCATGGACTCTTCGGTAAACCAACCGTCATCAACAACGTCGAGACACTCTGTAATGTGCCTTTGATCATTGAAAAAGGCGCGGAGGAATATCGCAAACTTGGCACTGAGAAAAGCCCCGGCCCCAAGCTATTTTGCCTGTCTGGTGATGTCGCCCGCCCCGGCGTATATGAAGTGCCGTTTGGCGTCTCCCTGCGCGAATTACTCGAGATGGCGGGTGGGGTTTCAGGCGGGCAGGCCCTGCAGGCCGTACTATTTGGCGGCGCGGCAGGCGCATTTGCCACCACCGAACACCTGGATGTGAAACTGACCTTTGAAGACCTACGCGCCGCCGGGCTGCCGCTTGGCTCGGGCGTGGTGATGGTTTTTGATCACTCCCGTGACCTGCGCCAGGTGTTGGCCGGGCTGGGGCATTTCTTTGCCCACGAAAGCTGCGGCAAATGCTACCCGTGCCAGATGGGTACCCAGCGCCAGAAGGAAATCCTGGACCGCGTGGCAGGCGGGGAGGTACAAAACGGTGACCTGGAACGCTTGCAGGACGTGGGCTGGACGATGACCGATGCCAGCCTGTGCGGGCTGGGCCAAACCGCCGCCAGCGCAGTGCTTTCAGCAATTAAACTAGGATTGGTGAAACTTTAGGAGTACGTATGCCAAAATTCTTCCTTGATGATCAGGAAATCATAGCTGCCGAGGGTGCGACCATCCTTGAAGCTGCCCGCCAGGCGGGGGTTGACATCCCTACCATTTGTTATCATGAGGCCACCACCGCCAATGGCCTATGCCGCATGTGTGTGGTGGATGTGGAGGGAATGCGCGTCCTCCAGCCGGGATGCATTGTTTTGGCGGCAGAAGGTATGCGGGTGCAAAGCCGCTCCGAAAAGGTTGAACGGGCCAGGAAAACCATTTTGGAGATGCTCTCCTCCAGCGTGGATCTATCTGATTCACCCGACATCCAACAGATGATGCACGAATACCGTGCAGAACCGGAACGCTTCCCGGATGCCGAACGGCGCGAGGTGGCCCTCAAGGACGATAACCCGATGTACGTGCGCGACTACGCCAAGTGCGTGTTGTGCTGGCGCTGTGTGCAGGTCTGCGCGGACGATGCCCAGTACACCTATGCAATCAACTTCAGTGGGCGCGGATACGACACACAGATTGGTACTTTTTTTGAACTGCCCATACTGGAGACCAGTTGCGTGTTGTGCGGCCAGTGCGTGGGGGTTTGCCCCAGCGGCGCACTAAAACCAAAGCGGGAATACCTGCTGGAACAGGGTGTGAGCGCCGAGCAGATCAGCAGCCTGCACAGTGGCCGCAAGCAACGGAGGGCCAAATGATCCAACCTGACCGTGTTGTGACGACCACCTGTCCGTACTGCGGCGTGGGCTGCACCCTGCAATTGCACGTCAAGGATGCGTTTATTTTCAAGGTGACTTCGCCGTTTGACTCACCGGTCAACAGGGGTAACCTGTGCATCAAGGGCCGCTTCGGATATGACTTCATCTACCATCCTAGGCGGGTGACGACCCCGCTGGTGCGTCGTTACCTGCTGGAAGGCCAGCCCAAGCCGGAAGGCCGGGAGCAGGTCTTTGACACCCAGCGCCCCGGCCCCAACCCCTGGGACTGGCTGGAAACCGATTGGGACACAGTGCTGGACATCACTGCCGACAAGCTGGTAGAAATTTACAAGCGGGATGGTTCGGACGCCATGGCTGTGTATTGCTGCGCCAAGGCTACCAATGAAGACAATTACCTGCTACAAAAGATGTACCGGGCCCTGTTCCGCACCAATAATGTGGATCACTGCACCCGGTTATGTCACGCCGGGTCTGTGGTGGCGCTGCAACAGGCCATTGGCTCCTCGGCCATGAGCAATACCGCCTCGCAGGTCATTCAAAATGACGTGTTTATGGTGGCCGGGTCAAACACCTCCGAGAACCACCCCATCATTGCCCTTCAGATGAAGGAAGCCGTGCAAAAATACGGCGCAAAGATGATTGTGGTCGACCCGCGCCGCATCGACCTGGTGGATTTTGCCGAGTTGTGGCTGCCGCTCAAACCCGGCACCAATGTGCCTGTCTTTAGCGCCATGGCGCAGGTCATCGTTAAAGATGACCTAATAAACTGGGAATTTGTAAAATCGCGCACAGAGGGAATTGACAACTTTATTGCCAGCCTCGAAAAATTCACCCCTGAATATGCCGAGCAACTCTCCGGGGTTCCAGCCGCCGACATCCGCCGCGCAGCCCGGCTGTATGCTAATGCCAAAAATGCGGCCATCTACTGGGGCATGGGCATCTCGCAACTCTCGCACGGCACAGCCAGTGCGCTGGCATTGATTCACCTGGCCTTCCTGACCGGGCACATTGGCCGCGAAGGAACCGGGCTGAACCCCCTGCGTGGACAGAACAACGTCCAGGGCGCCAGCGATATGGGCGCCATGCCATTTCACTACCCCGGCTACATGCGGGTGGATAATGAAGCCAATGCGGCCAAATGGGAAAAAGCCTGGCAGATTGAACCGGGTGGCCTGTCGCGTAAACTCGGCCTGACCACCACCGAAATCCTGGCGCACGCCCACCCCGGTGGAATCCGCGCCCTGTACATCATGGGCGAAAACCCGATGATGTCTGAGCCAAATCTTAACGAAACGCGCAAGCACATGCAGGAGTTGGAATTCCTGGTGGCGCAGGATCTCTTTATCAACGAGTCTGGCGCCTTTGCGGATGTTTTCCTGCCTGCCACCCCCTTCGCCGAAAAAGATGGGACGTTTACCAACACTGACCGCCGCGTGCAACGGGTGCGCGCCGCGCAGGCTCCCCGGGGCCTGGCCCGGCCAGACTGGGAGATTCTCTGCTCCCTGGCCAAACGGCTGGAGGCCCGCCTGGGCTATCGAAAAACAGCGGGCTGGGAGTATGACTCGCCGGAGCAGGTGCTGCGCGAAATGGCCTCGGTCAATCCGGATTATGCGGGCATCACCTACGAACGCATTGAGGAAACCGGGCTGATCTACCCTGTGCCTTCCATGGATCACCCCGGCACGCCCACCCTATTCACCGAGAGTTTCCCCAGTGGGCGCGGGAAGTTCATCCCGCTGGATTATGTTCCAATCATGGAAGAAGCCGACGATGAGTACCCGTTCATCCTGACCACCGGCCGCATCCTGGAACACTGGCACGGCGGCACCATGACACGCAACTCATCGCTCAATGAGGCCTACCCTGAAGCGCATGTCGAGATCCACCCGGCGGATGCGGAAATTCATGGCATTACAGAAAACATGGCCGTGCGGGTCAGTTCACGACGAGGCGAGATCGTTCTGCGCGCCGCAGTGACCGAAAAGACCACTGTCGGGGTGGTTTTTATCTCCTGGCATTTTGCTGAAGCTGCCGCCAACCTGCTGACCAATGACGCCCTTGACCCGCAGGCGAAAATCCCCGAGTTCAAAGCCTGCGCCGTGCAGGTTTTCCCCGCCCGTGAGCAGGAGCTTCCCAACCCCGAAACGCAGACAAAGCGGGGCAGGTATTAGGGGCTTTCAACCAATTGATTCACCGAAGGGTGAACTGGCAGGTTTTCGCAGGTCTGGCGATATTCCTGGCCGGGGAAGAAGCGCTCCCATTCGTTGATGATAAAGTTACGCCCCAGCAGCCTGCAAGCTTTTTCCTGCAAAACATCAATGGATACCGGGAAGGTATACAGGCTGTATTCCTGGTCAATCACATACACCCACTGGCTGTCCGGGCTGAAAGCCAAGTGCAGGATGGTAAACTCGGGGGAGGTTTTCAGGGGCAGGATGACGGCTTTGGTTAACGGGTCTGCGCGCATTTTTTCCATATCCCACAAGCGCAGCAGGTTCTCATGCTGTACGCAATTTTTATCGGCCCCGCCCGAAAAGGTTAATGCATAGCGTTCATCCGGGCTGGCCTGCGCCACCGTTATGCTGGACTCGTGGCCGCGCAGAACAACGGTTCGATATGATTCGCCTTCGCGAACAAGCGCATCCACCCTGAAATCTTCATGATAGCCAGGGTCGCCAGACCCGCCCCCGCCGCCCATCAAAAGCTCAACAAAGGCATATCCATCAAAGGTGGTCAGGTTTGCCAGCCAGGGATTCTTATTCCAACTGGCGCTGAGCACGGCTGTAGAAGTGAGCCGACCCTGCATATCGCAACTTTCATCCTTACGCAACAGAATCAGGCTGCCCGTTTTCCCGATCACCGGGTCAAACATCCGGGTCGAGGAGCCGGAATATGGCAGGCTGATCGCACCATTCGAGGCGCCAGGTTCCGCAATCGAATACTCCTGTGGCGTAAGATACTCTTCATTAGCCTTCCAGGCAGACATTAGTATGCTCGAATCTGGGCTAAATGCCGCCTGATTTAGGCGCAGCATAATGGGCTCACAGTCCGCCTGGTTAATTTTACAGGTTACATCCCAGAGATTGGTTTCCACTGCCAAATCTGTACCACCCCGCCCGCCCGGAAAAGTCAACAGCCAGCGGGCATCGCGGCTGATCACGGGCGATTCTTGCACACCGAAATCAGCAATCCTTTTGGGCTTGTCCGTTACACCCTGCGGCAAAGACCATACTTCGGGCACTACACCAGAATCATCTCCAGAGTCATCATCCGGTGTAAATAAAACCATGTGCCTGGCATCAGGGGAGAAAACAGCCTCGGTTACTGTTGGCAAGCTAAAGGTGAGCCTGTCCTCCAGCCGAATCAACAGCGCCGGTGATTGAGTCAGCCCGCCGCCAATCAACACCCATTTGCTATCAGGACTGAACTGCACAAAGGAGTAGGAACTATCGACAGGGTTGAGCAATATTTCGTTGAAGACGCTTCCCTGCGGGGGCTGCGAAAGATCCACCAGTGAAACATCCACGCCAGACGTTTCGTAGGTTGCTCCATCAAATGATGAAGTATAGGAAAGCACTTTACCGTTCACGCTCAGGTGAATAAACCAGCGGCCATCCGGGCTGAATACACCGGACTCTTGCCCGAACATTCCTTCTGATTTCTTAAGCGTAAAGGAGTCCAGCGGCACACCATCCGAAAGCCGCCAGAGGGTGTTGCCTGTGGCCAGCCAGCGACCATCGTTGCTCAGGGCAATAAAAGAAGATGCTCCCAGTTGCGGCAATTTCAGGCGGGAGGCTTCTGGCCGTGAAATATCCCACATCCGCAGCGTGCCCCCGGTGGTGCCTGCCACCAGCCAGTTGCCATCCGGGCTGACAGCGCTGACCGAGGCCGGGCCGCCCTCCAACCCAAGCCGAAGCGGATGGAAGGCCAGCAAATTGACAATGTTTTGCTCCTCCGGGCTGGCGGCCGGGTTGGGCTCCACCACCAGTGCACCGGTTTCATATAAAATCGGGAGGTTAATCATCTCTGGCCCGGCCATCAGGTATTTTCCATCCGGGCTGATTACCGGGTCAGCATATTCATCATAAACTTTCGTCTTTACCCGATCAAATCCATTGTCCTGATAGCTGGCATCGGGCAACATATCTTCATCGCGTAAATTGTAAAATTCATTTGAAGCCAGGTCTACCAGCCAACCATCCTGCAGCAGCTTTGGAATGGTGCCCCAGGGCGTACTTTCGTTCACATAAAACCGTGGGGCGGGGTTGCCCAACTTGAGTATGGCCGGGTATACATTAATGCCCCACCCACCTTCATCGGGTAGGCCGGCAGAGAAAACCAGCACATCTTCTTCACGGCTGAAGGCCCTGACGGCCAGGAAATGCATGAGTTCTTCCCTGTAAAGTGGCTGTCCGAAATCGGTCAGCGAAAAGACATACACCGTTGTGGAAACCCAGTCCTCGGTACCTTGCGTGCCAAACTCCCCCCACAGTGGAACTTGAATCTCTGGCCGGGGCATTGATTCGAGCGCAACCAACCAGCGCCCCTGCGGATCGAAGAAGATTCGGCCCGGCCCAACAGGGCCAGTCAGGGGCAGGCTGCCAGCCTGGGTCAGGGTTGCCACATCCCAGAGCAGCAGGTTCTGGCCAGCATCCTGGACGGCCAGGGTGGTGAAATCATCATTCGCGCCAGCATAACGGCCTTCTGTGCGCCAGCGTTCCACCTTCGTTCCGGCGCTGGCATTCACTTCCCACAGGGTGACCTCGTTTGAGCCTTGCTCAACCACCAGGCGCTCGTCAGGCGCACCCACAAAATAAATCTGCCCCGAAAATTCAACCGGCGGCCCACCCACACCACTGCCGGATATAGGCATCAGCCACTGGCTTTTTCCCAGCCCGATAAGCGCCCAGAAGCCTTTCGGGCTGATCTCATGGTACTCGTACGTTCCTGTCACCTGCGCCAGCATCGCCTTTCCCAGTAAATCAGGGTTTACACGCCATAGAACAACCTGTTCCACCCCGGGTTCCAACACCAGGGTGTCATCGGCGGGGTTGATGAACTCTGGCAGGGCGGTAAAGTTCACCGGGCTGCGCTGTTCATCAGCATCGGCAATCTGCCACAGGCTAAAACCCTCAGTATCATTGGTCAATAGCCAGGTTCCCTGCGGGCTGACCTGCGCAATAGGGAAGTAATCCTCTGTTTCCGAGTCCCCTGGCACGAAGATGCGGGCGGGCTGGTAAGAGGCAGACTCATTCATCAAGTTTTGCCAGTTCCAGACCCAGACAGTTGTTTCGCCATAAGACGAACCGGCGAGCAGCCAGGTATCCTGTGGGCCAGCGGGGCCTTGAACAAATTCGAGTAAATCCACACCCGAAGGGATTTCTGCCAGTTGCCTGCCGGGCAAGCCTTCCATGGCAAACCGCAGGGCTTCTTCTGCTTCAGGAAGCACCGGCTCATTGGCCTGCTGTGAAACCCGCATGGCCTCCAACGCCAGTAGCACAGACCGCTGTGGAAAGCCCTGCGCCGCCGTCTTGGATTCCAAAGCCAGGCGCTGCGCCGTTGCACGACGGGTCTCAGCTTCGGCCTCCGCCTGGGCTGTTCGCGCCAGCCCGGCTTGGATAAAGCCATACACAGCCAGGGCAGCCATCAAAATCACACCGGCAACAGAAACACCGGTCAGGATGCGCCGCTGGCGGTCTGTGGCTTTACGGCTGGCAAAGACATATTCGCGCTGTAAATCAGTCGGGTGCGGTTCTTTGGAAGTGTTTGTTGCTAGAGCTTGCTCAGCATCCTGCAGATCTTTGCCACGCAGCAGGAAGCCAGTATCACGGTGATTGCGCTCCCATTCCAGCGCCTTGACCTGCAAACGGCGATGAGCTTGTACCCAATCATAATCCGTATGCATGGCAGTCAGCAATTTTTGGATGCTGGCTGCAAAATCATCACTCTCCCTGAAGAAAATCCAGTTCAGGTGTCCAAGCGATTTGGGCGCCTCGCCACTCTGCACATCCCGCACCACCAGCGGGATGATGCGCTTGGAATTCTTGATAGCATAGTCAATTTCCTGCCCGCAAACTTTTGATACCGACGAATCAGGGCTGATTAAAAAAACAAAGACATCGGCTTCTTCGATACCTTTTTCAATCTCTTTCCACCAATCCACCGTGGGCGGGATGCCCTCCCAATCGACCCAGAAATCAAGATTGTTGGTGGAAAGTTCCGTTGTCAGGCGTTTTGCAAATTCAATATCTTTGCGTGAGTACGAGATGAAGATTTTTGCCACGAATGCTCCTGACGTATTTCCTGATTGTAGTTATGTTTTCTTCCCAACCAGCCAGTAGGCCTGCAATTCGCCTTTGCCTTTCAGGCTGATCACGCCACGTTCTTCAAAGTCGAACTCGTCCTTAAGCCGTTCATAGACATCACGGCTGACCTGGATTCGCCCCGGCGCGCCGCTGGCTTCGAGGCGGCTGGCCGTGTTCACCGTATCTCCCCACAGGTCATAAATGAATTTCTTCGAGCCGATGACACCTGCCACCACCGGCCCGCACTGGATGCCAATCCGAATCTGGAAGTGGTGCTCGGCAATCTCAGGAATTTCGTTGATGGTTTTTTGGAAATCGAGAGCGAGGTTCGCCAGCAGGGCCAGGTGATCAGGCTTGGGGGTGGGAACGCCGCTGACCACCATGTAAGCATCCCCAATCGTCTTGATTTTCTCCAGCCCGTAGGAATCCACCAGTTCATCAAATTTTGAAAAAATAACATTGAGTGTGGAAAGTACCTGCTCGGGCATCTGGCGACCCGACCAAAGGGTGAAATCGACAATATCGGCAAACAACACGCTGGCATCTTCAAAAGAGTCTGCGATCAGGTCGCCACGTTTGAGCCGTTCAGCCACCGGCGTGGGCAGGATGTTCAACAACAGTTTTTCGGAGCGTTCGCGCTCCTGCTCCAACAGGCGGCGTTGGATAAAGTCACGGCGCAGATATTGCTCACTGAAGTAGGCCGAAACCATGCCAATAAAATTGCTGACAACCAGAAAGACGGCGCTCATCATCAGGTTGATCAGGTCATTGGTCACCGCGCCGAGGCCAAGTGCAATAATGATATAGATAAAAAACAGCAGCCAGCCCGAAATGACAGCGTAACGGTAACGCAGCCGCGCCAGGGTGTAGCCGCTGATGATGATAATTACCAGGCTGACAATAAACAGGGAAAAACCGGGCGAGTCGACCACCACCTGCACTGCCATCACACCCACGCCCGTCACCACCAAACCGAGGCTGGCCGCCCAGTTGTAATGTGGCTTGTAGAAAGGCATGTACGAAAATGCCAGGAGCCAGAGCAAAACAGGGATGACCACCCCGAAGCGGACGATGGTGATACCACTCAGGACATCCGCAGGCATGCCCAGGTCAAGCAGCTCAAAAATGATGTACACCACCGCCGCCGTCCATATGGCAATACGGTGGGTACGCAGGGAGGCATAAAAGAACTCTTCCTGGTAGGCAGCCTCCAGGTGCTTTGGAAAACGACTTGCATTTAGCAGTTGGGAAAGGTCAACAGGGGCTTTGTTGGGCATTTCAGCATTATAAACCTGCTCTGCAAAGGTTATGGCTTTTTGCCGCGTTTCTTGTCAGCATACATGCGCAAGTCTGCCTGCCGCATTGCCTGCTGCAATTCTTCCTCATTATTAGCAACCGCCCACCCCAGGGAAAGCTGCAAGGGCATCTCCCCCATTTGGGAATTATGCTGTTTTAACATTTCCAGAATTCGGACAGTCAACTTTTTGGCTTCGGCCTCGCCACAGCCAGGTAACAGCCCGGCAAACTCATCCCCACCAATGCGGGCCAGCACATCATCGGCCCTGAAACTGGCCTTCAATACTTTCGCCGCCCGGCGCAACATTTCATCCCCCATCTGGTGACCGTATTGGTCATTGGTAATTTTCATATGATCTAGGTCAATCATCATCACCACCACCGGCCAGTTACGTCCACGGCCAACGCGGTCAAACTCGGTATCGAAATACAGGCGGTTGTACAACCCGGTCAGTTGGTCGTGCGTGGAAAGGAACTTCAGCCGCTGCTCGTTAAGTTTTCGTTCAGTAATGTCCCGCCAGGTGGTCATCCGCCCGATGACATCCCGCGAATTGGAATTCAGGGTGGTCAGGCTGACATCGTACCATTGAGGGCTTTCCTGCGAGCCCAGTTTCACTTCAAAGACAAAGGTTGCCCCTGCCGAGGTTTGCAGGTTCAAGACATGAAAAGCCTGGTGATCGATTTCTGAAGAAAGCCGGCCCAATACATCCGCCTCGCCCAGCCCGAGCATTCGCTCCGCCGCTTTGTTGACCTGCACCACCCGCGAATCACCATCCAGCAGGATAACAGCATCCCGCATCTGGGACACCAGTGTTTCATAGGCAAACGGCACAACATTTATGATGATGCGGCCGCGGGTCACAATAAACAGGAAAAGTACCGTCAGACCAAAAGCCAGCGGGCTTAAGTCCACAGGTGGACGCGGTTCAAACCCGAATAACACATAAACGTTTACGCCAATTGGCACCAGCACCCCGGCCAGCAGCAGGCTCACCTGGTTGCGGTAAAACCGCCACACGGAGGAAATATTAATCAAACCCAAGACAATAGAAGTGAACATCAACGCATAAGAATACATCAGGCTTAACCAAAACCATGGCCCACGTTCAAAAGCTTCTAACGACCCATCCCCGGGAATAAGCCAGTACATCTGGTGGTATGGATTCGTCAGGACAAAAATGATTGTCAAGGCAGGGATGATCAGCAAAGCCAGCAGCACACGGCGCGACGGCCAGGTATGCCGCCCGGTTGAGCGCAAAACAAACGTAGCCACCGCAACCGGCAGCAACGATGTAAAAATGTTCTTAAACGCACGCCAGAACCATAATGTGCCAAAATCCATACTTCGCAGTTCCATGCTATACGCCAGCGCCCACATCGCCCCGCAAAACGCCACCGCCGCCAGGGGCAACCCGGCGGGTTGGTTTCGGTTTTGCCATGAGATGATGGTTAACGCAAACAACACCAACGCACAGGCGCCGTATAACAAGGTTAACCAGAGCAATGAACTTTCCATCATCCCCATTCTAACTAGTTCCTTTCATCACAAAATGCTCTTTGCAAATCTGATGAGAACCGCTGTGCTATACTTTTGCCCATGCTCCCGCTCAACTTTCGCATCACTGAACGCGCAATTCCATGGTTATTTGCACTCCTGGTGGTGCTTGCCTACGGGTTGCTACTCTTCGAAACCGGCTTTTACTGGGACGATTGGCCCTTTGTCTGGACAGCCGCCTT
>JANJTV010000070.1 GCA_024710905.1 Anaerolineales bacterium | reverse complement strand
GCGCCAAGGGCGTCAAATCCAATGTGGTTTGTGACGCGCTGCTCCTGGACCCGCAAAGCCGTTCGGACACCTATCCTTACATAGAAATTGACGAGGATGACGTCACCATCGGCCACGAAGCCTCCGTTTCGAAGGTCGGCGAGGAACAGCTCTTTTACTTAATGAGCCGCGGTCTGAGTGAAGAAGAAGCCACCACCATGGTTGTTTCCGGTTTTATCGAACCATTGGTCAAGGAATTGCCAATGGAGTATGCCGTCGACATGAACCGCCTGATCCAGCTCCAGATGGAAGGGAGCATTGGCTAGCATGCAAGAAAAACCCAAAGTCGTTGTTTCGTCCCGTTCGCGCCGGGTGGAAAGCGCGGGTAAGGATTTTTCCTTTACCAAAGAGATGCTGCCGGATTTCGGCGCATTGAACGAGTACCGCGCCCGGGCCTGGGAAGTGTACGCGCGCACCGGTTTGCCTGTCACGACGGACGAGGCCTGGCGGCGCACCGACCTGCGTAACCTGCCTGCGGATGTCTTCGTCGTGCCGACGGATGGTCAGTACAAAGACCTACCTGCGGTTCCTGAAGACCTGCTCAAGCCGCTGGTCAGCGACCAGCATGGCGGCCAGATCGTGCTCACCCCCGGCGGCGCAAGCATTGACCTGGATGAGAAACTGGCCCAAAAAGGCGTCATTTTTACCGATCTAAAGACGGCTGAAGCCAAACATCCGGAACTGCTCCAGCGCATGGTTTCCAGCGTGGTCAACCCGGAGGAAGGCAAGTTTGCCGCCCTGGCAGGCGCGCTCTCGCAAAACGGCGTGGTCTTGTATGTGCCGAAAGGCGTGCAGGTGGAAGAACCCCTGCACAGCGTGCTGTGGGGGCCGGGTGCGAATCTCGCCCACCTCTCGCATATCCTGGTGCTGATTGATGAAGGTGCTTCTGCAACCTTTGTGCACGAATCCGCCTCACCGGATGATGACGCGCCCTCCCTGCATGCGGGGATCGTCGAAATCCAGGTCTTGCAGGGTGCCAACCTGCGCTTTGTAGAATTGCAATCCTGGGGCAGGAACGTCTGGAACTTCAGCCACGAACGCAGCCGCGTGGAACGCGATGCCAACCTGGACTGGATCTTTGGCGCGATTGGCTCACGTCTTACCAAGAACTTTTCCGAGCTGGACCTGGCCGGGCAGGGTTCCAATGGCCGCATGTCCGGTTTCTATTTCACCGATGGCAACCAGCACCTCGATCACGACACCCAGCAGAATCACCTGGCGCCCAACACCAGCAGCGACCTGCTTTTCAAGGGCGCGCTGAAAGGCCGCAGCCGCTCGGTCTGGCAGGGTATGATCTACGTTGCCCCCGGCGCACTGAAAACGGATGGCTACCAGGCCAACCGCAACCTGGTGCTGGATGAGCGCGCCCGCGCCGACTCGATCCCCGGCCTGGAGATCCTGGCCGACGATGTGCGTTGCACGCATGGCGCAACCGTAGGCAAACTGGAAGAAGAACCACTTTTCTACCTCAAGTCTCGCGGCATTCCGCAACAGGAAGCCGAACGTCTGGTCGTGGAAGGGTTCTTTGACCCGATCATGCAGCGTATTCCATTTGATGGGGTGCGGGAGCGTTTTCAGCAGGCAATCCTGAATAAGATGGCTGGTTAAGCCTCTTTGTTCTGACATTGGCGATGCCCCTCATCCCATCCCTGCATGTACAGGGGCGGATAGGGGCTTCGTTTTTGAAAACACGTCTATAATAAGAAGGAAGCATTCATTATGAAGCCTGAAAAAACTGTTACGCCAGCACGCAAGCCGGAGGCTCGCCCCGGCAGGGGAGGTTCCATGCCATATTCTTTCATGCGTTCGCCGAACACCGAAAGCGCCTTTGATGTGGGGGACACAGTGGAGGCCTTTTGTGATCATGAGAAAAACAGTGACCGTATTCGCGGCTGGCTGAAAGGGATTGTTGTCCAGGTGGATAACAAAATGGTGGCGGTGCAATTCCGCTCCAATGTCTTCCTGACCGACGGATGGATGGTTCCTGACCGCATCCTGTGGTATCCCACCCATTCCGAACAGCTGCGCCAGGGCAACCAGTCGAAGAAACGCAAGGAATAGCAGGCGCTCCCCATGCTGGATCTTAACAAAATCCGGGCCGATTTTCCCATCTTAAACCGGGAAATCAAGCCCGGCCTTCCCGTCACCTACCTCGACTCGACCGCCACCGCACAGAAACCGCTGGCCGTGATCGAGGCCATGGACTCGTTCTACCGTCGCAGCAACGCCAATATTCACCGCGGCGTGCACACGCTGGCCGAAGAATCCACCACGCTCTACGAAAACGCCCGCGAGAAGGTCGCCAAGTTCATCAACGCCGCTGCCTCGCGCCAGATCATCTACACCCGCAACACGACCGAAGCCATTAATCTGGTTGCGTATAGCTGGGGGCGCGCCAACCTAAAGGCCGGTGACCTGGTCATCCTGACCGAGATGGAGCATCACAGCAACCTGGTGCCCTGGCACATGCTGCAGGCGGAAAAGGACCTGCGGCTGGAGTTCATTCCCGTCACGGAAGATGGATTGCTCGACCTGGAGGCCTACCGCCAATTGCTCGGGCTGGGGCCGAAGCTGGTCTCGTTCACCCAGATGTCCAACGTGCTGGGAACAATTAACCCGGCGGCGGAGATCATCCGCCTGGCGCACGAAGCGGGTGCACTGACCCTGCTGGACGCGGCCCAGTCCGTACCGCATTTTGCGGTGGATGTGCAGGCGCTGGAGGTGGACTTCCTGGCGTTTTCGGCGCACAAGATGCTTGGCCCGACCGGGATCGGCATTTTGTATGGCAGACAGGCCCTGCTGGAGGCCATGCCGCCCTTCCTGGGCGGCGGCGATATGATCCGTGAAGTGCACCTGCGTTCCTTCCGGCCCAATTCGCTGCCCTACAAATTTGAAGCCGGGACGCCCGCCATCGCCGAGGCGGTGGGCCTGGGCGCTGCTGTGGATTACCTGCAGCAGGTCGGCATGGACGCCATCGCCGCGCATGAGCACGCTTTAACGGAATATGCCCTCGAACGGTTGGAGGAGATCCCGGGCTTGAAAGTGTTCGGTCCCCCGGCAGAAAAGAAGGGGGGAGTGGCCGCCTTCACCCTGGAGGGCATCCACCCGCATGATGTGGCCCAGCTGCTTGACGGCGACGGGATCGCCGTGCGGGCCGGTCATCACTGTGCCCAGCCGCTGCACGAAAAATTTGGCATCCCGGCCACCACCCGGGCCAGCTTTTACCTGTACTCAACGCAGGAGGAGATTGACCGCCTGGTGAACGGGATTTACAAAGTAAAGGAATATTTTGGGTAAATACCATGGATGATATGTATCGTGAAGTGATCATCGAGCATTATAAAAATCCCGGCTTCCGGGGCAAGCTCGACCCGCATGATATTTATTTTGCCGACAACAACCCATTGTGCGGTGACCATATTGAAATTACCGTGCAGGTCGGTGCGGATGGCCGCGTGGCCGATGCGCGTTTTGACGGGCACGGTTGCGCCATTTCTCAGGCCTCAGCTGATTTGCTGATGGAAGCCATTATTGGCAAGCCGATGGATGAAGTGAAACAAATGACCAAGCAGGATGTGCTGGATATGCTCGGCATTGACCTGGGCCCGGTTCGCCTGAAGTGCGCCCTGCTCTCGCTCAAGGTGCTCAAAGCTGGTGCGTATGGCTTGGGCGAGGCCAGCGACGACCTGGTGGAGTAAATCATGTTCAACTATACGGCTTACGACGAAACCAAAGCGGAATTTTATGAAATTGGCGAGGCCGACCTGCCGAACGGCGAGCGCCTGTTTGTGGAAATTGACGAGAAGCCGATTGTGGTCTTTAACCTTGCCGGGCAATATTTTGCAATTGGCGATGTCTGTACCCACGACGACGGCCCGCTGGGCGATGGCGACCTGGAAGGCTTTAATGTGGTCTGCCCCCGTCACGGCGCCGAATTTGATGTGCGCGATGGCCGGGCGGTGATGATGCCCGCCGTGGTGGACATCCCGGCCTACCCGGTGAAGGTGCAGGACGGCAAACTGTTTCTCGGCATCCCGAAGGAATAAATAGTTTTCTTGTGTAGCAGGTTGCGCTGCTCTGGAAATGTCGTGACGGGAGTGCATCAAGACCAGCGCCCGTCCCAAGAAAGATGAAAGAAATAATTTCTTTCATCTTTCTTTTATTTTATTTCTGGGTACAATCCATTGATGGAAATTTCCCCCTCTGACCTGCCCTGGCGTTCCGTCTATAAACTGATGTCCGGCTCGATCCTGCCGCGCCCGGTGGGCTGGGTTTCCACCGTGGATACCGCAGGCCGCCCCAACCTGGCCCCGTTCTCGTTTTTCAACATGGTCTGCGCCAAACCGCCCACGCTGCTCTTTTGCCCGATCATCCGCACCACCGACGGCCAGCCGAAGGATACGCTCAACAACGTACGCGCCACCGGCGAGTTTGTGATTAATATCGTCACCGAGTCGCTGGCCGGGGCGGTCAACCAGACGGCCATTGAAGCGCCGCCGGGTTTTAACGAGTTTGAGTATGCCGGGCTGACGCCTGTTCCTGCTGTGCGCGTCAGACCGCCGCGCGTGGCCGAAAGCCCGATTCATTTTGAATGCCGCCTGACCCAGATCGTGGATGTCAGTGGCGGTGTGGGCGGCGGTGCAGTGGTGCTGGGCGAGGTGCTGCACATCCATGTGGCCGAGCACGTGCTGGAGGGCGAAGACCGCATCAACCTGCAGGCCCTGCAGCCGGTGGGCCGCCTGGTGGGCAACCTGTACTGCCGGGTGAGTGATACGTTCTCGCTTGACCGCCCCAGCCCGTCCATTCCTCCAAGGCGGGATTAGGATGAAGAGTCGCCTGCGCCTGTTGCGGATGCTGGCCGCCCGGCTTGAGCGCCTGCCCGTGGATTCGGTTCCGGCGCGGCAGGCGGCCGGGTTGCGTCGTTCCGTGAACCGGGCCCTGGACTCGGCGGAGGGCGGTTCCCCGCCCGCCCAGGAGCAGGTGGATTTCTTGATTCAGGCCAGTATTGATGCAATTCGTCGATCCGTACAACCGACAACGCGCAAAGGATAAGTCCCCCGTTCATCCTTTTTGCTTAAGGAGCCCTTATGCCCAGAGATTATCAGAAAGCCCGCCCGGAACAATGGCAGCGCCGCCCCGAACTGACCCGTGACGAGGCCTGGATTAAAGACTTCCTGCACCACGGTTTCATTGCCCGCGTCGGGCATATTTCCAACGGCCAACCGTTCATTACGCCTACCAATTACTGGTACGACGAACCCAACCATCAGGTTATCTTTCATTCCAACCTGGCCGGGCGGATTCGCTCGAACCTGCAGGTCAATCCGCGCGCCGTGCTGGAGGTCAGTGAAGTGGGCCGCCTGTTGCCCGCCAACACCGCCCTTGAGTTCAGCATCCAGTTCCGCTCGGTGATGGTCTACGGGAACGTTAAACTCTTACAGGGCGCGGAGGCGGAAGCTGCTCTGTACGGCCTGATTGGCAAATACTTCCCGCGCCTGACCGCCGGGCAGGAATACCGCCCGATCACGTCCAAGGAACTGGCCAGCACCAGCGTGTATGCCCTGCAAATTGAAAGTTGGACCGGCAAGGAAAACTGGATGGAACAGGCC
>JANJTV010000039.1 GCA_024710905.1 Anaerolineales bacterium | reverse complement strand
CCGCGCCAAGAAGCTGAACCGCGCCCACATCTACCCGGTCGGTGCCCTCACTCTCGGACTCAAGGGCGAGCGCCTGTCCGAGATGGCCGAGCTCGTCGAGGCCGGCTGCGTCGCCTTCTCGCAGGCCAACGTGCCGGTGGTGGACAACACCGTGCTGATGCGCGCGCTGCAGTACGCCGCCACCTTCGGCTTCCGCGTCTGGCTGCAGCCGCTGGCGCCCTTCCTGTCGCGCGTGGGCCACGCCCACGACGGCGAGGTGGCGACCCGCCTCGGCCTGTCCGGCATCCCGGTCGCCGCCGAGACCGTGGCGCTGTTCACCTACCTCGAACTCGCGCGCGCCACCGGCGCCCGCCTGCACATCACCCGCCTGTCGTCCGCGGCGGGCCTCGCGCTCATCGACCAGGCGCGCGCCGACGGCATGGACGTGAGCTGCGACGTGTCGATCAACCATGTACATCTGTGCGACATGGACATCGGCTATTTCGACCCCAACTGCCACCTGAGCCCGCCGCTGCGCAGCCAGCGCGACCGCGAGGCGCTGGCCCGCGGCCTGGCCGAGGGCCGCATCAACGCGCTGTGCTCGGATCACACCCCGGTGGATGACGACGGCAAGCAGACGCCGTTCGCCGAATCCGAACCCGGCGCCACCGGCCTCGAGCTGCTGCTGCCGCTGACGCTGAAGTGGGCGGACAAGGCCGGACTGTCGCTGATCGACGGGCTCGCCCGCATCACCTCGGACGCGGCGAAGATCGTCGGCATCACCAAGGCCGGCCATCTGTCGGTGGGCGCGCGTGCGGACGTGTGCGTGTTCGACCCGGCGGCCCACGTCGTCGTCACCCGCGAAGGGCTCAAGAGCCAGGGCAAGAACACGCCCTTCCTCGGCATGGAACTCCCGGGGAAGGTGCACTACACACTGGTCGAGGGGCAGGTGATGTTCGAGGCTTGAGCGAACTGCAGAAAGCGCAAAACCCATGAAACGCAAGTGATCTCCGCGTATCACGCCAAATACTACGCACACGAACTGACTCGGCGCCACGACACTGACGGAATCAATCGCCTTTCCCAGTCGCTGTTCGATGCCAGCGTCGATCTGAACCCTCATCAGATCGACGCTGCGCTGTTTGCGCTGCGTAACCCGATCCAGCAAGGCGTGTTGCTGGCCGACGAGGTTGGCCTTGGCAAAACGATCGAAGCGGCGCTGGTGCTCTGCCAGTACTGGGCGGAACGCCGTCGGCGACTGCTGGTGATCTGCCCCGCAAGTCTGCGCAAACAATGGGCGCAAGAGTTGTGGGACAAGTTCGCGTTGCGAGCAACGGTTCTCGACGCCGTCAGCCTTCGCAAGCTTCGCGCAGGGACAGCGCTTTCCACCCTTGAAGGCCTCGCCGGCAAGCAGGTCGTCATCGTCTCCTACCAGTTCGCGGCCAGGCTCGAACTGGAAATGCGCGCGATTGCCTGGGACCTGGTGGTGATCGACGAAGCCCACAAGCTCCGCAACGCACATCGCGCCAACAACCGCACCGGCCAGACCGTGCGGCGAAGCTTCGACGGTCGTCGAAAATTGCTCCTGACCGCAACGCCGCTGCAAAACTCGCTGATGGAGCTTTACGGGCTCTCCACCTTGCTCGACGAGCATCTGTTCGGCGACGAAGCCGCATTCCGCAAGCAGTTCATGTCCGCGAGCAACTCGCTCACGGCCTTGCGCGATCGATTGCAGACCTTTGCCAAGCGGACGCTGCGCAAGCAGGTACTCGAATACGTCCGCTACACCGACCGCCGGGCGGTGACGCAGCCCTTCAATCCGACCGACGACGAGCAAGCGCTTTACGAAGCCATCTCGGATTTTCTCGCCAAAGAGGATTCCTACGCCCTGCCGCGCCGGCAGCGTCACTTGACCGCCCTGATCCTGCGCAAGCTGCTCGCATCGAGTTCGCATGCGGTCGTAGCGACACTGAAGACCATCCGCGACCGGCTGGAAAAGATGCTCGCTGGAACCGGTGGTGTCGATGACGCACTGCTCGAAAAGCTGATCGTAGAGGACGACATCGAAGGCGATTACCTCGAGGAGTCGGGCGACACAGCCGAGTGCGACGAAGTGACGATCGACGGACCGCGAACCCTCGACCCCGCCGCAGTGCGCAGCGAGATCGCACAGATCACTGCCTTCATCGAGGCAGCCGAGCGCATTCAAACCGATACCAAGGCACAGGCGCTGCTGACTGCACTTCAAGTCGGCTTCGACAAGATGGCCGCGTTGAACGCGCCCCGCAAGGCGATCCTCTTCACGGAATCCCGCCGCACCCAGGAGTACCTCTCCCGCTTTCTGTCCGCCAACGGATACGCAGGCAAACTCGTATCGTTCAGCGGCACCAACACGGGCGAAGACGCGACACGCATCTACCTGGAATGGCTGGAGGCCAACAAGGGCAGCGATCGCATCACCGGATCGCCGCAGGTGGATCGCCGCACAGCGCTGATCGACCACTTCCGCCGGACCGACGGCAAGGGTGCCGACATCATGATCGCCACCGAAGCCGGCGCTGAAGGCATCAACCTGCAGTTCTGCGCGCTCATCATCAACTACGACCTGCCGTGGAACCCGCAACGCATCGAGCAGCGGATCGGTCGCTGCCATCGGTACGGTCAGCGCTTCGACGTCGTGGTCATCAACTTCCTCAACACCCGCAATCAGGCCGATCAACGCGTACTGGAACTGCTCACCGAGAAATTCAGCCTGTTCTCGGGTGTTTTCGGCGCATCGGACAAGGTGCTCGGCCGCATCGAGAGCGGCATCGACTTCGAGCGCCGCATCCTGCAGATCTACGAAACCTGCCGCCATCCGGAAGACATCGAGGCCGCATTCGCCGCCTTGCAGGCCGAGCTGGAAGAAGACATCGACAGCCGCATGCGCGAAACACGCGCGCAGTTGATCGAGCACTTCGACGAGGACGTCCATGACCGCCTGAGGCTGCGGCTGGACGAAGCCGAAGCCCGGCTGGACAAGATCGGCCGCTGGTTCTGGGGGGCGACACGCCACGTCCTCGAACGCACCGTACAGTGCGGCACCCGCTTCGAGGAAGCCCACTACGCGTTCTCGCTCATACGCTCGCCGACTCCCGATGCGCCGGCCGGGCGCTATCAGTTGGTACGCGGCGGCAAGCAGGGCGACATGCTCGCGCACGCCTACCGCCTCAATCATCCGCTGGGCGAATGGGTACTCGATCAGGCAAGGAACGCCGAAACCCCACTGGCCGAGCTGGCTTTCGACTACGCCAGCAATCCAACGCGGATTTCCGTGATCGACCAACTACGCGGCAAGCACGGCTGGCTCACGCTCGAGCACTTGACGGTGACGAGCTTCGAGGCCACCGAATCCTTGCTGTTTTCCGCCGTGCTCGACGATGGACAGACGCTTGATCAGGAAACCTGCGAAAAGCTCTTTTCCGTCCAGTCCATCGGCAAGCCGGCACCCGTCGGCGATAATCCCCCACAACTGCTGCTGGCCAACGCCGCACGTCTGGCGCAGGCGCGCATCGCCGAACTGCTGGAAGCGAATCAGCGACTCTTCAACGAAGAGCGCGAGAAGCTCGAGAAATGGGCCGATGACAAGCTGCTGGCGGCCGAGGAAGGTCTGCGCGACACCAAGGCGCACATCGCGCAGTTGAAGCGCGACGCGCGCAAGGCAACCACACTCGAAGCGCAATCCGCCATCCAGAACGAACTCCGCGAGCTGGAGCGCCGGCAACGACGACAGCGGCAGGACATCTTCGCGGTCGAGGACGAGATCACCGAACGCCGCGACGCCCTGATCGAGCAGCTCGAACGACGCCTCCAGCAGCACACCGAATCCCGAACCCTCTTCACCCTGCGCTTCAGGGTGGTTTGATCAAGACGAGAAGCTTCATGCCCGCCGAAACGAAAACCATCGAAAAGAAACAACGCCTGCTGAGCCTGCTGCGGGAAATGTTCCAGCTCGACCAGCCCGATCTGGATTTCGGCCTCTACCGCATCATGCATGCCAAGCGCGGCCAGCTCGAAGCCTTCCTCGAAACCGAATTCGACCAACTTATCGACAAGGTGTTTGCCGATCGCGGCGCGCGCCATGAAGACGACGCCAGAAAGGAATACGAAGCCGCACGCCAGCAGGCGGCCGAGTTCGGCGCCCCCGATCCCGATGCCGCGCCCAAGGTGCAGCAGGCGCGCGCGCGCTACGACGTCATCCGCCTGAGCGGCGGCGAGAACGCCGAGATCTACGATCACCTCCATCGCTTCTTCTCGCGCTACTACGACCAGGGCGACTTCATGTCCCTGCGCCGCTATGGCAAGGGTGCGGCCGGCGGTGCGGAAACCTATGCCGTGCCCTACGACGGCGCCGA
>JANJTV010000017.1 GCA_024710905.1 Anaerolineales bacterium | reverse complement strand
GGCAACGAACGCTCGGTCGGGCTGCTCTGGAAGCTTGGCCTGGCGTACGAGAAGCGCATCCCCCGGCCAGACGGCTCGGAATTGGCCCTGTATGCAGTGAATTTTTGATTGTGTGAGAATTTGAATCATAATTTCTTAACCATAAGAGAGGAACCTGCCCCATGAATATAGAAGCCTTTCGCCATTTCTTTGGGTATCACTTTGCTGAAAACCGTACCCTGTGGGTCTATATTGCCGGGTTGAGCGAGGCGCAGTATACCCAGGCTGCGAATTATTCCCACGGGTCTATCCGTGACCAGGTGCAACACCTGGTTAGCGTGGATGATGCCTGGTTTGGTGATTTGCGCGGCTCACAACTGCCCGGCGCATTGGACCCGGCTGAACTGGCAGATCGTGAACAATTACGAGCCTATTGGGACCGGGTGGAGCAGGGCATGCGCAACTACCTGGATACCCTGACAGCTGAAATGCTTTCCAGCAAGCCGTTAACCGGGGAGGACAAAGACCTGGTTGTCTGGCAGGTGCTGTTACACGTCGTCAACCATGGCACGGATCACCGCGCCCAGTTACTCAGGCAACTCAATGATTTGGGGGTCAAGACGAGTTCGCAGGATTATATTTTTTACGTGTATGAGAATTTAGTGTGACATTCACCGAATCAGAATATAAGACAACAGCCTGTCTCGAACGGTGAGAAAGGCTGATTTTTCATCCCTTGACATCTGTATATAAACGCCGTATATTTACGATGTAAATAGGAGTTGTTAGGAGAACCCATGTCCCCGCGCCCCAAAACTCTTGCCCCAGATGGCAGCAACTTGCAACAGGCCATCAAAGAAACAGCGTGGCAGCAGATCGCCGAATTCGGCGCTTCTGCGCTCAGCCTGCGGGCGATTGCCCGCACCCTGAACATCACTGCCCCGGCCATTTATAACTACTATCCCAGCCGCGACGAGCTGGTGACGACCTTGATAAACGACGCCTATACCATGCTCGGCGACACCCAACGCGCTGCCCTAGAATTGGCCCCACAGGGTGACCTGTCAGGTCAGTTTCGCAGCCTGGGATTGGCCTATCGTGCCTGGGCGGTGAATTATCCCCAGCGTTACCAGTTAATCTTTGGCACCCCCCTGCCTGGTTATTATGCCCCGCAGGATGAAACGGTCCCTGCCGCGCAGTGGGCCTTGCAACCGCTCATCAGCGTGTTGGCGACCCTGGAAGCGGCAGGCCGGCTGCGGATGGACCGTTCCGCGCCACTGACGCCCGAGCTGCAATCCATGCTGGAGGCCTGGCAGGCCTTTGGGGCAGGTGCGCCGATCGAGGTACTTTATCATGCCCTGGTGGTCTGGAGCCGGGTACACGGACTGGTGATGCTTGAAATTGGCGGGCAGATGCCTTCGTTCATCCAAGACGGTGGCGAGTTGTTCCGGCGCGAACTGGAGAACATCCAGCGACAGTACCTAGGGTGATTATAGGAGTGAATATGACTGATATTTTCAAAGGCCGTTACACCGCCAGGACAGATCAACCGTTTGTGGTTTTCCTGATTGGCATGCGCATCAACCAGTGGTGGCGTTTTAACAAGTGGCTGCCTGTGATGAGCGCGATGAGCCCGATGCTGGTGACCCTGTTCACCAAGCGTGAGAAGGGCCTTCTGCATGTGGAATTTTTCTGGAATTTCAGCGGGCCGTTGTTGTTGCAGTACTGGCGTAGTTTTGAAGACCTGGAGAATTTTGCCCGTAACACCGAAGACCCGCACCTGGAACCGTGGAAGCGTTACAACCAGCAGATTGGTGCAGATGGCACGGTGGGTATCTGGCATGAGACCTACCTGATGAACCCGGACCAGTATGAATGTGTGTATGGCAATATGCCGAAGTTTGGGCTGGCAGCAGCCACCGAGCATGTGAAGGCTGTCGGCAGGTTCGAAACCGCCCGGCAGCGGCTGGGTGTGAATCAACGATGATTTAATGGCGGCCAGGCCCGGGGGAGCCCGCCCGATTCAAATCCTGTTTATCCGTTATAATTCAGACCTTGAATTTTGCTGAACAGGAGAGACAATGCCCACTGCATTAATCACTGGTATTACCGGCCAGGACGGCTCGTACCTGGCAGAATTGTTGCTTGAAAAAGGCTACGAAGTTGTTGGCATGGTGCGCCGCTCTAGCATGGCCACCTATGAGCGCATTGAACACATCCAGGATGACATTCGTATTGTACCGGGGGACTTGCATGACCAGAGTTCCCTTGTGTCTGTTCTGGAAGAATACAAGCCCACTGAAGTATATAACCTGGCGGCGCAGTCGTTTGTGCCGACCTCCTGGAACCAGCCGCTGTTGACCGGCGAAGTGACTGGCCTGGGTGTTACCCGCCTGCTGGAAGCCATCCGTCTGGTTAATTCAAAAATCAAGTTTTACCAGGCCTCCTCCAGCGAAATGTTCGGCAAAGTAATGGAAGTCCCCCAGAGTGAAAGTACCCCGCTCTACCCGCGCAGCCCATATGGTGTGGCGAAAGTCTATGGCCACTGGATTACCATCAATTACCGTGAGTCGTTTGATATGTTCGCCACCTCGGGCATCCTGTTCAACCACGAAAGCCCGCGCCGCGGCCTGGAATTTGTGACCCGTAAAATCTCCCACACAGTTGCCCGCATTAAGTTCGGCCAGGTGAAGGAACTCCGCCTGGGTAACCTGGAAGCCCAGCGTGATTGGGGCTTTGCAGGCGATTACGTCCGCGCCATGTGGATGATGCTGCAGCACCAAACGCCTGATAATTTTGTCATCGGTACGGGTGAAACCCACTCCGTACGCGAATACTGTGAACTGGCCTTTGGCTATCTTGGCCTGAACTACCAGGATTATGTCGTTCAGGACCCCAAGTTCTACCGCCCTGCCGAAGTTGATTTGCTGATCTCAGACCCCAGCCGCGCCAATAACGAACTCGGCTGGAAGCCCTCTGTCTCTTTCAAAGAACTGGTTGAAATGATGGTGGAATCGGACCTGCAAAAGCTCAGCAAAGCCTAGCCAGTAAGAAACCCAGGCGCAGAGTCAGCCGCCTGCGACTCTGCGCTTTTGCGTTAAACTACCCCTATGCGTTTCCTGCGCCAACTTCAACAACTTCACTGGCTGCCAGATCTGCTGGCACTGGCCGGGTTGGCTGTCTGGGCGTCTGCGCTCTGGCAGGCGGGCCATCGCCAGGCCTCCGTGCTGGATGAAGGTCTTTATCTCTATAAGGGTTTGCTGCTGGCAACCGGCCAGTATGTCCCTTTCCAGGATTATGGCCTATGGATGAACCAGATGCCGCTCGCATTCCTGATTCCCGGCTGGGGGCAGGTACTGTTTGGGCCGGGATTGGCCAGCGGGCGCACCCTGGCCTTTCTCCTGGCCATGCTCATGCTCCTGGCTATCTGGTGGACAGCCCGCCGGGTGGGCGGGAACCCTTGGCTGGCGGCGGGGATCGTGTGGAGTATGGCCATCAACCCGGCGGCGGCGCGCATGTATGGCGTGGCCGCCTCGCAGG
>JANJTV010000150.1 GCA_024710905.1 Anaerolineales bacterium | reverse complement strand
CCGGGGAATTGTCCCTTACGCCCGCTTATCTCGCCGAGATCATCAAGCTGGTGGATGCCGGGACGGTGAATACCAATACCGGCAAGGTCCTACTGGATAAGGTCAACGAGAGTGGGAAATCACCCGCCCAACTGGTGGAATCCGAGGGACTGGCGAAAGTCAGTGATGCAGGCGCCATCCGCGCGGTGGTTGAGCAGGTGATTGCCGAATCGCCCGCCGAAGTGGAAAGTTACCGGGCGGGCAAGGTCGGCCTGATGGGCTGGTTCGTGGGCCAGGTGATGAAGAAATTGCAGGGCAAGGCCGATGCCCAGAAGGCTCGCGAGCTATTTGAAGAGTTGCTTAATTAGAGGTGCTGAAATGAAAATGCTGGAACTGTTCCCTGAAAGCGAATTGCCCGATGGCGCGCGCAAAGTGGTGGATGTCAGCGGCGTCAAGGTGCTGGTACTGAACTTTAAAGGTGAATACCTGGCAGTGCAAAATGCCTGTCCGCACATGCGCTTCCCATTGGTGATGGGGCGGGTGACAGATGATTGTGGCATTATTTGCCCGTTTCATCACAGTGCATTTGACCTGCGCACCGGTGATGTTAAGGAATGGAGCCCCTGGCCGCCTGGCCTGGGCCGCCTGGCGGGGATGGTCTCGCGTGAGAAGGCCTTGCCCATTTACAAATTGACCGTCGAAGACGGCGTTATCAGGATCTCGGCCACGCCTGTGCCGCGATACGCAGAATAATGACCCGCCAGGCGCGCCGTGATGGCGCGTTTTTGGTTGGCAGGTGTGGAAGGTGTTGATATGACCGTTGTGACCCTGAGGCCGGCCCGGCCGGAAGACATGGCCGCCATCCGCGGGTTGATCCGGCGTTCGCGCATCAACCCGACCGGGTTAAAATGGGAGCGATTTGTGGTTGCCGAAATTGGCGGCCAGTTTGCGGGTTGCGGCCAGCTCAAGCCGCACTCAGATGGAACCCTGGAACTGGCTTCGATTGCTGTTGAGACGCCGTTTCGGGGGCAGGGGCTGGCAGCGGAAATCATCCACCACCTGCTTGGGCAGGCGCCGCGCCCGTTGTACCTGAATTGCCGGTCCGGTTTGCAGGGGTTTTACGAAAAATTCGGCTTCCGAGTGATGTCAGTGGATGAAATGCCAGCCTCGCAAAAGCGCCTGTTCCGGTTGGCGCGGGCGCTGATGAAGTTGTTTGCCCAGAAAGAAACCCTGCTGATCATGGCGCTGGAAACCTGAAAGAGGCAAAATGAAACGCATCCTGGATATTGTGATCGGGCTTTTGTTGGGCTTGCTGGTTGCAGGCATTTTGCTGGTGGCTGCCCGTCCGCCACAGGGTGAGCCGATAACCTTGCAGTCAACCACAGTTCCAGAGCCGATTGTGGTCTATGTACTTGGTGCAGTGGAACGTCCCGGCTTATATGCCCTGCCGCGCGGCAGCCGGTTAAGTGACGCGGTGCTGGCGGCAGGCGGCTATACCGATAGCGCCCTGTTGGAGGACATCAATGCGGCGCAGTTGTTGGAAGACGGGCAGAAAATCACTGTTCCTGGCGGCGGCGAGGTCTCTTCCACGCCCATCCTGACGTTGGGCGGCAGCGGGTTGCTACAAACCCCCACGCCACTGCCCGGCGGACCGGTTAATATCAATACTGCCGATGCCGTCCTGCTTGACCTGCTGCCCGGTATTGGTCCAACCACCGCCCAGAATATCATTGATTACCGTGAAGAAAATGGCCCGTTTGAGCAGATCGAAGACCTGCTCAAGGTGCCTGGCATTGGCCCTTCCGTGTTGGATGACCTGCGTTCGCTGATTGTGGTGGAGTGATCCGTGTTTGATCATTTCGATGTCCTGGCCCCATACTATGATCGGGTGTTGCCCTTTCGCAGGCTGGAACAAATCTTGAGAATATTGCAGCCCGCGCCGGAGCACCTGCTGCTGGATGTAGGCGGCGGTACAGGCCGGGTGGGCCAGGCTGTTCGGGCCTATGTGGCAGAGGTTCATGTGGTGGATGTTTCGGCTGGCATGCTGGCCCAGGCGCACCAAAAAGGCCTGCCGGTACTCCTGGCGCAGAGTGAGCGGCTGCCATTTCCTTCAACCTGCTATGACCGCATCCTGATGGTGGATGCCTTGCATCATGTCTTTCACCAGCAGGAGACGGTCACGGAGATGTTCCGTGTTTTGAAGCCGGGCGGGCGATTGGTGATTGAAGAGCCTGACCTGCGTACCTGGATTGTGAAAGGCCTTGCCCTGGCTGAAAAGCTCGCTCTGATGCGCAGTCATTTTTTGACCCCACCGCAAATTGCGGAATTATTTCCTCCCGCTGCCAGGGTACATATTGAAACCGAGGACTATAACGCGTGGGTCGTTGTCGAGAAATAATCCTGCTGGCTTTGCTTCTGGTTGGCTGTTCGCCGGTTTCCCTGCCGTTCCTGCCGACCCCAACGCCGTTGCCAGTGACCATTGACTCGCTGCGTTTTGATTCTGCCTACCTGACCAACACCCCGCGCAAGGTGGATGTCTTCCTGCCGCCGGGTTATGCCCAGTCCACTGAGACTTACCCGGTGCTCTACGCGCAGGATGGGCAGGACATGCAATCCGTGCGCTTGAAAGAAACCCTTGAAATTTTGTTTGCCCAAAACGCCATTCAACCGATTATTGTGGTGGCGATCCATGCCAGCGGCGAGCGCCTGAGTGAATATGGTACGGCGGGCATCCCCGATTACCAGTTTCGCGGCAGCCGGGCCGATCTGTACACCCGCATGTTGCTTGAAGAGATCATGCCTGAAATCGAGGCACGTTATCGTGTCAAGACCGGCCCGCAGCATACGTCTGTCATGGGTTGGTCGTTGGGCGGGCTGATGGCCTTCGATCTGGCCTGGAATCACCCGGGTGTCTTTGGCCGTGTGGGCGTGTTCTCCGGTTCGTTCTGGTGGCACACTGACAACACCGACCTGGACAGCATGCTCAACTCACGTATTGCCCACAACATGGTGCGTGAAGGGCCGTTGCGGGAGGGGATGCGGTTCTGGTTTGAAAGCGGTTTCCTGGACGAAGAAGAAGACCGGGACGGGGACGGGGTGATCGACTCGGTGCAGGATACCCGCGAACTGGTCGCCGAACTCAAGGCGTTGGGTTACGCTGACGGGAACATTCGCCTGCTGGAATTGGAGCAGGGCTACCACAGCCCCGGCACCTGGGCGGAAGCCCTGCCAGA
>JANJTV010000109.1 GCA_024710905.1 Anaerolineales bacterium | reverse complement strand
AGAATTCGTCACCTGGCAAAGCGGCTGGACGGTGGTACACCCGTCTATGCACTCCAGGACATCATGAGCGGGATGAAGGGCAAAGAAGTAAGAAGGGTGGAGGCTGTAGCGCAGTTATATATCAATGAGATGAAGAAATTGTACCCACATGGGCCGTATGTTTTGATTGGTGAGTCCATGGGCGGCAAGATTGTTTATGAGATGGCGCAACAGCTACTCGCAGATGGGGAAACGGTCCCTGTTCTCGCCCTGCTTGATACTTATAATTTGGAAAAAAGCAGTGATGATGAAATGTACCGTTACCCGCGACGTTCAATGTATTATCGGATGCTTATTCAAAAGCATGCCAGCATTTGGCGTGAGTCTACCTGGCGGGGTCGTATGGATTACTTGCGGTTCTATTTTGAAACGGGTTACGGTAAATTGATCAAGTTTACCAGGAAACTGATTGAAAGAAATCTCAGGCCCGCCTCGAATGCACTGCCTGATCACATAACCAAACTCAAAAAGGCAAACCTGCACGCCGACAAAGAGTATGTTGTGCTGCCATATCCTGGCAAAGTTATTCTTTTTAAGGCTTTACGAGGGATTATGGGAGGGATTACTGCGAATGGTTGGGATGTAGTCGGTATTCGGGAACTCGTTATTCACCCATTGGATTGCTACCACGGGAGTATATTATTTGAACCGGCCGTCACGCAGCTTGCTGCTCACATACAAAAATATCTTAACGAACTTCAGGATCAAAGTTAAATAAGGAAAAAAATCATGAAACAATTATTTGCATTAACCCTGATGCTCACGATGTTGGGTGCCTGTGCGCCTGCTTCTCCCAGTTATGATGACAAGGTGCCACTCAAGGTCACGATTGGATCCCAGTTCAGTTACGCCCCATTGTTTATTGCCAGGGCAGAAGGATATTTTGAAGAATTCGGCCTCGATATTGAATTCGTTGAATTCAGCGGAGCTTCGCAGGCCACAACTTTGCTGGTTTCTGGCGACATTGATATTTATGCCGGTACGATAAATTCCGGTTTCCTCAATGCTGTCTATCAATCGGGTACGATTAAGGCGGTCGCTGATCGTGGTCATGTGGCCCCGGGTGGTTGCAGCAGTTATGCAATCCTCATCCGTAAAGATCTATTTGAGAGCGGAGAAGTGACTGGCCCGGCAGACCTGAAAGGCCAATTATTTTCAGGCCAGACGGCCGGGACCGGGGCTTATTTTTTAAGCACCTACCTGGCCCAGGCCGGCCTAACATTTGATGATATTGAGTTTACCGACCTTTCCACTGCGGCTGAGTTGGATGCATTTGACACTGGCGCTATTGCCGGGGCTACAAAACCGGAGCCAGGCCTCACCCAAGCCTTAAGCGCGGGCAATGTTGTTGTCCTGGCTGAAGCCGAGGCTGTTCTCGGCACATTACAGTCCGGTGTTATTGCATTTAGCGATGATCTTCTTACAGAACGGCGGGATGTAGGGGCGCGTTTCCTCGCTGCTTATTTGAAAGGCGTTCGCCAGTATAACGAAGGTAAGACAGAGCGCAATCTTGAGATTCTTTCCCTTGCAACTGGCGAGAGTGTGGACGAGTTGAAAGCATTTTGTTGGCCCCCTGTTCATCCCGATGGTTACCTGAATTTTGCTGCAGTGAACGGTTTCCAGTTATGGTCTGTTGAGCAAGGCCATATGGATGCAGCACTGACAGAAGAACAATTCCGGGATGCCGCCATTTTGCAGGACGCGCTAACCCTTTTGGGTCAGTAGGTTATTCTTTCCAGACGAACAAGGTGTTATAGAAATGGAAGGTCATGTCGATTATCTTCGAAGGCATCAGTAAACGGTTTGCCCACAATACAGAGCGTGAAGTTGCAGCGCTGGATAAGGTTAGCTTCAAGGTAGAGGAAAACGAATTTGTCTCTATCATTGGCCCCAGTGGTTGTGGTAAGACAACTTTATTAAGAATTGTAGCGGGTTTACTCAAGCCAGACACTGGCAGAATAGAATTCCCTGACAGGGAAGAATTGCCCAAGGCCGTTATGGTATTCCAGGATCAGGGTTTACTACCCTGGTTGACCGTTTTGGATAATATCGGGTTAGGGCTTGAGCTACAGGGCGTATCAAAAGTAACCCGCCATGCCCAGGTGCTTGAGTTCATGAAACGTGTTAAGTTGGATGGCTTTGAGTCATATTATCCGCATGAGCTTTCCGGAGGGATGCGGCAACGCGTTGCCCTGGCGCGGGCATTCCTAACCAGCCCTGACATCCTATTAATGGATGAACCCTTTGGTGCATTGGATGCCCAGACCCGCATCATATTGCAGGAAGAACTGCTTAATATCTGGCGCATGGAACAAAAAACGGTTCTCTTTGTAACCCATGATATTGATGAAGCGATCCTGTTGAGTGATCGCATTATTGTGCTGACTGACAGGCCGGGAAAAATCAAAAAGATATTTGATGTTCCGCTTGGTCGTCCGCGGGAGTTGCATCTCAAAGACGACCCGAGATTTATAGAGATACGGTGGCAAATATGGAATCTGCTCGAAAAAGAAGTACGCAAAGAATTGAAGCTGACCTGAAACAGTCGGAAGCGACGGGTTTTCTGGCGCGCTACCGGGAAACCCTATCCACCCTGGGGCTGATTGCGGCTTTCCTATTGTTTTGGGAGGTGATGGCCCAGGCCGGTCTTGCTTCCAGGATCATTTTCCCCGCGCCAAGCCGGATTTTGGTCAACCTATATGAAGGGTTGCTCAGCGGCAAATATATGCAAGATACCATCTTCACATTCACCAGGATTTTCTCAGGATTTATCATTGGTGGTGGTTCAGCCTTGATCTTGGGATTAATTATGGGCTGGTCCCGTCGGATTCGTCACATCCTTGACCCAATCGTAGCCGCATTACATCCGATTCCAAAATTCGCCCTGCTGCCTATGGTAATTATCTTTTTTGGGATTGGTGAGGCCTCGCGGACGGCCATGGTCAGTATTGGGGCATTTTTCCCGATGTTGATCAACACCATGGTAGGGGTGATGCAGGTGAACCCAACCTATTATGAAGTTGCTGAAAATTATGGTGCATCGCGATTCGATCTGTTCCGTAAGGTGGCTTTGCCGGGTAGCCTCCCGTTCATTATGAGCGGGATTCGCCTGTCGCTTAAAAGCTCCCTGACCATCACGATCGGTATCGAAATGGTCTTTGGGAATTCTGGTTTGGGCAAGGCCTTGTGGCTATCCTGGGAAACGATGCGAATGCAGGATATGTATGCAATTTTGCTAATGATTTCGGTGATCGGGTTTGGCTTGACATGGGCTTTGGAAAAATTGAAAAAATACCTAATCCCTTGGCACCAGGATGTTCGCTCTTCGGATGGGTCTGGATAATGAAATGCTGTTTTTACTTTGTTTGAAGGAGGAGTGATGATTCGTAAATATATTCTTGGTTTTGTTATGATGTTTGTGTTGGTGTCTTGTGTTGGGGGTGTGCCAGAGCCGCTCGAAACAATCACCCTAAAGGTAACATTTTCTGAACAAATCAGCTATGCCCCACTCTTGATAGCCAAGCATGAAGGGTATTTTATTGAACAAGGTCTGGAAATTGAGTATGTGCCATTTGGACGTGCATCGGAGGCCGTGGCGCTGCTGATTTCCGGCAATATTGATGTTTATGCCGGAACATTAAATACAGGGTTGTTAAACGCAATTTATGAATCTGGAAACATCAAGGTAGTTGCTGATCGTGGGCATATTGCTCGTGAAAGCGAATGTACTTACCAGGCGATTTTTGTTCGCAAGGATCTTTTTGAAAGCGGGGCTGTGACTGCCCCGGTGGACTTAAAAGGATTAACACTGTCGGCTTCAACTGCCGGGCCGTCGGCATTTGTGCTCAGTTCATATCTCGCTCAGGGTGGGCTCACGTTTAATGATGTCACGATTGTTGACCTGGATGTTCCGGCTGAGATTGATAGTTTTACAAACAAAGCCCTGGATGTGAGTATTGCCCCTGAGCCGAATCTAACCCGACTAATGAACTCCGGGCAAGTTGTTATGTTGGCCAAAGCTGAGGACATTGTTGGTACATTGCAATCGGGAGTGATTGCTTTTAGTAATAGGTTACTTGTGGATCACCCAGATATCGGTATACGCTTTATGACTGCTTACTTGAAAGCTGTTCGCCAGTATAACGAGGGCAAAACTGATCGTAACCTGGCAATCCTTTCTGAATCTACCGGGTTAAGTGTGGAAGATTTGCGATCCTATTGTTGGCCTGATATACGTGATGACGCTACAGTTGATTTTGGCGGTGTGGCCCCTTTCCAGCAGTGGTCAATTGAACAGGGGCATCTCGACCAGGCAGTAACTGAAGAGCAGTTTTGGGATGGCAGCATCCTGCAAGAGGCGCTCAAATTGCAAGATTAATAGTTTTGTTCCGTTTTAATAAGGCGTAGCCAGAAACAAAAAGGCTGCGCCTATTTGTTTCCCATTTTCTTAACGTCTCCCGGTACGGATGCGTATTTCGAATGGGGTTGCAGATAGCTTTTCGGCGGGTTCGGTCAACTGTTCTGCAATCTGGGCCAATTCGCAAAGGTCGTTGATCCATTGCGAGACTAGTTCTGGTGCCAAATCGAAGGAGAACATTTCATCAGTGCGCCTTAAGGTCAATGTAATGGCATCCGGGCGGATATGCACCTGCCTGAAAATAAAATTCGTCCCCCCGAGCAAACGAGTTAGCGCCTGATGAACAGCCGGATGTGCGGCAAATGCCTGCCCCCAGGTTGGGTCGTGGGCAAAGATGGAAATTCCCTTTAGAGCATCCTGCTTGTGTTTCAGAGGTGCGTTGTTGAAGAAGGTCGCCAGGGCTGGCAAGACCTGTTCTTGCGGGGCGGCTGCCAGCCGCGTCCCTGTTTGGGATTCAACATAAAAGGTCAGGGTGGGCCCGCGCACTATGTATACATCCACCCGGCGCCCCCTGACAGAACCATGAAACTGGTGGCCGGTTAGCAGGTGATTTCCGCCTTCCAACCCCAGTGGCGCAAAGGCCCGGGCCAGCGTTTCGTGCCGCCGGGATGTGAAAAAATAGATCGTTCCAAAAGATCCGCCGAGAATGAATACAAACATTGTTAGCGCAAAGAGCAGGATGACCAGCGGGGCCCTGGCATCCCTGGGGTCGAGTGAGTT
The DNA here is from genome assembly GCA_024710905.1 of Anaerolineales bacterium. GTDB lineage: Bacteria > Chloroflexota > Anaerolineae > Anaerolineales > Villigracilaceae > JANJTV01. The sequence goes on along the minus strand of JANJTV010000109.1, from coordinate 68,816 downwards.
GGCCAGCCACAGGGCTGACCCGATCAGGCAGCAGGAAACTGGCAGGCCAATTGCGAGCGAAATTAAGTAGGTCAGACAGCCGCGTTTTGAGTCTGCTGCCCAGACTCGTGGTAAGGCATTCATGGTCAGTTCATCCGGTTTGCAGCGAATGCCTCAGCCAGAGAAACGATTTCTGCAAATCCCTTTTCTGTCAGCCCAATAATTTCATGAATTAACTTAAACGGGTCCTCGAGCGAAAATGCAGGATCGGGGATGTCATAAGCCACCGGCCCTGCCAGCTCGGTGAGTAAGAGCACCCGTTCGCGGGCCTGCGGGAATTCCAACTGCACGGCTTCCTTTTGCCCTTTTTCCATGACGATAATGAGATCGGCCTGGTCTACAAGCGTAGCGGCCAGCGGGCGGGAGCGATGTGAGGCCAGCCCGGGCAGGTTGGCCCACTCTGCCAGCCCGGAAACTGCCGGTTTACCCAGTGTGGCCCATACCCCGGCACTGGAGACTTGCCAGCCAGCATAATGTGGGTCTTTTGCCAACAGGCGGCGCAGGGTGTATTCAGCCAATGGTGAGCGAAACTGGTTGGCGTTGCATAAAACAAGGATGGATGCCATGCCACAAGTATAATAGATGCCACTCATGCAGACAAAAATTATTATCATCATGGGTGTCTCGGGCAGCGGTAAAACGGTTGTAGGCCAGGCGCTGGCCAGGCGTTTGGGATGGGATTTCTACGATGCGGATGATTTTCACCCGCCGCAAAACATTGCCAAAATGGCAGGCGGAATCCCACTGACGGATGCAGACCGCGCTCCCTGGTTGGCTTCGTTGAACAGTGGGCTGGTTGCCGCGATGGCGGAAAACCGCCCCTGCGTACTGGCTTGTTCGGCGCTTAAGCAACAATATCGCCAGGTCCTGCAGGCAGGTCTCGGGCAGGTGCAATTGGTTCATCTTGTGGGGAGCTATGAACTCATTCTTGGTCGTATGCAGTCCCGTGAGGGACATTACATGAAGCCTGACATGCTACAAAGCCAGATCGATGCGCTTGAGCCCCCGGCAGGTGCATTATCTATTGAAATCACCCTTCCGGTTGACCAGATTGTGGAGAAGATCATGGAAACTCATCAAAAGCCTCGTATGGGGGTGATTGGCATGGGAGTAATGGGTCGTTCGATCGCGCTCAACCTGCAACGTCATGGCATCCCTGTTTTGGGATACGACCCTGCGCCAAAATTCCCGGATGGTTTCCCAATTCCGCTTGCCGAATCGGTGATTGCGCTGACGGCGAGTTTATCCTCCCCGCGTGTGATCTTGATCATGGTGCCTGCCGGGCCGCCTGTTGAGGATGTACTCGGTTCGTTGCTACCCGCCTTGCAGGCCGGTGATATTGTGATTGATGGCGGCAACTCTTATTTTGTCGATACCGAACAGCGCCAGCGTCGCCTGGAAGCGAGTGGCATTCACTTTATCGGGATGGGCGTTTCGGGAGGGGAAGCCGGGGCCTTGTTAGGGCCAAGCCTGATGCCCGGCGGGGCAGGCCCAGCCTGGGGCGTCATCCAGCCTATTTTTGAGTCGATTGCTGCAAGGACACCTGCCGGCCAACCCTGTGTGGCCTGGATGGGCAGTGGTGGAGCCGGGCATTATGTGAAAATGGTTCATAACGGTATTGAATATGCCGATATGCAATTAATTGCCGAGGTTTACGACCTGTTACATCGCGGGGCGGGGCTTTCCAATGCGACACTGGCTGAGATTTTTGCTGATTGGAACAAAGGCGAATTGCAATCCTACCTGGTTGAAATTACCGCCCATATCCTTGAACGGAAAGAAGGCATCACTGATCTGGTGGATTTAATCCTGGATGAAGCTGCCCAAAAAGGAACGGGCAAATGGGTCAGCCAGCATGCTTTCGATGTCGGGATGCCCATCCCGACCATTAATGCGGCGGTGGAGGCGCGCCTGCTTTCAGCGCTTAAGGTTGAGCGCGTGAGCGCGGCGCGACGCCTGGGCGGGGAGAGGGCTTTTGAGGGGGAACAAGACGAACTGGTTGAGGCTGCCCGTCAGGCTCTGTATGCCAGCAAAGTGGCCTCGTACGCGCAGGGTTTTGCCTTGTTAGGCACCGCATCACAAGAATATGGCTGGGAGCTGGACCGTGCCTCGATTGCACAGGTCTGGCAGGCCGGGTGTATCATCCGCGCCGGGTTATTGGAGCAGGTAATGGCTGCGTTCCAGCGGAACAAGGATTTACCCAACCTGCTGGTGGATGATTACTTTGCCAGGCAGGTGTTGGCCTGCCAGCCCGCCTGGCGTAAAACGGTGCAGGTTGCGGTTGGGCTAGGCATTCCCATGCTGGCAACCACAGCTTCGCTGGCTTATTTTGATTCATACCGCTCGGCAGTTTTGCCAGCCAATCTGACCCAGGCCCAGCGTGATTATTTCGGGGCGCATACCTACCGACGCGTGGATCGCAATGGGTTCTTCCATACGGAATGGGATAAAAGTTCGTAAGCTGGCGGATGTTAACGATTTTCTAAACCCCTTTTTATGGTTTTCAGATATTTGCGGATTAAATTAAGGCCGTAACAACCCAACAAACCATTCAAAAAAGGAGGTTCAGTATGTCCAATTTAACCCGTTGGGAGCCCGTGCGTGAGATGATGACCCTGCGCGAAGCGATGGACCGCCTGTTTGATGACGCCTTCACCCGGCCCATCAGCATGAGTGGAATGTCCGCGATGCCGATCATCGACATGTACCAGACCGCCGATGATGTGGTGGTCAAAGCCGCCCTGCCCGGCCTGAAGACCGAAGACGTGCAGATCTCCGTTACCAACGATGTGTTGACCCTGCGCGGCGAGTTCAAGGCTGAACAGGAACGCAAGGAAGCCACCTACCACATCCGTGAGCAGCGCCAAGGCGCTTTTGAGCGCTCGGTCTTGCTGCCCACAGATGTGCAAACCGACAAGGCCAGGGCTGAGTTCCAGGATGGCATCCTGACCATTACCTTGCCCAAAGCCGAAGCGGTTAAACCCAAGACAATTTCAATCAAAGCCAAATAAGGCTCCCCAAAACCCAGCGCGCCCAACCGGGCGCGCTGTAAATTAACCGCAGGTTCACTTTACCAGATTCAATGTCATTGTGTTGCAGTCCCTGTCCCCGATTCATCCAGGAAGGCTTGTAGGTGTTTTGCAACCTGTGAAACTGCCGGGTCAAAAAGCATACCAGCATGATAGCAGTCTATCGGGTGAATTATCAGTTCACCTATCCCTGCATCGTCCCAGCCATTTGCCGGATATTGTGTGTTCGGGCCACGTAGTGCTTTATACAAGATTACATGCCCGGCGTATGGCCGCGGGGTGTACAGATCCGATTCGGCCATGTTCAACATTTCAAGGTCCAGAATATCACCGGGTAAAGCCGTTTGCCTGGCCGGGACAGGTTTTTCCCGCTTTGTAATAAAGTTCCACACATCTGCCAGGAACTCACTTAATTTCGGTATCCCGTTTTCGCGATAAAACTGCAAATACTCCCGTCGCCCTTTGGGGTCTGCCTTAAGCAAGATAAACAAATGTTTTTTAATCAATGTCCAGTAGTATTCCGTGCTTTTTTGCCTTCCATATCCCTTCTTGACTGTGGGCGGCATGTTGTAGGTGTCAAGAAGAACCACCGTTTCAACTTTTTCACCGAGCGTAGCTAACTGCTGCGCCATTTCGTATGCTACTTTGCCTCCGTACGACTCGCCCACCAAAATATAGGGCCCATCTATTTGCGCAGCCCTGATCAAATTAATATAAAGAGACGCCAGGGATTGGGTGCGATTCTGGTGATTGTCATTGCCCACGTTTGCTGGTAGTTGGAATGCATAAACGGGGATTTGGTCATGCAGCTTGCTGCCCAGGTTTTTTACCCGGGTGGGATAGCCACCCTTTCCCGGGACAAAAAAGAGCGCGGGGCGGGCTCCCGACGACCGAATCGGGATCATCAGGGTATTAACCTGACTGACATCATCTGCTTGAATCAACTCGGCTTGCTGGCGAATGGTTGATGCGGTAAGTAGGATTGAAACCGGCAAATTTTTTCCAAGCTCTTTTTCTATCCGCGCAAATAACAAGACGCCAATCAGCGAATCGCCGCCGATGTCGAAGAAATCATCTGTTGCGCCAATCCCGCTTACCCCAATTTCATCTTCCCAAATTCGAGTTAGGGTCTCCTCAAGTGGGCCGTTTGCATTCACTTTGGGGTAAGAAAGAGCCGGGCGCGTCATGTTTGGCGCCGGGAGTCGGGACCGATCCACTTTGCCCCTCCCCGTAATCATTGGGATTTCATTTATTTGTACTAGATAATGGGGGAGTTGGTGCCTGGGGAATTGCTCGGCAAGCCTCTTCCGTAAGTCTGAAACAGGGATTTGAATACCAGCCTCTGCAACAAAATACGTAGCCAGTCTTTTATTGCCCCTGGCATCTTCAATGGCCTGTGAAACGACCTGTTCAATGCCGGGGTACGAAAGCACAAGGCGTTCAATGGCATCTACTTCAATGCGCACCCCTTTGATCTTGACCATATTATCAAGGCGGCCAAGGTGTACCAATTGTCCGTCTGGCAATAACTTCCCCAGATCACCGGTTTTATAGTATTGCCAGCCGGGGCGCATCTGGTCAGCGATGAATTTCGCCGCAGTGAGTTCGGGCTCGTTGATATACCCGCGTACCAGCGCATCACTGTGAACAACAATCTCCCCCTCTGTGCCCGCGGGTACATCTCTGCCATTTTCGTCCCAGATGAAAACCTGCACACCGGGGGAGGGTTTCCCGCTCGGGATTGCATCTCTGGGAAAATCATAATCAATCGGGACGTAGCTCCCGGCCACGTTTTGGGTTTCTGTAGCGCCAAACCCGAGCCGAATTTTTTTTACGTTCGGGAAATGCTTTCGCACGGCTTCAATGTCGCTGATGCGTTTCTTTTCCCCACCATTGCTAAATTTGTTCACCGTAGGGAAAGTGTCCTCAGGGTGCAGGGTGCTGACAAAACTCCTGAATAGGGTTGGGGTGGCGCTGAAGTAGGTTATTTGTTGTTGTTTTATCCAAGTGGGCAGCCCGGCCATTCCATCTTCTTTAATGTCGTAATAATACAGGCTGTTTCCCGTGGTAAGGGTTAAAAAAAGGCGTATATGTGGCCCTGAAAATGAAAATGTTGAAAGTTGCAGATGCCTTTCATCAACATCATAGTAGTTGCTCTGTATCCGGTTAAAAATAGCCCGGATAAAATAACGGTAATCTTCAATTGCACCTTTTGGGGTGCCTGTTGACCCCGATGTAAATAGAATCTGAACAACATCCTCCGGCTTGTAGTACACCGTCGGGTTTTCAGTCCCCTGCCCCTGTAATCCCTTGATTGTGTCATCATAAAAGATAATTGGGAGATTCCTGAAATAGACACCTGCCAGATCTTCAAGGACTCGATTCGTGATGATGAGTTTGATGTCCGCCGTTTGCGCCATGCCCTTGAGCGTAGTTTCTGGATATGAAATATCCAACGGAACAATATAGTTCCCAGATTTAACGATGCCCACCATGGCTGGCGCAACTTGAAGGGGGTCTTTCAGGAACACCCCAACCCCAACGCCCTTAAGGGATGCATTTGATTTGATGGAAGCGCTGATGATATTTGAGAGGCGGTTTACCTCGGAATAATTCAGCAAGCCCTTCGTTGTCACAAGAAAGGGCTTGCTGGCAAATGCCTGGGCCACCTGGTAGACGTGCTCCCAGTAATTTTGTAGGAGGTAGCTTTCTTTAATAGTAGTTAAATCTTGCAAAGGTTTCCTCTTTACGGCTGGATGAGCTTTTGGGCTTCTAGCAGGAGCTTTGGGTCATAGAATTGCTCTTCGGTCACCAATTGGTCCAACTCGCCTGAGCCAATTGCCCATTGCTGGTAGCCTTGAACGCCTGCAAAATCAATTGTCCCATCGGTGCGTATTGCCGGCCAGCAACTGTTATTCAAGGTTTCCATCTCTTCGCTGGTTTGTTCGTGGAGAATGGCCAGGTTGCGATCAGTTTTCCCTTCGTTATATTGCTGAACACCTTTCAGGTAGGCCGCCAGAAAACGCGCACCAACCTCCGGGCGGTCTTGAAGAATATCCTTCCCAAAGGCAATTACCCCGGTTTGTAGTGAGCCAATTACGCTTTGGGTCTCTGCCAGAGTGACGGCTGTGCCGGAACCAAGAATAAAACTCAATGTTGGCTCTGTTGCAACCATGCCGTCAATGGTTTTCGCATCAAAGGCATCAACAATCACGTTGTCAGGGAGGTCGTTAACCTGAATATCAGCAAAGGTTAAACCACCATAACGCAGGTAAGTATCCAGTAAGTATGCATGGATCCCGGACGATTTTGCCGCCAGTATTTTCCCTGCCATTGCTTCAGGGCCTGTTACAGCACCGTTTTCATAAAGATCTTTGCGAATCAGGATGGCCTGGTATGTGCAAAGGTCATCAGTTGCGATGTGTCCCCGATCTGCAACCGCTTTGATGTTCGGTTCCTGCGCGATTGCATTCAAAAAGCCCGCATTGAGGGTGCCAGCGTAAATATCAATTTGCCCGGTGAGCAGAAGTGCAACCGCCTCCGATGCTTTGTCAAAAGTGACAAACTCGACGTTAAGACCATAATCCTCGAAGTACCCCTCTTCTTTCGCAATTAACAAGGGGGCATAACTAATATTGTCATTGATGGTCACCCGCACAGATGCTGTTTCATAAGATGTTGGTACTGCAGGGCCCGTTTGGGTATTGCAGGCAGAAAGCAGGAATATAAAAGCAACCAGTGCTACAAAAATCTTTTTAACCATGATGATGCTCCTTATTTATTGATACGGCAGAATGGAAAATCCGATTATAGCCAATTTCTATTTTAATGTTTGTGAAGGATTTGACCGAATATATCAGTCTTCCTGACCTTCAGAGCTTCTGGTTATCTGGTGAAATATTTGTGCTTACCAGCGAAACATAAAAACCAGGTCGTTTACATTTGTCCCTGTGGGGCCAATTTTAATCAACCCGGTCAATTGATTAAAAAATGAATATGAATCATTGCGAGCCAGGTACCCGCTTGCATCCAATCCCAATTCCCGGGCACGAGCAAGCGTTTCTCCGCTGGCAACTGCCCCGGCGGCATCGGTTGGGCCGTCCTCGCCATCAGTTGCCAGGCTTACCAGCAGGGCATTTTCCAGCCCATCCAATGCCAATGCTGCTGCCAGGGCCAGCTCGGTGTTGCGCCCGCCGCGCCCCTCGCCGTGCAGGGTGACGGTTGTTTCGCCGCCGGCCACCAGGCAGGCAGGCCGCTGTGTCTCTTTCTTAAGACGTTCAACCAATTGTTTTGCTACCTGCTGTGCCTCGCCCTGCCAATGATTCCCCAGGTCTGTAGTGTGGAAGCCGGATGATTCCGCTGCCCGCAGGGCGGCCTGTGCAGCAAGGTGATTGCTGCCCACTACCACCACCTGGTTGGCAGGCTCACCCGAAATCTGTACTGCCGTTTCGAGAGGCTTGGTCAGCACCCTGAGGATGGATTCGGGGGTTGTTTGCAATAGGTTGTATTTTTCTAAAATATTGTATGCATCAGCCGGTCCGGTTGGACCGGGGACGGTTGGGCCGGAGGAAACATCTGCGGGGTTGCCAGAGACGACATCCGAGAGAATCAGGCTGACCATCGTTGCCGGGGAGGCTGCCCGTGCCAGCCCACCGCCTTTGATGTCGTCCAGTGCGCGGCGTAGGGTGTTGATTTCTTCTATTCGCGCGCCACAGGCAAGCAGTTGGGATGTCAGTTCTTGCAGATCGGCCAGCGAAATTCCAGTTGTAGGCCGGGTGGCCAGTGCCGAACCTCCCCCGGAGAGTAGCGCAATGAAGAGATGTTTTTCGGTTAATGGTTGTACAAATTGCATGGCTTGCTGCCCCGCCAGCAGGCTGTTCTGGTTGGGGAGGGGATGCCCGCCTGTCATTTGACGGAACCCGGCCGGGAGGCTGTGCGCGGCCTGTTTGGGAATGAGCAAGCCCCGGGTGGGCCAGCCGGAGAGCATCTCCGCCAGCGGCAGGGTCATCTGTTCGGCGGCTTTGCCGATTCCGAGCAGGGAGATCCCCTCGAAATCATCCAATGCATACGTCGTGCCGTCCACGAACAAGTGACGATTTTCAACGCGTACAAAGTTGCGCACAGCCCTGGCCGGGTCTGCGGCCTGCAAGGCGGCGCGGAGGATGCTCTCGATGCTTTGCTGAAGAGGGTGGTCTTTAAGCGGTAGGGTGATTTTGTCGGCAGGCGGCATTTCGGGTATTATAGCGCCATGCCAAAACCAAAAGTATTCGTCACGCGTGAAATCAGGCCAGTTGGGCTGGATTTGATCATGCAGGCCTGTGATGTTGAAGTCTGGCCGGGGGAACTTCCGCCGGGCCGGATAGATTTGGTGCAAAAAGTGGCCGGGGTGGATGGTCTGCTCTGCCTGCTGACCGATAAAATTGATGCCGAAGTGTTGGATGCCGCCGGTCCGCAACTGAAAGTCGTCAGTAATCATGCTGTCGGGGTGGATAATATTGTGCTGTCGGATGCTACCGAACGCAGAATCCCTGTGGGGAATACGCCGGGGATCCTGACGGATGCCACCGCCGATTTTGCTTTTGCCCTGGTGATGGCCGCAGCGCGGCGGGTAACCGAAGCGGAACGTTATGTGCGTGCCGGGAAGTGGCAGACCTGGGGGCCATCGGTGTTGCTTGGCGCGGATTTTGTCGGCGCGACGCTGGGGCTGGTGGGGTTTGGCCGAATTGGCCGGGCAGTTGCCAGGCGCGCTGTCGGGTTTGGGATGCGTGTGTTGTATCATGATCCCGGCAAAACGCCAGAGCATGGCGCACTGCCTGCCGCCAGCCTGGATGAACTGCTGGCCGAGTCTGATTTTGTTTCCATCCATACCCCGCTGACCGAACAGACTCGCCACCTGGTCGATGCCCGGTTCCTGGCAAAGATGAAACCAACGGCAATTTTGGTGAACACGGCGCGCGGCGGGGTGCTCAACCAGGTGGCCCTGTATGATGCGCTGGTTGCAAAACGGATTTTTGCGGCTGCGTTGGATGTAACGGACCCGGAACCCCTACCCATGGACAGCCCGCTCCTGACGCTGGAAAACTGCCTGATCGCCCCGCATATTGCCAGCGCCTCGGCTCGCACGCGGGATGAGATGTCTCGCCTGGCGGCAGAAAACCTGCTGGCCGGGCTGCGCGGTGAACGCTTGCCGCATTGCGTCAACCCGCAGGTCTACAGCGCGGATTAAGCCACCAGGTAACAAAGGTATAATCTCCACTTATGATTCTTGTTACCGGCGGGACGGGTTTCCTTGGCCGTGCACTGGTTCGTGAACTGGTTGCCAACGGCCACCAAGTGCGCCTGCTGATTCGTCCTTCCCCCCAAACCCCCAATCTGCCGCGCGGTGTGCCTGTGGAAGTGGCCGTCACTGGCCTGGGCGACGAACGTGGTCTGAAGGCGGCCCTGCGTGGTGTGGATATCATCTACCACCTGGCCAGTGCTGAAAGGCAGGGCTCGCGTGGCAATGTGCTCGAAACCGATGCGCGCGGTACAAATATGCTGGCGCGGGTTTCTGCTGAAAGCCGGGTACGGCGCATCTTTTACGTCAGCCAGTTGGGGGCAGACCGTTCTTCGTATTACCCGATTTTGAAAGTCAAAGGCATTGCCGAGGAATTCATCCGCAAGAGTGGCGTACCCCACACCATCCTGCGCTCCAGCATCCTCTACGGGCCGGAAGATCATTTCACCACTGCGCTGGCGCGCCTGGCCGGGTTGTTCCCGATCATGTTCCTACCCCGGCAGGGCGAGGAATTGCTGCAGCCGTTGTGGGTGGAAGACCTGGTCACCTGCCTGCTCTGGTCGTTGGATAATAATGAAACCATCAACCAGACTTATGAAGTAGGCGGCAGCGAACATTTCACCTTCAAGCAAAGCCTGGACTTAATCCTCGATGCTGCCAACCTGCGCCGATTGTTGGTGCCGATGGGCTTGAGTTATATGCGCACACTGACAGTCATCCTGGAGAGCATCTTCCCTGGCTTCCCGTTATCGTCTTTTTCGGTTGATTATTTTTCCTACAATCGTACCTGCGCCGTCGAAACAATCCCGCGCGTGTTTGGCTTTCTGCCTGCCCGCTTTAGCTATCGTCTCGAGCACCTCAAATCCATCAACTGGACGCGCCAAGCCCTGCAAACCTTCTTTGAACGCCATGCCTAAATTCGACATCCGCACACTTGAGACCCCTGAAGAAATGGCCCTGGTGGAGGAATTACAGCGCCAGGTCTGGCCCGGCAGTGAAACGGATGTTGTCCCGGCGCATGTGCTGCTGACTGTGGCGCATAATGGCGGGCTGGTGCTCGGCGCGTTCGATGGCGAAAAATTGGTTGGCAATGCCTGGGGCTTCCCCGGCCTGTACGAAGTGCCGGATGGCCCGCGACCGAAGCATTGTTCCCACCAGCTGGGTGTGCTCCCTGAATATCGCGATTCTGGTGTCGGGTTTGCCCTCAAGCGCGCCCAGTGGCAAATGGTGCGCCAGCAGGGCCTCGACCGCATCACTTGGACGTATGACCCCCTGCTCAGCCGCAACGCATATCTCAACATTGCCCGGCTTGGCGCGGTCTGCAATACCTACCTGCGCGAAGTCTATGGCGAAATGCGGGATGGATTGAACGTTGGCCTGCCCTCCGACCGCTTCCAGGTGGATTGGTGGATTCACACCCCCCGGGTGGAACGCCGACTCGGGCTGCGCCCACGCCGCGAACTGACCATGGAACATTACTCGCTGGCGGAGATTCCCGCCCTGTACGAAGTGACAGTTCCTGATTCCGGGCTGATTCGCCCGCCGGGGTCAGTCCCCGACCTGGCCGGGCCGCTGGCCCTGCTGGAGATTCCCAGCGATTTCCTGGCGCTTAAACAGGCAGACTTTTCCCTGGCAAAAGACTGGCGCTTTTTCACCCGCAATGCCTTTGAAGCCGCCTTTACCGCTGGTTACCTGGTGACCGATTTTATCTATGAAAAAAAACCGCGCCCGCGCAGCCTGTATGTGCTGGCGGATGGCGAAAGCAGCTTAAGCGACCTGACCGTACGCAAATAAGCACCTTGTTTTCTCGCAGGAAAAAGGAGAATGCCGATGACCACAGGATATGATTACGACCTTGTTGTAATTGGTAGTGGCCCGGCCGGAGAAAAGGGCGCCGCGCAGGCAGCCTACTTTGGCAAGAAAGTTGCTGTTGTTGAGCGTGCTCCCTATGTTGGCGGGGCAGGGATTAATACAGGTACTGTCCCGTCGAAGACACTACGGGAAACAGCCCTCTATTATTCTGGGTTGCGGCAACGGGGATTGTATGGCATCGATTATTCGCTCAAGGAAGACCTGAACATCGGTAACTTTATGTACCGTGAGCAGGTTGTCATCCAGACCGAATGGAAGATTATCAGCCGGAATTTTGAGAACCATAACATTGAGCTAATCTGGGGTGACGCCTCGCTTAAGGACTCGCACACCGTACAAGTGCGTTTGTTGACAGGCGAAACTCGCGACCTGACCACAAACATTGTCTTAATTGCAACTGGCTCATCACCTCACCATCCGCCAGACGTGCCATTTACCCCGGGTTATATCTATGATTCCGATTCAATCCTGAACATGGATCGAATCCCGAAAAGCATGACAATTGTTGGCGGTGGAGTAATTGGATCGGAGTACGCAGGGATTTTCACGGCCCTGGGCGTGGCCGTCTCACTGGTGGATACTCGTGACCGCCTGCTGCCATTTATTGATGGGGAGATTGCCAGCCGCCTACAGCAGCGTCTGGAACGGCTGGGGTTGCGGTTTCTCTTTAATACCCGTGTTGAGAAAACTGAAATCGTCAATCATGGGGTTCGTATTCAGCTTGACACGGGTGAAGTGTTGGAGAGCGAAACCGCCCTGTTCGCAGCCGGGCGGCAAAGTAACATAGAAGGTCTGGGCCTTGAAGCTCTGGGCGTCGAACTGGGCAAGCGTGGCCTGGTGTTGGTCAATGAAAAATACCAGACGTCGGTGGATAACCTTTTTGCTGCCGGGGATGTGATTGGTTTCCCGGCACTTGCTTCCACTTCCATGGAGCAGGCGCGGGTGGCGATGGTGCATGCCTTTGATTTGCGCTATAAAGAGAGCCTGTCTTCGGTCATCCCGCTGGCGGTTTACACCATCCCTGAAATATCAATGATCGGGCTGTCGGAAGAAGAATGCCAGGAGAAGGGGATTGAATACCTGGTTGGGCGGGCATTTTATGCCAATAACCCGCGCGGATTAATTGTGGGGGACACAGATGGGATGCTGAAACTCATCTTTTCACCAAAGGATAAAAAACTACTCGGCGTTCACCTGATCGGCGAAATGGCCTCTGAATTGATTCACCTTGGGGCGTATGTCCTGGCGCAAGGTGAATCAATTGATGCTTTTATCGATTCTGTTTTTAATTACCCAACACTCTCTGACTCGTATAAATATGCCGCCTACGATGGCTTAGGCAAGTGGCATGACAACAAGTCCTAAGACCTGGTTTTGCCCGTTAAGGCATTTTTTTCAAGGTGTTCGGCCAGGCGGGCCTGGATGACCTCATGGATTAACTGCATGGGCAGGGGCTGGTGGTTGGCAAAGCGCAATGTTCCCCGGCCAAAAACATACGGCTGGACTTTCTGTTGGAAGGCCTGTGTTCCGCGTGGAATCGGGTAGATGCTGGTGTGGTTTTTGTAGCCCGCGAAATAAATCAGGTTGCCATTGAGTTCATAGGCGGGAATCTGGTAACTAATCTTTTCCCTGGCTTCCGGTGCGGCGGCGCGGATGGCGGTGCGAATTGTCTCCAGGCGCTGGCGAATATCTGCCGGGAAGGTGGCAATGTATTCATCGACATTGCTGTAGACTGCTTTATTATTTTTCATCACGTTAATTCCTTTGGGATAATTGTATTGTAGTATTTGGAAATAAAAACCGGCCTGTCCACGTCTGGACAAGCCGGTCAAGGGGTGCTTACCGCCACGGACGGCTTTCTTCGGCGTCTTTGGCCGCCAACCCAACCGGGTGATAGGTAGCCTCGGGGCGAATGTTCCTGTTGGTGGGGTAGCTCGGCTGCGGGCGCGACGCAGGTTTGCGTGCGGCGGCAGCCGGCTGGGTATAGGTGACGGTCTCATTGCGCGGTGCGGCGGCGCGTGGGAGCTTGTCGCTGGCCTGGCTGAAAAGCCGTTCCCCGGCCATGGCAAAGGTCCCGATAATCAGCAGGCGAATGACCCAGACCATCACTGCGACGAAGACCGGCACGACACTGACCAGGGTTTCGCGGGCAATGATGGCCTCGCCCTGGATGCTGTGGTTGTGGATGGCGACCGAGATGCCCCACCAGGTGAGGGTGGCGTTCATGGCAGCGGCCAGTACCCAGGCGCCAAACAAATACCAGACTTCGGCCGGTTCGTCGGCACCTTGCTCGGGGGTGAACAGGCGGGCGATGCCGGCAAAGTCGATGGTACAGAAGGCAATGGACAGGATGGTGGCCCAGCGGATGCCCATGAAGGACAGGTTGCCGAGTACGTCGTTCAGGGCGAACTCTGTGGTGGAGTAGTTGAAGACCTCGAAGGACAGCAATGCCACGATCAGCAGTGCGCCGAAGTAGAAACCTCGCTGCTGCCTGCCTTGTTTCAGGCCGTTAAGGAATTGGATGGGAAGGGTTGCTTTCATGGCTTGTTCTCCATTAAATGTGCCATAGGGAAAAGGGTTGTTCTTGGTGAGACAACTTAATTATAGAACAAATATTCTATTTTACAAGAGGCAATTTGGGGATTTTATGGATTTAACATAAAACCCGCGCGCGAGCGTGCGTGGGCGAGCCTAGCCAGGGGTAATACAATACCGAATGGGGGTGAGAATTTCGCGGCTGCGACTGACATTACCGAAAGTATCCACCGCGACAACCACCCAGGTGATATACCCTGAGCTATCGCCCAGCCATTTTTCAGCCTGGCTTTCTTTGTTGTGGTACAGGAAGTTCCCATAATGCCCGTTGCTGCCCCAGATTAGCAGGTCGAGTCGATAATCTGGCGCGAAGGCGCCTTTGGCCGAGTAGGTGTATTCGATATACGCTTCCTGGATCCCAGATTCGTCGTTAATGAAGGCGTGCATTTCAGAATATAGCTGTTCGGTGCAACTTGCCGGGCCGTAGTAGGCCGGGCTGGGGCTGGAGTAGGGCCGAGTGATGGTGGGGCCGCTGGTATCGCAATTGGCGTAACGTACAGGGGCTTTTTCTTCTATTTGGGTGGTGTTGCCAGAACCATCTGTGGCAATCACCTCCAACAACAGGTCGCCGTCCAGGTTGTCGAGAGTGTTCCAGGCGCGATCATCTTCATTGTGGTCAATTTCAAGGCGGTATTGGCCTGACCCGGTTTCAATGAATTTGGCTTCATACCATTTGCTATCAAGCGGGCCGTACTGGTATTTGTAACGCCCGCTGATTCCCTGGATGCCGCCGGGGTCGCTGGCAAAGGCATGCACCACCAATATGGATCCGCCGCAGGCTTCGGCTTGCGGGCCGTATTGCGAGGTTGTGTCGTCCATTGCAATTTTCAATTGCGGCCCGGACAGGTCTACCGGGGTGGGGCTGGGCGTGGGGGAGACAGTGGGAGTAGGGGTCTCAGTTCCGTTGTTGATCGCCGGAGCCAGCAGGGTGGGGATTAATGCCCCGGCTGCACCGAGTGTGACCAGCAGGGTGGTGACGAGGCCAACCAGCCCGGCAGGCACCCATTTGGGCAGCGGTGAAACGGGTGCAGGCAGCAGCGCATCCAGGTTATGGCGTGAGTAGGCTACCCCCTCGGTATCGCCGATTTTTTCCCTTAAAGCCAGGGCTTGCTTGAGTAGCAATTTGGCCTGCGCAGTCTGACCCAGGCCTGCCAGCCGCGTGCCCAGTTGATGGATGGCCCAGGCTTCGGCGAACTGGTTGTTGTTCTGGCGGGCCGCTTCAAGCGCAATGTCGAGCGCCGCTTTCCACATTTCCCACAGACCATGCAGGCACAGGGCGGCATCCATGCGGCGGGCCAGTTGCAGGGCGGTTTCCCAGTTCCCTGCAGTGGCGGCGGCTTGCATGGCGCCCCAGAAGTTCCCTAGTTCTTCCTGCACAAATGCGGGTGAGTTTTCTCCCTTGAGCAGGTAATCGGTCAGTCGGGAGAGCACATCCGCTTCGGGGAGGCCAGCCCGGTTTCGCGCCTGGGCGCGGAATCCGGCTGGCAGGCGCAGGCGTGGACTGTTGGCGTAGAGTAATCCCAGTGCTTTTAATCGCTCAAGAAAGGCTTCGGCAGGGACGTTTCCCAGGGCTGATTCCAGCCAGCCCGGCGACATGGATAGTCCCGGTGTAAAGGCTGCTGTGCTGAGCAATTTTTGTTCTTCAGGGGAAAGTTGGGCGTAAGCCAGCCCAAAGGCTTTGTCCAGCGCGTTTTGTATTGGGTCGCGGCTGGCGTCAGGCGAATTTTGCAGCATTGCCAGCGCTTGTTCTGCGCTGAGGGTTGTCTCGCGCAGCACATTGCCGGTGATGATCAGCGCCAGGGCCACGTCGGCCAGGTGAGCGCAAATGCCATCGAATGCCTGGCGGGTTGCGTCGTTGAGGGTGATCTCCGCTTTGGCAGCCAGCAGGGTCAGCGATTCGTTGCGCGGGAGCGGTTTGATGTACAGGCGCTGGAATTCGCCGCCGGTGGTCGTATCGGCGCTCAGTAGCATCGGGCTGTTGGGGAAGAGGTCTGGCAGGCTGTTTTGTAGGGCGGGCGGCAGGGCTACTTCATCGAAAACCAGTAGCGGCCGCGTGTTGGAAAGGTAGGTCCGGGCGGTGGCTGCATTCACCTTGAGTGGCGGGTCTGACTCGAACAGGGCATCGAACAGTCGCTGGAGCACATCTTCCGCGCCGAGGGCCTGCCCGTTGACATCTACGCCTTCGAGCAGCAGCACGCCATCTGGCAAGCTGCGGGCGGCTTCAAGGTTGGCCGCCTGGCGCAGAAGTGCCGACTTGCCCATGCCATCCGGCGCGTGGACCAGCACCATTTCGTTCGCCGCCAGCCAGGAACCTATTTTTTGCAGTTCCTCGCTGCGGTTGACAAACCCGCGCGGTGCGCGCGGCGGCTGGGGTTTCAGGCTGCGGCGTTGCACCTGCGGCCCCGCCTGCTTGTAGATAAGGGTGCCGTGGTTTTCATTGACGACAAAATTATTGTCACCCACCACAATGCTGCCTTCCACATTGCCGCCAACCTGGATGCTCACCGCGTCTGCGCTCATATGGATATTATACGCGCCAAACCGGCCGGGTGAGAATTAGCAATCTTTGTTATTGTTCCTGCCAATTTCCCTGTTGTCTCATGGTTTATTAAGTCGTATACTTGCCCTGTTTGCAACCTGAAAGAAAGGAGGAGTTCATCATGAGTATAGAAGGCAACCGAAACGGCTCATCCAAACAAGAGCCTCCCAGTACAGAAAGCGCGTCCACGCGTGAACCGCACTTAATTTCGGACGCCTTCTGCGTCCTTTCATAATTATCACCCGAAAGGAACAGCCCATGCTGAGCATCCTCAAAAACAGCGAACAACACGGACTGCAAATCCAGGAGCAATTCATCAACGGCTCATGGATTAATGTCGTAGACCCCTCCCCGGACGAGATTAGCCAGCTCGAAGAACTTGGCGTTGAGCCGGACCTGATTCAATACTCCCTTGACCTGGACGAAATGGCCCGCACCGAACGGGATGAAGACTACATCTTCATCCTGATTCGCGCGCCGATTTTTAATGGTACATCTGCTGATGTGCCCTATTCAAGTGTGCCGCTGGGGATTATCTTAAAGAACAATTTTGTCGTTACCATCTGCCGCCACGATAACGATGTGGTGCGCGTACTATGCAATGGCAAATATCGCGGCCTGCGTACAGCCAAGCGTTACCGCCTGGCGCTTTACATCTTGCTCGAAACCGCCGTGCGTTACCTGGCCTACCTGCGCGAGATCAACAAATCTGTGGATGCGGTTGAAGACCGCCTGCAGGCCTCCACCCGCAACAAGGAATTGCTCGAACTGTTTAAGTACCAGAAAAGCCTGACCTACTTTGCCACCGCCCTACGCTCCAATGAGGTGATGATGGAACGCATCCAGCGTATGCAGACCTTTACCCAGTACGAAGAAGACTCAGACCTGCTGGAAGACGTGCTTACCGAAAACCAGCAGGCCATCCAGATGGCCAACATTTCCACCGAAATCCTGGCTGGTATGATGGATGCTTTCGCCAGCGTCATCTCCAACAACCTGAACGTCGTCATGAAAGCCCTGGCCGCCCTGACCATTGTGCTCAATATTCCCACTGTGGTTGCCTCCTTCTATGGCATGAACGTCGCCCTGCCCTTTGAAAGCCATCCGTTGGCGTTCCTCGGCATCATTGGTTTTGCGGTGACTCTCACTGCGCTGGCCATATTCATCTTCTACAAACGAGACTGGTTCTAACCATGCAACTCTCCCGCCCCGAACTGCTGCTCCCCGTCCGCGCCCACCTGGGTGAAGGACCGGTGTGGGATTTGGAAAAACACCTGCTCTACTGGTTGGATATTACTGCCGGTCACATCCATGCCTATGACCCTGCTTCTGGCACGGATGTGCTCCATGAATTTGACCAGCCCATTGGCTGCATTGCTCCCGCCAAAGCGGGCGGATTCGTAACCGGGGTGCGTGACGGGCTGGCTACCCTCAGCCTGGATCCCGTTAAATTAACGGTATTCCACCGCCCGGCGGATCACCTGCCCGACAGCCGCTTCAACGATGGAAAATGCGGTCCGGATGGCCGCTTTGTGGCCGGCTCCATCTCACGCAACGGCCAGGAACCGGTTGCCGCATTGTATTCCCTGCATACAGATGGCACAGTCAAGACCCTGCTTACCGGCCTGCGTATTTCCAATGGCCTGGCCTGGAGCCTGGACGGCAAAATCTTCTATCATATTGACACACCCACCCGCAAAGTAACAGCCTATGATTATGACTTGGCCAGCGGTGACATTGCCAACCCGCGCCTGGCAGTGCAAATCCCGCCTGGCATGGGTCACCCGGATGGCATGACCATTGACACTGCAGGACGCCTGTGGGTTGCCATGTGGGGTGGTTCCAGTATTACGGTCTGGAACCCGCAGAACGGAGGACTGTTGGCGCGCATCCCGGTCCCGGCAAAACACGTTAGCTCGTGCACGTTTGGCGGGCCGGATTTAACCGATTTGTATATCACCAGCGCCCGCCAGGGGTTGGGACGTGTTCATTTGGCGGTACGCCGCGCCTCGGGCGGCCTGTTCCGAATCCACACGAATGCGCAGGGCCTCCCAGCGCATAAATTTGGCCGGGGGTAGGGTTTATGCAAATTCCCAATCGGATCGGTTACCTGGATATTGCCCGCGGTATTGGCATCCTGCTGGTGGTGCTGGGGCATGGCGGCACGCGCGATGCCTACCCAATGCTGTTTAACCTGATTTATGCTTTCCACATGCCATTATTCTTCTTCCTCTCCGGCATGGTCTTCAAGGTTGAAACGCCGTTTAGAGAGTTTTTCACCAGGCGTCTGCATGGGCTGGTCAAGCCGTTTTTCTTCACCATCTTTGTTTTGTATTTCATTTCGGTCTTTTTCGGCAAGTTGGAAATCCCTGTTGCCATTTCAAGGCTGGTCAAGTCTTTTTATGCCAATGGCTACTACCTGGAATGGGTGCCGATGTGGTTCCTGCCAACGCTGTTCGTGGTCAGCCTGCTGGCCTGGGCAGTGGCCCGCCTGCCGGGTTGGGGGGTCTGGTTTGCTGTAGTTATTTTCCTTGCATTGGGCATCTGGATGATTGGTTGGTTTGTACCGGTAAATTTGCCTGTGTTGGGCAACCTGAAAGGATTGCCCTGGGGTGCAGACCTGGCGCTGGTGTCGTGCGCTTACTTCCTGTTTGGCTGGCAGGCCCGCCTGCGCCTGCCGGAGAACTGGCTGGCTTCTCCCTGGCTGCTGGCTGGTTCGGGAATGGTGTATTTTTCGCTGGCCCTGTTCTTCCTGTCCGAACCAATCAACCTGGCAGACCGTTTATACCCATTTCCGTTGCTGGGTACACTGGCGGCCCTGGCAGGCATCCTTTTTGTGCTGGCGCTTGCTTTCCTACTGGAGCGCGGCCCGGCCTGGCTGACAAATGGCCTGAAAACCCTCGGCGCGGCTTCGCTAGTCATCCTGATCTTCCATAACCCGGTGCAATATATTCTCGGAGAAAAATTGGCCGCTATGTTTGGCCCGGCCTGGGCCAATCCATTGGTTACTTTCCCCTTTGCCATTGGGATTCCGTTGCTACTGTATTCGGTTGTCATCCGGCCCAATCCGCTTCTGTCGTGGTGGTACGGAGTGAAGGGATGAGTCGGTTTTTGGGGCGATACAAAAACTCCCCTGATTTGTTCAGGGGAGTTGCTCTTTAATCTTCCAATTCTTCTTCCGCAGGCTCATTGCTACGGTTGGACGGCGGGCTGTAGGAGTTCTGTGCGGTGCGCAGGCGTTCCTCCTCCAGGCTGCGGATGCCATTGCGTACTTGGGTCATCAGGCGAGTCAATTCACCTTCCAGGGTTTGCAGCGAGTCGATGACATAGTCGTCTGCGTCGTGGCGGGTGGCCTGGGCGTCGGCACGGGCCTGGGCAAGGATCTGGTCGGCGCGGCTCTGGGCGGTCTTGGTAATCGATTCGCGATCCACCATGCTTTCGGCTTTTTCGCGGGACAATTCAACAATGCGTTTGGCTTCTTCCTGTGCTTGCGCCAGGATGCGGTCTTTCTGGGCCAGCAGTTGCTGGGCTTTCTTCACTTCTTCGGGAATGGTAACGCGCATCTGGTCGATAATATCGAGCATGCGGTCTTCATCCACCACGACGTTGCGGGTGAACGGAACGCTGCGGCTTTCGTTGAAGAGTTCTTCGAGTCGGTCTACTAAGTGAAGGATGTCCATGATGGCCTCCGCGATTGCGGCAAAAAGTTTCCAGTGTTCACTATTATAGTACAAACGATGCTATTGCGAATTAATAAGCCATTGCGAAATGTAAATCAGTCGCGCAGCGAATTGGCGGGGCGCTGGCTGTCACTCATCCCGCCAACCTTTTGTTGCAAGGCCGTCATGACATGGGGGGGCACCATGCTGGAAACATCGCCATCCAGTGCGGCGATTTCGCGCACAGTGGTAGAAGACAGGAAGGTGTGGTCCTCGTGGGTGATGAAGGACACAATCTCGATATCGGGAGCCAGCCTGTGGTTGGCTAGCGCCATACGGAATTCAAACTCAAAATCCGAGAAGACCCGCAATCCACGCACAATCACCTGGGCCGAAATATCGTGGCAGGCGTTTACCGTCAGGCCGCTGTAACCAATTACACGGATTTTCGAATGATCCTTGAAAGCCTCCTGTACCAGCGCCATGCGTTCTTCTGGCGAAAAGACCAGGGATTTGAGCGGCTTGTCATACACGGCCACCACCACTTCGTCGAACAGGCGTGAGGCGCGATTCGCAATATCAATGTGCCCGTAATGGATCGGGTCGAACGTGCCGGGGAACATGGCTCGAACCATAGTTAGCTTACATCTCCTTTGCCCTGGCCCCAAAAACGGTTGAAGGCGTCTTGCAGCAGGGCGTGTTCTGGCAAAGATAGGTTGGGGTCGACAGCAAACAACTCGGTGGCATGTTTGCGAGCCTTTTCAATTAATGCGATATCGCCGAGAGAGGCCATTTTCAGGCTGCTGGCATAACCGGATTGCGCTGTGCCAAGGAATTGGCCGGGGCCGCGTTGCTTCAAGTCGAGCTCGGCCAGTTTAAAACCATCATTGGTTTCGGACATGGCCTGCAAGCGCTCATTTTCAACAGCGTCGCTATGTTCAGGAACCAGCAGGCAGAAGGATTCGCCGCCGCCGCGGCCTACCCGCCCGCGCAACTGGTGGAGCTGGGCCAGCCCGAAGCGGTTTGCGCCTTCAATCAGCATGACCGTGGCGTTGGGGACATCTACGCCGACTTCGATGACGGTGGTCGAGACCAGGATGTCATACTCCTTGTTGCGGAATTCGGCCATGATGCGGTCTTTTTCGTCCGGGCGCATTTTGCCATGCAGCAGGCCGAGTTTCAGGTCGGGGAAAATCTCTTTCGAGAGCCGTTCGTGGTCATCCACTGCGGCGCGGGTATCTTCCAGTTTTTCACTTTCTTCGATTAGTGGGTAAACAATAAAAGCCTGACGCCCGGCATTAATTTGGGCACGGATGAGTGTGTAGGCACGTTCCCGTTCCTGCGGGGTCAGCACATGCGTGTTGATTGGCTCGCGCCCGGCGGGCAGTTCATCCATGATGGAAAGGTCCAGGTCGCCGTACAGGGTCAGCGCCAGTGAGCGCGGGATGGGTGTGGCCGTCATTACCAGCAGGTGCGGGTTGTTGCCTTTCCTGCGAAGGGCGGCACGCTGATCCACACCAAAGCGGTGTTGTTCGTCAATCACCACCAGCTGCAAATCCTTGAAAACCACCGGGTCTTCAATCAGCGCATGGGTGCCGATCACCACTTTAACTTCGCCCGAGGCCAACCCTTCCAGCAGGGATGCACGCTCGGAAGCACTGGTGTCCCCGGTCAGCAGTCGCACCTGACCCTCGGCCAGCATTCCTTCCCCAACCAGGAAGTCGGAGAAGTTCTTGAAATGCTGCTCGGCCAGGATGGAGGTCGGCGCCATGATGGCAGCCTGGGCGCCACCTTTGGTAATCATCATGGCGGCCATGGCGGCAACAACTGTCTTGCCAGAGCCAACGTCGCCCTGGATCAGGCGGTTCATGCTGCGGCCCGAGCCAAGGTCCACCACTATATCGTCCACGGCGCATTTTTGCGCCCGGGTTAATGGGAAGGGCAGGGTTGCCAGGCGGGCGTCCAGCCATTCATCTGGCACATCCACAATCGTCCCGGGTACGGCCTGCAAATCCCGTTTCTGGCGCAGTACGCCCATTTGTAGGTAGAAAATCTCATCAAAGGCCAGGCGTTCGCGTGATACCGTGAGGCTTTCTTGCGAGTCGGGGAAGTGCACCTGGTGAATGGCTTCGCCCAGGGGGCGTACATCAGCGGCCTGGCGAATGGTTTCGGGCAACGGGTCTGAGACGCGAGGCGCCCAGTATTGCACCACCTGGTTCATTTGCCCGCGCAGCCACTTCTGGGTGATGGTGGCAGTCAGGCTGTAAATGGGCACAATTCGGTTGGTGTGCAGGTTCTCGGTGTCCACCGGTTCCCAGTCCGGGTTGTTCATCACCAGGCGGCCCAGGTATTGTTCGACCTTCCCTGCCACCGAAATGCTCATACCTTCTTTCAGGCGGTTGGCCATCCAGGGTTGATTGAACCAGCCAATACGCAGCGAGCCGGTGCCGTCGTTAATAATCGCTTCTACAATATTCATTTTCCCGCCGCGCAACGGGCGGTTGATCACACTTTGCACCTGTCCCAGCACAGTGTAGCTGTTTCCGTAAAACAGGTCGCGGATGGGTTTGAGTTGGCTGTAGTCGTCGTAGCGGCGCGGGAAGTTGTAGAGCATGTCACCAAGCGTGAACATGCCCAGCTTTTCAAGAGAAGCGGCATTCTTTGGGCCGACCCCTTGCAACACGGTCAGTTTGGCGTTCAGGGCAATCGGCGTGCCGGTATTGATCGCGCCCGGATAGGTGGATGCCTTCGGCGGCGGGAGGCGCCGCTCGACGCGGTATTGCGGAGGCGGAGCGGGTTTGGGGGCGGGCGCCGGGGAGGCGGATTCCGTTGGTTTAACAGGTTCCGGGCTGGGGGGAGCCTGCCGGGGCGTTTCATCCACAGGTGCAGGCGGTTGCTGCTGTTTTACTTCGGTATAGACTGGCTCAGGGATTTCCGCTTCACCAATCTGCCCCTGGATGCGCTTCCAGACTCCCTTGAGCGTGTCGGCGCGAGAGGTGGGAGTCAGGCGGTGATAATCCTGCAGGCGGGTCGAGACAAGCTGCACCAAATCTTCAGGGACGCCTTCGTTGCGGGCTTCGGCTTCCCAGAAATCCAGGATTTTAGCCAGGCCACCAATGACGGCTTTGTTTTCATATTTGTTTTCTGCTTCAAGACGGAAAAATTTGCGAAGTTTTTCGAGGGACGGTTGCATGGGTGGTATTTTATCAGAAGAAATCAGGCGGCTGTGACGGCGGCAAAACCCAGGCCACCCGGCCCGACGTGGGTGCCGATGACGCTGGTGACGTTGGTGATGCCGATCTCGCGCGGCAGGGTCAGGCGGACGGGGCTGCTCATCAGGGTGGTGAGCAGGTTGCGGGCGCGGTGTTCGGCATTGGTGTGCAACAGGGTCAACCGTTCCAGCGGGCCGAGAACTTGCAGGAAGTCCTGCAAGGCATTGGTGGCCTGCTGGGTGGTGCGGGCCGCCTGAATGAACTTGATCTGTCCTTTGTGAATTTCAACCACCGGTTTGATGCTCAGCACGCCGCCAATGGCGGTGACTGCGGCAGGGACGCGCCCGGAACGGCGCAGGTAATCCATTGTGTCAAGCGCGGCGGCCACGCGGACGCGCTTGCGAGTGGATTCGATGGCTGCCAGCACATCGGGTAGCGGCAGACCTTCTTCAGCGGCTTCCATCCCGGCCAGCACCTGGAAGCCGACACCGAGGGTCAGCGAAGCGCTGTCCAGCACGGTGATTCGCCCGTCAAATTCGCTGGCTACCTGGCGGGCGATGTTGGCAATGGCGGTCAGGCGCTCGGATGTATGCAACGAGATAACTTGGTCGCAGCCGCGGCTGAACAGGGTCTGGTAGGCCTGGTGAAAAGAAGCCGGGGAGGGGGCGGCAGTGGTGGGCGGGGTTTTCAGGGCTGGCAGGCGTTCATAGAATTGCTCGCGGGTGATGTCCTGCCCGTCGATATAATCCCTGCCTTCCATGACCAGCACGGCAGGGATTATGATTATCCCGTGGCGTTCGGCCAGGTCGGCGGGCAAGTCTGAGGGAGAGTCAGTAACAAATCCGATTTTCATAAGAAAACAATACGACGCGCCGAGGGAGGAATGTCCTTGTGGCGCGTCGTACTCCTTTGCCGGGTTTTATTCAATCGAAATGATGAACTGATAGTGCGGCTGGCCGCCTTCCTGCACTTCAATTTCTTGGTCAGGGTACTTTTCGCGAATCAGGTCTGCGATGCGGTTGGCCTCGGCGTGCTTCATGTCTTCGCCGTAGAATAGGGTAATTAGTTCATAATCGGCGGCACCGGCTTTTTCAAGGAACTCCAGCACGGCATGTTCCAGACTGTCTGATGAAATGGCCAGTTTGCCGTTCAACAGGCCGATCACCTGGCCGTCTTTTACATTAACGCCGTCAATTTCAACAGTGCGGGTGGCAATGGTAATTTCGCCGGTAACAACATTTTCCAGTGATTTTTCCATGCGCCCGGCTATTGCTTCCAGGTCGCCATCCGGGTCAAGATGCAACATGGCAGCCAACCCCTGGGGAATATTGCGGCTGGGGATCACGTGTACTTTTTTGACGGTCACTTCCTTGGCCTGCTGGGCAGCCAGGATGATGTTCTTATTGTTCGGGAGGATGATGACCTTATCGGTGGGCAAGTTTTCAAACGATTCGAGGATATCCTTTGTGGAAGGATTCATCGTCTGACCGCCAGCTACCACGGCACACGCACCCAGACTACCGAAAATGCGTGAGATGCCTGCGCCGGGGGAAACCACCACCACAGCGATCTGGCCCGGTTCCACGTTGGCCAGTTCAATCTTGGTGCCCTGGGCGCGATGTTCGATTTCGTCCATTTGTGCCAGCAGGTTTTCAATGGCGACCTTGGTGATGGTGCCAACTTCCATAATATATTCAATGGGCGTGTAACGGTTTTCAAGCGGCACATGGATGTGCATACGGTACATACCATCCCCTTCGCCCACCTGAATGGAGGTGCCCATTTCCTCCAGCTTTCCGTAGAACGTGCGCAAGTCCAACTCGCCATTCGGGCGGAAATCTACTACCACTTCCCAATCCTGGCCTTCTTCCACGTCTTCCATGGCGTTCTCCAGGTTCATGGCGGAGAGCGGCTGCACGGTGGATTCGGCCTGGTCCAATGGCAGGTCATCCACCAGGCGCAGCATGCCCTCCAGGATGAAATAAAGCCCCTTACCGCCCGAATCAACCACCCCGGCCTGCTTGAGAATGGGCAGCAAATCTGGTGTGCGCTGTACTGATTCGTCAGCGGCTTTCACCGCCACACGTAGCAGTTCAATCGGGTCACTAATCTCGGTCACAGCCGCTTCAACCGCGGCAGCAATATCCTTCGATACAGTCAGGATGGTGCCTTCCACCGGCCGCACCACGCCTTTATAAGCGGTGTCGCGAGCCTCGGAAAACGCTTTCGCCAGCGATGGCGCATCAATCACTTCTACGCCGTGCAGGCCGCGTGAAAACCCGCGCCACAACTGTGAAAGGATTACGCCGGAGTTACCGCGTGCGCCCATCAGCGCGCCTTGCGAAACGGCGGCTGCCATCTGGCTGACGCTGGTATGCCCCAGGCTGGAAATTTCGTTATAAGCAGACTGCATGGTCAGCAGCATGTTCGTCCCGGTATCGCCATCTGGCACCGGGAACACGTTCAGGGCATTTACTGTTTGCTGGTTGGTTCGCAGCCAGGTCAGCCCGGCTTCCACCAGTCTCTTAAAGGCCAGGCCGTCAATCGGCGCATCTTCAATCCGTTTCATCGCTCTCCACTCAAGTTAAAGATTTCCGGCACTAGTCCGGGTTGCTCACGCGCAGGCCCTGCACATGTACATTTACTTCATTTACTTTCAGGCCGACCGATTTTTCGACGTTAAAAACGACGGCATTGGCCACACTGTTTGCCACCGTGGCAATGCGTGTACCAAATTCGACGATCACATAAATATCAATGTTGAGATGCTCACCATCAAATTTTACATTTACACCCCGGCTGGGTTCGCGGGTGATGGTGGCGGCAATTCCCTCGGCCAGGTTCTTTGGGGCCAGCCCCACTACTCCATAAGATTGCAGGGTGGCGTGGTAGGCAATCGAGGCCACGGCGTTGGGGGAGATGCTGATGCTGCCCAGGGTTGTTTTTTCTTCGCCCATGTTGAAATCCTTTGCGTATTGGTTTAACACCTGTCTTGAAGAAGGGTTCGTTCTGTGATAGAATAACGCGCTTTTCAATGTAATTATAGCAAGAAAGGAAGCAAGAAAATGGCCAAGTGCGCACATTGCAGCAAGACTACCACCTTCGGACACAACCGCTCTTTCTCCCAGCGGGCGAGTAACCGTACCTTTCGCCCGAACCTGCAGAAGGTAACCGTGTTTGAAAAAGGCCGCAAAGTTCAGAAGACTTTGTGCACCAAGTGCATTCGCACCCTGGTGAAAACCGCCTAACACGGCATCTCTTTTCTGGATGAACCGAACAAGAATCCGGCCAACTGGTTTGGCCGTGATTTTTGTTTTAACCCGTTAAACCAATTTCTCTCGCAGTGCACTCACCCCGGCCTGTATCCCGTTTGGGTGGTTGAAAACTGCATTCCCGGCCACAAATGCATTGGCGCCCGCCGTGTGGGCCAAGCCAATGGTCTCTGCCGAAATTCCCCCATCTACCTGCAGCCAGGCGGTCGGGTTGTGTTTATCCAACATCTGGCGCAGGTGTTGGATTTTGGGCAGCATTTCTTTGATAAACGACTGCCCGCCGAAACCAGGGTTGACGGTCATCACCAGCGCCAGGTCAATCAGGTGCAGCACATGCCGCAAAGACTCAACCGGGGTGGATGGGTTCAATGTCACCCCGGCTGAGACGCCGAGCCCGCGGATTTGTTCCAGCGTGCGGTGCAGGTGCGGGCAGGTCTCCACGTGAATGGTCAGGCGCGAGGCGCCTGCCCTGGCGAAGGCCGGGATAATGGACTCCGGCTTTTCGATCATCAAGTGCACGTCGAGGGGTAGCCCGGTGGCGCGTTTACAGGCTTCCACCACCAATGGGCCAATCGTCAGGTTGGGTACAAAATGCCCGTCCATCACATCCACATGAATCCAATCCGCCCCGGCTTGTTCACATGCCGCAAGTTGTTCGCCCAGGTGGGTGAAATCGGCAGACAGGATGGATGGCGCGATGATGGTTGTGGTCATTTAGAAGGCAGTGAACTGGTAGTAGATGTACATCCAGAAGGGAATCAGCCCACCAACAGCCACAAAGGCCAGCAAGCCCAGGGCCACGGCCACCCAGTCTATGTCAATAACTTCTTCTTCAATGGTTTCGGGGCGTGGCGGGGGTGTATAGCGGGTGACAGCCGGGCGCGCAGGAACAACCGGGCGTGCAGCTGTAGGGGATGTGGCGCGACGGGTGGGCTGCGGCGCAATGGTCGGTTCGGTGTCGGTGGGCGGAGGTTCGGGGGTCAGGGCAACCGCCGGGTTCTGGCGAGTGTTGCCAAAAGTCATCAGCACACGGCCCAACTGGTCGGCGGTGCGATAGCGCGCGGCAGGTTCTTTGGAAAGCACTTTCAGGATAATCTGTTCCAGTGCGTCGCCAATGGCAGGGTTGAACTTACCGGGCGGTTCGGGCTGGGCTTCGCGGTGTAACTGGGCCAGTTTTTCAGCTGTTTTCGCCACAAAAGGCGGCCTGCCGGTCAGCATTTCATACATTACTACGCCAAGCGAATAAACATCCGAAGCCGGGGAGGGGGCCTGCCCACCGGCCTGTTCGGGTGAGAAATACAATGGCGAGCCCCAGATTACATCGGTTTGCTCATCCGGGTGGATGCTGGCGATGGCACGGGCAATGCCGAAGTCGGTAACTTTCAGGCGGTGGTCTGGCGTGACCAGCATATTATGTGGTTTGACATCGCAGTGCACTAGTCCGGCGCGGTGCGCGTAACCAATACCTGCGCAAGCCTGCACAAGCAGTGGCAGGGCTTCTTCCGGGTTGAATTTACCCAGGTTTTCGACCATGGTTTTCAGGTTTGTGCCGGGGATATGCTCCATGACAATGAATAGCATGCCCTGGTCAAAACCGAAGTCGTGTACGGTGACAATGTTAGGGTGAGACAGGTTCGCTGCGGCTTTGGCTTCCTGCCTGAAGCGTACCTGGAAATCCGGGTCGGCAGAGTAGTCCGGGCGCAGTACCTTAACGGCCACAAACCGTTCCAGCATCAGGTCACGGGCGCGGAAAACCTGCGCCATGCCGCCTGAGCCGAGCGGCTCAATCATCTGATATCGATTATTAAGCAGGGGTGTCTGGCCGGTCATGTTAAAAAAATTATATCATGGGGCTTTCCACGGCTGATATAATCCCCACTATGCAGGGCCTGTTCCTTTACAATCCTACGGCTGGCAGGTTGCCCGCCCGACTGTTCGTTTATGATGCTGTGCGCCTGTTGCGCCACGCCGGTTGGACGGTACGCCTGGCGTCCACGCGCAGCGCGGCCCATGTCACGGAACTGGCCCGCCAGGCTGCGGAGGATGGGTTGGATGCTGTTTTTGCCGCAGGCGGCGATGGTACCCTGCGGATGGCGGCTGCCGGGTTGGTTGGCTCCCAGACCGCGCTGGGTGTACTGCCCGCCGGGACAAGCAATGTGCTTGGTGTAGACCTGGGCTTGCCTTCCTTAGAATGGACGCGGCCCTGGGCCATGCGCCAAAACATCCAAACCTTGCTGGCTGCATCGCCTGCCGCTGTGGATCTGGGAATTTGTAATGGCCAGCCCTTCCTGCTCTGGGCAGGAATCGGCCTGGACGGCCTGACCATCCGCCGGGTGGAGCCGCGCACAAGAGTGGCCAAATACATGCCTGTGCCACACTTTTTTGTCGAAGCCGTTACCCAGGCCGCCCTATGGAATGGGGTGAATGTGCAAGTTACTGCCGGGCATACCCGCTGGCAGGGGCAGATTATGCAGGCCGTGGCCACCAATATACGCAGTTACCTGGGCGGGTTGGCAGAGATTTCGCCGGAAGCATATCTTGATGACGGGAAGATGGATATCTGGCTGTTTTCCGGAGCAAACCTGAGCGATGCCTTGCGGCATGCTTTTGGTATGCTGGGTGGCCATCACCTGCGGGCGCTGGATGCCCACAAGATTAATTTTGAACATCTGGTGATGGAATCTGACCAACCCTTCCATATCCAATTGGATGGTGATCCACTGGGAGAAACCACCCGGGCAGAAATTTCCTGCCAGCCTGCCGCCATTCGCCTGCTTATTCCACCCGGTGCGAGACATTTACTTAAGCCATCATGAATGTAAACCTTAACGACATCCTGACCCCCCGCGTTTTCCTGGCCATCCTTGGGTTGGCTGTTGCCTTGTTGGTAATCACTTTTGCCTGGATTATCTGGACGGCTCCCCCGCCGCCGGAACCGGGGAATTTCCTGGCTGCCCAGACGGTTATCCCCGCACCGACGGGCACTCCCCTCCCACCACCTACCGAGCCAGCAGGAAACCAGACGCCCACGCCGGTATCGGGCGAGATTTCCATTGGCGGCTACGTCCAAATCAGCGGGACTTCCGGGCAGGGGCTGCGCCTGCGCGCAGACGCCGGTCTGGATGCTCCACAATTGTTCCTCGGGTATGATTCGGAGGTCTTTCAGGTGCAAGACGGGCCACAATTTAAGGATGGCTACACCTGGTGGTACCTGGTTGCGATTTATGACGACAAACGGTCAGGTTGGGCAGCAGATGCCTTCCTGGGCTACATCCCCGCACCGTAAATTTTTGGAGCAAACACAATGAACCTTCGACCAACCGGAATAAAAGCCAATCGCCAGGCCATGGAAATGACCGTCACCTGGACAGATGGCCACACCAGTATCTATCCCTTTTCCCTGTTGCGGGCAGCCTGTCCGTGCGCCCAGTGCCGGGGCGGTCATGAGAATATGAAATCAGAGCCGGATGCTGAAGTCTTTAATGTCATGTTGGAAGACTCTCCTGCCACCCGGCTGGTGAATATTGTTTCCACTGGCGCGTATGGCGTCACTCTGGTCTGGGAAGATTATCATGACTACGGCATTTACAACTGGCACTATTTGCGGGCATTATGTCCCTGCCCGGCCTGTCGGAAAGCGGCCGCCACAGCAAAACAGCAAACCTCCCGCTCGTAAGGCGGGAGGTTTGCTGTGGGGAACAGGTTGCTACGGCGTTGCGGAAGGCGCACGCGTATTGGTTGGGGAGGGGGTTGCCGAAGGAATTCGGGTTTGGGTTGGTGTGGGTGTCCGCGACGTAGCCGGGGTCGCCGTGTTTGCTGACGGGGTGGGGGAACGCAAAGCATCTGCCCGTTGCTGCGCCTCGGCACGCATTTCTTCACTGACAGCATCTTCCGGCAGGGCAAGCAGGTCACGCCAATCACGGTAGGCTGCATCCCGCTCATTTAATCCTTCCAATGCTTGGGCACGATAGTAGAAGTACAACCCCCATTGTTGGTCGGTTTGTACTAATCGCTCATTGGGTAACAAAGCCAGGGCATAAGCATTGTTTGGCTGGCCCAGTGCAAGGTAAGCTCGCGCCAGCCCGATTGCGGCTTCAAAAGAGTTTTGGTTAAATTGCCTGGCCCGCTGGAAATCTTCCAGGGCATCTTCATTTTCTTCCTGCTGGAGGTAAACCTCCCCGCGGGCAACATATGCGCTGGAGTTTCGCTCATCCAGTTGCAGGGCTTTATTCAATGCATCCAGGGATTCATCCAGGCGGCCTTCGTTAAGATAAGCCTGTCCCAGGGTCATGAACGCATCTGAACTGTCCGGCGCATACTCTACATAGGTTTCCAGCAGCGAAACGGCTTCATCCAACTGACCGTTCAACCGGTAGGCCGTCCCGAGCACCAGGTAACTCTCCAGGTTCGTAATATCCAGTTCGTTGGCCAATCTGGCTGCAACAACAGCTTCTTCATAGTTGCCCTGGGCAATCTCTGTTTTTGCCAGTGCCAGTTGTACAAGTGGCGAACCGGGCATCAGGATGGCCGCCTGGCGCAAGTCTTTTAAGGCAGATTCCAGATCGTTGGTGTTGAAATGATATAGACCCCTTTCAAGGAAAGCTTCGCCATAATTGGGGTCCAGATTGATGGCAGCGTTTAGGTCTGAAAGCACATTATTGCGCGGGTTCTGGGACAGCCGGGTGCGGGCGCGGCCAAGGAAATTCGGCGCAAAATTAGCATTGATGGCAATCGCCTGCTGGTAAGTATCCAGCGCTTCTTGGTAGCGTCCGCTCAGGCGGTACGACTCGGCGATGAAATAAATCGCATCCACTGAACCGGGTTGGGCGGTAGCCACCTGTGCCATCATCACAGCCACCATGTCCCATTGCCCGCTGTTATAGGCGCGCATCGCGCCGCGGTAGCTATCCAAGGCCACATCCCCGTGCGGGGTGGCGGCATAAATTGGGGTTGGGGTATGGGGTTCAGAGAGCAGGCCTATCAGCGGGGAAACCCCTCCAGAGCCAGGCGTTGCCGAGCGCTGTGATATTGCTGTGACAGTTGGCGTAAATGTCCCATCCATCGTTGGGCGGGCCGTACGAACCGGGCGCAATTGCTCGTTGGCGCTGAACGCGACCAGCACCGCCCCTACCAGTATTACGCCGACCATCAAGATCGCCACCAGCCTGAAGGCCGGGTTCCCGGCCAGGGCTTTCAGGCCACCTTCCTTGGGTTTGTCGTCAGCAATCTTAACCTTGTCCTCCCACGGGCGTGGGTGGTTCATGGGGAAGGGCTTAATCGAATCATCCGGTGGCAGGGCGCTCATCAGCCGCAGGCCGCGCCGCGCAGCCACATTGGTCGGGTCTAGTTTATAGGCCGCCTGCAGGCAGTACAGCCGTTCCTTCTGGGTTTCCATGGCAGCGCTCATCCATACCCAGTAGGTAGCATTGTTTTGGTCGGTCTTAATCAGCCGCGTCAGGGCATCTCGCGCAGCGGCAAACTTGCCCTGGCGAATGTCATCAATGGCTTGTTCAAGCAAGATCTCCTCAGGGGAGATTTCAGTCGGCATCATATCAGCCATGGATTGAGTCTAGCATAGCAATGGCGCGTGGACAAGGCTCTGCCACTGATATAATGAAGAAATGAAAGAGAGAAGATGGATGCCAGCCCTGCTGGTCATTTTTTTGATGACAGGTTGTGCCGCGTTCAACGCTGGGGAGGCGGGCTCCCCCACAGCCTTGCCCACTGTTATGCTCCAGCCTTATGCCACGCGGACGGTTTTTGCCGCCCCGACAGCAACCCAGTTCCAGACGCCCATCCCGCTGCCCAGCCCAACCCCGTTTATTTATACCGTTCAACGCAATGATACACTCGGCCAGATTGCCGAAAATTTTGGAATTCGGCTGCAAGATTTGCAGGCGGCCAACCCAGGCGTGGTGGCTGAATCTTTGTTTGTTGGCCAGCAGTTGCGCATCCCGGCCAGTTCTGAAGATGCCCAGGCCATTGCCGCTCCCACCCCGGCGGGCATTCAACTTTGGCCACCAGGGTGTTTCCCATCTGGCGGCGGGGTGTATTGCTTGGTGCTGGCGGGCAACCCGTTTGGGCTGTCGGTAGAAAATCCCATTGCCCAGGTTAGCCTGGTGGGTACGGATGGCAGGCCGGTCGTGAGCCAGCCCGCGTATGCCCCGTTAAATATCATCCCGCCCGGCGAAACGCTCCCGCTAGTGGTTTTCTTCCCCAATCAATCCATCGATGGCCTGAACGGCGTGACGACCCTGCAAAACAGCACCCTATTACTGCCCAGCGACCCTCGTTATGTATCAATCAGTGTTGAGCAAGTGATTACCCTGGTGGATGTCACCGGCACGATAGCCAACCTGGATGGGGTTTTACGCCTGGCGCAGGATGCGCCTGTGCCCGCCGATACGATCTGGCTGGCGGCGGTGGCGTATGCGGCGGATGGCAGCGTGGTGGGGGTGCGTCGCTGGGAATGGCAGGGCAGCCTGCAGCCCGGTGATACGCTCGAATTTGCCGTGGAGGTGTACAGCTTTGGCCCGGCCATTGCGCAAGTGAAGGCAGTTGTTGAAGCCCGCCCGGGACCCTAAGTAGGCAAATTTGACCCTTTCAGTCGCCATACATTCCATGCTTCACTTATTTGACGCGAGCATACCTACCATGTATAATCCTTTTAATATGTTTCTTGCGGACAAATTGACTCATCGAGGCAGCTTATGGCGCTAAGAGGTAACCTGCGTGATTTTACGGTCACGCAGTTGCTTAACTTGATCAACCTTGCCAGCAAGACGGGCACTTTGATTGTTGAAGCGCCTAATGATACGGCCCGGATTACGTTTCGGGATGGAAAACTGGCCTATGCCCAGGTGGGGCAAGATGACAGCCGCCTTGCGGCTGTTTTACATCGTTCCAATCGTCTGACCACCGGGCAGTTGAAGGCGATCCAGACCCGTGCAGCGCAGATCTCTGACAAGGAACTTGGCTTGATGTTGATTAATGCCGGATACATGACCCAGGAAGATGTGCTGAATGCCCTGCAGGCCTATTTTACGGATGTGATACGCAAGTTATTTACCTGGGTGGAGGGCTCGTTCCGGTTTGACAACGAAGCCCTGCCTTCAGATGATCGCATCAATGTTCGCCTTGATCTCGAGAACCTGATTATCGAGGGCTCACGCCAGTTGCGCGAGTTGGAGCAATTGCAGGATGAAATCCCCAGTCTGGATATGGCGCTCAAGTTCACAGAGCGGCCCGGTGCCAACATTCAAAAGATGAATTTGAGCGTGGAAGAATGGCGGGTGGTTTCATTTATTAATCCCAAGAACACAATGCGGCAGATCGCTTCGGCTTCCAAAATGAGCGATATTGAAATCCGCCGCATTGTTTACGGCCTGATACAGGCTGGCCTGGTGGAAGTGGTTCGCCCCGAAGGGGCGGCGTCTGTGCCCGAACGGGCACGTCCATCATTGCCGGTCAAGGATCAGGAAGAGCAGAAGTCGCTGGTCAACCGCTTGATCACGCGCATCAGGTCCATCTAAATCTGGCAAGGGTGAGGAATTATGCAAACGGTCAAAATGGTTGTTACCGGCCCCTTTAGTGCTGGCAAAACGGAATTCATCCGTTCTGTCAGCGAAATTGATGTTGTCTCGACAGAGCGAAAGATCAGCTCGGACTCTGAAAAGGCTGTCAAACAGGCCACTACGGTGGCGATGGACTTTGGCCGCATCACGGTGGATGAAGACCTGGTGTTGTACCTGTTCGGTACCCCTGGCCAGAAACGCTTTGACTTCATGTGGGAGATTCTCTCGGAAGGGATGCTTGGCTTTATTGTGATGGTCGACAGCACCCGCCCGGAAACTTTCCGTGAAGCCCGCTCCATCCTTGAAACTTTCCGTGCGTACGCTCCCACTCCATATGTCGTGGCGGCCAACAAGCAGGATCGTGACGACGCCTGGGAATTGGACGACATGCGCCATGCCCTGCGGCTCGACTCAAAAGTGAAATTATTGCCCTGCGTTGCATCAGATAAGGCGGCTGTAAAGAATGTCCTACTGGAATTGCTGTACAGCATCCTGGCTGAAATGGAAGGCGGCAAGTAATTTTCACCCCCATCTTTGAACCACGGCGAATGTTGTGTCATCCATCACCACAGACCAGGGTATAGTACATTATGAAGTCTATGGGCGTGGGCGTCCTGTAATCCTCCTTCACGGCTGGCTTGGCTCGTGGGGGTTGTGGCAGGAAACCATGGCTTATTTAGGCCGCTATTATCGCACCTATGCCTTGGATTTCTGGGGGTTTGGTGAATCGGGCAAGAAACGTGAAACTTACGCTGTTCAGGATTTTGTCAGCCTTGTAGACCAATTTATGGATCGGTTGGGTATTGTGAGTGCCCCGCTGGTTGGGCATAGCATGGGCGGTACGGTCAGCCTGTCTGTGGCCTTGCAATATCCCCAGCGTGTTTCCAAAGTTGTGGTGGTAGGTTCGCCGATTGTGGGTTCGTCGCTTGCCATCCCATTAAAACTTGCCGGCTATCATTTTATCGCCATGATGCTGTTTAATATGATGTGGGCGTTCAGGGGCGGTATCCGTGTGGCTTCCCCGTTTATCTGTAGCGACCCGCGCTTCCCGAAGATGATGGATCGCGACCTGTCGGCCACAACTCTCGAATCCTTCCTGCTTTCAATTGCATCCTTGCGTCGCACTGATTTGCGCCCCATGCTTAACCAGATTAAAGTGCCTGTGTTGGGGATGTATGGCGACCGCGATAATATCGTCCACCCTCGCCAGTGGCAGCCGCTGGTGCAGGGCGTGCCAACGGCCAAGGTTGTGCGATGGGAGAAGGCGCAACACTTCCCCATGCTCGATACATCTGAAGATTTCATGGAAAAACTGAAAAACTTCCTCGACGAAGAGTCGGGCGAGTAATGCGATGACTGTTGAGATGTACCATTATCCAAACCTGATGGGGCGGATTTTGCTTCTGGCCACCGAAGAAATTATTGGCCGTAACAGCGTCCGGGCATTATTAAATCGCATTGCCCTCAATGAATGGGTGCAAGAATACCCCCCGCACAATCAACAGCGTCTTTTTCCCTTTTCTGCAGTCAGCAAGATACAAACTGGCCTTGAAGAGGTCTACGGCCCGCGCGGCGGCAAAGGCATTGCCATGCGGGCAGGGCGTTCCTGTTTTTCACATGGCCTGCGCGAGTTTGGTCCCGCCCTGGGCCTGACTGAACTCAGTTTTCGGATGATGCCGCTACCGATGAAATTGAAAGTTGGCGCGAACGCATTTGCGGATATATTCAATAAATATACAGACCAGCAAGTCCGCGTGGAAATGCTGGATAGGCAATTGCTCTGGCATATTGATCGTTGCCCACTGTGCTGGGAGCGCAAGGCAAATGAACCGTCCTGTCACCTGGCTGTTGGCCTGCTCCAGGAAGCTTTGTACTGGGTCAGCGGTGGCAAGCTGTTCCACGTGGAAGAAACCCAGTGTATTGCCTGCGGCGACAACACTTGTACAATCCTCATAGATTCAGTTCCGATGGGATAGTAAAAAATGTTAAAAGTGATCCTGAAAGCACCACGGAAACTGTCCCCTTTCAATGAAGCCGCCCGTGATCTAAGAATCCAGAATCGACCGCTCTGGCTATGGCAGCGGGATGTCCTTGCGCCATACGTCACCCGCGAAGTGGATGTTCGGGCAGGCGCGCCGCTGCCTTTATTGCGCGAACCGATGCTGGTCTACCGCGACAACCTTTTCTTTGACGAGCATTACATCCAGGAATTTTTGCGCCAGGCACGCAGGAAAAACCGCCCCTGCCGGGCAGCGTTTACTTTGGATGACCCTGCTTTCCGAGAACATGCCCTGCCACTCTCTACATCTTATGCTCCTGCCGGGCATATGTACATGGCTGACCTGTGGTATTACCCCAACGGTCCGGTGGCGGATGTGGAGCCGCTGGTGATTGACCTGCAGGCCCGTGAGATTGGCTATTACCATGTGCCGTCTTATATGGCTGGCGAGCGCGGCGACCTGGTCTTCCAGGTCCCATTGCGGGCGTTAATTGCCATTGATTCATGGGTTCACATCTTTGTTGTGGATATTATCTTTGGTTTGTTCAAACGCGGCGCGCGTTTTGAAAACCAACTGGCTATTGACCTCGGTTATAAGCTTGGTGTTTTGAGCCGGGCAATTTATGAAGGCAAACAACTGCTGGAATGCTCTTCGCTGGTCAAGATTGGCAAGAATTGCATTATTGACCCGCATGCCATTATCCACGGCCCGACGACGATTGGGGATAACGTCACCATTGGTCCCGGCGCAGTAGTGGAGAATTGCATTATTGGGAATAATGTAAACCTTTCGCAGGATGTGCAATTAATGCTTTCCGTGGTCGGGGATGGCACTTTCCTGCCATTCCGCGCCGCCCTGTTTATGACCACCATCATGGATAACTCGATGGTTGCGCAAAATACCTGTTTGCAAATGTGCGTGGTGGGGCGTAATACGTTCATTGGCGCTGGTTCGACATTTACTGATTACAACCTAATCCCTGCACCTATCCGCGCCCTGGATGGGGCCGACCAGTTACGACCTTCCAACCGGCCTGTGCTTGGCGGGGCGGTAGGGCATAACTGCCGCCTGGGTTCCGGGATGATCGTCTATCCTGCCAGGACCATTGAGTCTGATGTTGTGCTGGCGGCATCCAAAGAACGCCGGGTAATTGACAAAGACATTCGTTATGAAGACAGCGACCATCATAAATTCAAGAACGCTTCCATGCACAAGCGTTTATATTCCCGCCAGGAGCAGGCAGACCTTGAGTCTTGGTAATTATGGATTCTTTTGCATTTATCATTCACCCGATTGACCCGAAAAGGGATGTCAGCCGTAAATTTCCCCTGCTCGGGCGTATTCTCAACGAAGACCAGATTAACTTTTTCTCCACGTTTTTCCCGCCGGTATATATCTCTGAAATTGAAGGAATAACCTCGGCAGCAACCGGGAAGGAAATAAAAGGCTGGTTCATCGCCTGCCCATTTACGCCAAAACGTATGCTGGAACTGCCGGAAAAAATGGTCTACGACAAGATCATACAAACCGGGCGCCTGGCCGAGCGGCTGGGCGCAAATATTTTAGGGCTGGGGGCCTTTACTTCGGTGGTGGGGGATGCCGGTATTACCATTGCCCGTTCCCTAGATGTGCCTGTAACAACTGGTGATTCTTATACTGTCTCGATGGCGGTGGATGCAATTATCGAAGCTGCACGGGTGATGGAAATTCCCCTCGAATCGGCAACTGCGGCTGTGGTGGGGGCTAGCGGAACAATCGGCAAAGTTTGTGCAGAACTTCTCGCAGAGGCCGTAGGTGAGTTATACTTAATAGGTCGCCGCGAGGATGCCCTGCACGCCGTGCGGGAAAGGATTTCCCCGCGCTCGAAGGCTTGCCTGCATGTGAGTACCAGTATGGATGTGCTTTCAAAAGCGCAGTTAACCCTGACGGTGACGAGTGCTGTGCATGATGTCATCAGGCCTGAACATTTGCAGCCCGGTAGTGTTGTTTGTGATGTTGCCCGGCCTCGCGATGTATCTGCAATGGTGGCAGCGGCGCGAAACGATATACTTGTGGTCGATGGCGGCATGGTGGATGTACCCGGGCCGGTCAATTTTCACTTTAACTTTGGCTTCCCGGAGGGCAAATCTTATGCCTGCATGGCCGAAACAATGGCCCTGGCACTGGAAGGCCGCTTTGAAGACTATACACTGGGTAAGGACATCTCGCGCGAGCGGGTGGACGAAATAACCGCCATTGCCAAAAAGCATGGCTTTCGGCTAAGTGGTTTTCGCTCTTTTGAGCGTGAAGTAACGGAAGACCAAATTGATTTTGTGCGACAGAATGCCCGCAAGGCGCTCAAACGCAGATAATGGAATATTTTGAACGGAGGCTCTATTATGGGAAAAGCCCGGCTACTGGTTGTAGAAGATGACATTGATATCTCAACGATGCTGAAGATTTACTTTAGCGGGCTTGGGTATGATGTGGATACGGCCATGCGCGGTTCGGATGCATTGGAGAAGACACGTCAGGTGTTGCCTCACTTGATTGTGTTGGATATCATGCTGCCGGATATTGACGGATATGAAGTCTGCCGGACATTGCGTACCAATACCCGTACCAGCCACATCCCGGTCATTTTCCTAACCCAGAAGGATGAGCGCAGTGACCGCCTGCAGGGGTTGGAACTTGGCGCGGATGATTACATTACCAAGCCCTTCGATATTGAAGAGCTCAAGTTACGCGTGCAGGGTGCCATCCGGCGGTCTGAGCGGGAAAGTTTAACGGATCCACGCTCCGGGTTGCCTGCCGGAAGGTTGATCGAAGAACAGCTGCGCCGAATTATTCGTGAGCAAGGCTGGGCCTATATGGACATCCGCATTGACAGTTTTGAACCGTTCAAAGATGTTTATGGTTTTGTGGCCGGGGATGATGTTCTGCGCTTTACCGGTATGTTGATTGGTGAGGTGCTCGATGATTTGGGCACATCGACAGATTTTATTGGTCATGCTGGCGGGGATAATTTTGTCATCATCAGCCAGGAAGGGGCAGCTGATACCATTCGCGAACGCCTGAAAGCCCGCTTTGCTGAGGATGTGAAGACCCACTATAACTTTATGGATCGCCAGCAGGGGTTCATTTTTGCCCCCGGGAAAGATGGCGGCCAGGAACAAGCGCCGTTGATGACCCTGTCGATTGGCGTGGTGTCCCCATCCAAACAAGGGTTTGCCGATATTCGTGAGATTACCGAACTTGCCGCTGAGGCGCGCCGCCAGGACTCTGGGGGCAATGCCTAAGGGTTAATCATGATCGAAGGGCAATCGCTCGGCCTGGGGATTGGGTTCCTGATCTTCGGACTGGTATTTGTTTTACTGGTCTGGCTATTATTGCGCGTTGTGCCACAGGTTCGGCCGGCCGTGCAGGAACCTCCCCGCCAAGTGTTTTCCCAGATTCAGTCCCACGAAGAAGCCATCCTGATTGTACAAACTGGTGGAAGGGTGATGCAGATAAATGAGGTGGGGCGAGAGTGGTTCGACCTTTTTGAGGGAGAAACCCCCAACATTGAACGCCTAGGGCGCCGGGTACGGCCCAGCGAGTCATTCCTTGAAATTTGCGCGGCTGAAGGTCAGACGCGTTTTTCAGTTAATGGGCGGCTTGTCGATGCCTTTTCCTATCACGTACCAGGCGCGGTATCGTCTGTGCTGGTGGCGTTGCGGCGCGCTGACTCGGCTGGGTCAGCAGCAACGACGGAAGAATATTCCCGTGAGACCTTGCATCCCAACGCCCTGCGTACCGTCACAGATTTTAGTGAAACGGTTGCATCGAACCTTGACCTGAAGAAAGTTTTACAGACCATCCTGTCTAACCTTGAACAGATGGTTCCGTCAGATTACCTGGAGATTAAGGTTTGGAATAATTTTGAAAAACGCCTGGTGGCTTACCGCCTGGGCGGCCCTTCGGGTACCGCCCGCACCTTGCAACAAGTTGGGCAGAGTCATTTTGGTGCGTATGAATCACGCCTGCTGGATGAACAGCAAGAGCTTTATATTGCCAACACCCGTCTTTCGGCTGTGCCGTATGACCCGACCGGGGTGAATATTCCGCCCATGGGCGCTTATATCGGCGTACCGCTCCTGGTGGAAAAGAACCTGATTGGAACGATCGAAGTTGGGGTAACCCCAACGAATGGTTTCTCAAATGAAGATTTGAACATCCTGAAATTGGTCTCGGGCCAGGTGGCCTATGCCATTCGGAATGCGCTCATTTACGAAAAACAGGAACGCTGGAATACCCAGTTGGCCGGGCTGGATCAGTTGGCGCAAACTGCGGCTACTGCCAATGAGTTTGGGGAGTTGTTCTCGAAATTGGTCAACAGCCTGGTTGGCCTTTTCGATGTAGGTATCTTGGGCTTCCTGCTCTATGACCAACAGCGTAATCTGCTGGAAGCGCGTTCACCTTTCCATGGTCTTTCTAACCAATTCGTCAACCTGTATCGTACAACCATCAAGAATGATAGCCCGGCGGCTCAATATATAGACCGTCAGGAAATTTTAGAGACACGTAATGCAGCGCAAGACCCGGTCTGGGGTGAGTTGGGGCTGCAAGACCTGGCCCAGGCCGCCAGCATGCGGGACACCTTATTTGTGCCATTGGTCAGTTCCAATCGCTTCCTGGGTTATTTGCAGCTTTCCAATTGGCAGGGGAGTGAGGCCGGTCTGGATCGGGAAGAATTCCGGCTGGTGAATATTGCCGCCGGGCAGGTCGCATCTATCATTGAGAATGCTTTACTTGCCAACCAGGCGCGAATCCGTAACCAGCGGCTTGAGTCGATGCGCCGAATCGCCAGCCTGGTGAGTTCCGAGGCGTCGCTGGACGAAATCCTGCGTTTTTCGGTGCAGGAGATTGCTATTTTGTTGCAGGCGGACCAGGCATCAATCTTTTTGCTCGATGAACGCGAAGGGATCATGCGCGCGCATGTGCCGTCATTATTTGGGGTACGCGACTCGTTGGTTGAGTCTCTCTCCCAGATTAATGTTCGCCCGGCTGCCTATCACGTTACCGTGGCAGGCAGCCAGCGGCCGTTTATGTCGGGTGATGTTTCTTCCGATCGGCGTGTGTTTGGCCTGTATCGTCCGCTAATCCGTGGTGCTGGCAGTGCCTCAGCCATTGTTGTCCCGATTGTGATGCGTGGGCGAGGTGTTGGCGAACTGATGTTGAGTTCTACGAAATTAAACGCATTTACCAACAGCGACATGCAACTGGTTTCCACCCTGGCGACCCAGCTTGGCATTGCCTTGGAAAACGCCCAGCTTACATCCCAAACCGATGAGCAATTGCGCCGACGTGCTGAAATGCTTACATCCATCAGCCGTATCTCGCGCGAGTTGAGTGTCACCACTGACATTAAAGACCTGTTACGCATTGTCCATGAAGAAGCCTTACGCGTTACCCGCGCTGACTGCGGTAGCACAGTCTTTTTTGAAGATACACGTGAAGAAGGCGAACCCTTCAAGGTATTGATGTCGCTGGGG
The DNA here is from genome assembly GCA_024710905.1 of Anaerolineales bacterium. Lineage (GTDB taxonomy): Bacteria > Chloroflexota > Anaerolineae > Anaerolineales > Villigracilaceae > JANJTV01. The sequence goes on along the minus strand of JANJTV010000109.1, from coordinate 27,235 downwards.
CATTCTGTGCGAGAGGGTTTCCCTGCCCGGGCCAATAAAGCGCTTGAACAGGCGGATGTGATTCGGGAGCAGTTCACCGAGGAGCGCCAGCCGCACGAAGGCATTCTCCAGGCCTTGGCTATTCCCATTGCTTACCAACAAGAAACATATGGTTTCTTTGACCTGCATAGCAAGGATGAAAACGGATTCGACGAGATTGATATCGAACTCCTGCGTTCACTTTCGGTGCAGGCTGCCATTGCACTGGCCAACGCCTTCCGTAACCGCGACCAGCAGCGCCGCGCTGAATTGCTCAACCGCCGCACACAAACCCTCTTGCAGTTGTTTGAAACATCGCAGGCCCTGCGGGTGGACCAGCCTCTTGAAGACGCCTTACACCTAATCGCAAATGGCATTGTGGAAGCCACGCCGTTTTCTATTGTGTTGATCAGTTTGTATGACAGCGAAACCGGTCAATTGAATCGTGTTACCCATGCTGGCTTGACAGATGATGTATGGGAAACAGTGAGCGCACATCCGCAGCCTTGGAACAGCGTTCAGCAATTGATGCGCGAAGATTTTAAGATTGGCAACCTGTATTTCATTCCCAATGACCAGGCGCCGGTGATTCCCTCCGACGTCCAATTCATCACCTCCCTCGCCGAAGCGGCCAGTGATCAGCCGAATGCCTGGCACCCTGATGATGCCCTGATTATTCCCATCCAATCCACCCAGGGTGAGCCGTTGGGGCTAATCAGCGTGGATGCGCCGCGCAATGGCATGCGACCGGACCGCTCAACCTATGAAAGCCTGGAAGTATTTGCGGTGCAGGCGGCTTTGACTGTTTCCAGTGGCGGCAAAATTAAAGAGTACAAAACCCAGATTGACGATCTGTCCTCCGAGGTGCAGCGCCAGAAAAGCCTGGTTCAGTTCAGCCAGCGCAGCCTGCCGATGTTGCTGCACAAAGACCTGGAGCAGACCATATCGGTTACCAACCTGAACCAACGCACTCGCCAGATTCGGGCTGGCTTGCAGGTCATCGAAGCCATTTCAAAGCAGGTTGATTCAAATATCGCCTTGCAGACGCTGGGGAAACAATTACTTACCAGCCTGAATATGACCATCTCCATGGTGGCGCGTAATACATCCGAAGGTCCGCGTATTACGGATACCTATGGCAACCTGCCGCGTGGTACCAATCTTGAAGCACTTTTCGGCCAGAAGAATCCGCTGCGTACCTCCCTGCAAACGGGCGAGACTATCGTGGCTATCAATGTTGATGAGGATGAAAACTGGCACGATACCCCCTTCTTATCGGCGCTCAAAACGAAATCCTTTATTTGTATGCCAGTGATGGTTAATGGTGAACCGGTTGCGGCGGTGATGGGTGTGGATACCGAGCCGATGATGGGCCTGGCGCAGGATGACAAGCAGGTCTTCTACCAGATTAGCCGCCAGATCTCAATCATCGTGCAAAACATCCAGCTGCTTGGTGAAACCCGCCAACGCCTGTCTGAAGTGAACTTGCTGCTTGACTTCAGCCGCCAGTTAAGCGGCCTGACCCCGCAAGAGATTGTCCGCTCGTTGCTGGATAGTGCATTGGGGGCTTTGCCCGAGGCGCATGCTGGTGTTGTCTTGTTATGGAATGAACGCCTGGAGATGCTTGTTCCTGAAACTGCTTCCGGGTATGCCGATATTGAAAGCGTGATGGACATCAACTACCAGCGCGGCGAGGGTTTGCCTGGCATGGTGTTCTCGGCAGGCCAGCCGCGCCGTGTGGAAGAAGTGAACTTTGCCGTTGACTACAACCTGTCAGCGGAGAGTTTGTTGCTTTATCGGAAGGCAACCGGGGGGCGCCTGCCTGTTTCATCGATGTTAATCCCCGTGCGCGCCTCTGATCGCGACCTGGGTGTAATGGTATTGGACAACTTTAATACACCATCCGCTTTTAACGTAGAGGATGAGAACCTGTTGCTTTCGTTGACCCAGCAGGTTGCGCTGGCGCTTGAAAATGTGCGCCTGGTGCAAACAACGCAGGAACGTGCGGGACAGTTGCAAGCGCTCAACACTGTTTCTGCGGGAATTACCACAAGCCTGCAGCGCAGTGAACTGGTGGCGTCGCTGCTTGAGCGTATGGGTTCGATTATTTTGTATGATACGGCTATCCTGTGGCTGCGTGAAGGCGATGTGATGCGTGTGGCCGATGCGCGTGGTTTTGCTGATACCGAAGAGCGCAAGGGGATTTCGGTGGACATTAAAGACAGTGCCTTGCTGGAAGAAATGACCCGGGCCAGCCAGCCGATCCTAGTCGGAGACGTCAGTACGGATGCTCGTTTCTCATCCCTGGTTGAAAAACGAAACCTTACCTGGCTGGGTGTGCCATTATTGGCCAAGGGCCAGGTGATTGGTGTGATTGCGCTTGAAAAGGCTGAAGCCAACTACTATGTGGATGATGAAGTGCAGTTGGTGGCAACTTTTGCCAGCCAGGCGGCTGTGGCCTTGGACAATGCCAACCTGTTCGAAGAAAGTATTCGTCGCGCCGCCGATCTGGACGAACGTTCACGCCGTCTTGGCCTGCTGAATAAATTCTCTTCTGAGCTGAGCGGGTTGTTGAATGCCGACCAGGTGCTTTCACTGACCGCGACCCACATGATTCAGGCCCTGGATGCCCAAAACGGCCTGGTAATCCTGATTGACCAGAGTAACCAGGGTTTCCTGATGAGCGTTGTCCCTGAAGAAAGCGGTAACCCGCCCATTTATCGGGCTGTTCCTGAAGCCCCGCTTTTCCAGGAAATTCGCCAAACCTTGAGCGTCTATTCAACGGAGAATATTGACGGGGATGAGGCAGTCGGTCCGCTGGCCGAGTTGTTGCAAGGTGCGGTATCCCTGCTGGTTCTGCCTGTTGCCAGCAGCCAAAACCTTTACCTTGTTCTGATCCCATCCGCGGAACCGCGCCGGTTTAGTTCGACCGAGATTGAACTTGCCCGAACCATGGGCAACCAGGCAGCCATCGCGTTGGAAAATGCGGATTTGTACCAATCTACGGTGGCGACAGCCGAACGCCTCTCCATGCTGAACCAGGCCAGCTTTGAAGTTTCCGGCAAGCTGGACCCCGAAGAAGTGTATGTTGCCATCCATGAAGCGATTAATCGCCTGATGCCGGTGGATGCGATTGTGATTACCCTGTTGGACGATGACACGAATGAAATTGAAGGCGTGTATGTGCATGATTTTGGCCAGCGTATTAATGGTGTGCGCGTGCCTTACGGGCAGGGCCTGAGCGGCAAGGTGATCGATACTGGTGAGCCAATCCTGATCCTGGATGCTGCGGATGCTGAATCGCAGGGGGGCATCACGGTGGGTGAGAGGGGTACACCTCATTCAATCATTGCTGTACCGATGTTCTCTGGTGGTAAGGCAATTGGTGCGCTCTCTGCCCAGAGTTATATGTTCAATGCCTATTCAGACTCTGACCTGCAGATTCTTGGTACGCTGGCAAACCAGGCCATCGTTTCAATCAAGAACGGTCAGTTGTTTGCGCAGACGCAGCAGCTGGCGGCCACCCTGGAACAACGCGTGGTGGAACGCACGGCAGAATTGGAGCGCGAACAGCGCAATACGGAAACCTTACTGCGCATCCTTACCGAGGTGTCCGCCAGCCTCGACCTGGATCGGGCACTCAGCCGTACACTGGCTTTGCTCAATGAAGCCATTGGCGGCGAGCAGGGCACCATCCTGCTGATTCATCCCGAAGACAATATGCTGCATTACCGCGCCGGTTATGGATATGTGACGGACGTACACCAGGGCAACGCCACCCTGAAACTCAAGATTGGTGAAGGCCTGGCAGGCTGGGTGGTCAAGAATCGCCAGTCTGTGCTTGTGGACGACCTGTTCCTCGACCCGCGTTGGATTGTTTCACAAGGATCACAGGATCATCGCAGCGCGGTTGTTGCGCCGCTGACGGTTGGCGAAGATGTCATAGGCTCAATCATGGTCTTCCACCGCCATGTGGGTTACTTTAACGAAGATGCGTTGGAAATGGTGAAAGCGATTGGTTCACAGGTGGCAATTGCCATTAACAACGCCCAGCTTTATGAGTTGATTCGTGACCAGGCCGAAAGGCTCGGTTCGATGTTGCGCAGCCAGCAGGTGGAAGCCAGCCGCCAAACCGCCATCCTTGAAGCAGTGGCAGATGGTGTGATCGTGACAGATCCACAAAACCATGTTTCCTTCCTGAACGCATCTGCTGAACGTATCCTTAGCCTGCGGTCAGATGAAATGGCAGGCAAGCCGCTGGAGAACTTTGCCGGTCTGTTCGGAAAGACAACCCAGGCCTGGGTGCAGGCTATTCACAACTGGTCTGAAAACCCGGGAGACTCCCATGCTGGCGAGACTTATGCCGAGCAATTAACCCTGGATAACGGCCGCATCATCATGGTAAACCTGGCGCCGGTCATCTGGCGCAAGGAATTCTTGGGCACGGTGTCCATTTTCCGCGATATTACCCATGAAGTGGAAGTTGACCGGCTTAAGTCTGAATTCGTTGCGACCGTCAGCCACGAACTGCGTACCCCGATGACTTCCATCCGCGGGTATGTGGATGTGTTGTTGATGGGCGCGGCTGGTGCACTGAATGAAAACCAGACACATTTCCTGGATATTGTGAAGGGGAATATTGAACGCCTAAACATCCTGGTGAATGATTTGCTGGATATTTCTCGCATTGAAGCCGGGCGCGTGACTCTTTCGCTGCAGCCGATTGATTTGCGTGAAGTGGCCGATGAAGTCGTGACTGATGTGTTGCGCCGTGCTGAAGAAGAAAACAAACCAATGCAGGTGAAGATTTCCGGGGTCAAGAAGTTACCGCGCGTACTAGCCGACCCTGAGCGTTTGCGCCAGATTGTTGGTAACCTGGTGGATAATGCGTATAATTACACGCCCGCCAATGGCAAGATTAATATTCAGATTAAGCGCTCGAATGGCACAGTACAGATGGATGTGCAAGACTCGGGCATCGGCATCCCGTTGGAGCAGCAGGATCGCATTTTTGAGCGATTCTTCCGGGGTGAGGATCCGCTCGTGCTCGCCACACCAGGCACAGGGCTGGGCCTGCCCATCGTCAAACAACTGGTTGAAATGCATCAGGGCAAAATCTGGATGACCAGCAAGGGAATCCCCGGTGAGGGAAGTATATTCTCGTTCACCCTGCCGGTGGATGAAGTTGAGGAGTAATGAATGGCGAAAATTGTAATTGCTGAAGATGAACCCGATATCCGCGAATTGATCGCTTTTACCCTGCGTTTTGCCGGGCATGAGGTCGTGACGGGTGCGAATGGCGAAGAAGGCTACGAACTGGTCAGGAGGGAACGACCAGACCTGGCCATGTTTGACGTGCGAATGCCAAAAATGACCGGGTATGAGGCCTGCCAGAAGATTAAGGCTGACCCGGATGTTGCTCACACACCGGTGGTCTTTTTGTCTGCCAAGGGTCAGGAATTGGAAATTCAGCAAGGACTGGATGCAGGTGCGGAGGAATATCTTTTGAAGCCGTTTGCGCCAGACCAGTTGACGGAACGTATTTCGGCCATTCTTAAGAAGTACGGAAAATAACCTTCGAATGAGTGCGATTATCCTGGACGGCGGTATTGTGCATTACGAGGTGATTGGGCGTGGCCGTCCGATCATCTTCCTGCACAGCTGGGTCGGTTCATGGCGGTACTGGATTCCCGCCATGCAGACGGCCTCGACCTCCTTCCGCGCTTATGCAATGGATCTATGGGGATTTGGGGAAAGTGCCCACGAGAAAGATCGTTACGGGCTGGATAAGCAAACTGCGCTGCTCGATTTTTTCCTTCAGGAGATGGGCATTGGCAAAGTTGCCCTGATCGGGCATGGCCTGGGTGGCCTGGTGGGGATGATGTTTGCCATGCGCTACCCGAACATGGTGGATCGCATTATGGCGGTGGACATGCCCCTGAGCATGGAGAATGTCAATGCCCGTCTGCGCGCTGGCACCCCTACCGACCTGTCTGAGTGGCTGTTGAGCAAGGATCCCGGCACTGAGCCTGTTCGTACCGATTCGGCCAAGTCTGACCCACTGGCCATCCCGGCCTCCTTTGGTTCGGAGGATACCCTGGGGCTGGTCAACCGCATGGCAAACCTGACCACGGCCTGCCTGCTGGTCTACGGGCAGAATGACCCGGCTGTTTCGCTGCCGACTGTTTCGCCGGAAGCGCTACCAGCCATGACCCATATGATTGTGCTGGAACAGGCCGGTCATTTCCCCATGCTGGATGACGTGGCCAGCTTCAACCGCCTTCTGAATGATTTCCTGACCCTCGAGTCGGGAGAGACGCCGCGAGATTTGCAGCTCAAGGAAGAGTGGAAACGTCGCGTACGATAATTTGCTTGACTTGCTCCCGAGCGCCGCGTATACTGTAGCCATACAACTAAACGGGGAGCCTGCTGACAGGCTGAGAGGAGGGCATGTGCCCTCGACCCGCAGAACCTGATCCAGATTATGCTGGCGGAGGGATGCTTCTTTGTCAAACCAACAACCTCCCCGGCGGAGGTTGTTTTTTATGACACGAGCCATCATATTTGTAAACGGGATGCTGCCCGATGTAGGCGCAGCCCGACAGATCCTTGAACCGGATGATTTCCTGATTGCCGCCGACGGCGGCGCCCGGCATGCGATTGCGCTGGGTGTCATCCCGAATGTCATTATCGGCGACCTGGATTCGCTCTCTGAAGCTGAGGTGCGGGTCTTCAATGATATGGGTGTGCATATCCTGAGTTTCCCGGTCAATAAAGACGAAAGCGACCTGGAGCTGGCCCTGATGCACGCCTCCCGGGCAGGTTATTCGCCGGTAGTGATTGTGGCCGGACTGGGGAACCGGCTGGACCAAACGCTCGGCAATGTTGCCCTGCTGGCTGACCCCGACCTGCAAGCCCTGAATGCCCGCCTGGATGACGGGCTGACCGAGGTATTCGTTATTACCAGCCAGGCCACTGTGCAGGGCGCATCGGGGGATATTATTTCGCTCATCCCATTGGGTGTGCCTGCTGAAGGCGTTTCCACCGAAGGCCTGACCTACCCCCTCAACAAGGAAACCCTGCTGCCTTACCGCACGCGCGGCATCAGCAATCGCATGCTGGCCGATACAGCCAAGATTCGTGTCAAGCGCGGTGTTTTGTGCTGCATCCACCAGCGAAAGTCCAAATAAATCACGGAGTGATGATGTTTAAGAAATTTATCGTTTCCACCCTGCTGTTCAACCTTGTTCTTGCTGCCTGCGTCCCGGCAACTACCGCCGGGCCTGTCACGTTGACCGTGATGACCCACGATTCGTTCGATGTCAGCGAGGAGGTGGTGGCTGCTTTCGAAGCTGAAAACGACATCAAGGTCACCTTCCTCAAGAGCGGCGATACCGGCTCCGTGCTGAACAAGGCCATCCTCTCGCGCGAAGCGCCGCTGGCTGACGTCTTCTTTGGCGTCGATAATACCTTCCTCTCCCGTGCCCTCGCTGCGGATATTTTCGAGCCGTATAATGCGCCCGCCCTGGCCGGGATTCCCACGGAATTCCGCCTCGATCCGCAAAACCGCGCCCTGCCGGTGGATTATGGCGATGTTTGCATCAACTATGACCGCGCCTGGTTTGCCGAAAACAACCTGCCCGTGCCAGCCAGCCTGCAAGACCTGATCAACCCGGAATACAAGGGCCTGCTGGTGGTGGAAAACCCGGCTACTTCCTCGCCCGGCTTGGCCTTCCTGCTGGCGACCATTGCCGAGTTTGGCGACCCTGGCTATCTAGACTTCTGGGCAGCCCTGCGCGCCAATGATGTGCAGGTGGTGGACGGCTGGGAAACCGCCTACTACACCAACTTCAGCGGCTCGGCAGGCAAAGGCCCGCAGCCAATGGTCGTCTCCTACGCTTCCAGCCCGGCTGCCGAGGTCTATTTTGCCGAAGAACCGTCTACCGAAGCGCCTACCGCCTCCATCATTGCGCCGGGTACATGCTTCCGCCAGGTTGAGTTCGTTGGCATTCTCGCGGGCACGCCCAACCGCGCCGCCGCTGAAAAATTTGTTGACTTCATGCTCTCCGTGCCTTTCCAGGAAGATATGCCCCTGCGCACGTTCGTCTTCCCGGTCAACCCGCAGGCTGCCCTGCCGCCTGTCTTTGTTGAATATGCCCGGGTAGCAATATCCCCGGCCAGCTTGCCCTCCGAAGATATTGCTGGCAACCGCGAAGCCTGGATTGAGGCCTGGACGCAAACCGTCCTCCGATAATTCATGATATCGCCTGTTCACGGGCCAGCCTGGCGCACGCGATGGCCGTGGCTGGCCCCTTCCATCTTCCTGGCGGTTTTCTTTTTCATCCCGCTGGTTCGCATCCTGTGGCAGGGTCTCGGCGCGGTATCGCTACCTGTTCTTTTGGATGAAACCGGCGCGCGCGCCATGCAGGTGTTGGGATTTACGTTTTTCCAGGCGGCGCTTTCAACCATCTTGACGCTGTTTTTCGGGCTCCCCCTGGCCTTTCTCTTTGCCCGATACAACTTCCCACTGAAAGGTTTCCTGCACACGCTGACGGCAGTCCCGTTTCTCTTGCCGACCGTTGTGGTGGCGGCCGGGTTCAACGCCCTGCTTGGCCCGCGCGGTTGGCTGAATCTGATCCTGCTCGATGGGCTGGGCTGGCCACCAATCCTGTTCTTAAACAGCCTGCCCGCCATTTTGACGGCGCATGTTTTTTACAATACCATCATTGTCGTCCGGCTGGTCTCCACCGCCTTGCAGCAGATGGATGCCCGCCTGCCCGATGCAGCTCGCATGCTGGGCGCCGGTAACCTTCAGGCCTTTTGGCGGGTGACCCTGCCGGTCATCTGGCCTGCAATCCTGGCCGCAGGTGTGCTGGTGTTCCTGTTCGATTTTTCCAGTTTTGGGGTCATCCTGTTGTTGGGCGGGCCGCGCTTTTCTACCATTGAAGTTGAAATATATATCCAGGCCTTGCAGTTCCTCAACCTGCCTGCCGCAGCTTTCCTTTCCCTGCTGCAGCTGGCCTGTACGCTGGGTCTTTCAGCCCTGTACAGCCGATATGTGCTGCCTGGCGGCAGCCCGGATAATTCTGCACGTACACGGACGTCCTACACCCGCCCGCCAATAAGTTTCCCTGAAAAAGGGTTGGTGCGGTTGGCTGCCTTGGTAATCCTGCTCTTTTTTGGCCTGCCGCTTGTTTCTCTGCCTGCGCGGGCTTTTTTACAATGGGAGGGTGGCTGGCCGGTATTGACCTTGCAGTTCTTCGAGATGCTCTTCCAGAACCCGCGTGGTTCCTTGTTTTACGTCCCGCCTTTTACAGCCGCTTGGAATTCGTTGCAATATGCATTCATCACGGTGGTGCTTTCCCTGCTGCTGGGTTTTCCGCTGGCGCGCTTGCTGGTGAAGCCTGGCCGCCTCGAAAAATGGCTCGACCCACTGCTTATGCTGCCACTTGGCGCTTCGGCGGTGACGCTGGGGCTAGGATATATCATCACGTTTAACCGTGCGCTCTGGCCGGGCGGGTCCACCCTGCTGACCTGGCCCTGGCTGCTGCCGCTGGCGCACACCACCATTGCCCTGCCATTCGTCGTGCGGAATTTGCAGTCCGCGCTGGCGGCCATCCCCAACCGTTACCGTGAGGCCGCAGCTGTTCTGGGAGCCAGCCCCTGGCAGGTTTGGCGGCAGGTGGACTGGCCGATCATTTCCCGTGCGCTGGTGTCGGCCGGGGCGTTTGCTTTTACTGTGTCGCTGGGAGAGTTTGGTGCAGCCTCCCTGCTGGCCCGTCCGGAGACTCCAACCCTGCCAACTGCCATTTACCGCTTCCTTTCGCAGCCCGGCGCGTTGAATTATGGCCAGGCCATGGCCATGGCCACCCTGTTGTTATTGCTGGCCGGGCTGGGCATCTGGCTGATTGAACGTTTCAGGGTGTCGGGAGAATTGTGAGCCTGCATGCTTGAAATCACCAATATCACCAAGTTTTATGAAGGCCAGCCCTTGTTACAGGGTGTTTCGTTTGCTGTCCGGCCAGGTGAAACGATCTGCCTGTTGGGCGCATCGGGTAGCGGCAAAAGCACACTACTTCGGCTTTTGGCCGGGCTGGAAACACCAGACAGCGGGGAGGTTATCTGGGATGGTGTATCGCTGGCTGGTATCCCGGCCCACCGCCGGCAGTTTGGGCTGATGTTCCAGGATTATGCACTCTTCCCGCACCTGGATGTCTTCGAGAATGTGGCCTTTGGCCTACGCATGCAAGGCCGGGCGGAAAACACAATTGTAGAGCGTGTGGCCAGTGTTTTGGAACTGGTGCGGATGGAAACCTTTGCCCGGCGGCGCGTGGCGGAACTTTCGGGCGGTGAGCAGCAGCGCGTGGCGTTGGCGCGGGCATTGGCCCCCAATCCGCGCCTGCTGATGCTGGATGAGCCGCTTGGCGCGCTCGACCGTGCCTTAAAAGAGAGCTTACTGGATGAACTGCGCGGCATCCTGAAACAGGCTGGCATCCCGGCCATGTATGTAACCCACGACCAGCGTGAGGCCTTTGCCGTGGCGGATACAATCCTTTTGCTGTATGAAGGGCGGATTCACCAGGCGGGTAGCCCGGCCCAGGTGGCCGCGGAACCCGCCTCGGCCTGGGCGGCGGGTTTCTTGGGGCTGGGCAATATCCTTGATTTAACGGTGGAACGGCCCGGGGTGGCCCACAGCCGGTGGGGTGAAATCCTGCTGGGGTGTAGGCATGGTCATCGTGCGGGAGAAAACATCCGTGTACTGGTACGTCCCTCTGCGTCGCTGAAAGGGGGGGAACAGGCCATGCGTGGTGTGCCAACCGACGAGGTGTTTGATGGAGAAAAGCATATTGTCACGCTGGAGGGCGGGTTGGTGATCTGGCTGGAAGAAGCGCCAACTGCCGGACAGCGGCTGGAATTTTTTGTGAAGCGCGCGCAGTGCCTGGGAGGTTTAGATGAAGATCACGGTGAATAAACGCAACCTGGTCGGGGAGGTGACCTGGTCGTATGACGGCCAGGTATTGGTGCAGGATGTGCGCCATGTACGGCTGGAAGCGCTGTTTAACCGCGAAGATGCGCCGTTTATGGGGGTGGTGCTGAAGCGGGGCGACCGGTTTGTAGAAGAGTTTTATTTTGACCGCTGGTATAACATCTTCCAGATTCATGACCGCGACGATGAGCAGGTGAAAGGCTGGTATTGCAATGTGGGCCGCCCGGCAGTTTGGGATGGACCGGATGCGATCTCGTATGTTGACCTGGCCCTGGATTTGTGGGTTTCAGCAGATGGGCAGCAGGTAGTGCTGGATGAGGATGAATTTGCCGCACTGCCGCTGGATGAGGAAACCCGTGCGCTGGCCCTGCAGGGATTGGGGGAATTGCAGGATTTGTTCATTCAAAAACAGCCCCCGTTTTAGGGGCTGTTTTTGAATGGTGGTGATTTACGGCGCGAAACTGCCCGCGGCGTTAAGCGCTTCGACAATCGAGTCGCCGGTGAACCACAAGGTGACGCCCAGCCCCAGGCAGCAGCAACATAGCAACAAGGCAATAACGATACCGATCATCATCCCGGTGTTGCTCTTTTTGGGTTTTTCAGGGGTGAGCGGGGTGCTGGGCATGGCAGTAAAAGTTGGGTCAGACATTAGTTTTCTCCAGGTGGGCAAGATGATGAATTTTAACTCAAGTGACCGGTTGTTGTGACCGACGCCAGAGCCAGACAATCAACAAGACCAGCATGATCACCATCAAGACGGCCATCAACACAGGCAGGATAACAGCCAGGATGGAAGTGACGGTGGTAATGATGTCTTCGGCGATGCCGACCGGTACATTGCCTGCCCCGCCGGTGGTGGCCGTAACCGCCGGGCGGATGGCCGCCGCCTTGACCGTGTGCACGCTGCCTGCAATCAGCAGCCCGCAGGCCAGCGAAATGACTGGCGAAACATCTGTCAATACCCGAGCGCTGGCGGCAAATGCAATCGCCCCGGCCACTGGCCGCACAAAGGTCTGGATGGCGTCATTGACGTGGTTGATGGCGGGTACTTTGTCGGCCAGAAATTCGATGATGATCAACACGCCGAGCAGCACGATAATCCAGGGGTTGGTCAACGTATCGAACGGTGCACTCAGTTTGAACAGGTCGGTGTAGCGGGCGGCTACGGCGATGACGAACAGGGGAATGTAAGCATTCAACCCGGCGCTGGCCGAAAGCCCGAAAGCAGAGAAAATACCGAGCAAAAGGTCCATAGACTCCTCCGAATGTATCTACGCGCCAGGCAGTGGAAAGCCTCCCCAGGTGCCGGTGAACCACAGGCGGACCACATCAATCACCAGGATCTGTAGCAAGGCCAGAGTCATCCCGGCCAGCAGGGGCAGCCAGAGTTGTTTCCAGTGGGTGAAGGCGTTTTCCTGGCGCATGAACATAATCCAAACCATGCTGTAAACCAGGCTGAGCACAGCCAGCACGCCACCGGCGCTGATGAGTGCGGCAGGATAGAGCACAATATCCCACTCGGTCAGCACCAGGAAGCATACCACCAGCGCCAGGCCGATCAGGGTCAGCATCTGTTTCCAGGTGGCAATGGCAGGTTTGGCCTGCCAGTCTTGCCAGACAGTTTGCTGGAAGGACGGGTATAGCGCCACCCCGATTCCCAGCCCCATGCCCATGCCGGTGAACAGGCGCAAGGTGTTGTTGGGTGTGTACAGGTTTTGCAACTGGTCGAACAGACCGGTTGGGTAAATTGATTTCAACATGTACAGGTACGAGTTACTGCCATCAATTGCGAACAGGCCAAAGAATAACAAAAGTGGCGTGGCGCGCCTCCAGCCGGGCAGCTGGCCACTGCGCCCGGAGACAAATGCCTGGTAGGCCAGGCCGAGCACGGCACCCAGGTACATCCCTGAACAACGTGCGCATAAGGGTAACTGCCTGCCATCATCCAGCAGGAAGGATCGTTCTTCAAGGCGGTGGCAAACAGCATAACCAAAGGCGTCAACTTTGCCAAGTACGCCTTCCGGGCTGATTGCCAGCCAGGCGCCAACTGCCAGAAGCGCCGCCAGAACCACCATCCAGGGGATGGCATTTTGTAATGGGTGTGTGTTGGGTTGCATGGCAGCATTATATGGTCTGGCACGGGCAAAGGCAAGTTAAAGTTTTGGTATGATTGCCAAAATAGGAGCAACCATGAAACGCATATTTTTATTTGCATTGATCGGCATGTTTGGCCTTTCGGCTTGTGATTCCATCCCTGCGGCATTGTTCCCCACCGAAACGCCTACATTGACCGCCACCCCTACCCCCAGCCGTACTCCCACACCCACGATCACACCCACGCCCACGGCAACCCCCACGCCCACCCCGGCCTACCCGTCAGAAGGATACGGACCGGTGGGCTTCCCTGTGTTTGTCAATCCGCTTACCGGCCTGGAGTATGAAGGTGATTTCAGCATCCTCGATCGCCGCCCGGTGGCTGTAAAGGTTTCGAACCTGCCGCGCAACGTCCGCCCGCAATGGGGACTTTCGCTGGCCGACCATGTTTATGAATATTACACCGAGGAAGGTTCGACGCGATTTATCGCGCTGTATTACGGTAATGATGCTGAGATGGTTGGCTCAGTCCGTTCGGCGCGCTTTTTTGATCATCACATCATTACCATGTATAAGGCCAATTTTGCCTTTGGCTCAGCCGATTATCGTGTGCGCAACTTGATGTACAACCAAAATTATGCCGATCGTTTGGTCATTGAGTCATCCTGCCCACCCATGTGTCGTTTTGAACCACAGGGCGCCAACCTGCTGGTGGCCGATACGGCGGGTATTACCGAACTGATTAATGGTCGCAGCGTGCCCGGTGGTAATGGTCGCCAGAATTTGGATGGCCTGTTTTTCCGTTATCCGCTTCCTTATGACGGCCAGCCTGCTGACCATGTGTATGTGCGTTATTCCGGCGCCATTTATAACTACTGGGATTACGACCCTGAAACCGGTAAATATTTCCGGTATGCCGAGACGGCCAACGATACCAGCGGTGACAATCCACAATATGAGCAGGCCACCGACCGGCTGACGGGCGAGCCAATCACAGCGGATAATGTAGTCGTGGTGTACATCACGCACCAGTACTACAGCCGCAACCCGGAGATTGTGGATATTGTTGTCTCCGGTCCCGGAAAGGCTTACCTGTTCAGGGATGGACAAATGTTTGAGTTGGTCTGGTACCGTAATGCGCTGGATCAGTTGATTATTTACGCGACCCAAAACGGGGAATACTTCCCCTTTAAGCCGGGCAATACCTGGTTCCAGGTGGTTGGTTCTGCCACCACCCTGACGCAGGAGGGCGACGCCTGGCGCTTCAGGTGGGCGCTGCCTTAAACTTAAACAAGGAGTGCCGCCCTTTCGGACGGCACCCTTGTGCGCGCTGTGGCTTCCTTATCGGAGACCGAGGAGGGATGCCACAGCGCTGGGTTGCATACTATTACTGTCCATACGAGACATCACCTCCTCCTTTCTATGGGATGGCGATTTAAGTTGTTTTCCCCTGATGTGGTAAAGTATCACATATCCGTGGGGGAAAGTCAATAGGGCCTGCCATTTTCTAACCTTCCTGTAAGCAAGGTGGTACTATCAACACCTGTCAGAGAGATTTTGCCAGCCCGGTGCGACTACCCTGATGCAAATCTCAACTGGAGGTATCGATGAAACAAACACCCAACCGTCTTTGGTTCACTGTATTGCTGCTGGGCTGGTTATTCGACTTGCTCTTCTGGCAGCATGAACCCGGCATATCATTTGCCGTATTTGCCCTGGCCACCCTGGCTGCCGGGGTTGGCCTGCTGGTCGCTGGTGGGATCAAACCTGCCCGCAACAGTCTGTATGTCATTGGCCTGATTCTGTTCTTTGCCGTCTTCACGTTCCTGCGTGCAGAGCCCCTTAGCGTTTTCCTGGCACACGTGTTTACCCTGTTGGCGCTGGTACTTCTGGCTGTCACCTGGCAGGGAGGCCGCTGGCTGGAGTATGGCCTGGCCGATTATGTGGCCCGCCTGTTCGACTTGATCGCCAGCCTGCTGGCCCGCCCGCTTATGTTCCAGTCTGAAGTGCAGGCTACCGCGCGTGAAGATAACCCGGATAGCGTGAAGAATTCATCCCGCATCTGGCCGGTCATTCGCGGGCTGTTGCTGACTCTCCCGCTGGTGGCATTTTTTGCTGCCCTGCTTTCTTCGGCAGACCTGGTTTTTGCTGCCCGTATGGATGAGTTTGTCAGGTTGCTCAGCCTCGAAAACCTGCCGGAATACATCTTCCGCGCCTTGTATATTGCTGTAATCGCCTATGCCTTGGCGGGCGTGTACCTGCATGCTGCCAACCGCTCTTCTGATGAAAAACTGCTCGGGCTGGATAAACCCCTCGTGCCGCAATTTTTTGGCTTTACCGAGGCATCCATTATGCTGGGCGGGGTGGTGTTGCTGTTCGGCCTGTTTGTCGCCATCCAATTCCAGTACTTTTTTGGGGGGCGGGCCAATATCGTCATTGAAGGCTACACCTATGCCGAATACGCCCGGCGTGGGTTTGGTGAACTGGTCTCGGTGGCGTTCTTCAGCCTGATGCTTTTCCTGGGCCTGAGTGTGTTGGTGAAGCGCCAGAACGACCAGCAAGCCAAAATCTTTACCGGTCTGGGCGTGGTGCTATTCCTGCTGGTTGGTGTCATGCTTGTCTCGGCTTTCCAGCGCTTGTTGCTCTACGAAGCGGCGTATGGTTTTACCCGACTGCGGATGTATACCCATGTGTTTATCATCTGGCTGGCGGCCTTGCTGGCTGTCACGGTCTGGCTGGACTTGCGCAATCGCCAGCGGTTGTTCGCCCTGGCAGGTACCCTGGCAGCCATTGGGTTTGCCGCCACCCTGTTGGTGATGAATGTGGATGGGTTTATCGTGCGCCAGAATGTGCATCGCGCGTTGGGTGGGCAGGATCTGGATGCAGGCTACCTCGCCTCGCTTTCCCCGGATGCGGTTCCCGTTATCGCGACACTGTACCAGTCCTCAGGGTTGGAGCAGCCGGTTCGCGAGAAGCTCGGTGCGGCCCTGGCCTGCCATAAGGCCTGGCATTCGTCCTTCGATGAGTCGTGGCAATCCCTCCATCTATCAAGGTATTGGGCTATGCAAACCCTCGGGCAGGTCAACCTGGATGGGTATGTGCCAGATGAAGATGATTATTCCTTGATGGTTAAAACGCCCTCCGGGCAAGAAATCAGTTGTTACAGCGCGACCTTTGATTAGATACTAAAAACTTCCCGCCGGAATTCGGCGGGAAGTTTTTAGTCAAAATAGATATTCAAGTCTGAACAATCGAAGCGGTTGCCACAGTTTTGGCAGGTTATTTTGCATTTGCTTTCAACCATCAAGAAGCCACATACATCACAGGTATATTCGCGTCGGGCCGTTTGGGGAGTTTTCTGAGGGGGCTGTACCTGTTCGCGCAGCGTTCCGGTGGCGATGCGTTTGGCTTCGGTATTCATTGATTGGTCCTTTGTTCAAGCAGCAGTGGTTTGAAAAAGGTTTTGTCGAACTGATCTAATTGGCCTGGCCCCAACCGCTGCACCTCGGCAATGGCAGCCTCCAGGTCTGTTTTCAAGCGGGTGACATCCAGCCCAAGGACGATATCTGGCCAGCCTGCCAGCCATTTCTGGCTGCGGCCGTATACTTTCACAGCCCCTTCATAATTATTGCGTGTGATGTGCAGGTAAACGACTGCCGCCTGTAAAATGCCGCGATACAGGTTGCGCAGTTCGCCAGGCTCGACCAGCCAGGCTTCCTCCAGCAGTTCATGGGCTTCGAAAAAATCACCATCGTTGAAGGCGTGAATTCCCTCAATTGCCCTGGGATGCAGGCTGCTCATGCTCATGGAAAAAGTATATCAGAGCCTCAGGCAAGTCGGGTACAATGACGCAATGCAAAGATTCCTTGGGCATAAATGGGTCGTTTTTGGGCTGGCAACAGTGGCAGTTATTGCCCTGGCGGTGGTGGCTGCCGGGTTGCCTGACATGCAGTTTGACCCGGCCGGGCAGTTGCCATTTGCCATGCCACAGGGTGAAATCACATTTGAAGGGGAGCCCTCCTCGTCGCCGCCGTTTTACCAGACCCTGCTATTCTGGATGGCACTCTCTGTTTTGCTAGCGCTATTACTCGCCTTGTTCGACCCTGAATCGCGTAAAAAATTGTTCCAAATGCTCCTGCGTTTTGGATTAATTGCCCTTGGGTTATACCTGCTCTTGAATGTCGTCCTTGAAACAGGCATCTCCTTTGGAACAGGTGGGCAGGCAGGCCAGGGCGAGAGCGGGGAATTGTTGCCAGGGGTCATGCCCAGCTTTGAGATGCCAATCATCCCGCCCTGGTTGCGGTTTGCCGTAGCCACAGGGCTTGTTTTTGCATCCTTCTGGTTTTTTATGTGGGCAGTACGCCAGCGTGACCGACGCAAAAAAGCCGAAATGCCACTTGAAGACCTAGCCGATATTTCGCGTGATGCGCTTTCGCAATTGCGCGAAGGCCGCGATTGGGGCGATGCAATTACGGATTGCTACATGCGGATGAGCCGGGTTGTCAGCAGTGAGCGTGGCATAGAACGACAGGCTTCCATGACCCCGCATGAATTCGGCCTGCGTATGCAACAGGCGGGTATCCCTGCCGGGGCGGTGCAAACCCTGACCAGCCTGTTTGAAGAAGTTCGCTATGGCGGCAGGCAGGTCAGCGAGCAAAAAATCTCCCGGGCGACGGAGGCCTTGCAAGCCATCCTGCGGGCCTGCGGGGGGGCGTCATGAATCGTACCCGCTGGATCTTGCTGGGCGGCCTGCTGTTAATTTCTGCCTTTTTAGCCCTGCCGTTGCTGGATGTCGTGGATACGCTGGTGATTGCGCCCATTGCTTACCTGCTATGGGGTTTCGGGGTAATCTACTCACTGATTCCCCAGCCGGTCTTTTGGGTACTGTTGGTGCTGGCAGTTTTATATGTTGCGGTCAGCACACTTTATGATGACATTCCTATCTATACAAACCGGAAGCGCAAGCGTCTGCCTGCCGACGGTTCGATTGCCAGCCTATCGAAATGGATGCAAAAAGGCCAGCGGGGTGTCTATTACAAGTGGCAAACGGCCAACATGCTGGCCCGCATGGCGTTGGAGATGGCCTCCCTGCGAGCGGGCAGGCCGCTCAGGAGGTTGGATTGGTCGCTCCTGCCGCCCGCTTCTGATGAAATCCGTGCTTATCTCGAAGCGGGATTGAACAGAACCTTTGCAGACTTTCAGGTGCCGGGCTGGTTTGGGCCTGCACCCAAAACAGCACTTGATGTGGATGTGAACGATGTCTTGAAATATCTCGAAACCAATATGGAGATGGAGAATGGCTAAAACCGTGCAACAGGTTGCCGAACTGGGCAACAAAGTGCTGGACCAGGTGGGGCGGGCGGTTGTTGGGAAACGCCCGGTATTAGAGATGGTAATGGCCTCTGTGCTGGCAGGTGGACATATCCTGTTCGAAGATAATCCTGGCCTGGGCAAAACCCTGATTGCCCGCAGTATGGCCGAAGTGCTGGGGTTTGATTTCAAACGCATCCAATTTACGCCAGACCTGCTGCCCGGTGACATTACCGGCGGTTATATTTTTAATCGTGCTGAAAACCGCTTTGAGTTGCGGCAGGGGCCGGTTTTTGCCAACCTGATCCTGGCGGATGAAATAAATCGCGCTTCCCCCAAGACCCAATCTGCCCTGCTGGAAGCCATGCAGGAAGGCCGCGTAACGCTGGAAGGTGATACCATGACCCTCCCGGAGCCTTTCCTGGTGATGGCTACCCAGAACCCAATCGAATACGAAGGGACATTTCCCTTGCCGGAAGCCCAACTGGATCGCTTTATGATCAAACTCAGCCTTGGGTACCCGACTCTTGAAGAAGAAAAACAGATCATCCAGAAACGCCGCGAACGCGGGCAGGATGAAGTTTCACTGGAGCGTCTGAGCAGTTCCAGGGAGATTCTTGCCATGCGCCAGGTGGTTGAACAGGTATTTATTGACCCGGACCTGGAAGAATACATTGCCAGGATTGTGCAGGAAACCCGTAAAGACAGGCGCGTAGCGGTGGGGGCGAGCCCGCGTGGTTCACTGGCATTCCTTAAGATGGCTCGCGCTCATGCCGCCTTGCAGGGGCGTGATTTCGTGCTGCCGGATGACATCAAGGGGTATGCTGTGCCGGTGCTCAGCCACCGCGTCATCCTCCAGCCGGAGTATTGGATGTCACGCGGCGCAGCAGTAAATATTGTTGGTGAAATCCTGAACGGTGTTCCCGTTCCCGTTTTGAAAGGCGCTTAACTGGCATGCCGCGTCTGATTTTGATCGGGGGGCTGCTCTACCTGCTCCTGATGGCCGGGCTGGGTTCCCTGAATGCCGGGATGCTCTCGTTGGCCTTGCCCTTGGCGGCCTACCTGTTGCTGGGATTTTGGTCGAGCCCCGAGTCTTCGCACCTGACGGCTGAGCGCCACTTGAGCGCAGAACGAATCACGCCGGATGGCGAAGTGCAGGTTACCCTGCGTGTGACCAATCATGGACCGGCAGTCGAATCCGTTTTGATTAAGGACACGCTGCCAGGTTTTTTGGAGGTCAGCGAAGGTGCGGCCAGCCAACTGGTCAGCCTGAAGCGCGGGGAAACCCTCGAGTGGGAGTACACCCTGCGTGGGCGGCGCGGATTCCATGTTTTTTCCCACCTGGATGTAACGATTTCAGACCAGTTTGGTATTTTTTCGCAGACACACCGGTTGCCCACGCCGGGGCAATTGCTGGTGCTGCCGGTGGTGCCGCGTTTGTGGCAGGTGAAAATCCGCCCGCGTGTGACACGTATTTACTCCGGGACGATTCCCGCCAGGACGGGTGGCGCGGGCCTCGAGTATTTTGGCACGCGGGAGTACCAGCCCGGCGACTCGCCGCGTTGGATTAACTGGCGCGCCATGGCCCGCCATGAGCACATGATTTATTCCAATGAGTTTGAGCAGGAACGGGTGGCCGATATTGGGATTATTTTGGATGGCCGCCGCCGGGTGAATGAGTTCCCGGGCGGGCAGTCCCTGTTTGAGTATTCGGTGCTGGCAGCGGCCTCGCTGTCGAGTACCTTTCTAAGCACTGGCAACCATGTGGGCCTGCTGATTTTTTCGCAATATGTGAAGTGGGTCATGCCCGGCTATGGCAAGTTCCAGGCCGAGAAAATTATGCAAGCCCTGGCGCGGGCTGAGATTGGCGATAGCCTGGCCCTGAGCGGGTTGGAGATTCCCTCCCGGCTGCTGCCGCCCCATTCGCAGTTGGTGGTGGTCAGCCCATTAATCCCTGAGGACGTGGAGAATCTGGTGAAGATCCGGCGCAGCGGCTATCCGTTGATTGTCATCAGCCCGGACCCGATTTCATATGAAGAGCGGATTTCTGGTGGCGGCCTGGCCGTGGAAACAGCTGCCCGCACCTTGCGTTTGCGGCGAGCGCTGACCATCCGCCAGTTGCGGCACATTGGCATCCAGGTGGTGGATTGGGATGTGACCCAGCCGTTTGAGCAGGTGGCCCAGCATGGCTTGGGTCGTGTGCCTGCCCATCTGCAGTCCTTGGGGCGGGGAGGCCGCCTGTGAACTCGCTGTTCCTGATCTCGTTCCCGGTTGCGTTCTCACTTGTCAGCCTGGCGGCAGGCGGGCTGGCCAGTTCGAATCCATTAATGGCTGCTGCTGTTTTCCTACCTGCGGGGGTGTGGGTGTTCAGCCTGCGCCGTCACTGGGAGCCTGGCATGGGAATTGGTTTGGCACTGGTGGTTGTGCTGGCAGGGTTGGGAATGTGGACCAGAATGCCGGTTTGGGCCGCTTATGGGGCTGTTCTCGCAGGACTGTTGGGGTGGGATATTTATGGATTGCAGGTCCGGGCTGGTTATGCCGTAGATGATGATGCGCGCTGGGCGTTTGTGCGCCGTCACCTAGTCAGGCTTGGCCTGTGGCTTGCTGCCAGCCTGGGGTTGGGGGCATTTTCTTTGTTGGGCCACGTTCGTTTTAGTTTTAACCAGGCATTTTTACTGATTGTTCTCATACTTGCAGGAATAGGCTTAATGGTTTCCTGGCTGCGCAAACGGGGAAAGTCAACCAGCGTATAATCCGGCTTTGCGTGGTGGAATTTTACCTTTGCTCGGGGGATATGCAGATACCGATTGTGTGCGCCCGTACATCCGCAGCAGGCAGGATAGGATTGTGACCACTGGATAACCTTAAGACTGCAATTGTGCAACGGCGCCCGGTAAACACCGGGCGTTTTGTCATATAGATTACATGACAAAAACACATTGTTTCTGCAATGAAATTGTCATACAGTGAAACCAAGTTTACCAAGGGGTGAACTGCTCCTACATTAACTCGCATATTCAAGGAGGGAACCTAATATGCACACGAAACCGCTACCTTTTTTATCTGTTGTTGTATTACTTAGCCTGATGCTGTCGTTGATGTTGCCAACTTCCGTTTTGGCCGACGATATCATTCAGGAAGAGCCAACTCCGGAAGAGACAACTTCGGAAGAGGCAGCCCCTGCCGGGGAAGCTCCCGAAGAAGGGGACGAGGCTGGTGACTCAACGCCATCGGCCCCTGAGATTGTTGAAACACTGTCAGAGGAGGACCTTGTCCTGGTTGATGCTGCCAGCGGAGAACCAATCGTGTTGGGTTCCGAGCAGGCTGAAGAGATCATGCAAGAGCCGATTGATCCGTTCATTATTCGCGGCGGGACGACTTACAGCTTCACCTCCGCGGATTGCGATCCGCTGACGGCTGGAGACCAACCCTGTTCAGACCCGATCCAGAAGGCGATCGATTTCTCGCTGGACGGCGAGGTGATTTTCATTGAGCCGGGTGTGTACGTGGAGCAGTTGGAGATTACCAAGTCCATCACCCTGCAGAGCACGGCGCCCGGCGTGGTGATTCAATCCCCGAATGTACTGGTGGATTCATTCCCGTCGCCCGGGTATACCAACAAACCGATTGTCTACGTCCATGGCGCGGACAATGTCAACCTGATTGGTTTGACGATTGACGGGGATGGCAACGGTAACGGCAACTATCGGTTTATTGGCATCGGCTATTACAATGCCGGCGGCATGATCTCCGATAGCACAATCATGAACATTACCGATACGCCGTTCTCGGGAAGCCAGCACGGGTTGGGGATTTATGCCTATGTGAATGATGGCAATCCATACAACCTGGTCATTGACGGCAATATTGTTGAAAACTACCAGAAAAACGGGATTACCCTGGTTGGCACTACCCTGACCGTTGAAGTGACTGATAACACCGTTACCGGAGCAGGTCCACTCTCGGCGCCGGGCAGCCCAGCCCAGAACGGTATCCAGTTGAGCGGTGGAACCAGCGGCTTGATTCAGGGCAATACAGTGACCGGGAACAATTATGACGTTAGCTCAAATTGGATTTCCACTGGCATCCTGCTCTATGGCGCAGGGGAAGTGGATGTGCTCGACAACTTCGTTGATGGCAATGATGTCAACCTGTACCTGATTGGCGGTGGCGACACCCTGATCGATGGCAATACCTTCTCCAATGGCGATTGGGATGGGATTTATGTTTACGGCACGGCCAATAATGTGACCATTACCAACAACCTGATCAGCGGTAATGAAGAGGGATTGGGAACTAACGTTGTTGATGAAAGCAAGATGATCGTAGAGAATAACGAGTTCTCCGGGAATACGTATGGCCTTTCCCACTATGATGCCGAAGAACTGGATGCCACCGGCAACTACTGGGGCTGCCCGGGCGGGCCGGATGACCCTGCCTGTGACACGGTAGTAGATGGGAATGTACTGTATGACCCGTGGAAACTGATCAGCCCGTTTTTTGTCAACAAGTTCCAGATTAATTCCATGTTGAGTTGCGATGGCCCGACTATCCTGACACTCCCGGGCGCTGAACTGACCATTGCCGAACGCTGCGATGTCAAGGCCATGTCTGTCCCGTTCACGCAGGGGCAGCTCCCCGGTTCACTGCCTGACGGCTGGGATTTCGTTTCGGCCTTTGGCGTTGGTTTTTACAATGGCAATCAGGATGTGACCATGAACCCGGGCACCAGCATGCAGGTGGAGATGGTCATTCCCCCGGCACACTACGGGGCTGAATTTGCCATCCTGTACTGGGACCCCGCTGCCAGCGGCTGGGTAAGCCTGCCAGTGGAAGTTGTTGATGACCTCGTCACCACGGCAACCACCTATGGCGGTTTGTTTGTGCTTGTGACCCGTTAGTAAATTTATTGCAAAAACTGCCCCTCAGTAAAATGAGGGGCAGTTTTATTCCAGGCTGGTCAGCCAGTGATTTGTGTCTTCAGGGGATGAAAAGTGGAACAGCACCAAATGTTTGTATTCCGGCAGGGCCAGCAGTTGGGGATATTCCCTTTTGCGCCGCCAGTAGGTCTTAAACAACCAGTGAAAGAGGGATTCCTCAGACCATAATTTCAGGTGATGGAACAGGTTTTCACGGTTCTTGCCCCAGAGTAGTTCCTGCGTCCACCAACGGCGAAACGTCCGTCGGGTGAGGCGCCAGAAGATCGTCCACAGCGGGTAATCCAGCCAGATGACGGCCTGCGCCTGCGGCCAGACCAAATCCCGGGTGGTGCTGTAATTCCCGGCCACTACCCAGGCCTGCGAAGCGGATAAATGCCCGGCCACGCGTGCCCTGAATACGTCATCCGGCGCTTCCTGCCAGCTGGGTTCCCAGTGCAGCGCATCTAGCTCTATGAAATCGCCGGGCAGGCGGGAGGCCAGGGCCTCAGCCAGCGTTGATTTGCCGGACCCGGTGGTGCCAATGACAACCCATTTTTTGTATGGCGGGAGGGGCATACTGCTCCTATGGCGGTAGGGCGGGATTATAATCCTGATATTCTACCAATTGTGAGGCCGCATGTTCGAACTTGATGATGAGCAAATCCTGCCGCTGTCAAAGCAACACGTTTTCTGGACGTGGTCTGCCCAAGCAAAGGTGAACCCGATCCCGGTGACGCGCGCCAAAGGCGTATATTTCTGGGATACGGACGAGAACCGCTACCTGGATTTTAATTCCATGACCATGTGTGTGAATATTGGTCATGGCAATGAGCGTGTGATCGAGGCCATGGTGTCGCAGGCCCGCGAACTGCCCTATGCCGCGCCGGGCATGACCACCAAAATCCGCGCGTTGGCCAGCAAAATGGTGGCTGACCTGACGCCGGGCGGCGCGCTAGGTAAGGTGTTGTTTACGCTGGGCGGGGCTGACGCGAATGAGAACGCCATCAAACTGGCACGCGGCTACACCGGGCGGCACAAGATTCTGACCCGCTATCGTTCTTATCACGGGGCTACTGCCGGGGCCATGGCCGCTACGGGCGACCCGCGCCGCCAGATGTGGGAGCCGAGCTTGATGCCTGGCGTGGTACATTTCCTCGACCCGTATCGTTATCGTTCCACTTTTCACCGCACCAACCCTAACCTGCCCGAAGCAGAGTTTACCCGCGATTATCTCAACCACCTGGAAGAGATTATCCTTTACGAGGGCCCTGAGACCATTGCGGCCATCCTGATGGAAAGCGTGACCGGCACAAACGGTATCATCATCCCGCCGCAGGGTTACATGCAGGGCGTGCGTGCGTTGTGCGACAAATATGGCATCCTGATGATCGCTGACGAGGTGATGTCTGGGTTTGGGCGCACGGGCAGGTGGTTCGCGATTGAGCACTGGGATGTCACGCCGGATATGATTACCATGGCCAAGGGATTGACCAGTGCCTACGCTCCGCTGGGCGCGGTGGCGATGAAGCCCGAAATTGCATCCCGTTTCGATGACATTCCCTACGAAGGGGGGCTGACCTACACCAGCCACCCGGTTTCTCTGGCGGCAGCGGCGGCCAACATCCAGGTGATGCGGGATGACAAAATTGTGGAACATGCAGCGGCGATGGGGCCAGTGTTGCATAACCTGTTGACCGATCTGGGCGAGAGTCACCCATCGGTGGGGGAGGTGCGTTCGATCGGGCTGTTTGGCATCCTTGAACTGGTCAAGAACCGCGAAACCCGCGAGCCAATGACCCCGTGGAATGGCTCCTCGCCGGAAATGGCAGCGCTGCGGAAATATTGCCTCGACCATGGCCTGTTCTTATATACCCACTGGCATACGGTGTTAATCATCCCGCCCCTGATTATCAATGAAGAACAGCTGAAAGAAGGTTTTTCCGTCCTAGATAAAGCGCTGGAAATACCAGACAAAGCGGTGAAATAGCACACCTCGGCAAGGTTGCAAAGTGTTGGTTATCCGGCTGTCATGAACGTACAATGTTTGGCGGTGTGCGTGTATGTTAAAACAAGGGCATCACAGAAAAGGATATCTGCCATGATGCTGCCCGAAGACCGTCCCCAGAAATTAATTGCCAAGTTGTTCCGTGCCCGGCTGGAAGGGAAAACCTCCAGCCTGCACCCAGCCGCCCAGGCGTTGCTGGTCTATACCTTGACCGCGGATCAGTTTTCAGGTCAACAGCGGCAGGCCTGTACGGCGATTGAGGTGCGCCGCAAACGTGGGCTGGTTTCTTTCAAACGTATCAATCAATGATCCTGCTCCCCGGCCAACCACCGGGGAGCTTTTTGTCACTTTCTAGGCTTTCTGTCATCTGATAAAATGACAGGTAAGGTGTTGCGTCGGCGTGGCATCCATACTATGCAATTGTTTCCTACTATCCATTTATTAATGAGGTGCTGAATGTTGAACCTGGGAAGTACTTCCCTCCCTTCTGCAAATAATGCCGAACCCAAGCACGTCAAAATGCTGGTGCTGGGCTCCGGCCCGGCCGGGCTTTCGGCTGCATTGTACGCTGCCCGTGCTGAACTGGCCCCGGTGGTATTAACTGGCATGGAACTGGGCGGCCAGGCGGCCCTGACGCATGTGATTGAGAATTATCCCGGCTTCCCGGAGGGCGTGGGCGGCGCGGAGTTGGGCGAGCTGTTCCAAAAGCAGGCCGAACGCTTTGGCGCAGTTGTGGAATTTGATACTGCCCAGGCGGTGGATCTAAGCCAGCGACCCTTCAGGGTGACAACTGATAATGGCGTGTACCTGGCCGAGACGCTGATTGTCGCCACCGGTGCGCGCCCGAACCACCTGGAAGTGCCGGGCGAGTATGAAAATACCGGCAAGGGTGTTTCATATTGCGCCACCTGTGACGGTTGGTTTTTTAAGGATAAAAAGGTTATTGTTGTCGGTGGTGGCGACAGTGCGCTGGAAGAAGGCCTGTTCATCACCCGCTATGCTTCCTCGGTAACGATCATCCACCGGCGCGATACGCTGCGGGCCGGGGCCATTTTGCAGAAGCGGGCGTTTGACCACCCCAAGGTGAGCTTTATCTGGGATACGGTGGTGACTGAAGTGGTCAGCGATGATCAGAAAACCACCGGCGTCAAAACAAAAAACCTGAAAACGGGCGAGGCCGGCCTGGTGGAGACGGACGGCCTGTTCATCTTCATTGGTCATACGCCGAACACGCAGATGTTCAAAGGCCAGCTGGAGATGGACGAAGGCGGTTATATTGTTGCCAATCACCTGATGGAAACCAGCATGCCGGGTGTGTTCGTAGCCGGGGAGGTGGCCGACTCGCACTTCAGGCAGGTGGTTACCTCGGCCGGGATGGGCGCGGCGGCAGCCATCCAGGCAACTCGTTTTCTCGAAGCAGAAGAAGCGTAATCCAAAAGCAAATATCAAAAACGGGACTCCCGCCAATTCGGCATACTGGAGTCCCGTTTTTTGTGCGTTTACGCCAAACTTACATGAAAAAATGTGACATTTTATACTATATTAAGCAACATACTTTCGGATAAAATCAATCGAATTTTCAAGTACTCAGGTCAAAAACCCTGAATCATCTTATCTCTCTCTTGGAGGCAGAATGAAAAAGATTTCCATTATTGGTGCGGGCAATACCGGCGCAACCGCCGCGCATTGGCTCGCCGAACGCGAAATTGCGGATGTGGTTTTGGTGGACGTGGTGGAAGGGATGCCGCAGGGCAAAGGCTTGGACATGCTCGAAGCCATGCCGATTATCGGTAAAGACACAAAAATCACCGGCACCAACAAATATGAAGACACCAAAGATTCCGATATCATCATCATCACTGCGGGCGTGGCGCGCAAACCCGGCATGAGCCGCGATGACTT
>JANJTV010000020.1 GCA_024710905.1 Anaerolineales bacterium | reverse complement strand
ATAGGCAAGGACGTCCGCCTTGGAGATCTGGCCGACCTCCTTCTCCCCGAACCTCGGGATGAGGGCGCGATCGAGGGTCGCGCGCAGCGTGGTCTTGTACGAACGCCGCCACTCCACCTCTTTCTCGCCGTACCAGGTCTCTGCGAAGTCCTTGAAGAGCGGAGTGCTCGCGACGCTGGCTGCCGCCGACGGCAACGCAACCGCAGCAGCGCTGACCGGCCCGACCATCCCCCCAGGGGCTGGATCGAACTTCGCGGCGTTCTTGCGGCCTGGGAAGAAGCGGCGGTAGTCGAAGGTGCCGGCGGCGATGTCGGCCTCGATGCGGTCAAGCACCTTCTGCAAGCGCTTGCGGTTGGCTGCGGTGTCGCCGAGCGCGGTCTGTTCGCGGTAACGCTTGTCCTGGTACCGGAAGTCGATGAAGAGCATTCCGTTATCCTTTCTGGCACGGATGCTAGCCATGGCAGACGCCTCCGTTGGCCATTGGGATCGCAAACGACTGCTCGGAGGTGCAGCCCATGTCGCGCTCGATGTGCTCCCAGATGTAGAGGATCTTTCGTCCGCCAAAGGGGCGGATGTAGTGCGTTCCCTCCAACAGGACGCTGTCTTTAAGGCGCTCGCGAATCGTACGCGGGTCGTATTTGATCCTTCCGGCCAGTTCGTCGGTGGTCAGGTAAGTCAGTGACATGGCTTTCTCCACTCGTTAG
The DNA here is from genome assembly GCA_024710905.1 of Anaerolineales bacterium. Taxonomy (GTDB): domain Bacteria; phylum Chloroflexota; class Anaerolineae; order Anaerolineales; family Villigracilaceae; genus JANJTV01. The sequence goes on along the minus strand of JANJTV010000020.1, from coordinate 7,568 downwards.
AATCATGCAGAACGACAGAAAGTCTTCGAGAAGATCTTTTTGCCACCCTGAATAACATTCTAAGACGCAAAACGCCCTTGTCAAGGCTTTTTTGTCATTCTGAACGACATTTAGTCCTAGGGGACGACAATGGTGCGCTGCCACCTCTCACGCCTGATGGGCGAGCACAAACTGAAGATCGCCGATGTAGCCCGTGAAACGGGCTTGCACCGTAACACAATCACCCTGCTCTACAACGAGACGGCAAATCGGGTTGATCTCGAAACCATTGATCGCTTGTGTGCATTGTTCGAATGCACGGTTGGCGAGTTGTTCGAGTACATCCCCGACGCAACGAACACCGCGTGAGGCACGGCGGGCAAAGGTCGAAGTGGTGACTTAGTACGTCTTGTGCCAAAAACGTCGGGCACGACGCGGGCACAAAATGGGCACAGGGTGGGCACAAAGAACAATGGGCTAGGTCCGCGAAGACCTAACCCATTGAAAAATATGGCGCGCCCCTTCGGAGGATAGGAGCATTGTGGACGTATCTTACGTACACAATCGGTCACTTTTGTAATAAAACTGCACACAGCAAGGGTTTCGGGTAACCTCGGCATTCCTCGACGGCCACTTCAAGACCCATCTTGCCGACATATAAGCCCGCACAGCACGAGTCCACAAATCAAAGCGGCGACTCTCCGGGCCACGTCCGTCTGACCCCTGCTCTCCCCACAAATCAATGGGTTGATCTCTTTGCTTGGGCGCATCTGAATGACGTCAGCGCTGCGCTCTTCCTTCTGCTGGACGCCACCGTGGCGATCGTTCGTCCGGGCGTGGTCGGCTCCGTTCTCCACTTCGTTGGCCGACCACACATCCTCGAAACTCTCGAGTCGTGGTCGCTCGAGAACACATACGCAGCGCAACTCCACCCTCTTGTTCGGCGGCTGGTCTCAGCCCCTGAGATCCTCTCCACATACCCTCCGCTCGACGACGCCCGCCCGGCCAGCCAACGCTTTCATGGCAACCTGGAGAGCGCTTATGTTCTCGCGCTCCTGGCAACCCGGAATCCCTATCCACGTAACGACACGATCGCGCGTATTGCCTATGATCGACTGCGCCTCTGGCTGTTGCTGCATGCTGCTGAACGCGTCGATGCTGGCAGTCTTTGCGACCTTGCCATACGCGATGTTGCGACCCGCCTTCGCCTTGCGGGGGATGACGACCCCTACTGGCGGACGGTCGTCGACGATCTACCGGCGCAAACGCTCACCCTCGCCGCCCTTGAATTCCGATTGCAGCGCACGACCGAGCGCCGCCTCCGCCTCAGCCCGCAGCAAACCGAGCGCAGCTTCCTCCGTAACCTTGGCCGTATTGCACGGCATGAGTCTCACCCGGATCCGAGAAACGCACCGCCCCGAATCGTTGCGCCCGCACAGCCTACCCTGCGAAGTCCCGCGAGCCTTTCGCCCCTCCGGCTTAACTGGGAAACGGACGACGAAGTTGAGGGTGTTCCCGTACCGCAGCTGCTCACGGGATTCGGACCCGACGGCACCACGATGCTGGAAACCGAGGTCCCCATCGATGCGACGTTGGCACGTCAGCGCCTGCACGCCTCCTCGGTCATACTCGCAAGCGTGGAGGAAAACCAGTTTCTCCCATGGAGCTGGGACAAACCGATGCCTCACGAATTACGCACGATCAGCGCATGGATTGAGGAAACCTTAGAGTGGAAGGGGCCCCTGGCAGAGCGAATCGTTGCGGCAGTCGCGTGGATTGCATTGAGAACGGGGCGCTCGCTGCGCCGGGTTCTTGAAATGCGCATTGGTACCACTGCCGACGAAGAATGGTCCTTCGATCCTGTGGGTCATCTGCACCGGCTTCCTCCACGGCGCGAGAACAGCTGGAAACCTGACGCTGAAGCCCGCGCCTGGATTGTTCCGCTCGCAGACCGGCACATCATCCCGATGCCGGCCAACGTCGCCAACACCATCCGCGATTGCATCGGGAAAAGCCACGAGTCACCAACCCTGGGGGATCTTGCCAAGCCGAGCACAGTACTTCGCAGTTTTGGCGACGCGATGCGTGATCGATGCCCGCGAATCACGAGCGGCATGCTAGCCCGCGTACTTCCCCTCGATCTTCACCAGCGGACGACCGATGGCATTTTTGCACGGATGTTCTGCCGACATCCGCAATCGGGACTCCCGGGCGCCGCCGCGTACCCAAGCTGGCTTTCGGAGTATCTGCCGACGGTCATCGGCAGTTCCGACTTGCACGTGAACGACGGAGACACCCTGATCACGAACGCGATGGGTAGCCGCCTCGATACGGTCGAGTCGCTCTTGGTCTCGGAGATCCGCCGTGCGGGAATGCGCCTGCTCAGGAGACGACGTCGCGACAACATCGAGTTTCACAATGCGCTGACCGCCTACCTCGTCGTTGCCCTGCACGCCGCCACGGGCGTTCGTCCGGTGCGCACGGCATTCGAATCCATTCGGAACTTCGATCTGACCGAGCGATTCGCCTTCGTCGAAGACAAAGCCAGTGGCGCATCGCGCCAAGGACGACTCGTCCCGCTGCCGACAATACTCTGCCAATACCTCAGCGACCGTTACCTCACCTACCTGTGCGACCTAGCCGACGCGATTGCCGAAGCCGGCGATCCGGTTCTCGGAAGCGCAATCCGCAGTGCAGCGACGGGCACGGAAAATCTCGTTCCGCTGTTCTTCGGACTGAGACGCGTCGGCGGGACACTTGTCTGGGAGGAAGTCGGCGAAGCCTTCATCGAACAGCAGAATCTCTTCCGGTGGCCGCTGCCGCTGCGCCACTTTCGGCACCGCCTCGCGACACGCCTCAGGCGCCGCGGCGTCGACACTGAAATCATTGACGGGATTCTCGGACACGCGGAACGCGGCAGTGCCAGCTACTCCGATCGCTCCGCGCGAATCTGGCAGGAGGACATCGAGCGGGCGCGGGAACATCTCGAATCCGACTTCGCAGCTCTCGGATTCCTGCCTGTTCCACTATCCATCGCGTCCGACACCCCGCCCCTGACCGGCCTGACATCGTCCGGCCCTCACCTGCACGGCCCTCACGCATTTGGGAAGAGCGCGCGCACGCTCATGCGTCGCGAACGACTTCGTGCCGCCGTCGCAAGCGCGACCGAGATCATCGACCACACGTGCGCCGGACGGGATCTGGCCGGGCTCGATCCGGACGCACTGACCGACCTCGGACAAAAGCTCCTTTTCAACAGCAACGGCCTCCCGCATGCAAGCGGCACGCTGCGTTACAGCGTCATGTTGCGACGCCTCGAACGCGCGCAGCGACGCCACTCTCATACGATTCGATTGAAGCGGATCTACGTCGCATTAGAGAACGAGGGCAGCTGCTTCAAGTCCCTGGCCTGCGGCGCGAGCCGCGTGTCGAGCGTGCTTGGTGGGGAACTCGCCCGCATTGCTCTACCGCGGGACCCAAAGCGCGCGGTCAAGCGGTCGCTCGCCCTCGGCACGATCCATCTCATCCTGGAGTCTCGACTCTGCGACCGGGAGGCACTCTCCAGCATCCTGCACGGACGCAACTTTCGCATCGTCGGTTTCCGCGAGCAGCACTACCTGGAATACGGACCAACGGTTCGCGACGGTGGCGCTGGTGCCATCTGTCGGCGCTATTCGATCTCGCATCGTACTGCGCAACTTCTCGCCGAGGCGAGTCGAAACGAACAACTCACCAACGCTTCCGACCGCCCCCTCGAGCCAGCGCTTGAGCCCATGAAGGCCACAATCCGTGACCATCTACCACGTGCCGACACGATCAGAACGAATGGCGAATTTGCCGCCGCCTTGGCCATTATCGTGGATCAACTCAATGTCATGACCATGCCAGGGATCGCGGCCGGCTATCTGGCCGGTCGCGTCGAGTCGTGTTCGGTCACCTGGTACGATTTCACCCGACTCCAGGATGGACTCTCGCGCGATTTCGGGGACTCGCCCGGAAAACTCGACCTCGCAACCTACCTCGCCGCGGGTGTCGATGTCACGAAGACACCGGACAGGGCGAACAGCTCATCGCTGCAGGACGCCGGCCGAAAACTGATCGCTCGCGTTCGGGAACTGCTCAATGCAGAGCGTGACGACACCCGTCATGGGCGCGAAAAACGCGCAAACCTTTCGGGCCGCCTGATCGAGCATGTGAAGGCAGCAGGAAACGACGCATCGCAGGCGCCGCTCGCCCTTGCGGCATGGACCGCCGATCTACTTACGCGGCACCGCCGCGGCGGCGGATTCCTCGCGATTTCTGCAGTGCTACGCTACTTGGACGCACTCGCCCGCGCATTCCTCGAAACCCTGCCGGACACACCGCTCACCGAACTCGACGACGAAGAGATTACCGAGGCCTACACGAACGTAATCGAATCCGTCCCGCTTCGATCCCGTCACTACAGTCGGAACCGCCTGCGCGAGTTCCACCAATGGCTGTCGCTCCAGACACCCATCTCGGAACCGGAGTGGTCCGAGATCCCGGGCGCCGAGGCCGATCCGGCAACAAACCCTGCGCTGATTTCAGAGCGGGACTATCTGCTCGCGCATGGGCGCCTCGCGTCCGAATCCGACAACGCCCCTGCACGTTTGCTCCTGCTGCTCGCCTATCGCCTTGGCCTCCGAGGAGGAGAGGCGCTCGGACTGCTGCGATCGGAGCTCTATATTCAAGGGGCAAACTTTGTCGTGATGGTTCAGAACAATCGCCTGCGGAAGATCAAAACAAAGCAGACTTCGCGTCGCCTCGTGCCCCTCAACGACACCTTGACCGACGACGAGCAGGCTCTCATCGACCGCACACTTGCTCAGCTCGAGGCCACTCACGGTTCTGATCTCGATGTCCCGCTATTCGGCAAACTCGCAACCGGCGGCAGCGGCGGGGCGAAGCTACGCCGTAGAGTGATCACCCACCTCAAGGCGGCCACCGGCAATCCGCGCACTAACCTGCACCACGCCCGCCATACCGCGGCCAACCGCCTCGCAGCGCGCACGTTCGGGGTAAGCATTCCAGGCCTTCATGCAAATGAATTTCCGGATGTCAGCACCCGCCGGCTGCTGCTCGGCACTGAACGCCCCACCCGCCGAGCGCTGCCTGCCGTCGAGCGATGGCTCGGCCACGGGCAATCCGGTACGACCGTGTTGTACTACCTGCATCTGCTCGATTTCTGGTGTGAGCAGCTGACAGGCCGGGAGAGTCCGACGAGCGATGCGCGGATCGAGGGGGTCACGTATCTGGATGACTTTCCACCCCGCGCTGCCGACGCCAAACGGGCGCCTTCGGGCACGGTGGCTCAAACTCCTGCCCAGTTCCTGATGCTCCTGCGACTTCTGACACGCGGCCATGATCTCGTGACGGCGGCAGAGCGCCTCGGCCTCGACATCGATCTCGTGGAGCAAGTTGTTCGTGCGGTGGATACGATGGCATCAAAGTTTCGCTACTCGCGGTCAGCCCGGGCGCACATGCCGAGTTCGCTCGAAGCGACCCCGGCGCTGGCAAACCTACTGACACGCATACCCGATTCGCGCTGGAGCGACCTCATCACACATACCGCGATTCGCGCGGCGGCAAACCCGACTCTTCCCACAATGGGTGACATCCAGGCGCTTATCGGCCCGTCGCGACAACTCCTGATGTGGACATCAGCGCATTTCACGCTCGTACGCAGTTGGCTCGACTGGCTCGGCCTGTCCGAGGCGGAGATCACCGTGGCTCATACGCCGCGATGCCGCGAATCCCTGATCGCGGCAGCCCGCCAATCGGGATTCTGCTCAATCGAAGCCGACAAGATGATCCCGAAAATTCAGATCGACCCAGCCCGCACGGGCCCCAACGACGAGTTCCGCGTCGAGGCCCGCCTCGCGATTCAACTCCGCGAAACCGAGCACCCGATCCGGCACGCCGCGGAATTGTGCCTCGTGCTGCTTGTCGCCAGCCTCACCGGCCGCACGATGGCAACCTGACGACGGTTCTCAATTTTCCTTTGTCGTCTGTGCGCGTAACAATTTCAAACGCCTGCGTGTGGCGGACCTGCAGCAAACCCGCGAGCGTCCCGAAATCGTCATGGGACTCATAATGCCCATCGATCCGTTCCCCGTCCTCGGTGAACAGGCGGACGGAGAAATCTCTGAACCCAAGTGCGTCCACAATCGCTTGAACTTCGCGAGTACTTTCATCTCCAACCGCGCCGGACGCCGGCGGGCGTAGAGGCCCCTGGGCAATAGCCACGACCTTCTCATCCGCGTTTTCAAGGGTGACAGAATGGCGAATCGATTTCCCAAGAGCCCTTGCACATTCCGCGCCAGCCCTGTCAATCTCTTGAAGTCGATCCTCCGTAAAGTCTGCAAGCGGCTCGGCTACGGGATAAAGATCACCCTGCCCTACCGGGGCCCTCGGTTTCAAGGCCTCAGCAAATTTCTCGAGCGCCGAATCGATCATGAGAGACGTCTCCCCCGAGATTGCCGCGTCCCCCCAGATTACGACAGACGGGACCATGGCACTGGTGCCCGGCACGCCCCTGAGCACTTGTCCCACCTCAACACATCCATCGTCAACTAGGCCGAGGTCACGCAGCAGTTGCTCCACCCCCGCCGCGATGGCATCTAGTTGCTGCCAATCAACCAGACTAAATTGACCTGCAATCGTCCCGTCGTCAATTTGACGAATCGTTACGACCCGCCTCTGCGAGAATGAACAAATCACCTGCCTCATCCAAAGCCCCATTTAGTACCTGATAACAATATGCCGATCCTGCCAAAGCATCGAAGGCGCGACACGGGGTGCCAACGCGTGGTCACCATGTTCACCTCCTTCAATACTCGGCCCGTCGGTACATCGTGCCCCGGACGCGGCGAGATGTCCGCGCGTTAAACGCGTGTTTTCCCCACGTATAAAGTGGAAAAGTCGAAAACCTCCACGGAGACGCTCTGGATTGCACAATCCACACCATGTGACAGGCCCGTATCACCAGTTTGGATACGCAGACCGCTCGAGCTCGACAGTTGAGTTCGAAAGAATTTTTTCTCATAAAGCGCACCTTCAAGAATGCCACTACAGCTGCGCCAACCACTCTGGCGTCGCTGACTTTCCTACCCCCAGCGCAAGAAGCCCCTCGTTCTGTGCCGTTCTGAACGTCGATACACCCTGCATTTTCTCGCCGCAGTTCAGGCGGATGCGGTGATGCTGGATACGCTGCAGTTGTTCGAGAGTTCACTCAAGCAGGCGGTGACACAGTGGGCCGATGTCGATTTCGGGCTTGAGCACCTTGAAGCCCCACTCAATGGAATTTCGGCGAGCGACTTATAGCGCTAGACCACGTTCGGCGCGGCGAGGCCCTCAGCACTGGTAATCAGCAGCAGCTTGCCGTCCATCATTTCGGCAAGCCGCTTCGCCTTGTCGTCGATTTGGTCGGTGCCCGAGTTCGGCAAGAACGTCGCGCCCATCAAGGTCTGGGTTCCGTCCAGATTACGTAACGACCTGGAAGCGCTGGCGGCCCACGTCGACATCACGCTCTCGCAGTACGTGCGCGAAATCGTGATCTCACGCCTGCT
>JANJTV010000014.1 GCA_024710905.1 Anaerolineales bacterium | reverse complement strand
ATCCTCCCGCCCGCGCAGGCGCTCGGCCAGGTCGAGCAGGATGCCCATGCCCTGCGCCACGCCCATGTTGCCCGCGTACACGAACACCTTGCGCCCGGCCAGCGCCGTCTCGCCCACCACGATCGTGCTCGGCGCATCGGCCGGCGCGCCCAGCCAGTTCTGCAGCACCTCCAGCCGACGACCCGGGCGCTGGGTCCACTCCGCGAAGTAGCCCTTGTTACCCGGCGTCTGCACCCCGATCACATCGGCCACCGAATACTGGTAGCGCGCCACCGCATCGAAGAAGCGATACGGCAGCCCGCGCCCCATCAGCCCCATGTCGACCGCCCACTCGGGAAAGATGTCGCGGATGATCAGGTAGCCGCGGCAGCCGCTTGCCTTCTTCAGCGCGCTCGCGATCGGCCCCAGGAAGATCGTCGGCGCATACCACACCACGCCGTCCCACTTCTCCCCGGCCAGCGGGCTGCGCCGCAGGTTGTGCAGCATCGCGAACGGCATCACAAACTCGCCGATCGTGCGCCGCACATAGCCGATGTCCTTGGTCCTCGGCGCCTTCAGCCGGATCACGCGCGCGCCGTCGAAGTCCTCCATCGCCCACTGGCCGGCGATCTCGGACGACGGCAGCAGCACGGTCAGCTCATGTCCCTGGCGCACGAACTCGCGCGCCAGGTCACGCAACTGCACCGCGCCAGAGGTGCGCAGCGGCGGGAAGGTGTCGGCAATCAGAGCAATCCGCATCGCCTCAATATTCCTTCCACACCACCCGCTTCACGTAATCCGTGTAGCTGTGGATGATGCGCACCACCTTGTCCGACACGTTCGGCATGCTGTAGTCGGCCACCTGGCGCAGGCTGCGTTCTTCGCCGCGCAGTTGCGACTCGAGAATCGCCAGCCCCTGGCGCACGCGGTCCACCTCCAGTCCCACCATCATCACCGCCGCCTCTTCCATCCCCTCCGGGCGCTCGTGCGCCTCGCGCAGGTTCAGCGCCGGGAAGTTGAGGATCGACGACTCCTCGTTGATCGTGCCGCTATCCGACAGCACCGCCTTGGCCGAAAGCTGCAGCTTCACGTAGTCGTGAAAGCCCAGCGGCTTCAGCAGTCGCACCATCGGGTGGAACTTGACCCCGGTCGCATCCACCCGCTTCTGCGTGCGCGGATGGGTCGACACGATCACCGGCAGGCCGTGGTCTTCCGCCACCGCGTTGAGCACCGCCACCAGCTTGGTGAAGGACTTCTCGGATTCGATGTTCTCTTCCCGGTGCGCACTCACCACGAAGTAGCGCCCGACCTCCAGGGACAAACGCTGCAGCACGTCGGAAGCCTCGATGCGCGGGCGGTAGTGCGTGAGCACCTCGAACATCGGGCTGCCGGTCTTGATCACCTGGTCGGGCGGCAGGCCCTCGCGCAGCAGGTAGTCGCGCGCGATGGTGCTGTAGGTGAGGTTGATGTCGGCCGTGTGGTCGACGATGCGGCGGTTGGTCTCTTCCGGCACGCGCTGGTCGAAGCAGCGGTTGCCCGCCTCCATGTGGAAGATCGGGATCTTGCGGCGCTTGGCCGGGATCACCGACAGGCAACTATTGGTGTCGCCCAGCACCAGCATCGCCTCGGGCTGCACCTCGCCCAGCACGCGGTCGACCGCGATGATCAGGTTGCCGATGGTGTGCGCGGCGCCGGTGCTGCCCTCGGCACTGTTCAGAAAGTAATCCGGCTTGCGCACGCCCAAGTCATCGAAGAAGACCTGGTTGAGTTCGTAGTCGTAGTTCTGGCCGGTATGCACCAGCACGTGCTCGCAATGCTCGTCGAGCGCGGCCAGCACGCGCGACAGGCGGATGATCTCGGGCCGGGTGCCGACCACGGACATGACTTTGAGTTTTTTCATATTTCCAGAATTTTCAACAAGGAATCACGCCTTGCCAGCCGTATGCTTTTCAACGGCCGCCGCAATCAGTGGCGCCTTTTCGCGCAGTCCGTCGAGGGTTAACTTTCCCTGTTCGTAAAGTTCATACCACGCGCGGCGCTGCCGGATCAGTCGCTCGTCATCCCGAATGGGGAGGTTGCGCAAGGTGTAGTCGGCCCGTCTCCGATACTCGGGCGGCACGGCATCTGTCAGCTTGAGTTGTAACGAGGGCAACTCGATCTCGAACCACCCCTCACCCACCTCGAAAGGGTCGAGCAGATCCTGTGACCGCTTCTTGCTCTTCGAACTGTTGATCCACCCGTCGAGATACCGATAGTTGGACCATTCATATGCCTTCAACCTGTTCTCGCTGCAACTCACGAAGTGGTCGACCGTTCCGCTTGAAATCCACATCGCACCGAAGCCGCAGCGGTCTTGAAACCCCACAGCGAGCTCAGCGCGGAATTCGGACCAATAATCGGCGGGGCGCTTGGTGTCCGGGTTCCGATTCAGCCATTGCAGACCTCTCTTCCGGCACCTTTGATCAAAATCCGCGGGTTCGGTGATGGGGTTGGCAACCGGAATCACGAACCCCCTCCTCGCTGCACCGTCTTCCGGCTCTCGACCCAAACGATCCATCGCGGCCAGAAATGATCCCCCCCTGGCAGCACATGCTCTAGCGCTCGATGGATGGCCCGTTCGTTGGCCAGGTGCGCCGGAAGCGCATCGCGCTCGCCTCGCATCCATGCTTCTGCCGCCTCTATCGCCTCTTCGGCCTCTACCGAGCGCGCCTGCTGCAAACCGAACGCATCGGACACCAGCCAATTCACCACGTCACCTTGCTTTGCCCAGGAGTCCCGCGCGATCACCGCCTGCCCTTCGCGCAGCCCGATCGTAAAGACCGCATCCTGCGAGGGGTCGAACGACGGCTCGGCCGAGGCCAGTACGAGTGGCGAATGCGTCGCCACGAGGACTTGCACAGGCACATTCTTCCCGGTCAGCGCTTTCATGACATGCAGCAAAGCAGGAACGATGCGGCGCTGCCACTGTGGATGCAGGTGGCACTCGATCTCGTCGATCAGAAAGATGATTTCCTTTGCCGGCTTGCGTCCGGTCTGCTCGCAAGCGAGCCGATGTTCGCGCCAGGTCCATACCAGCAGATAGGCCAACGCTGCAATTCTACGCATGCCGGCCGAGGCGTGAATCAGCGCCACGTCCTGCCCGTAAGGCATGCGCAACGATGGGTAATCCGTCACATCCAGCCCGATCCTCACCGGCTTGCCCGGCGCCAGCTTCTCGTTAATGGATGGGGATAAAGCATCCAAAACCTTGACCAAGTCGTCAAAAGCCGGATCACCGCTTTTCTGCCAGAGCACCCAGTCCTGTATGAGCCCATTGCAGTGAGTAATTCCGCTGGGGCCTTGCAGCCCCGTCCAGACCTGCCCCGGCGTGAAATTGAACGCTCTGAGCCGTTCGCTCGCGAGCGCCTCTTTGTCACTCCAGTAGTTCCGCGCCGGGTCCCACGCCGAGAAGCTGCCGTCGACACCGGCATAAATTACCGCCCCCGGAATCGGTGGTCGGCCCTGTTTGACCGGCCATGCCTGATCGAGCCTGCTATAGACGCTTTGCTCTACGAAATCCCCCCTAGTCGATTTTGTGTAGGCATACGCAATGCTCGCGCGCTTTGCATCTCGTTGCGGCACCGCCTCTGAGCCGCGTGCCCAGGTGCGAGTAAGCACCCACCATGCGGCATCGAGCACGAAACTCTTGCCCAGGCCGTTGTCGCCGGTAATGAAGTTGAGCCGGGGCGCGAACTCCACCGGTCCAAACTCACGGGCGGGCCCAACACCCGACAGGTGTAGCGATTTCAGCATCTCAATCCTCTTGCGTCACCGACTCACAGCACGCAAGGATACGTATCCGGCTTCGCCCGGTCGAACACCTCGTTCGCCCACAGCATCACCACCATCTCGTCGTTGCCGATGTTGGTGATGTCGTGCGTCCATCCCGGCACCGTCTCCACGATCTCGGCCTTCGCACCACTGGTCACCAGCTCGTGCTCCTCGCCCGTCTGCATCTGGCGGAACTTGAAGCGAGCCTCGCCCTTGATCACCAGGAACTTCTCGGTCTTGGTGTGGTGGTAATGCCCGCCGCGGGTGATGCCCGGGTGCGCGGTGAAGAAGGAGAACTGTCCGCAGTCGGGTGTCTTCAGCATCTCCACGAACACCCCGCGAGCGTCGCCGTGCATCGGCACGGGGTAGGCGAAGAGCTCGGGCGGCAGGTAGCTCACGTAGGTGGAATACAGCGCGCGGACCAGGCCGGTGCCCACGCGCTCGGTCACCAGCGTGTCGCGGCTGGCGCGGAAGGTCTCGATCAGCCCGGCGATCTCGCCCACCGTGGTGGTGTACTGCGGCGTCACGGTGGCGAAGCCCTCGGCATCCGCCGCCGCGTCGGCACCGTCCATGAGCTGGATGAAGCGCTCGACCACGTCGTCCACATACACCAGCGTCACCGGCGCGGCCGGGTCGTTGATCTGGATCGGCAGCCCACGGGCGATGTTGTGGCAGAAGGTGGCCACCGCCGAGTTGTAGTTCGGCCGGCACCACTTGCCGAACACGTTGGGCAGGCGGAAGACGTGCGCTGCCGCGCCGGTGCGCGCCGCAAAAGCGCGCAGCACATCCTCGGCCGCGCGTTTGCTGGCGCCGTAAGGGTTGTCGCGGGCCGCCTGGGTGGACGAGCTGCACACGATGGCGATCTTGCGCCCGCTTGCGCGCATCTCGCCTTCCACCGCCTGCACCAGCGCGGCGGTCAGGTCGGCGTTGCCGGTGACGAACTCCTGCGGGTCTTGCGGCCGGTTCACCCCGGCCAGGTGGAAGACGAACGCCACCCCTTCGAGCAGGCGCGGCAGCTCGGCCGCGGTGTTGGCGCGGGTGAAGCACACCACCTCCACGTCCTTGCGCTCGGCCAGGTGCTGCTGCAGATTCTTGCCGACAAAGCCGCCGGCGCCGGTGATCAGGACCTTCATCGCCTCAGCACTCCTCGACGGTGGTCGTTTCGCCGCGGGCGATGCGCTGCATGCCTTCGAGCTTCAGCAGCAGCTGCGTCATGCCGTCCACATCCAGCCGCGTGGTGTTGTGCGAGTTGTAGTCCTCGCCGTGCGTGGTCTGCGTGAGCTTGGCCTCGCCCTGGTCCACGAACTTGCCGTAGTTGAGGTCGCGGCCATCGGCCGGCACGCGGAAGTAGTCGCCCATGTCCTCGGCGCAGGCGCGCTCTTCGCGGCTCAGCAGCGCCTCGTAGAGCTTCTCGCCGTGGCGGGTGCCGATGATGTTCACCGCGTGCTCGGGCTTGCCCATCAGCCCGGTCACCGCGCGTGCCAGCGTCTCGATGGTCGCCGCCGGCGCCTTCTGCACGAAGATGTCGCCATTGTTGCCGTGGGTGAAGGCGTACAGCACCAGATCCACCGCGTCGGCCAGCGTCATCATGAAGCGCGTCATGCTCGGGTCGGTGATGGTGATCGGCTTGCCCGCCAGCACCTGCTCGACGAACAGCGGAATCACCGAGCCGCGCGAGGCCATCACGTTGCCGTAGCGCGTGCCGCAGATCACCGTGCCGGTGCCTTCCAGGTTGCGGCTGGTGGCCACCATCACCTTTTCCATCATCGCCTTGGAGATGCCCATGGCGTTGATCGGGTACACCGCCTTGTCGGTGCTCAGCACCACCACCCGCTTGACCCCCGCGGCAATCGCCGCCTCGAGCACGTTCTCGGTGCCCAGCACGTTGGTGCGCACCGCCTGCATCGGGTAGAACTCGCACGACGGCACCTGCTTGAGCGCCGCGGCGTGGAAGACGAAATCCACCCCACGCACCGCCTGCTCCACGCTGCGCTGGTCGCGCACGTCGCCGATGTAGAACTTGAGCTTGGCGCTGTTGTAGCGCTTGCGCATGTCGTCCTGCTTTTTCTCGTCGCGGCTGAAGATGCGGATCTCGCCGATGGCCGAATCCAGGAAGCGCTTCAGCACGGCATTGCCGAACGAACCGGTGCCACCGGTGATCAGCAGGGTCTTGTTCAGGAACACGGTCATTTCCTCTCGATTACGGTGCTCAGGCGCGACCGACGCTGTAATACGACCAGCCGTCCGCACGCAGGCGATCGGGGTGGAACAGGTTGCGGCCATCCACGATCACACGCGCGGTCAAGCGGCTCTGCATCTCGTCGAAATCCGGCGCGCGGAACTGCTGCCATTCGGTGCAGATCGCCAGCGCGTCGGCGCCCTCCAGCGCGGCGTACTTGTTCGCAGCCAGGGTGAAGTCGTCGCGCTCGCCGTAGATGCGGCGGGTCTCGTCCATCGCCACCGGGTCGAAGGCCTGCACGCGCGCACCAGCCGCCCACAGGGCCTCGATCAGCGTGCGGCTGGGCGCCTCGCGCATGTCGTCGGTGTTGGGCTTGAAGGCCAGGCCCCACACCGCCACTGTCTTGCCCGCCAGCTTGTCCGCACCGCCGAAGTGGCGCGCCAGCTTGGCGAACAGCACCCCCTTCTGGCGGTTGTTCACCGCCTCCACCGCCTTCAGCAGCGGCGCCTCGTAGCCGATCTGGTCGGCCGTGCGGCCGAGCGCCTGGACGTCCTTCGGGAAGCAGCTACCGCCGTACCCGCAGCCCGGATAGATGAAGTGGTAGCCGATGCGCGGGTCCGCGCCGATGCCCTTGCGCACCTCCTCGATGTCCGCGCCCAGGATCTCGGCCATGTTGGCCAGCTCGTTCATGAAGCTGATCTTGGTCGCCAGCATCGCGTTGGCCGCGTACTTGGTCAGCTCGGCGCTGCGCACGTCCATGAACATGGTGCGCTCATGGTTGCGGTTGAAGGGCTCGTACAGGTCGTGCATCAGGCGGCGCGCCTTGTCCGACTCGGTGCCGACGATGATGCGGTCGGGCTTGAGGAAGTCGCCCACGGCCGCCCCTTCCTTGAGGAATTCCGGGTTCGACACCACATCGTAGGGCAGCTCGACAGCGCGCTCGGCCAGCACCGCCGCCACCCGCTCGCGCACCCTGTCGGCGGTGCCCACCGGCACGGTCGACTTGTTCACGATCACCTTGTAGCCCGCCATGTTGCGCGCCACGCTCTCGGCCACCGCCAGCACATACTGCAGGTCGGCCGAGCCGTCCTCGTCGGGCGGGGTGCCCACGGCGATGAACTGGATCTCGGCATGCGCCACCGCCAGCGCCACGTCGGTGGTAAAGCGCAGCCGGCCCTCGCCCACGTTGCGCGCCACGATCGCATCCAGCCCCGGCTCCCAGATCGGCAGTTGCCCCTGGTTGAGGCGGTCGATCTTGCCCTGGTCGATGTCGATGCACACCACGTTGTGGCCGACCTCGGCCAGGCAGGCCCCTGTGACCAGGCCGACATAGCCCGTCCCGAAAATTGACAATTTCATCTTCTACCTCGCCCGATCGGGCCCGAAACAAAAAACCGAATCTTCAAGCGCCTACGTTGCCGGCACCTGCATGCCCGCGCGTCAAGCGATCGAACATGCGAATGTGGTCCTGCACCGCCGAATCGTTGCGCGCCACCTCGTCGCCGTAGGCAATGGCCCGCTGCGCCATCGCCGCGCGCGCTTCTACGCTCATCGCCCAATACGTGTCGATCGAGCGCGCATACGGTGCCGGGTCGCCGAGCGGGTGAATCCAGCCCACCTGCTTATCCACCACCTTCTCCCAGGGCGTCTGGTCGCTCAGCAGCACCGGAAGCCCGGCGCACAGCGCCTCGTGAATCACGTGGCCGTAGTTCTCCCCCAGGGTCGGGAAGAAGAACAGATCGGCTTCGGCCAGCCCCGCCGGCACATCGTCCGGATGCACGAAGCCGCGGTACTCCACCCGCACGTTGGGCGGCAGGCGCTCGATCAGGTCGGCGCACACCTTCCAGTAGGCATCGTCCTCGCGCGTACCGAACACCAGAAAGCGCACCGGCGCCTTCACCTGTGCCAGCGCCTCGAGCGCGAAGCTCAGGTTCTTCTTCGGCACGATCCGCGACAGAAAGGCGATCACCAGCTCATGGGTATCCGGCGCCTTGCGCGCGGCCTGCACATGCCCCGCATCCCGCGGCGGCGCCAGGTTGAGGGCGATGGAGATCTCGTCGCGTTTCACCCAGGGCAGCTCGCGCTGGATGTCGGCAGCCTCCAGCTCGCTCGAAGCATGCCAATGCACGCCCTTGTACAAGCCGATCAAGCCGGCCAGGGTGATGAAGACCTTCTTCTTCGGGCGCTTCTGCGCCATCGCCCCTTCCGAAAACTCCCCGCGCGGGGCAACGCACACCGCGGCGCCACCCAGGCGGCCGAAGCGCCGCGCCCACATCACGCGCTGGGTAAAGATGGCGTCGAAAAAACTGTTCAGATAAATCAGGTCCGCACCCGAATCGCGCACCACCTTGCGAACCACCGCACCAGAGACGTCTTCCTCGGCGAGGTAGAACACCTTGCAGCCCTCGACCCAATTCCAGTCGCCGATCTTCATCCCGGGATACGGCACCGTGTCGCCCATGTCGCGGTCGCGCGTAACCACTGCGAAATCAAAACGATCTTCCAGCCGGCGGATCAAGTTCGAGATCGAACGGATCGGGCCGCCGGCCTTGAATCCAGGCAGAAAGGTCCGATTAAAAACCAGCACTTGCGATTTATGAACCATCCAGCATCCGTCCAATTCTTCAATCAATACCGATTACGCTTCAAACCTGAAGCAGTACGCGATAATCACACCGTTCGACCGACACCCACAATCCTCAGACCTGCATCCATCCGAGTATTACGACCCTCGCGACGCAACCAATGCACGGACAATCTTCTCCGCTGCATGCCCGTCACCATAGGGCGACTCGACTCCGTCGAATTTCTTGCTCGACTTTATGGCAGCACTGATCTTTCCAGCGTCCGCCCCTACAAGCACATTGACGCCCAAGTGCACCAACTCAACCCACTCCGTTTCGTCGCGCAGCGTCACACAAGGCGTACCAGAAAAGAACGCCTCCTTTTGAACGCCGCCCGAATCCGTCGCTATCACGCTTGAATTCACTTCAAGCCAAATCATCTCAAGATAGCCAACCGGGTCAATTATTAGAATGTTTTCCGGAATACCTAAGCCGCGCGCCTGAATGCTACCCCGCGTTCTCGGATGCAAAGGAAGGATGACCGGCAGCCCGCAACCCCCAAGCCCCTCCAATATTTGCATCAACCGACCTTCATCATCCGTATTTTCTGCCCGATGTACTGTTGCGAGCACGAACGGCTGAGCAACCCAGTCATTCTCGACGAGCCCCTTGGGCATCAACGCCTTATCGCGATAATAAAGAGCGACGTCGTACATGACATCCCCGACCGGGATCACCTTATCGCTCTCAATACCTTCGCGAGCGAGATTCTCCTGCGCAGACTCGGTTGGCGTGAAAAGCAAGTTCGAGGCATGGTCGGTCAACACCCTATTGATCTCTTCCGGCATTTTCCTATTGAAACTGCGCAACCCAGCCTCGACGTGAGCGACCGGAATGTGCAACTTTGCTGCTGCAAGGGCACCTGCCAAAGTGGAATTCGTATCACCGTAAACCAAGACCCAGTCGGGTTTCTCCTGAAGCAGCACCTCCTCAATCGCCTCGAGTTGCCGCCCCGTCATCTGCCCATGTCGGCCGCCTCCAATACCCAGATTATATTGGGGCTCAGGAATTCCTAACTCTTCAAAAAAAACATCCGACATATTGCTGTCGAAATGCTGCCCGGTATGTACAAGAACTTCTACGCACCCAGCCGTACCTGAGATGACACGTGACACAGCTGCGGCTTTTATAAACTGAGGGCGAGCACCCACGATCGTCAAAATTCTATCCATACCAACTCCCGTCACAAAACATCTAAACCATCTAGATAACAACGTAAATTATAAAGCCACTTTAAACACGCAACACTACAGCCTCGGCAACTCAATAACCTCTTCATATGCCCGGCGTGCCCGCACACTAAGGTCCTGTGCTAACGAGTGCACTCGACTATAAAAAAGCTCGCCTCGTTCTCCAGCCTGCAACAACTCGCCCAGACGACTTTCTTCACCCCGCCTCACGACGACACCAAGCCCGGGTATCTCTTCGATAATCTCTCGTATCTCTTCAAAATTCTCAGAAACAACAAACCCAGTCCCGTAGGCTAAGCCTTGAAAAAACTTGTTTGGCAGAGAGTAGCGAAAGTTGTCTAAAACAATATCAGGCTTGTAGAGCACCACAAATTTGTACTTTCCAATGAAATCTAAATCAGTGGGCCTATAGGGGCCAAACAACTTTACCGAAGAACGCAATGACTCCGGCAAACTCAAATCAACGAGCCGACTGTCAATACCTCGCCCGTACAAATGCAGTTCATAACCAGCTTTTGCTATGCTACTAACCAGTTCAAACGGAACTCGCTGGGGAGTACCGAAAAACAGAAGCGCTTTTTCAAAGCGCAGTGCCCCTCGCAATTCGGTTTCAGCCAGAGTTGGCAATGGAGCACTCCGCACCACCACTGGAACGCGCCCGCCCGTCCTACCAGAAAAAACTCTCGCAAGCCCATTTGATACGGTAACCGTTCGAACCCGCTTCATTCTGGCGACACCCCACTCCGCCGCAGCCAATATCCAATAGCGCACAAAGGAACGTATAGAGGACGCCCCCCCCGCAGCTGGCCTCTCATTTAAATCGTGAATGTCATAAGCTATCAAACTCGCGATACCGCGATCAAAAAACGAAAAAAGAAACAAAGCATATAAATAAAAAAGACTAGACTGCGCATGAAAAACCCATCTTACATCTTGGCCCCTGAGCTCGAAAGCTAATCGAGCAAGCGCCGAGAAGCCTAACCGCTTACTCGTAACCCGCCTTCCCTCACCCACCTCAACCTCCCCCTCCCGCAAGCAACGGTGCAAAAAAATGGTGTCAACTGCCACCCAACTAGTTTGCAATAGAACGCGAGACGCCTGAAAGCAGTCAGTTTTATAGACGTGGATTATTTTCATACCCAGTAGAAGTCGAAGTTGCCATTCAAAAATTAAAAAGCGATCACCGCCTAGCCAAAAAACCAAACCATAAGCTACGCAAGAACTCAAAGACACAGTAGACGAGTGCAAAGTAGATTAAAACGACAAACAATTTTTTGAGCATCAAGAGACCATTTAAATCACCAGTAAACATTAATATACCAGACGTGAACAATGGAGCGATGGTCTTGGCAAGCTCCGGAGATACCCGAAAAAAACGCACAATTACCACCACCACGACAGCGCAGATTAAACAAAAATTAAGACCAATCAATACTGGAGAGATTACCGCTAGAGGATAACCACCAATAGCCAAGGCCTCACCAATAAAAAATGAATTCATAACTCCAACATCATTTGCATGGGAGTAATACCCAAGAGTCGCAAGCATTAGATCCTTCGAAAAGTCGGGCGGTTCAGAAAAAAAACCCGAAAAAGGCACCTCAATTAGTATGTACTTCCAATCTCGCAACTGCAGAGCAAATTGTTCATAAACCCCTTGAATCTGACCTACACCTAGCCGCGCCGACAGGTAGAGCATGAACTCATCGCTCGTCATATCCGGGTATTGAACAGTGATAGAAAAATATATAACTGACAATAAAAACAAAACAAAAAATCCAGATGCGAGAAACACTTTCGCCGCAGAATATCTGTTTGCAATAACCATCCCGATAAAATAGAGCAACAAAACTTGCGCCAGCGGCGCCTTGTCACCAAGCAACGTCGCGGCATAGATGGACAATCCTAGATAAGCATACCGCTCCAGCGGGTGCAATCCGCGTGCCCCAAGCAATCCAGACAAGATCGCAAGCAGTAAAAAGGAGTACCGAAGATACGCTATTACATGAGAAGGAACCGAAGACTCATATCTATTCGCCAAGCGGACGCGAATCAGGCTTTCGCCAGAAAAAATCGCTTCAAAAAAAGCATGACTCATCCCCCGAGAAAGTCCATAGCCAACTAGCGTTACCAAGACCAAAGCAACTGCACGAACGAAATATGCGCTGTGATCATTCTGAGCTTCATCTACCCACGGGATGCTGGCCTTCCAAGTGAGATAAGATCTAAATATCGTTTTCGAGAAAAGCGACATTGAACAAAAAAGCATTGCAACTGCAAAAAAGACAAAGAAAGTAGTCTCATGCACAGAGTACTCTGTGACATACACCATCTTAAAATCATCTAGCCCATAAACTTCCAGCAGCAGAGCGCCAAGCAGAATCAGTAAGAAAGACTCTCTTAAAACAAAAAGCCCACCATATCTTCCTCGACGCGGCGAGACTTCAAAAACAGTTCCACGAAAGATAAAAATATAAAGAAGAAACAGTGCCGCATACGCCGCAACCGCAACAAATTCACGCATGAGAGGCTCTTTCAAATTCTTGGAGGCGAGCGAACATCTGCAAGAAGCCGACCATTTGATGAAGTCGACTTATAACTACAGAGCACTCCCATCTCAGCATACAATACAGAGCCGCAGCCATCTTACCTCCTTAAATCGATGCGATGCGGGGACCTTGAAAACCTTCACTCCATTTTCGACTATCTGATTTCTTTCGATCACAGACCGATCTTCAACTTGCCGCAAATTAAACTTTGAATCCAATCTAGCATTTAAAATTCCTCACACTTCTATTAAGCTAAAACTAAAAAAGGCAGCAATCTAAAAAACTTCGAATAGCACCAACCACCCAACACAAACCGCATAACCTCACAAACCGACTACACTCATGGCCATTAATCAAAAAAGCAGCACTCGCCTCAAAGTTGCTTGCATAACACCCAAGAGAAAATAAATTTCCAGCAAAAGACTAAGAATTACTACACATGCAGTCATCTAAGCCTAGAAAAATCTCGAATCGCCACTCTGAACGTTGACATTCCCGACAAATAATCCTATGAGCCCCCAAGTCAGTGCATAAGTACCAACATAGGCTGAAAACCCAACCGACGACCGTCCAAAAATATCGAAACGCTCAGGCAGTAAAAGCCTTTGGAGCATCAAGATCACAATAAGTGCAGCACAAAGCAACGCGAAGGCAACCTGCCCTGCCTCCGGCAGCCTAATACCCTTAGCAGTCGAAAGCTTATGAAGCGCCAGAATAGAAAAAAGCGCCGGCAACAGTACCAAATATGCAGGAGAAACGACCTGCGTAAAGAGGAGCAGCCGCTCGAACAACTGGATCAATAAAAAGATCGGCACAGCCAGCACCAAGACGAATTGAGCATCCTGCAAAGAAAATTTCATTCACCTATTCGCCATATATAGAATAAATGCTACAAAAGGCCTCTACCTCGCAACACCATCAACACGTCTCGACTGATCCAGAATAATATCGATGAGATCAGGGGCTAACCCCACTTCTTTCTAATGAAGAGCTCCGAATAAATACCGATAATGTTGTACCCGGAGTCAACGTAACTACTCAATTCTCCATCTGAAACCAGCCCACCAAATGCCAACTGATGATTTGAGTACTGATTCAAGGTGCGCCGTCTCACAGCCACCTGAAAAAAGTTTCTCATAAAGCGCCCCAAGAGAGCTCTTGGCGAGCCAGGACGCGCTCGATCTCTTTTCATTATCTCAACCGGGACAGAGTTACCGCTCAGAACTACCGAGCACGAATAAATCTTGTCGACAAAATCCCGATAAAACCTTCTATCGACTCTTAACTGGATTGGCACAGATCGCCAGAAATCAACGAACTCAAGATCCCACAATGGCATCCACCAATCCAAGCCGAACTGTTCATACACTCGGACCGAGTTAGCGATGTACTTCGATTGCCGCTCAGCCCAATTAAACTCCATGATCGCAGACGCCGCAGCATCAGCATCATTGAGGTTATCTAGGTCAATAATGCTAGATATGACTGCGTCTACATTTCGTCGATCTGCAACCGCACTAAGACGGATAGGGCGGCAAGAAAAATGTCGCTTGAAAATGCTATCCAACACAAAATCGCGATAATCTTTGACTTGGCCCTGAACCTCGTCTGGAATAAAGCTGGTGACACAACAGTGCCCGGGCACCGCAACTGCATCAGATCGGACCTGACCAGTCTCAATCATTTTCCGGATGGCAAGCCAATCCTGAACATGAGGCAAACTACAATGATTAGAAGCGAAGTCGCGATATGCAGCGGCTTCAATGCTACGCCACTCACGACCCCACTCTTCGTTGCTGTACTCAACGAAACGCCACTCAAAGCCGAGAGAGGCTGCAATTGCGCGACTTACATTCGCCTCTTTGTTGCCCCGCACGCCATAAGAGAAGCAAAGTACGTTTTTGAAACCTCTCTTTCTCAAAAGGGCCGCAAGCAGCCTTGAGTCATACCCACCACTCAGGGGTAAAAGCAACTGACGGGCCCCAACATAAGCAATCAGCCTATCGACTACTCGATCTGCGATATCGACAAGTTGCTTGTTTTTTTCTTGTAGATCAAAAGATTCAGGCTTCACATGTTGGAATCTGAAATAGCGCTTCAAGCTGACGTCGAATCCACCTTCAGATGGCTGAACGCGCAGGCATTCTCCCGCTTGAAGCTGTCTTACGCCTTTGAAAAGAGTAGCTCCTCCCGGAACGTAACCAGCTAACTGGAAATAGTCTTTCGCAAGGGGGTCATATTCGGTCTCCCCCAACCTCCCACGAACCCATTCTGCACTGTCAGAAATGAAGAACCGACTCTCTGAACATCCGTAAAAAAGCGGGACTGAACGAACGAGATCCACAGACGCACACAAGTACCCCTGCCCGTAAATAATATAGGCAAAGAATCCAAGAAGCTCTTTGGAGTAATCTGCAACATCGTCAATCGTCCTGAAGAATGGTGGCACCTCACCACTTTGAACAGGCTTTGAACGCGAGAAACAACCCTGACTGCTGGATAAACTCCGACTCTCCCACTTTTCAGAGATCAGATGAATTTCTGTATTCATTTAGTTAAATAGTCGCCTAGCAAGCCAGGTGTAATAGATGAAAAAAAAGGTTGCGGTTAACAACGTCGCAACGACTCCACCGAAGGCTCCAGATTGCGCAACCGAGTGGATCACGACAGGCAGAATGCATACCGAAGAGATCGCTAGCGAAATTAGCGACGGCAAAGCCATGTCGCGCAATTTACCTCCGGTGGCGTAGCTCACCCAGGCAAGGAAACCACCCCAAAAGATTGTGCTCACGAGCGAGAACAGAAGCACGGATAGAAACATACTGTTCATCCATGCGCCGATGCAGATCGCAATGACGCGGGCAACGAAAAGTCCGGCCTGGAAAAGCATGCCCTGGCGCTCCATATGCAGCACCGAGAAAAGCGTACTCAAGGGGGAAGTGATAAACACCATGTACAACCAAGGAGCCATCCAGCGAGCAAAGATCCCAGCTTCCTCCCATACGGGGCCGAAAACGAAACTGAAAAGTTCCGGACCTGCCACAACGAGCACGACCGCAGCAGGCATGGCGATCTGCGACAATTTCTCGTGGACACTAGTCACCAGTGACCCGAGTCGACCTTCTCTATTCGCCTCGGCCGCGTTCGAGAAAAAGACATTACCTACCGCGTTCCCTATGATCGTCATGGGCATCGCGAGTACACGGTGTGCCAATGCATATAGACCGGCAGCACTACCGCCGAAGAACGCAGCAAACATCAAGGGTGGCAATTGTCGTCCAGCGACGTTGAACAATGCCCCCCAGGTCGAGAAAATCGGAAATCGACGATAGCTCTTGGCTGCACTGAGAACGCCGTCCCAACTCCACCGCTTAAAATCTGGATGAGTGAAGGCCGAGCGTGCGAGGCGATAGCTTCCAATACTCTGCCCCCCTGCTTGCCCAAGCAGGAGCGAGAATCCGCCCGCCTTGTAGCCGAGCAACTGAACTGCCAGAGTACCGAGTGTTTGCGTGATCCGTGTCTGAGCGATGGCTTTGAACTCTTTGGTCCGTATCGCCCAGTAGTTGAAGACCTGATACGTCCCGATCAGCAACACCCCAAGAGGAAGAAGCCAGAAGTATTCGGCCAGTTTTGGCACCTCTAGCGTAGCAGCAATCTCACTACCCCAAACCCAGGCCGCAAGTGCGACTACGGTAGACGTTAAGGCAACCGCGACCAAGCTCAAGACAACCACATTCGCTGCTTCAGCGTTGCTTTTCGGCAATGGAATTGCCAATTCATAGCGCAAACCAGCGATGACTGTGCAGATCGCCAGCAAGCCGCTATAAACAGCGAGCAAGCCAAAGTCATCCGGGCTATAGAGACGGGTAAGCAACGGCGCAGCGAGCACCATCAGCGCCTGTGCGCCCGCCGTACCGCCAACAAGCACGCCCACCCCGCGGGCGAACGCGCTCTTCGGCTTGAAGCGTTGCAGCCAGTTGGCCAAGACGATGCTCCTCAGCCGGCCACGTTCGCTTGCTTGAGTGCGTCGACCACCAGCCCCTGCTGCTCGGCGGTCATGTAGGGATGCATCGGTACGCTCATCACCCTTGCTGCCGCGGCATCCCCATGCGGCAACTTCGCATCCGCATCCGCCACCGCCGGCTGCTTGTTCAGCGGAATCGGGTAATGCACCGCCGTCGGCACGCCGGCCGCCTTCAGTTTCTCCTGCACCGCGTCGCGGTCATCCACACGCACGGTGTACTGCGCCCAGGCGCTCACGTTGTGCGGTTCGATGTAGGGCGTGGTGTCGATGCCGGCTTCCTTGAACAGGCGGTCGTAGTTGGCGGCGACCTGCTGGCGCAGCTGAACCTCCTCGGCCAGGATCTCGAGCTTGGGCAACAGGATGGCGGCCTGCAGGGTGTCGAGGCGGCTATTCAC
>JANJTV010000055.1 GCA_024710905.1 Anaerolineales bacterium | reverse complement strand
ATCACCTGGCCAATATAAATCTTGTTCGGGTCCTTAATCTGCGGGTTGGCCTTTATCAGGGCATCAAGGGTGGTGAACGTCCAGGAGGAAATCTTTTTCAGCGTGTCACCCTTTTGCACTGTGTATGTCCCGGCGCCGGGTGCTGGCTGGGGCACGGGGTTGTTATTCCCCGGGGCAGGCACGGTCAGCCGCTGGCCTTCGTAAATCACATTCGCGTTGGTAATGTCCTTGTTCAGGCTCATCAAGACATCCATGGTTGTCCCAAAGCGCTGAGCCAGGGACTTCAGCGTATCGCCGCGGGCAATGATGTAAATATCGTAGCCGTTGGTACCCTTAATCAATGAGCCAGGCAGCAGCAACACCTGGCCAGGGTAAATCAGGTTACCCGAGCCAACCTCCGGGTTGGCGCGGCGCAGCGCCGAAACAGTGGTGTCGCATCGCACGGCAATCTTGTTGAGCGTATCGCCTTGTGTGACTGTCACGCTAGTTCCGCAAACACCAGCGGCCAGGGTCGGGCTGGCGACAAACAGGCTGGCAAATACGAAGAGTGTCAGGAACAGGGCTTGGGCAAAGTGTTTGGTCTTCATCATTATTCTCCTTGAACATCGTATTCACAGGATGATGTTTTGGCCAAATTAGTTCCCAATGATGAGGCTGTTTTCATTGCAATACAATTGCAGGAAAAACGAAACGGGAGCAGGCCACCCGTGGGCGTGCTCCCGTTTCATTGGCGGTAAACTGCTACCGAAGGCATTCCTGGGCGGGCCGATACCACTCGGCCAGCCCAGCTTGCAGGCGATCTGCCGCTTGGCGGCCGGTGATCTCGCCCCTGAAGATGTCGCGCAAGGCATAACGGACAATTTCATCGGCCCTGGGAATCTGGCTGGAGATGTCAATGTAAACCCAGCGTGCATCTGAGCTGTACTTATTTGAGATCCCCAGGAACGGATCCGTCTCCTGTTGTCGGGCAATATTGCTCGGTGACAGATTCCTGAGCGGGTAAAAGCCAGGCAGGTAGATGGCAACTGCATCAACGGCTTGCTGTGAGGTCAGCCACTCTATAAACAGCAAGGATTCCTCGCGATGCGGAGAATTCTTGTTGACACCAATGGCCACATCCGGGTTAAGGATGATAAAGGTTTCCATACCGGTTGGGGCGGGCGGGGCAAAGACACCCCAGTTAAAGCTAGCTTTTTGGAAGGTGGTCAAATCCCAGGAACCGCCGAACAACATACCGGCCTGCCCGTCGAGGAACAGGCTTTTACTGGTTTCGGAGGTCATTTCGTCAGCATCCGCAGGTAGGAATTCGCGTAAATCGGCAATTGCATTAAATGCCCCGGTAACACGGGCGCCATTAAAGCACAGGTTTAATCCACCGCTGGAGAGCAGGCTGCGCCCTTCAGGCCCCTGGATGTAATTAATGGACAGGCTCTGGAACATTTCGCTGTCCTGGTTGTCTTTCAAGGTATTTGCTATCGGGATGACCCCGGCTTCCTTTAACACCCGGGCGGTTTCGAGGAATTCCTGCCAGGTTTGTGGTTCTTTCAGCCCCAGCCGGTCGAAGATGTCCTTGTTGTAATACACACCCTGGATCACACCACCAAACGGCATGCCATATATTTCACCCAATTGGTTGCGCCAGGGTTCAATCCGGTTTTCGTCAAACTCCTGGCTGCTGACGAATGCTGTCAAGGGCAGTAAGTGATTTGCAATCGGGCCATCGACAGAAAACGGGCGGACATAGATCAGGTCTGCGGCAGTGTTTTTGTTGAACTGGGTGTTCAGGATGCTGTCGTAATTAATGCCGATAATTGGCTCATGCTCCAGGGTGACGTTATATCCACGGTCGGCAGCATAGGCCTGGAACTCGGCAGCAAGTTTTTGAATGTTGGCATCGTCCTCGGGTCGCCAGGTCGTCAGGGTCAGTACGGTGACATCACCGCTGGTGCTCTGTTCAGCGCTGCTGCTGGAACTGGTTGTTTCTCCCGGACTGCCAGCCAGAAGGAGATTATCGACATAAGCAATTTTATGTTCAACGCTCGGGGCCAGGTTTACCTGATTGTCGTACACCAGCACCATGAACGCCAGCGCTATTACCAGGATGATGGGGTAAACAACTTTTCCCGCCACTCCCAGTCGCTCTCGTTTTTTGTTCAGGACATCCTTTAAGTTGCTGTCCTCGGTGTCTTCCATCCTTTTTTCCAGGCGAATGCTCCAGGTTTCCAGGAGCACAATCAATGTAGACATCAGGTAGGAGGCGTAAAACAGATATTCCATGGCAACGGTATAGCCGATCTCAGGCAGGGAATCGGCCAGGGTCAGGTGGAAAAAGGCTGTTGTGAGTAGGGCCGTAGAGCCCACTCCCATTCGTTCAGAGTGACCCAGCGGCAGGAAAAATGTGATGTAGGCCAGGATCAATGTGATCAACAAGGGCAGCAGGCTTTTGACAATATAATCGAGGGAACTGCGCTGCAACTCCACAACCACGCGGAAGAGTGAATAATCCGTGCTGTTAATCTGGTTAAAGTTTTGTGGGTTGCCGAGGGTGGAGTTGGTGGAAAGCAGGCTTTGCTCGGCGCTGGCGAGTTGGGGTCGCCAGCCGAAGAGGGTTCTGAAGGCGGAGTTATTGGTATTCCAGTAACCCAGCAGGCTTTCTTCGTCTTTGTATTGCATGCCAACTTTATCAACCACATACTGGATTTCAGATGCCGTGGCTGTCTGGTTGCGCATCTGGACGATCAGGCGCTGGGTGTCAAACGGGTACTCATGGAAGTTGAAATCATTCTTAAAGGTGGCTGTCACACGGTAGGTGCGGAGGATGGTGTCGCCGATATATTCTTCAGAAACCGGCGTATCCAGTGTCACACTTTCCCCTGCCGCCAGGTTTGTAAAAAGGATATTTTCCGGATCTGTCCCGGCCTCGGGCACATTGCTGCGATAACGGAACCAAAGATAAAAATCCACAACATATGTGGAGGCCTTGACGTCAACACTGGTGACTTCAATTAAATCAAGGCCGGTGTAAACCACGTTGACCACGTTGACATACTCCCCGTTCACTGTCATCATCCGGCCAGTTTCAAGGCCTTGGCGAATGGTGTCGTTGATTGGCATAATTCCAAGTGGTTCAAACTGAGTCATGGCGGAGACCAGGTTACCATTTTGGTAAATTGCAATCCGCGCTGGGCGAATGGCATGTCGGTCTTGCCCAAAGACAAGATTCCCGGTTGCTCCCCGTAACAAGCTCTGGCTTGTGCCCAGGTTTAACAGCCCCTGCCGCACCA
This sequence comes from Anaerolineales bacterium, assembly GCA_024710905.1. GTDB lineage: Bacteria > Chloroflexota > Anaerolineae > Anaerolineales > Villigracilaceae > JANJTV01. Next base: position 93,861 of record JANJTV010000055.1, on the reverse strand, counting down.
GCTCCCGGTCTGCGGCCAGGTCAGTTTGGCCGAGCGAGGTACGCTGTAAGGCTGCCAGGATGGCAAGGGTTGCATCATACGCGTTCAATACCGAATCTTCCGGGTGCTCACCATACTGCCGGGCGTATGTGTCAATCAACATGCGGGTATCACCCTGAATGCTGTCACCAATCACACCGCGCGTGCTCAGGATACCATCGGTGAAAAAGCCTGGCTGGGCGTTTTCTTCGCTTTGCTCGCCCATCACCTCAATAAAATCGGTGCTATTGAGTTGGTTTGCACCTGCGATTGGCAGCGCCACGCCTTTGCGGCGCAGCTGCAAAACCACCTCGGCAGACACTTCGTCCGGCGCAACAAGGTACAAAGTGCCTGGGTTCTGGCCGGAAATGTCCAGGGCAATAATCTCAGCCACGATTTGCTCCACCTGTTCGCCAATCGGTTGGTCAAGCAGGATGGTTTCCTGGGTTGCCAACCGTCCGCCCAGCCCCTTGAACGTGTTGCGGAATTGGGTGGCCAGCGCCTGGCTGTATTCATCTGTTGCCGCAATAATGCTGGCGCGGGTGATATTCTGAACCTTTACCAGGTAGTTGGCCATATACGCGGCCTGGGTTTCGGCAGTGTAGCTGATGTTCAAGTAGGTCGGGCAATTCAGGATGAGCGTTTCGGATGCCGGGGAAGCATTGATGATTGGCAGCCCGGCACTGTCATAAATCGCTGCTGCTGCATGGGATGTCTCGCTCCTATCGTGGCCGATGACAGCCAGGGCCTGCCCGCTGATAATGGTGCGGGCAACTTGCGCAGCCTTGGCCGGGTCGCCGTTGTCGGCATGAATTTCAACATCCACAAGTCTCCCGTTAATACCCCCCCGGGAATTAATCTCATCTACGGCCAGGCGCACCCCTGAGTACAGCGACTGTGTTCCTGGAAGCGCCATCGTGCCAGGATCGCGTTCCACCACGGCAATCACCAGCCGGTCGGCGTTGTGGCTGGTTGGTGCGCAGGCAGAAACGAGGCTGACCAGCAAGGTAAATAAAATAAGGATGTTTGCAGTTTTGTTTAACTTGTTCATGAGCGCTCGCTTCTTTAATATGATTCTGTAATTATAGTATAAAGAAACGGGTCAGGTATTAACAGTTCTAAAGGGAAGCATGGATTAGGGCGGTGGCCAGGCGAGAATAGCGGGGCTGGAATATCCGTATTTTTCAACGGTATATAACTTCCCGCTTGAAGGCGCCGCGCAACCCGCTTCGTCTGTTACTGTATAGCTGGTATTGTCCTTGTTCGGGTAAGAGAATGTCCACCAAATTAAACGACCTCCCTGGCAAACAAACATTTCAAGGAAATACCCCCGATCGTGGTCAAGCGTCATATTCACCACATCCCAGCGAATGGTGACTTTGTCGCCGTCGCGAGTGACACGGATATTTTCCGGTGGGCCGTAACGGACACCATACACCGGCAGATTTGGTTCTGTGTACAGCACGGTGGTGACATCGCCTGTGACCGTTACCACTGATGGCGCTACCCAGCAAAAATAATCCAACTTGTCGAATTTAACATATAGCCACTGACTGTAACGAAACCGTCCGCGTACCGTGCCTGTATCGCCGGGATATAGATCCGCGGCATGCAGGTGTGCCCTGGCCGGACCGTAACGACAGTGTGCCTGTTGGTTGACTGTAACGGACGGGAATGTAAATGTTGGGGTTTCCGTTGGTCCGGGTGTATTACTGGCCGTGGCTGTCAGGGTGAGAGTGGCGGTTTCGGTGGGAAGGGCTGTCAGTGTGGCAGACGGACCGGGCGTGGAGGTCGGCAGGGGGGAGTCGGTGGCAGTGGCCGCCTCGGGACTGGGACGGGATGAAGGGGCGGGAACCAGTCTGACGGGCAGGTTGCAAGACGTTAAAATAAGGGTAATGATTAACCAGGTTGAAAGTAGCATGTTTTTCATGTCACTATTGTACAAAATACCTGGCTGGTTTTCATCCCCCAAAAGAACAACCGGTGTTAAACTTCACCTATCACTTTACTGGAGGTATTGATATGAATGTTTATGAAGCGATTTTTAATCGTCAGTCGATTGGAAAGATGAAGTCCGATCCGGTCGCGCGTGAGGTGATTGAGCGTTTGCTGGCTGCTGGTGTGCAGGCCCCGAACCATTACAAGGTGCGGCCCTGGCGGTTTATTGTCCTGACGGGCGCGGGACGCGAAAGAATTGGACAGGCGATGGCAGAATCCTTCAGGAAAAAATTTCCCGAGGCGCCCGAGGAAGCGTTGCATAAGGAAGCCGCAAAGCCATTGCGCGCGCCGGTGGTGATTGCGGTCGGAGTGGAGAAACCGACTGAGCCAAAAGTGCTGGAGATCGAGAATATTTGTGCGGCTGCAGCAGCCTGCCAGAATATTTTACTGGCCGCGGAAGGCGAAGGGCTTGCGGCAATATGGCGAACCGGAGACGCGGCGCGCGACCCGCTGGTAAAATCTTTCCTGGGGTTGGAGCAAGACCAGGATTTGATCGGATTTTTGTATATTGGCTATGCCGAGATCCTGCCGGAGTTGAAAATACGTCCAGGTTTCGAAGACCGAACGGTCTGGCTGGATTGACAACCACGTCGTCCCTTGATGGAGGTCATCGATGGCGCAACGATTAAAATCGCAAGAAAGTTTTGAAGAAGCGGTTGATACGCTGTTTGAAGAGTTGCAGCTGGCCATCCAGTGGGGGCGGCCATCTATCCTGCTTGCGGTGGTTCCTGCAGGCAAGACCCGCGAGCGCGCCCAGGAATTGTTAAGCGGGCAATTGCGAGGTATTGGCCAATCGGCGCGGCAGTTCAGGGTGAGCGCCCGGCGATTTGATGTGGTCTGGGAATTGCTGGCCTTGCCGCACCGTGAACGGACGGTGTTTTTTGTCGAAGGTCTGTCACGCGGAGGCGGGATGCAAGGTCAAAATGCATTTAAGTCGCTGAATATCCGCCGTGAATTGTTGGTGGACCACCAGGTACGCGTGGTCCTATGGCTGACCCCGGCAGAGGCCGGGGCATTGCCTGCCCGAGCGCCCGATTTTTGGGCATTCCGTCACAGGGTGATCGAGTTCCGACGGTTACGGCGTCCATCTTCATGACATTCGTTTGATTTAATCAGGACAAATGGGGGAATTGCGTGTATAATTATTATCATTACAATATCATTACAAAGAAAGGCTGACGAAAACCCTGTTATTTCGAATAGGGGGAATCACAGCTGAGGTCCTATGGAACTTGCCAATACTATTGCAGTAGGGGTGAATCTCGCGGCTGCAAGCGGCGCAATTGTTTTCACGGTTTTCATGCTTCGCCAACCTGCCACGCATGGCCGTTTCAGCCTGGCCTTTTATGGATTGAGCACAATGCTGGCTTTTACAGCCAGCCTTTTCTTTTCCACTGGTTGGGCCAGCCCGCTTCTGGGGCTGGGGCTGACCTGGCTTGGTTATATGCTCTCGGCGGTGGCTTTATTTGCATTCGCGGTGCATTACACCCGCAAGGAGTATTTGCGTAAACTATTCGCTTTGATTGGTGTGTTTGCCTTACCGCTGTTATTCTTCGTCGTGCTTTTCTTTTTACCGGTGAGCGCTATCTCCCGCAGCCCGGCCACAGGGATTAATGGGACACTGATCCTTGACGGTCAATGGGCAATGATGAGTTATTTTTACATCAATATAATGCTCACCCTGGCGGCCGTATTATTGATCCGCACTTTTTTTGGCACCCTGCCGTTTCGATCCTCAGCCTGGGCGGTTTTTCTGGCAGTGCTTCTTCCCATTCCATTCCTTTTTGTCGGTTTTGCCGGGGTTCCGATTGTGGTCCAATTGGTCACGGTCAATGTGATGTATTTGATCAGCCTGGCTTTCCTTTACTATGCCTTCGTAGGGCGCAAACTCCTTTTACTTGTACCGCTGCCACGCGAGCTGGCGGTGGAAAAAATGGCAGACGGCTGGGTGGTCGTGGATATGAATAACCACATCTTGGACTTAAATGCGGTGGCCGAGGACGTGGTTGGGAGTCGAATGAGTGCCTATGGCAAGGATTTTTCGACGATCATGACGGACTGGAACATTGTTGCCAGTGAAATCAGCAATAATGTCCAAATGCAGGTGAATGTGCGCACAGGCCCCCAGGATGATCCCCAATACCTCGACTTGCGTGCATTCCTGATTACAGATCGCAATGGCAATCCATTGGGGCGTTTGCTCTCGTGGTACGACGTGACGGAAAAGCGTCTGCAGGAAGAAGGTCGCGCCCGCGCTCATGACCAGATGTTTTCATTAATGTATTCCATCTCCAGCGCTGCGGGCCGTACCAAGTCAATGGATGAGTTCGTACAGGCATCCACCCAGCAGGTGACCCATGCATTTCGCTGCCAGGCCAGTTTTGTGTTGTTGGCCAACGACTTTGCCGCGCGGGACGCTGATGATGGTTTGCTGATGGCGTCCAGCTACAACATACCATACCAGTCAGAAAAAAGATTTTCCATGATGTCCTATGTTGATCCGCTGGTGAGCCCAGTCGTTGAAAAGCATGAACCGTACTATATCCCAGACCTGTCCAGGGATGCACACATCCCCTCCGGCATACGGGAAAACCTCACGGGTGGGATGTTGCTGGTTCCCATGATGGCAGAAGGAAATTTTGCCGGGGTGCTTGGCCTGGTGCGCCCATCTGAAATGCCGTTTAGTCCTGATGAAATTGAGAACATCCGCTCACTGGCAGACCAGATGGCAGGGTTTGTCAGTGGTGATCGTCGCCGCCAGCTGGCAATGGTAATGGCTGAACGCCAGCGATTAATGCGTGATCTGCATGATTCGGTGACCCAGAAATTATATGGTTTGCTGGCGCTGACTGAGGCGGCAGAGATGGGCCTGGAAGCAGGCTCCACCGAGATGCTTTCCCGTTCCCTGCCTCGCATTACTGAGAATGCCCGTCAGGCATTGAAAGAGATGCGCCTGTTCTTGTTTGAGCTCCAGCCCAGAGACCTGGAACGTGACGGCCTCGAATCTGTGTTGCACCAACGCCTGGCGTCGGTGGAAGGCCGGGCAGACATCCAGACTAGCCTGTCTTTTGGCGAGAAGATCACCCTTAGCCTGGAAAAAGAACTGGCCCTGTATTACATCGCCATGGAAGCGCTGAATAACGTGTTAAAACATGCGCGTGCAAAAAACGTCACTGTGAAAGTTCACCAGGGTCGGATGAATGTCTTTATGGAAATTGAAGATGACGGGGTTGGTTTTAACCCGTCTCTTGAGAAGACCGGCAGTATGGGGCTTCGTAATATGCGCTATCGTGTGGAGCAGGTTGGCGGGCGTATTAAGATCAACTCGGCGCCCAACAAAGGGACCCAGGTCATTGTTACGGTGGGGCGCGATCCGGCAACTCGTTTGGCATAAGGAAGGTGAGCAATGGGCAAAATTAAAGTGATGGTAGTAGAAGACCAGGCAATTATGCGTGAAGGGCTGGTGGCCCTGCTTTCTGTTAACCCGGATGTCGAGCTGGTCGGGGAGGCTGAAAACGGCATGGTGGCGGTTGAGATGATTGCCGAAGCCAGGCCGGATATTGTCCTGTTGGATATCATGATGCCTGTCATGGATGGTCTCGAAACAATCCCCAAGCTGCTGGCGCGCAAGCCGGATGTGCGTATTTTAATGCTGACCAGTTACGCTGACCCTGATCGTGTGTTTCAGGCCGTGAAAGCGGGTGCGCAGGGATATTTTCTGAAAGATGTCGGGTATAAAAAGCTGGCTCAAGTGATTAAAGACCTGTATAACGGCGCGCCATTTATTGATCCGAGCATTGCTTATAAAGTGATGCAGGAATTACGAGATCCGGCCCAGGCCAAAGATAAACCGGTCGAGTTGACCAATCGGGAGATGGAAGTATTGCAACTGATCGCGCGCGGCAAAAGCAACCAGGAAATTGCCATGGATATGTGTGTAACTGTTCCCACCGTAGCCAAATACGTCAGCAGCGTCCTTTCAAAATTGCATGTGGCCAATCGCACCCAGGCGGCGTTGTATGCCACCCAACATGGGATGGCGGTGGAGTACAAATCACCGGGTATTCAACGGTAAAGCGGATACACCCGTAGGCAGGGCGATGTATTTTCATCGCCCTGCCTTTTTGTTTAATCGTATGGTTATTTTATGACAGCGCGGTTGGTTATTTCTTACCATGTCAGGGGATAGGGATTGCCGGGGTGCGAGGTCATATTTCCCCTGCGCCAACCCCACTTTCTTTGACCGTTCTTCCCAAATCAGGGCATCCAAAGATGGGATAGGGGAAAGCCATTTTTACGGGTATTCTGGAACAGATAAAACCCGTAAAATCATTTCAAAATCATTACAGAAATTGCTTTTGACCTTTGGAGGATACCTTGTTTCTTGGTTGCCATACCTGCTTGGTACACCAGACCAGCCAGATCGAAATCCCACAGGTTTTCCGCCAGCCTCTGGCCGGGAATGCTTATGTGACCCAGGGTTTCGAGCGCAATCTGCTGGTATTGAAAGAGCAAACTTTCCGTGACCTTGTGCGGCAGGTGACCTCCTTAAATGTGGCTGACCCGCTGGTGCGCATGCTCGTCCGCATGTTGTTGGGTTCTGCGACCATGCTGGAATTTGATGCGGAAGGCAATGCCATCCTTCCCGATGACCTTCGTGATTATGCGGGCCTTGATCGCCAGGCAATCCTGGTTGGGCATGGTGCATATTTTGAGATTTGGTCGCCTGGTGCCTGGGATGCCCAACGCAATGCCCTTCAGGATGCTGATGCCAATGCCACCCGCTTTGCCGCGCTCAACCTGGCGCTGAATTAATCTGTTCTAAACGAGGAGATGCAGACATGCCCGAATTTGATTACATCGTTGCGAATGATTTTGACCGCGCCTGGCTCAATTTTGAATTGGACCTGCCCCTCAAGCCAAATATTGGTGGGGAGCCCAATCCGTTTTATGTAGACCGCCCCGAGAATCCGATCTCGGAACTGACTGACGCATTGCTTTCCCCATTTTATAGCCCGCCCAAATTTTTCTTTTCCGGGCATCGCGGTTGTGGGAAATCCACCGAATTATTGCACCTGATGGCCAACCCGAAGATTCAGAAGAAATACTGGCCAATTAACTTCAGCATCCGTGATGAAGCGGACATTATTGACCTAGATTTCAGCGATGTACTGCTGGCGATTGGTGGGCGCATGTTTCGCGATTATCGCCGCCAGGGCGGGGAACTCCCTGCGCAGTTACTGAAAGAGCTGAATACCTGGCGTGGCAAGATTGAGCATGAGATTACCACAGTACTTTCTGGCAATAAGAGTTTTGAGGTCAATGGCTCGATGGATGCTTTCTTTGCCAGTGCTGCGCTCAAATTAAAGCTCGAACCCACTACCCGGCATGAAATTCGCCAGGTCTTTGAGCGTGATATTACTGGCCTGATTGGCGTCATCAACAGCATTGCCACAGCTATTTACAGCCAGGAACAGCGCATTCCGCTGGTGCTGATCGATGACATGGATAAGCCTGACCTGGAAGAAGCCCGCGCCATCTTCCATGACCGCCGCGAGATTATGATGCAGCCCAACTGTGCCATTGTGTACACCGTCTCCAGCGCCCTGTTCTATAGCAAGGATTTTGACTCCATTCGTGATCGGGCCATTTTCCTGCCTAACATCAAGCTTCATCCCCAGCTTTCACCTGACGAGAAAAGCCGTGAAGGGTATGAAACCATGCGCCAGTTTGTCCGCACCCGCATGGATTTGAACCTGATGGAACGCGATGCCGTTGAAGATGCCATTACATACAGTGGTGGAGTGTTTCGTGAAATGGCGCGCGTCATGCGAACCGCCATTGGCCGTGCCCGTCGCCGCAAGGCCGCCAAGGTACAGATTGTGGACGTGGAATGGGCTACAACCGAAATCCGCAATGAGTACCGCCGTATTCTCGACAAGGAAGACCTTGAATTGCTGCGAGAAGTACACAAACATAACCGGCTGGAGTACAGTGACCGCTTCCGACCGCTGCTTCAACTATTGGCCGTGCTGGAATATCGGAACGGAGAAAACTGGTGTGATATTCACCCCGTCCTGCGGAGGCTGATCAATGAATAGCCTGGACGGTAAAAATGCTATGCTCGAGCCGCTCGAGGACCGCATCGATACCTTGTTTAAGGAACTGGAACTGGCGGTCAAATGGGATCGCCCCTCCATCCTCCTGTCTGTTTATGGTTCCGAGTATGTTTACGAAGAAGCGGCCGCCGCGCTGGAAAACCAGCTGATTGACCTCGGACAAAAGGTTATCTGGTTGCAATTCCGCCAGGCTGATACCCACCAGGTGATTGCCCGCTTGACTGCGCCACCCGCTGCGCCCAACCAGGTCTATTTTGTTGCCGGGTTGCGCTGGTCGGTACGCCGCGGCGATTTGAGCGCCTACCAGGCACTTAACCAGGCCCGCGAAACCTTTGTCTCCAACCGGGTGCGCGTTGTCTTTTGGCTGACTGAAAACGAGGCCAGCGACATGGCACATCACGCGCCGGATTACTGGGCATTCCGTCACCGAGTTGTGGAATTTGTTGAGTCTCCCAAGCCAGAGCAAATCCTGCAGCGCGCACTGGAAACCACCTGGCAGGTGGCCGGGGAATATACCGATAGCCTGGAAGATACTGATCAGAAAATCAGCCTGCGCAGCAGTCTGCTGAACGACCTGCCCGACACTGCTGAATCAACCGCCAACCGTGCTAGCCTGCTGCTCACACTGGGCATCCTGCACTGGCGCAAGGGAAGCTACGAGAAAGCCGCCGAATTGCTTCACTCCTCGCTCGCCCTGGCCGAAGTCGTAGGCGACGCCTGGCTGCAGGCTGCCTGTCACAATGCCATTGCCCTTGTCCAAACTGAACTTGACCAGACTGATGAAGCCATCGTTTCTTACCAGGAAGCCATCCGCCTGGCGCCTGAGCAAATTTTTGCCTGGGCCAACCTGGGCAGCCTGTATCTCAAATTAAACCAGGACACCGAAGCCCTGGCCGCCTTCAAAAAAGCCGTTGAATACAACCCATCTGACCCGACCTCCTGGAATGGCCTCGGCAATGCCCACTACAAGCTTTCCCAGTTCCGCGAGGCCATTGCGGCCTACAAGCGCTCGGTGGAGCTTTCACCCGGTTTTGCCAACCCGTGGAACGGCCTCGGCCACATCTATACCCAGGCAGGCGACCTGCGCTCGGCCATCACCGCCTACGAAAAAGCCGTCCAGATCAGCCCACGGTTTACCTCCGCCTGGGTTTGCCTCGGTCAGATCTACGAAGGCCAGGCCGATACCCATAACGCCCTGCGTGCCTACTGGAATGCCGTTCGGCTGGACACGCGCAACGCCGAGATCTGGAATGCGATCGGCAATGTCTATTTCAACGCCGAATCCCACGAAGAAGCCCTGCGTGCCTATCACAAAGCCATTCAACTGGATCGAACAGCAAAAATTTCTTACGCCAACCTCGCCATTGCCAGTTCGCGAACCGGCCGTCACCAGGATGCCGAAATGTACTTCAAGAAAAGCATCGAGTTACTGGGGCGCGTACCGGAAGGAATGAGCGAACCGGCTGGCTCCCCCGAGCCTGTCCAGCCAATCTCCGAGCTGGTGCCGCACCTGGAAATAACACCCGCGCCCGCGGCTGAAGTCCTGCACGCGCTGGAAGCAGAATTGCAGCAGATCCCTGTCCGCGGCGAGGTTGATCGTCTGCCAGGAAACACTTCGGAGCCGGAAGACATTCACGGCCCCGCCAACCGGAAAGAAGCGCAAGAAATTATCCACCCTGACCTGCCCGAGGAGGAGAATCAAATGCCAATCCTTAACACTTCCACTGCCCTGTCAGATGCAGCATCCCGCGAGATGGATGCCCGCGCCTGGCACGAGGTTGGCAACCTGCACTTCAATGCCGGGAATTATCCCGAAGCGGTTGCAGCCTACGAGCGCACGATTGAGAGTGATCCCAATTTTGAACAGGCCTATAACAATCTGGCTTTTTGTTACTCCCAATTAGGCCAGCGCGAAAAAGCCATCCCGCTATATCAAAAGATGATTGAATTCATGCAGGGCAAGGCAGATGAACCTTCCCCATCTGCCCCGACCCAGAAGGGAACCGGCCCATTGAACGCCTTGCCGCTTGAGGAAAAATCCAACGGCGGGGTCTTCCGTGAAGAGACCATCTCGGCGGTACAGCAAGTCAGCGTGGCTGCCATCCAACCCAACCCCTACCAGCCGCGCAAAGTTGGGGATGTTTCCTCCCTGGTCGAGTCGGTACGCAAGCTGGGGATCGTCATGCCACTGGTGGTTATGCCCGCCGATGCCCCGGCGCAGTACTGCCTGATTGCGGGCGCGCGCCGTCTTGAGGCCGCCCGACAGGTTGGCTTGCAGACCGTGCCTGCCATTGTTCGTAGTGCCGCCGAATTGGAACGCATGGAACAAGACCTGGTGGAGGCCGCCCGCCGCACAGACCTGAATCCTTTGGTGCTGGCCAACCTTTACGAACGCCTGAACGCTGAACTCAGCCTGGCAATTGAAGATATCGCCAGCCTGGTTGGCCGTTCAACTTCATCGGTCAGCGAGACGCTGCGCCTATTGAAATTGAACGACAAGGTCAAGGCGGCGCTCTCGCAGGGACGAATTACTTATGAACATGCCCGCAACCTGCTCTGGTTGAGCACCCCCCAGGCGCAGAATATTGCCCTGCAGCACATCCTGGATCGCGGCATGAGCGCCGCACAGACGGAATTGTTCGTGCGTAATTCGCTTGGCGGCCAGGCCATTGCGGCCAGTGGAGATGCGGAAATTGCCCCCGAAACCATCCACACGGAAGAACGCCTGGTTGATGAATTTATTTCCCCGCGTGATGAAGAATCCGAATCGCAGCGCGAAGACCGCCCTGGCGCAGCCCTGGTGGCCCGTACCCGCGCCTTGTTGATGAGTAATCGCGCCGTGCAGCCTTCCAATGCTGCTTAAGATAACTGCCTGAATGGACGAAAGGAAACAATCATGAAAACAGACTTCGCTGCTTCCGGCCAATCGGCCGCTGCCCGCCAGGCCAATGCTGCCAGAATTTCACCTGCTGGCTATGCCACCTGGAACGAACTGGGCAATATCTACAAAAAATCTGGGGATTACCAGGATGCAATCAATGCCTATGCCCGCGCCATAGACGCCATGCCGGAACAGCCCGGCAAAGCCACGCTGTGGAACCAGATCGGCGAGATTTACCTGCAGTTGAATGAAATCGACCGCGCACAGCAAGCCTTCGAAAACGCTCTTGTGCTGGAGCCAAAACATGAAGCAGCTCGCGCCAATTTTCTCAGCACGGCTGATCGCCTGCTAGAAAACCAGCCGGAACAGGAAGAAGAAAAACTGGTTGAGATTGAAGAAGAACCGGTGGCGGAGATCATTGCTGAACTGCCCGCCGCCAGTGAACCCGCTTTGGACGATGAGCCCCTTGCTGAAGTCGACAGTGAAACCGAAACTGTTCCCGTGGAGCAGCCACAGGCCGAAGCAATGGAAACTGCCGAAATCGAAACGCCTGTGCCTGTGGCCGAGGATGTTCTGGCCGAGGATGCCCCTGAATTTGTTGCTGAAGAGGTTGCGCCGGAAGATGTGAGTGAATCGGTAGAGTCGCCGGTTGCCGAAGAAACTCCCCAGCCGGAACTTTCCGAGGAGGCTATGGCGAATATTGAGGAGCAAACACCAGCCCCGGAACTGGTTGCAATGGAAGTTGAGATGCCAGCTGAAGCAACTGGAGAGCCTGAAGCCACAGAATCAGTGGCTGAACCAGCCCTGCCCCCGATTTCCGAACTCTTTGAGCAGGTGGAAGAAGTTTCCGGGGAGGAAGTTCTCCTGGCCAAATCAGTTGATGATGGCCTGGCAATCCTGCCTTCCCCCGCGCCGTTCCAGGAATTGTCAATCGATCGGATTGTCTCCAACCCTTACCAGATTCGCGAGGAGTTGGATGTAGACAACCTTGTGGAATCGGTCCGCTTATATGGCATCCTGCAGCCGTTGCTGGTCACTCCGAATGGCGAACGTGACATTTTTATGGTCATCTCTGGTGAACGTCGTCTCGAAGCCGCCCGTCAGGCTGGCCTCGAGACTGTGCCGGTGGTGGTGCGTAGCACAGACCCGCGCCTGCGCATTGAACTGGCCTTAACGGACAACCTGAGCCAGCCGGTCAACGCTCTCGACCTGGCCCGCACATATCAATACATGCTGGCTGAATACGAACTGACCGTTGAGCAGCTGGCTGAACGCGCCTGCGTCAGCATTGAATCCATCAACCAGGCCTTGCGCCTGCTGGAACTCTCCGAAGGCGCGCGCCGCGCCCTGGCGCGTGGCGACATTAACGTGCAGCAGGCCCTGGCATTGCTGGCCATCACCGACACCCAGGCCCAGGAGAATGTCCTGCACTGGGTGCTGGAAAACAAATTCTCAACCCGCGAAACCGAAGATTTTGTGGCCCGTGCGCTGGGCGAAACCGCCGTCATGGAGGTGGTTCAGAATTCTGTTCGGGAGATGGAGCCGATTGTTGAGACGGAAGAAGACGCCCCGCTTGAGTCAGTCGTTGAAAGCCCGGTCGCCGAGGAAGAGGTTGTCGTCGAAACTGTGGAAGGGCAGGATGAGTCTTCCGAAGAAGCCTTCATCGAAGAAGAAGTGGATCTTCCGTTGGCGGAAGTGCTGCGTGAAAAATTGGATGAATTGGCTGGCCCGGCCGAAGACGTACTCCCGGAGCCTGGCCTGGAACCTGCCGAGAGCCTGCTCAGCCAATTGCCGGATGACGTTCCCGTTGCCCCACAGGTTGCAGCTGCCCTCCTGGAAGTGGAAGTGCTGGACAAGCCAGAAGCCGAACTGGTTGTGATGGTGGCTGAAGAGGCCCAGCCTGCCCCGGCGACCCAACCGGCAGCAGATGACCGGGTACAAAAGGAGCTGTTGCGGTTTATGCAAACCTCGCAGGAAAACCCCAAGAATCCGCGTGCCTGGAACATGTTGGGCAATACGTACGTCGATATGGGAAACTACGAAGAAGCCATTGGGCCATACCAGACAGCCATTGAGTTGGCACCGACTGTAGCCGTCTACCATCGCAATCTGGGAAGTGTTTTCTCTCACTTGAAGCGCTACCAGGAAGCAATTGATGCCTTCCAGAAGGCTGTTGACCTGGACCCCGACCATGTCTATTCGCACTGCGCATTGGCTAGCAACTTCCGTAAACTGGGGATGGAAGTGGAAGCCCAGGCACATATTAAGTTTGCTGCCCCACGCGTCAAGTTGGAGACGGCATACAACCAGGCTTGCTTCCAGTCCATTTGCGGCAACGCAGACCGGGCGCTGGAATTCCTGAAAGCGGCCATTGATCACGAAGCAGCCTCCCGTGGGGCTCTGGAAAATGACCCCGACCTGGATTTCATCCGCGAAGATCCGCGCTTTGCCGCCTTGCTGGATGCCTGTACCAGTTAGCCGTATGCGGTTGGCTTGGCTTTGCAATCAATCTGTAATATTGGACGAATGTTTCTGTAATTTTCTTTAGTAAGTTCTCGTGTCAAAATGCAGCATCTATTATTGTTGCTATTCAGCACGGGAACTTGGAAATGGCCAGAGTCTTGAGAAAACATCACTTTCGCGAAGTAATCATCAATAAGACCGACGAGGACGAATACTCCCGCCCCGGTCCGGCTGTGCCGTTCCTGGCGATGGTCTTTGCCCTTGGGGTGCTGGTGCCTTTGTTGCTGATGGTCATGCCGCCCGATGGGAACATCCTGCTGATCGTACTGGCCGTGGTCATGGCTGCGGTGCTGGTGTTTGTCATCATGTCGGTATTTCGGGATGGTAATTACGATTAGCACGTTGCCAGGCGATTGAACCTGACGCATAAAAGACGTGGAGCCGATAACGCTCCGCGTCTTTTTGTTCGTGAACCTGCTGCGAAGTTTCCTGCTCTGCTGTACAATACAACCATGCTGAATGTTGCCATGCTTTCTTATCACACCTGTCCATTGGCCACCCTGGGCGGTAAAGACACCGGCGGGATGAATGTTTACGTCCGTGACCTGACCCGCGAGTTGGGCCGCCAGGGAATCCATGTGGATGTGTTCACTCGTTCGCAGGACGAACATGTGCCGCATGTCTTGCACGACCTAGGTTATGGTAATCGCGTGGTGCACGTTCCGGCCGGGCCGGAACGCCCGCTGACCAAGCGTGAGATGGTGGATCACCTGCCGGAGTTCATCCGTGGTGTGGAACAGTTCGCCATCGAAAAGAATATGAATTACGACATCATCCACAGCCATTACTGGCAGTCCGGCCTGGCAGCGGAGTTGTTGGCGGATGGCTGGAATGTGCCAATGATTCACATGTTCCACACGCTGGGAGAGATGAAGAATCGCATTGCAACCCGGGAGGAAGAAAAAGAAGGCCCTTACCGGCTGGATGGCGAACGGCGTGTCCTGAAACGTGCCGACCGGGTCATAGCTGCCACGCTGGCCGAGCAAGCCCAGCTGCAATGGCTGTACAAGGCTGACGTTAATAAAATCACCATTATTCCGCCGGGAGTAGATACCAGCCATTTTTATCCCATCCCGCCTGACGAGGCCAAACAATTTGTTGGGGTCCCGGCGGAGGATCGGGTCATCCTGTTTGTTGGGCGCATCGAACCGCTCAAGGGGGTGGATACGCTCATCCAGGCCATGACCTGCCTGGATATTCCCCTGTCTGAACGCCCGGTACTGGCAATCATTGGAGGCGACCCGGAAGCCAACCCGGAGGCCATGACTGTGGAAATGACCCGCCTGCAATCCCTGGTCAATGAATTAAGCAAAAGCGAGATGGTTATCTTCCTCGGCAAGCGCGGGCAGGATACCCTGCCATATTACTATTCAGCCGCTGAAGTACTGGTCATGCCGTCGCACTATGAATCGTTTGGCATGGTGGCGCTGGAGGCAATGGCCTGCGGTACGCCGGTGATCGCTTCGCAGGTTGGTGGGCTGGCCTTCCTGGTGCAGGATGGGGAAACCGGCTTCCATGTGCCAGACCAGGACCCCGGCGCATTGTGCGAGAAATTAAACCTGCTGCTCAAAGATGAGAAATTACGCCAGGGCATGGGGGCAAGGGCGGCGGAGTATGCCCGTTCGTATGCCTGGGAGCACATTGCCCGCCAGGTCACGGCGGTCTATCACCAGGCCTTGCATGGCCGGGGCAAATTGTTTATTTGATAAAAGCGCGGTTCAAAAAATGACCCGACGTTTCAATCCGGTCATTTCTTGATCTTTGTGAATTATTCTTTGATTTTGATGAAGAATAATGTTGAGCCACCGCTTTCCTGGCTTTTCATCTCGAAAGATTTCAGGCTCCCCAGCAGGCGGGAGAGTTGCCTGTGTCCATACGTGCGCGGGTCAAAGCCGGGGTCAATCTGGTAAAGCGAATTCCCAAACACGGCCAGTGAAGCCCAACCATCCTCCTGGACGGACATTTCGAAGGCTTTTTCCAGCAGCGGCATGGGGTCTGTTTCTTCCTTGCCCTCTTCTTTCTTTTTGTTGGCTGCTGCGCCATTGTTGTTGGCCGGTTTGGCGGGCTGCTTTACAGGCGGTTTGCTGCGCTTGGGTTCCGGCTGCAGGTTTTCGGTGTACACAAACAGGTCGCAGGCGTTGACGAAAGGTTTTGGCGTTTTCTTTTCGCCGATGCCCATCACAAAAGTGCCGGATTCACGGATGCGGGTAGCCAGCCGGGTGTAATCGCTGTCGGAGGAGACGAGGCAAAAGCCATCTACCACACCATCATGTAGGATATCCATGGCGTCGATGATCATGGCGCTGTCAGTGGCATTCTTGCCAATGGTGTAGCGGAATTG
Organism: Anaerolineales bacterium; assembly: GCA_024710905.1. Classification (GTDB taxonomy): domain Bacteria; phylum Chloroflexota; class Anaerolineae; order Anaerolineales; family Villigracilaceae; genus JANJTV01. The sequence continues at coordinate 77,981 of JANJTV010000055.1, read as the reverse complement.
TTGGATGGGTTGGAAGGCATGGAAGTTTAGTACATCCTTCCAAGAGTTCATATTGGCGGTAGTCCAGTCGCCGTAAATGCGGCGAACGGTTACCTGGCCCTGTTTTCCGGCCTCTACCAACATTTGTGGCAGCAGCCCGGCCTGGGCGTTGTCACCATCGATCAGGATGGCGATTTTGGGTCGAGTTTGGGATTTGTTTTGTTCATCATGCATGGTTTGATTATACTGTACAGGGTAGGCATTCTTTATCCAATCTTTAAGCGTGCTTTGCCTGCCATATATGTGCTTGTTGTATTCTTTAAACAAAATTGGTTTTGAACCAGGAAACAATATGACGACCAAAATATTGATCGTAGATGACGAAGCCAGTATCACCAACCTGGTGGCGGCTTACCTGAAGCCGGAAGGATATGAGGTGTTCACTGCCTCCGATGGCGAATCCGGGCTAAAGGCCGCCCGCGCCTATAAACCGGACATCATTGTGCTGGATGTCATGCTGCCGGGCATGGACGGTATGGAAGTGCTCAGCCGGTTACGCCGTGAGTCGAATGTATACGTCATCCTGCTGACGGCCCGAACCGAGGAAACCGACAAGGTGGTAGGGCTTTCCGTTGGCGCAGATGACTATGTTACCAAGCCGTTCAGCCCGCGTGAACTGGTGGCGCGCATCAAGGCCGCGCTGCGGCGCATGAAATCGGTGGGCGGCCTGGGGGAGGCCGAGATCCTTTCCTTTAAACGGGTACGGATTGACGTCCCTGCCCGCCTTGTAACAGTGGATGATTCAAAAATCGACCTGACCACCCTTGAGTTTGACTTGCTCAAAGCCCTGGCAGAGAACCGCGGCCGGGTGTTGACCCGCGAGCAACTGCTTGAGAAAGTTTGGGGCACAACCTACTATGGCGAAATGCGTGTTGTGGATGTGCACCTTGGGCATGTGCGCCAGAAGCTGGGCGATGACAACCTGATCGTAACCGTGCGCGGGGTTGGTTACCGTTTTGAGGATGAGACGCTGTGAAAAAATTCCTGACAGGCCGTTTGGGAACAAGGTTGTTTTTTTCTTTTATGATCGTCCTTTTTTTAGGCGGCCTTGCGTTGACTGTGGTCTCAGGCCTGACCTTGCGTGGCGCGTTTAACCGTCACATGGGGCCGATGATTGCCGCGGTTGTCCCGGGTCGCTCGGACATGATGGATGGGGGCCGTATGGGGCCGCATGTTGTCATTGTGGATGCAGCTGACCAGGATATCCTGTTCAGGAATTATCGAGCGGGCTTCCTCGAGGCGTTATTCTGGGGTGGGGGCGTTGCTTCGCTGATGGCGCTAGTGGCCAGCATATTACTCAGCCGCCGGATTGTCTCCCCCATCCGTGACCTTTCCCTGGCCAGCCAGCGGATTGCGGCGGGTAAATATGATGAGCGCGTACAAGTGCAGGGCGAGGATGAACTGGCCGACCTGGGAAATCATTTTAACCAGATGGCCTCCCGGCTGCAGCAAGTGGAGGGGATGCGCCAGCAATTGATCGGTGACGTCTCCCATGAATTGCGTACGCCGCTGACTTCCATAAAAGGTTATATGGATGGTTTGATGGATGGCGTTGTGCCTGCGTCACCGGAAACCTACATGCAAATTTACCAGGAGGCTGACCGGCTCTCGCGGCTGGTGGATGATCTGCAGGAATTGTCCCGTGTGGAAGCCGGGGCCGTGCGCCTAGAACTGCGCCCGGTGAACCTGGTGGATGTTTTTTCGAGTGTCGCCAAGCGCTTGAAGCCGCAATACGACTCGAAAAATGTGCAACTGGAAACATCCATTGCCGATGGTTTGCCATTGCTGCGTGCCGATCTCGACCGGCTGATACAGGTGCTGACAAACCTGGTGGGGAATGCTCTGCAATATACCCCGTCCGGTGGGCGTGTGACCCTTTCTGCGGTGCGACGAGGCGGGGAGGTATTGGTTACGGTCAGTGATACTGGGATCGGCATCTCAAAAGACGATCTGGCGCATATATTTGATCGATTTTACCGGGCAGACAAATCCCGTTCGCGCCAGCAGGGCGGCGGCTCAGGGGTGGGCCTGACCATTGCTCGTCACCTTGTTCAAGCGCATGGCGGTCGGTTGTGGGCCGAGAGCAATGGCCCGGGGCAGGGAAGCGCATTCTTATTTACCTTGCCGATTCATTAAATATAAAAGGCATCCACGAACCAGTGGATGCCTTTTATATTCTTAGAACTTCCCCAGGCCTTTCAGGATACGTTCCGGTGTGAGCGGGAATTCATCAAACCACATCCCCAGCGCCTGGTGAACAGCGGCAGTGACGGCCGGGGCCAGCGGCAGGTAGGGCATTTCACCCATGCCGCGCGCGCCATACGGGCCGATTGGGTCGGGGTATTCCAGGATGATCGATTCAACATGGGTGGGAATATCCAGCACGGTGGGGATCAGGTACGTGGAAAGTTTATCGGTCACCACCCGCCCGTCTTTCTGGATAAAATTCTCCAACACGACGTAGCCTGCCGCCTGCACCACAGCGCCTTCAATTTGTCCCTGTACTTGCTGGGGGTTGACGGCTTTGCCGACATCATCGGCGCATAGCACATTCAGCAGGTGTACATGCCCGGTTTCTGTATCCACTTCCACTTCCACCGCCTGGGCTACATAGCCATAAGAAAAGTTCGGCTCAGATTTGCCTGTCTGTGGATCCAGCGGTGTCGTTTTAGGCGGGCGATACTGGAAGGTGGCAATCGCCGGGCGTTCCTCATTGTCCCATTTTTCAAGCGCCAGCTCGCAAGCGCCCTTGATGGCATTGCCTGCCATGAAGGTCATGCGCGACGCGGAGGCTGAACCGGAATTGCCTGTCACAGCGGTGTCTGATACAGCCAACTCGATCCTGCTCAAAGGTAGGCCCAAGGTTTCGGCGGCCACTTGGGCAAAGACGGTGTGCGCGCCCTGTCCGCAATCTGCCCCGGCATGGTGGACAACCGCCCGTTCAATCGATCCGTTCCCATGCAGTTCAATCGTTGCCCAAGATTGTTCGGGGAAACCAAACGAGAAGCCCACATTCTTAAATCCACAGGCAAAGCCCCAGCCGCGCCTGATGTGCCCGGGCAGCTCTTCCTTGGCTGGGTGGTTTTTCAGTGTTTCCATGCGGCTGGCACATTTTTCCATCACCGGCCCCATTGAAACACCTTTTGGCAGTGGGGTGCCTACCGAGAGCAGGGAGCCTTCTTTAATCAGGTTGCGTCGGCGGATTTCAACAACATCCATGCCCAGGGCTTTGGCCAGTTTGTTCATTTGTTGCTCAGCAGCGAATAGGCCTTGTGGCCCGCCAAACCCACGAAATGCGCCAGTAACCACATTGTTGGTGTAAATGGCATAGGAATCCACGCGGACGTTCTCGATTTCATACGGTCCGGTGCACATCAGCGTGGCATTGCCAAGCACCTTGGTGGAAGTATAAGCATACCCACCCGAGTCGGCATAGACATCCGCTTCGATGGCGGTCACCCGGCCATCTTTGTTGGCCGCCCAGCGAGTCTTGATGATGTACGGGTGGCGCTTGTGGTGCGCCCGGATTGATTCCTCCCGGCTCCAGAGTATCTTCACCGGTCGGTTGATTCCCTGTTGGCGTAGCCGCCAAGCCGCCAGGGCCAGTACGATCTGGACAGACATATCCTCCCGCCCGCCAAACGCTCCACCGATGGCCGGGTAAATGACCCGCACCTGCTCTTCGGGCAGGCCTAGCGCGTGGGCAATTTGTTCGCGGTCTTCGTGTGTCCATTGCCCGGCCACCTGCACAGTGACTCGGCCTTCTTCGTCAATATAGCCCAGCCCGGCCTCCGGTTGCAGGTAGGCATGCTCCTGGGCGGGTGTGTGATATTCACCTTCGATGATGATGTCTGCGTTTTCAAAAGCGACCTCTACATCCCCCTTGCGGATGCGATAATGTGCCAGGATGTTGGAGCCTTTCTCCGGGTGCAGTACGGGCGCATCATCTTGCATGGCAGCCAGCATATCTGTTATGACAGGCTGGTCTTCAAAATCAACCCGGATTAAATCCCTTGCGGCGGCGGCCTGGGCTTCGGTTTCGGCAACCACCAGGGCAACATGGTCTGCTTCCCAACGCACCCGTTCGGCATGCGGCTTGCTCGAGCCAGGGCCACATAATACCGGCTGGTCGTTCATGATCAGGCCATATTCGTTGTTCGGGACGTCCTTTGCGGTGAAAATTGCCAGCACCCCGGCCGCCTGGCTGGCTGCTTCAATATCAACGTGTTTGATGATGGCATGCGGCCGTCCAGCATACAGGATTTTCATATAGGCCTGCCCCGGCAGGTTAAGATCTCCAGGGTAGGGGGTTTGGCCGGTGACTTTCCCGGCTGCATCCACACGCGTAACGGACTGTCCTAAAACGGATTTGCTCATGCGACCTCGCGGCAAAATGGCGGAGGAGGGCCTGCCTAAAATTTCTTGCGTACCCGTTCCACAGGGGCTGGCGCATCGAAACGGCCATAGCGTGGCACAATCGAGCGATACACTGCAGCATAGACCACGGAAACGATACCCGACAACACGACCAGGATCAAGAAGCCCAGGAAAAGCTTGGCAGGCAGGTCTTCAATGCTGGCGATCCAACCGGCAATATTACTGATGACCGGCACCATGAACACTTCGGCCGGGAACTGAACGTACCCGGTCAATTCCCAGATGAACGGCCAGTTTTGCTCTTTGCCAATCGCCACAAGTTCTTCGCCCCCCAGCCATGAGATGATTGGCACAATAATCATCAGGAGCAGGCCAATCCCGCGCCAGACCACATGGGTCTCTTTTTTGGCGCTGGGTGTAAAACGGTTGGATGAATACTTGGACATTTTCTTATCTCCTAAAGTTCTTTTTTACTGGCAGTTTCAATGGCTTCAATAATTTTGTAATATCCCGTGCATCGGCACAGGTTGCCAGTGATGGCCTGTTCGATTTCTTTGCGGCTGGGGGATGGCTTCTCTTCCAGTAGTTTTGCCGCCGACATCAGGAAGCCAGGTGTGCAGTACCCACATTGCACGGCGCCGTCATCAATAAAGGCTTGTTGCACGGGGTGCAATGCGTCTTGCCCGGCCAGCCCTTCGATGGTCACAATCTCAGCGCCATGGGCGCGTGGCGCGGGCACCAGGCAAGACATGACTGCCGCACCATCCAGGAAGACCGTACAGGCCCCGCATTCGCCCTCGGCACAGCCTTCTTTTGTACCGGTCAGCCCGCCTTCATCCCGCAGCAGTTGCAGCAAGGTTTTGTCCTGTCCGCTGTTAAAGACTCTCTCCTTGCCATTGATGGTGGTGCGGATTTCCTGGCCGGAATCATGCTTCGCGCCGTGGAATGGATGCGCCTGTGGCACTTCCCGGCCGATCAAAAGAACCGGGGCGGGCGGCACTCGCAGCGAGTTCCTGTTTCCGGCAAGTTGGCTTAATCCCCGGCGGGTCAGCACGCGGACCATCTCGCGACGATAGTTCGCTGAGCCACGTAAATCGTCAATTGGGCGGGCATCGCTGGCGGCCAGTTCCCCGGCCTGCCGGATGCTGTCTTCGGTCAGCTCTTTCCCGACCAGGAATTGTTCTGCGTGGACAGCATGGATGATGGTCGGGGCAACAGCTCCCAGCGTAATGAACGCCTGTTTCACGGAAGATCCGCTGCGGGTGAGTACGATGGCAATATTGACAACTGAAATGGCCTGGGCGCGGCGCAGGGCCAGTTTAATAAAAGTCCCCTGCTGCATGTCATCCAGACCCTTAAAGCGGATATCCACCAGCAGTTCGTCCTCCTGCATCACCGTTTTGCGCACGCCGGTGTAGAACTCCTCCAGCCGGACGATGCGCTCGCCGTGCGTGGAGGCCAGCATGACCTCGGCGTTGAGTGCCATGAGCGGGGTGATGCTGTCGTTGGCCGGGGAGGCGGTGATTAAGTTCCCGGCGATGGTGGCGCGGTTGCGAATTTGCGGAGAGCCGACCTCCCAGCAGGCTTCGGCCAGCAGGGGTGCAAATTGGCGAATGATGGGCGAGGCCACGCACTGGTTGTGTGTCACCAGCGGGCCAAGGTGGATGACGCCGTCCTCGTCGCGGGTGATTTCCCCCAGGCCGGGCAGGCGGGTGATGTCGATCAGAGTCTGTGTATTGGGGCGCAGGCCGCGTTCAAGCTCAAGCAGCAAGTCAGTTGCGCCTGCCACAACGCGCGCTTTCCCCTGCAGGGTTTGCAAGGTTTGCAGGGTTTCTTCAATGGAGGCGGGGGCGATGGTTGCTTTCCACATGGGGAGATTAAGAAACGACCCTAAAGCCCGTGAGCCTTAGGGTCGGGTCAAGCGATATTATTCGCCGCTGCCGTTGATGGTTTCGTGGCGGCGGTCGTAAGTTTCGGTGGCCTGGCGGGCAAGCGTAACCAGGTTGCGGATTGCGCCGGGCAGGGCATCCTGGTCGTTGAGCGAGGCTTCAACAGTATCGAGTGCGCCGTTCAATTGGTCGGCAATGTCGAAGAAAGAAGCATCAAATGCATAGAGCTTGGCCAGGGCTTCCTCGCTGATCTTGACGGCGTCGAAGAAACCGGCGTAACCGTAGGTGGCGTTGCGGATCTTGTCTGCGAACATGCGCACCTGGATGGCGGCTTTTTCCATATCATCTACGAAGGAAATCCCACCGCTGGCAATCAGGTCGCCCTGCAGGTTGGAGAGCCGCTTGAACAGTTCTTCAAAGCGGCGGGCAATGGTGTCACGCATTAACTTGTCGGCGGCGCGGCGGTTCTCGCGCTCGATATAGCCACTAAAGCCGGGAACATTTGAGAGCAGTTTTTTGAAAATGTCCTGTTCGCCTGTTACCTTGTCGAAGAAATCGCTCATGATAGCCTCCTGCAAAGGGTGAATGGGATGGCAGATATTTCTCGAATTCATTATAGCCTGATACTGCGGTTATAATCAAGCGCGTCTGTTTTCGAGCACACTTATTTTACGCCTGCGGCGTGTTAAAGTTGCCATTAATCTTTTTTAGGAGAATAGCTATGTCGAAAGAATTGAACGAAGTCCTGTCCCTGACAGGGGGCGCCTTGCAAGTGGACGGGCAGGCAGTGCGCGTTGTTGATGAAGCCAAGCTGCGTACAACGATTATCAAGCTGGTGGAGGCTTCTGCGTTGGGGAGCGGGTTGCAGCAAGGCTGGGCGCGTTTCCTGATCCGCGCTGCCGCCCTGGAATTGGGCATTTATCCCGCTTCCATCCATGACCTGTACCTGGCGCGCGGCCGGGGCGAGGTGCCGATGACGTTTACCACCCCGGCCTTTAACCTGCGTGCCCTGTCACATCATGCCGCCCGCGCCATGTTTCGCTCGGCTTTGAAGGTTAACGCGGCGGCGATGATCTTCGAGATCGCCCGCTCTGAAATCGGCTACACGGCCCAGCGCCCGGCAGAGTATTCCTCCAATATCCTGGCGGCGGCGATTGCCGAAGGGTTCCGCGGGCCGGTTTTCATCCAGGGGGATCACTTCCAGATGTCTGCCAAGCGTTATGCCGTCGACCCGGAAGCCGAGTTTACGGCAGTGAAGGACCTGACCGCCGAGGCATTGGAAGCCGGTTTCTACAACGTGGATATTGATACCTCTACGCTGGTGGACATTGACAAGCCGACCGTGCCCGAACAGCAGGCGCTGAACTCAGAGCTTTCGGCCAAGTTTGGCGCATTTATTCGTAGCATTGAACCCGCTGGCGTGACCGTCTCGATTGGCGGCGAGATCGGCGAAGTCGGCGGCCATAATTCCAATGAGGCCGAGTTACGGGCCTACATGGACCAGTACATTGCCTGGATGGAAAAACTGGCTCCCGGCAAACCTGGCCTGAGCAAGATCAGTATCCAGACGGGCACGTCGCATGGCGGCACGGTCCTGCCGGATGGTTCGATTGCCCCGGTGAACCTGGACTTTGACACCCTGCGCAACCTGAGCCGCATTGCGCGGGATCCGTATGGTCTGGGTGGTACGGTGCAGCATGGCGCTTCGACCCTGCCGGAAGAAAACTTTAATAAGTTTGTTGAAAACGAAGCTATTGAAGTGCACCTGGCAACCAATTTTATGACCATGTTCTTCGACAACATCCCTGCTGATTTCAAGCGGGAAATGTACGCCTGGCTGGATGTCAACGCGGCTGGGGAGCGTAAGGAAGGCATGACCGACCAGCAGTTCTATTACAAAGCCCGCAAGAATGCGATCGGTGCATTCAAGGCGAAGTCTTATGCCCTGCCGCAGGCGGATCTCGATGTGCTGGGCGCTGCGTGGGAGGCCCAGTTCGATAAATTATTCAAACTGCTTGGCCTGAAGGATACCCGTAAGTACGTTGAGCAAACTATCAAACCAGTCAAGGTGGCCCCGAACTTGAAGGCTTACCTCGGCGCGGATATTGAAGAAGACCTGGCCGACGACCTGGCCGACTAAGACGTTTGGTGAAAGGTTGGGCGCGTGCGAAAACGCGCCCATTTTTCTTGTATGCCTGTTGCTGACCAAAACATTAAACCCGGACGCTACCAGATCATCCCGCGTGTGCTTGTGTTTGCCCTGCGCGAGGAGCATGTTTTGCTGGTGAAAATTGCCGGGAAATCGCCGCGCTGGAACGGTAAATATAATGGTGCGGGCGGCCATATTGAATCAGGGGAATCCCCGCTGGCAGCAGCCCGCCGTGAGCTGTTCGAAGAAACCGGCCTGACCGCCCAACTCCAGTTCTCCGGGTATCTGGCGATTGATACCCAGGAAAACCCGGGGATAGGATTATTTGTCTTTCACGGTGATGTGCTTTCGGGGGAGCCTGTTGCCGGGCCGGAGGGGGAACCCGTCTGGATCCCGCTGGCTCAGGTGGGGTCGCTCCCTGTGCTGGAGGATGTACCCATCCTGCTGGAAAAAATCCTGAATCAAAAAACAGGCAGTGCACCATTTATGGGCAGGTCATTTTACGAAGCGGCAGGAGTGTTGCGCGTGGAGTTCACTGAATGAAGGAGACCCTGCTGGCGTATTTGTTCATGTCGATTCGGCAGGGCGCAACGCTGATTTTTAGTATTGCGCGTAGTAAAATCCTGGCGATCACGCTCGGCGCACCGGGGGTGGGGTTGGTGGCGCAGGCCAACACATTGATCGAGACGCTTGCCGAGATGGCCGTGCTGGGAACCGGCCCGGGCATCAACAGTATGCTGGCGCGTATGAAGGCGGACCAGCGCCTGGAGGAGGCGGCCCGTTTGATTCGGGTGGCTTTCCTTTTGTACACCAGTATCGGGCTGGTATTGTTGCTGGTGGGGCTGGCTTTTGCCGAGCCCGTGGCAATCTGGGCGTTTAATGATGCCAGCCTGGCACCGTACATTATTGTGCTTTCGGTGGCCATTCTGCTGATCATCCAGAACCGGGTGCTGATTAATACCCTGCGCGGCTGGTTGGAGTGGCGGGCGTATATCATTGCTGTGGCAATCGGTTACCTGATCAGCACCCTGAGCACGGTTGGCCTGGTGTACTGGCTAGGGAAACCCGGCGCAGTGTTTTCGCTGCTGGCAACCCAGCTGGTGATGTACATTGCTTACCAGGTGGCCGTGCGCCTGCGGGTGGTTTTGCCCAATCCGGCTTTTGATCTACCCGCTGAGCAGGCCCAGTTAAAACAATTATTGCGTTTTGCCAGTGTGTTGTTCTTTGTGCAGTTGATCACCCCGGTTGCCGAGTTGATTTTGCGGGCCGCAATCATTCGCGGGCTGGGGCTTTCAGCCAGCGGCATTTACCAGGTGGTGTGGGGTGTATCGAAGATGTATATGGGGTTTGTCGTCGAGACGAAGGTTTCCTACACCTTGCCGCGAGTTTCGGCTGCCGGGGATGATTTGCAGGCGCGCACACTGATCCAAAACCAGGCCATTCGCAGCAGCCTGTTCTTGCTTGGGCCGGGGCTGGTGTTGCTGGCTACTGCCTGGTCTTTATGGATCCCGCTGTTGTATAGCAATGACTTCCTGATGGCGGGGGCCTTTCTGGGCTGGCAGGTGGCCGCGGATTTGTTGATGGCGGTGCGTTATCACCTGAATATTTCCTTCCTGCCGCTGCGTAAATTTATGCCTTTATTAATCGAAGCGGTGGTTGGTGGTTTTGGCTGGGTGCTGCTGGCGGAGCCGTTACTGCCGGTGCTGGGCCTGATGGCCGTGCCGGTCAGCGGGTTAATCATCCAGGTGATTCTATTTATTGCGACACTCCTTTACCAGTACCGGCTGGGTTTCCGCATCAGTAGCGAGAATGCGTTCCTGGTGGCGGGGATGATCCTGTTTGTGGCGGGCGGGTTGTGGGTGGCTGGCGCGTCTGGCCTGGGGATGTGGCTGGCGCTTCTGGTCAATGCCATCCTCTCCGGAGCTTTCCTGCTGGCGCTCAGTACACCCGCTGAAAAGGCCAAAGTACTGGGGAGTTTGCAGGCCCGGTTGGCTGTATTTCGCAAGCCATAAATGGTGCAATTAAACAAAAAAGCCGTCATTTCGTTGACGGCTTTTTTGTTGTTAGGGATTCTGGATTGGCGATTGGACGGCCAGCATTTTCTTTTTCAGTTCGCTGGCCGACCAGTAGGGGACACCGATCTGGATGGCCAGCTGGATGGGGATGCAGCATATCCCAACAAAGATTGCCAGCAATAATGAAATGGCGATCACTGCGCCAATGTAATAAACCATCCAGCCGATTACGCGGATGAGCCCGTCTTCCATGCGGCCAACGTAAAAATAACCCAGGCCAAGCAGGCCAAAGAAACCACCAGTGAACTCAATGATAAACGCCGTATTCGGGTCTTTAATCGATGTGCCCGGTGTCGGTTGGTAGGTCATCGGAACTCTCCCTTTAATAAAAATAAAAGGTGGTTGCAGAATGCAACCACCTTTTGATGCTCGAGCAGGTTAGACCCAGCCCTGGCCCTTGAGGAAGCTGGTCAGGACAGGAATTTCAAAGGTTTCACCCTGGTATGCCTTGTAGGCCCACCAGAACACAATGAAACCCAGCACACTGCCGCAGCCAAAAGTGACAGTGGCGATGATCGGCAACAGGATGAACAACACAATGCTGGCGGCGATGGATTGAACCGCGTGGTACTTAAGGAAGGGGCGGTTCTTCTTGTCTTCCATCATCAGGACGATGATGCCGAGTAGCGGCGCGATAATATAAGAAAGCGCTGCCCAGAGCTTGTCATCACTGGTGACTTCGGTGGAAAAATTTTCTGACATGGTTCCTCCTGAGAGTGGTTAGGGATATTTGATTACCATACGATTGTATAACGATTTTTGGTAAAAAGCAACAAAAAATTCCCATGCTACAATAGTCCTATGTTCACGCGAATAGTCTTTATGGGCTCACCCGCCTTTGCCGTTCCGGCCCTGCAGGCCCTGGCGGCCGCCTACCCGATGGTCGGCGTGGTCACCCAGCCAGACCGGCCGTCCGGGCGGGGTATGACGCTCACGCCCCCGGCGGTGAAAGTTGCCGCGCAGCAGTTGGGCCTGCCGGTGATGCAGCCCGAAAAACTGCGCCAGCCCGAGGCGATGGAGCAACTCCGTACCTGGGCGCCGGACCTGATTGTTGTGGCGGCCTTTGGGCAGATATTAAAGCAGGAGGTACTGGACCTGCCTGCCCATGGCTGTATCAACATCCACGCTTCGTTGCTGCCGCGCTGGCGCGGGGCGGCGCCCATCCAGGCGGCGATTGCGGCCGGGGATGCGGAGACGGGTGTCACGATCATGAAAATGGATGCCGGGTTGGATACCGGCCCGATGATTTCCCGCCGAGCCATCCCGATCCTGCCGGGGGATACCGGCGGCAGCCTGTTCCCGAAATTATCGACCCTGGGCGGAGAGTTGCTGCTGGAGAGCCTCCCGGACTACCTCAATGGCCAATTGCCGCCGGTTGCCCAGCCGGAAGACGGCGTGACCTACGCGCCGATGCTCAAAAAGGAAGATGGCCTGCTGGATGCCACCCGCCCGGCCGCTGAACTGGAACGCCGGGTGCGGGCTTTTTCGCCGTGGCCGGGGACGTTTATCCATTGGAAGGATGCCCCATTAAAAGTCCTGCGGGTGCACGTACAGGCAGGGGAAACGCGGGCAGGCCAGCGGGGTGTCCGCTCCGGGCTGCCCGCCCTCGGCACCTCCGATGGCTGGTTAATCCTGGAGGAGGTCCAGCCGCCGGGCAAGAAACCCATGCCGGGCAAGGCCTTCTTGGCCGGTGCGCGGGACTGGGAATCGTCGCACTGATCCTGCTGATCAATTGGGTGGTGATGTTTGAGCTGCGGTAGGGCAGGGTCACCTGGAGGTTCACGGGTCGGGAAGATGCTCCCGGCCCGTTTTGTTTGCTACAATTAATGAAAATTCTCACGGAGGAAGCCATGCGCCAGTTTATTGCCGCCATCGACCAGGGCACCACCAGCACCCGCTGCATCCTGTTTGACCATGCCGGGCGGCTGGTTGCTGTTGACCAGAAGGAACACAACCAGATCTACCCAAAACCCGGCTGGGTGGAACATGATGCGCTGGAGATCTGGGGAAACACGCAGCAGGTGATTCGAGGCGTACTGGCCCGTGCCAACGCCACGCCTGCCGAGGTAGCGGCGATCGGCATTACCAACCAGCGCGAAACCACCGTCGTCTGGGAAAAATCCACCGGGCGGCCCGTGCATCACGCAATCGTCTGGCAGGACACACGCACGGACGAGATCTGCAACGCGCTGGCGGCGGACGGCGGGCAGGATCGCCTGCGTGCCAAAACCGGCCTGCCGCTGGCGACCTATTTTTCCGGCCCCAAAATTCAATGGATCCTGGACAATGTGCCCGGCGCGCGCAGCAAGGCCGAAGCGGGCGAGCTGTTGTTTGGCACGATGGATACCTGGCTGATCTGGAACCTGACCGGTGAACACGTCACCGATGTGACCAACGCCAGCCGGACCCTGTTAATGGACCTGACCACCCTGGGCTGGGATCCCGAACTTCTGGCCCTGCTCAACATCCCGGCCGCCATGCTGCCGCGTATTGCGTCCTCTTCTGAAACCTATGGCCTGGCGCGCGGCGCGCTGGAAGGTGTACCGGTGGCCGGGGATCTGGGCGACCAGCAGGCGGCGCTGTTCGGACAGGCCTGCTACAACCCCGGCGAGGCCAAAAACACCTACGGCACGGGCTGTTTTATGCTGCTTAACACCGGCCAGGCGCCGGTGCCCTCCAGGGCCGGGCTGCTGACCACGCTGGGATACAAGATCGGCAGCCAGCCGGCTGTGTATGCCCTGGAGGGTTCGATTGCCATCACCGGCGCGTTAATCCAGTGGCTGCGCGACAACCTGGGCCTGATTGAAAAATCATCCGATGTGGAAGCCCTGGCGCGTAGTGTGGAGGACAGCGGCGGCATGTATTTTGTGCCTGCCTTCAGCGGGTTGTTTGCCCCGTACTGGCGCAGCGACGCGCGCGGCGTGATGGTGGGCCTGACCCGTTACATCAACAAGGGGCATATTGCCCGCGCCGCGCTGGAGGCCAGCGCCTACCAGACCCGCGAGGTGCTGGATGCGATGGAAAAAGATTCGGGCGTGAAACTGACCGCCCTGAAAGTGGACGGTGGGATGGTCTTTAATGAATTGTTGATGCAGTTCCAGGCGGATCTGTTAAATGTGCCGGTCATCCGGCCGAAGGTGGCCGAGACGACGGCCCTGGGCGCGGCCTATGCTGCCGGGCTGGCCGTGGGATTCTGGCAGGGATTTGACGAATTGCGCGCCAACTGGGGCATGGAACGCCAGTGGCAGCCGGGCATGCAGGCCGCCCAACGTGAGGCGCTCTACGCAGGTTGGAAGAAGGCCGTTACGCGCACCTTAGATTGGGTTTAGCCTGGGAAGGGGGGAGCGTTTCCCCCGGCGCTTTCAGCCAGGCGGCATTGATACAGCGCCAGCGGTTCGTCGTGGTGGAGGATGGTTTTTTCGAATTGCCAGCCGCAACCTTCGAGAATCCCCGCAGCGTTGACGGTGGTCGCGTAGATGGTCTGGTGCCCCAGATCGTGCGCCAGTCGCATCCCGGCCTGCACCAGCGCCGTGCCGATGCCCTGTTTTCGATAGGTTTCAGGGACGAACAGGCCACCCAACTCCGGCGCGGAAGTGGGGAAATGCTCGCTCTTGTGCGCGCGCAGGACAATCGTACCGGCCAGTTCATTCCCTGCAAATGCCACCAGCCGGGAGGGCAATTGGTCGCGGGAGGCGTCGCTCAGGAAGTCGTCTTCCATCTCTTGCCGGGACCAATTTGCGTAGTAATCCGGCCACTGGGCGCGGAACCAGACCGCCAGGGTGGGGATGCTATCTTCATGGTCGGCGAGGAATTTAACGGCGATCATGGTTGTTATTCAGTATTTGTTTGCTCGTCAATCCCGGCCCACTGCAGGGCCTCCCGCCGTTCGCCAAAGGAATGATATTCGGTGATCCTGCCGTCACGGAAGGCGAAACCATCTGCAAAACGGCCGCCGCTCCACTCTGTTGCGCCGTGCAGGCGCACCCAGGCATACAGGTAGACCACGACTTTGTCCCCGCTGCTGAAAAACCCTTCGGGTTCGCAGGTGCCTTCGGCCCACGAGCCGCGCCCTTTTATGATGTGCTGCTGCACTTCCGCGATGCCGCGATAGGTGCCAGCGGTTGGGAAGCCCTGTGGTTCGATGCGCACGATCTGCGGATCAAAATCCTTTGTGACGGACTGCATGTCATTGCGGTTGATGGCCGCAAAGAATTGCTTGAGTTTTTCAATTTCGGCGCTCATGGGGGTTCTCCTTGTTTGGATAATAGAACTTGTATTCTATTTTGTCAAGGTGAGAATACCATTTTTGGGCCGGTGCACACTGTGTTACTAGAATGGAACAGGTTGGGGTGTGGGGCGGGGTATTCTCGGAGAGTAAATCTTCCTGGGGTGCTCCGGGGTGTGAGCATCTGGGCAAACCGTAGCAGCCTATGAGGTAGTAAGTTGTAAATCAAAAAAAAGTAATTTTGATGCTTATTTGACTATTTTCCATTTGGGTTGCTGAGTTGCAACATACCGGAGTATAAATTGCGCTGATTCGGTTGGTGAAGCTTTGGAAGTATCGATAATTTCATCATAGCTTATGTTTTTATGAACTATGTCAAACTGTTTCTTTGCTTGCCCTAAAGTGCGATCTTCTCTCGTCCTTTCACGTTCTTCAAGTATCTCTAGGGGACAATAGATACCAAATAGAAATACATTGGTTTTAGGAAAAATTTCATCGATATGTTGTTTCCAGATATCTTCAATTAGAATGTGATCTAAAACTAAATGTACTCCTTGCTCGTTTAGATATTGCGCTGATTTATGCATAGTTTTAATTAGATCGATACCTACTGGTCCTGCTTTATCTGCAGCGCCCATCACTTCTAACCATAGAGATGTATTTAGATATTTCTTTGGTAGCATAAAGATGAATTTATCAATTCCAAACTCTAAATAAATCGATTCAGATGAATTTTGAAGTGACTTCAATATCGAAGTTTTTCCTGAACTAGAAGTTCCATTCAAAATTACTATCATAGAATTACTCCTAATTTTAAGCGCAAAGCGTCCACCTAACTATTAATTAGGCGGAAAATGTTCGCATATAACCCCTGTGGGGGAGATTATACAGAAAACTTTCCGCCTAATCTCCCGGCTACGGAAAAAATGGGGACAAAATGCGGAAAGTTAACCCGCTTCCACTACTATACAAAAAATACCCGTAAAAAGCAACTTTTGGCGGGGTTTGGTTCCCGTCATGTTCCTTTGCGGTGAACCTTTTCCCTACTTCCCGCGCCGCACCACTTTTTCGCCATATTTCTCCTGCAAGCCATCCAGCGCGGCGCGCAGTTTACGCGCTTTTTCGTCCTCGCGCGCGCCCCACAACTCCATTTGCCGAATCGGCTCGCCCAGCCCGCTAACGCCCACGCCGATCAAGCGCACGGACTGGCCCGGCTGGCGTGCTTTTTTCATTAACAGGATGGCTGTGGTGGCAATCGTATCGTCCAGGTCGGTGGGCACGGGCAAGGTGGACTGGCGGGTCAGGGTGGTGAAATCGGGCCAGCGCAGTTTCAGTTTCACCGTCCGCCCGGCCAGGTGTTCGCGGCGCAGGCTTCGGCCCACCTCGGCGGCCAGTTCGCGCAGGGTTTTTTCCAGTTGGCGGTCATCACTGACATCCCGCGCAAAGGTGGTCTCCTGCGAAATGGATTTTGTCTCGTGCTCCGGTGTGACCGGCCGTTCGTCGATTCCCAGCGCGTGGCGGGCCAGGTCGCGGCCATTTTCACCGAACAGGCTTTTGAGCATGCTTTCGCCCACTTCCGCCAGTTGGCCAATGCGGCTGATTCCCAACTCACGCAGGCGGGCCTCCGTTTTTGGACCGACGCCCCACAGCATGGAAACGGGCAACGGGGCCAGGAAGTCGGCTTCGCGCCCGGCCTCCACAACGGTGAGCGCCTGGGGGTAGCCCGTTCCCTGTGCCGCTTTTTTGCCGGTTTCGGTTGCAATTTTGGCCACCAGCTTGTTTGGCGCTATCCCGATCGAGCAGGGCAGGCGCAGCTCCTCCAAAATTTGCTGTTGCAGGCGCGCGCCGATCTCGCGGGCCGGTTGGCGCATGTCGCTGATGTCCACAAAGGCCTCGTCGATGGAAATTTGCTCGACCAGCGGGGCCAGGTTGTGCAGGCGTTCCATGACCTGTTTCGACATCTCGCCATATTTGCCGCGCCCGTGCGAAACGATGATCAGCTCCGGGCACAGGCGCAGGGCCTGGCTCATGGGCATGGCGCTGCGCACACCCCTGGCGCGGGCCGGGTAAGAGCAGCTGGCCACCACGCCGCGTTCCTCGGGGCGGCCGCCCACCGCAAAGGGCTTGCCTTGCAGGGAGGGGTTGTGCAGTTCCTCCACTGCGCAAAAGAAGGCGTCCAGGTCGAGGTGCAGGATGATCCGTGGCATAATCAGATTATAGTGCGGCGGGAACTTTCCCGCGAGCCCAGTCGTCTATGCTTGAGACGCCTGGCGCAAGGCGTGTTGTGGTTTTAACAAGGAGGATGAAATGCAGAAATTCCTGTTATCCAGCCTGATCCTGGCCCTGCTGCTGGCGGGCTGCACCGGGGCGGCCCCTGCGGAGGCGGGCGACCCCACAGCGACTCCCGTTGCGGTGACTGAGCCAACTTCCACGCCCTTCCTGCCCGTTGAAGAAGCGACCGCCACGCCCGTGCTGCTGGACCCGGAATTGCCCGTCGCGCCGTTCACCGCTGACCTGTTGAAAAACAGTAATTACAGCCTGAACATGGATGGCCGCCTGCTGAACTTTACCCTGGCGAATGGCGCCTACCAGACCGGGCCGGAGATTGCCGCAGCCGATTTTTACTCGGCCTACCTGTTTGACACGCTGGCCTTTGGCGACCTGACCGGCGACGGCCTGGAGGACGCGGTTGTGCTTCTGGGAGTCAACTTTGGCGGCACAGGTACCTTTATTTTTATGAGCGCGCTGGGCAACAGCAACGGCCAGCCGGTGCAACTGGCCACCCTGTACATCGGCGAGTTCAATATCGAATCGCTGACTCTTACAGGCAGCGAGATCCGCCTGGGTGGTACGACCTACGGCCCGAACGACCCGCATTGCTGCCCGAGCGTGCCGTACACCCAAACCTACCTGTTCCGTGATAACCAGTTGGTATTAATTGGCATGACCACCTTTACGCCGGTCGGCAGCGAACGGGTGATCACCATTGAGTCGCCAGCTGATTTCACCGGCGCGTCCGGCGCGGTGCAACTGACCGGGAATGTCAGCATTGCACCCTTCGAGAACAACCTGGCCTATCGCATTTACGATGGCATGACGGCCACCGAACTGGCGGCCGGGCCGGTGATGGTCAACGCGCCTGATTTTGGCGCACCCGGAACCTTCGATGTCTCGATTCCGCTTACCGTCAGCCCCTCTGGCGGCCTGCTGCGCATTGAACTGCAAGACCTCTCTGCGGCGGATGGCTCACTGCTGGCGATGGACTGCGTTTTTATCACTGTTCCGTAGCGATTTGCCCGGCCAAAAGCGGATAGTTTCTGTATAATTAAGGCATCCCCAATTCCCCCACCAAGGAGAGAGACATGCCGACACTCGTACGCGATTGGATGACCAGCCCCGTGATCGTGATTGACCCGGATACCAGCGTGAGCCACGCCATGACCCTGATGCGACGGCGCGGCATCCACAGCCTGGTGGTGGACCTGGCTGGCGAGCAGGGTGGCTATGGCATTTTGACCACCACCGATGTTTCGAACAAGATCGTGCTGACCGAACGCAACCCGGCTGAAACGCGGGTGCGCGAGATCATGACCGCCCCGGTCGTCACCGGTAAAGCCGAGTGGACTCTTAAGCAGGCCTCGGCCACCATGCAGGAGCACAAGTTCCACCACCTACCGATTGCCGACGATAACGGCATCCTGGTGGGCATCATCTCCGATTCGGACATCTTCGCGGCAGTGGAGGAAATCGGCTGGAGAAGGTAAGTCTGCCCCTGATTGCAGGGATTAATCCATCAAGTTAAAGAACAAAATCCCGGTTGCATTTCGCAGCTGGGATTTTGTTTGTCACGAGCGCGGCTCAGGAATTTCATTGACGCCAGGCCGCTTTGTGCCTTTGCGTTAGGTTTTCTTGGCTAAATCACTTGCTTGTTTTAGAGTCAATCATTATTCACCCATTTGGTCGCGCTCTGCGGATACGTTTTCATCTCCCAGGCAAAGACCTGTTTCACCGCCAGCCGCCAGACCGGTGTGCCGTGCCGCATGCCGTATTTGGCTTCGTAGGCGTCATCAATCTTGATTTGCAAGGTTTCATCCAGCACTTCCACGGCCTGCCCCTCCAGGATGATGGCATCATCCCCGCTTTCCGAGTGAATCACCACCTGCGGGTTGCGGGCAATGTTTTTCGCTTTGCGCGTATCGCGCCCGCCGCCAAAATAGAATGTTTCCTCCAGCCACACACCCCAGGTGGGCATGGC
This sequence comes from Anaerolineales bacterium, assembly GCA_024710905.1. Taxonomy (GTDB): domain Bacteria; phylum Chloroflexota; class Anaerolineae; order Anaerolineales; family Villigracilaceae; genus JANJTV01. The sequence continues at coordinate 58,972 of JANJTV010000055.1, read as the reverse complement.
ATGCGGCTTTTCGCCCGGCGAGACGGTCGCCACCCAGTACGTTTTGGCCTGCGCCATGCGGCTGCTGACAACCTCCCACGCCAGCAGTCCGTTTTCATCTTCAGGAATACCATAACTCTTCTCGGTTTGTGGGCGGGTACGTTTCATATCAGCTCCTCTTCGTTTTATCCTGTGGTCTCAAAACAGTGTACAATTTTAATAATGAAAAAAGCAACCAAGTATTATGTGGTTTGGAAGGGACGTAAGCCGGGGATTTTTGGTTCCTGGAAGGAATGTTCAGATTCGGTTTCGGGCTACCCCGATGCGGAGTATAAAGCCTTTGAGACGCTCCCGTCCGCCGAAGAGGCTTTCCAGCGCAAGTATGAAGATTATAAAGGCGGTCCGGCCACACGCGGGCTATGGAAGACCGCCGAAGTCAAGCCCATCCTGCCCTCCATTTGTGTGGATGCAGCCTGTGCTGGTGTGCCCGGCCCGCTCGAATACCGCGGCGTGGATACCGAGACCGGCGAGCAGCTTTTCCATATGGGACCTTTCCCCGATGGCACCAACAACGTTGGCGAATTCCTGGCCATTGTCCATGCCCTGGAGTGGATGCGCAAGCAAAAAGTCAACCGCCCGATCTACTCCGATTCGGTCATTGCTGTTGGTTGGGTAAAATTGGGGGTGTGCCGCACCAAAATGGAACGCACGGCCAACAATGCTGCCCTGTTCTACCTGATCTCCCGTTCCGAAAAATGGCTGGCCGAACATAACATCATGACCGGCATCATCAAGTGGGATACCGAACGCTGGGGCGAAAACCCCGCCGACTTTGGCAGGAAGTGATTCCCTTGTTTAAGAAAAATGCCTTTTGGTGGGGGCTGGCCGGGTGGGGCCTGCTCCTGTTCGCGCTGGTTGCCTACTGGGCCAATTCCGCCAGCATGCCCGGTTGGCTGAAAGCCATCTACGATTTTCCCAATGGCGACCGGCTGGGTCATTTTGTCATTTACGGCCTCCTGGCCTATGTTTTTTCCACCGCGCTGAAATACCGGCGCGTCCGGCTGGGCGCGTTTTCCGTGTTGTGGGGCGTACTCCTCGCTATCGGGCTGGCCACAGCCGAAGAATTGAGCCAGTTTTTCCAGCCCGCCCGCACACCGGACATTTGGGACCTGCTGGCGAGTTATGCCGGGATTATCGCCTCGACCTATATTCCCTGCATGAAGTTTTGATCAGATCATTTTTTAAAGCGAAAAGGCAACGATATGAAAACAGCCCTGCTGCTGATTGACATCCAGAACGACTACTTCCCCGGCGGCAAAATGGAACTGGTCGGCGCGGAAGCTGCTGCCCGCCAGGCGCGCGAACTGCTGCAATGCTTCCGTGAACACGGCGGCTATCACGTCCACATCCAGCACGAATCCGTGCGGCCCGGCTCCACATTTTTCCTGCGCGGCACGGATGGCATTACCATCCACGACCTGGTGGCGCATTTTGAAGGCGAGCCGCTGGTGGTGAAAAACTTCCCCAACGCCTTTCGCGACACCAACCTGCTGGATATGCTGAAAGAAAACGGCATCGAACGACTGGTGATTTGTGGCATGATGACCCACATGTGTGTGGACGCCACTGTACGCGCCGCTGCCGACCTCGGCTTCCAGGTAATGCTAGCGGCCGATGCCTGCGCCACACGCGATCTATCCTATGGGGAGACCACCATCCCGGCCGATCATGTCCACAAGGCGTTCCTGGCGGCGTTGAAATCCTACGGGCAGGTGATGCCCACCCATGAGATCATTGCCCACCTGGCAGCCACAAAGTAATCCTTTGCCTGCCCAAACGGCTAGTCTGCCTCCCGCCCGCCCGGGTGATGTGCAAACGCCCGCATTCCCCTATACTGGCGGCATAGGAGAAACGAAACATGTCCAATCTACTGGTAGACCTGTCCAATGCCCTGGCCGAGGCCGCTGAAAAAGCGGGCAAGGCCACGGTCACCGTGCATGCCCGCCGTCGCATCCCGGCTACGGGTATTTTGTACTCCAAAGACCTGGTGCTGACCGCCGACCATGTGGTCGAGCGCGAAGAAAATATCTCGGTCAGCCTGGCCGACGGCACGAACATTCCGGTAAAACTGGCTGGCCGTGACCCCGGCACAGACCTGGCCCTACTGCGCTTGGAGAAACCCGCCTCGCTGGCGGCTGAACCAAGCAAAACCCCGGCGCGCATCGGGCAGTTTGCCCTGCTGTTGGGCAGGGTCGGGGAGGAGGGCTTGCAGGCCAGCCTGGGTGTGATCAGCGCGGTGGGTGGGCAGGTGCGCACCCACCGCGGCGGTCTGCTGGAGGCATACATCCGCACGGATGCCATTTCGTACCCCGGCTTTTCCGGCGGCCCGGCGGTGGCGGCCGACGGTTCCGTGCTCGGGCTGAACACCTCCGGGTTTGGCGGCACGGCCATTACCATCCCGGTGGGCATCGCCTGGCGGGTGGCCGAAACCCTTGCCAAACACGGACGCATCAAACGCGGCTACCTGGGTATTCGCTCCCAGGTGGTGGAAATTTCATCGGCCCAGCAGGGCAGCCTCCAGCGTGCCCAGCCCACCGGTTTACTCATCCTGGGGATTGAAGAAGACAGCCCGGCCGGGAAGGATGGGTTGCTGGTGGGAGACATCCTGGTGGCTCTGAATGAAACCCCGGCAGGCGACCATGAAGCCTTGTTCGCCACCCTGGGTGGGGATGTGGCCGGCAAGCCTGCCAGGTTACAGGTCTTGCGCGGCGGTGTGCCTACATTGCTGGAAGTGACGGTTGGCGAACGGTGACCTTCTTCGTTGACAGGCGGGCGGCATCGTTATGATTAATGTGCTGGTGGTTGCCCCCAACCTGCCATTGCGCGTAGGTTTGCGCGGCCTGCTCTCCGCCGTGGCGGATATCTCTGTCACGGCGGAGGCGGCCAGCCTGGCAGAAGCCGGGCAATTGAGTGCGGCCGCAGATGTGATCCTGCTGGCCGACCCGACTGTGGAATCCATGCGCGGGGCGCGGGACTGGCCTGCGGCGGCATTGCTGGTGTTGAGTGATGATGCGGGGGTGGCTCGGGCATTGGCCGGGGCGGGCGGGGTATGGGGAATGTTGCCGATTTCCAGCAATGAAGAGCAGTTATCCGCCGCGATTCATGCCCTGGCAGAGGGATTGTGGGTGGCGCCCCCTGCCTTGATGCGCGGATTGTGGCGGTCACCGGATTACTCGGCGGCAGATGATTCCGGGCCAGTGGAAACGCTGACAGGCCGCGAACTGGAAGTGCTGCAACTGATGGCAGGCGGCCTGGCCAACAAGCAGATTGCCGCCCGACTGGGAATCAGTGAACATACGGTCAAGTTTCACCTGTCGTCCATTTATGCCAAGCTGGGCGCTGCCAGCCGCACCGAGGCGGTGACGATTGGCACCCGCCGCGGATTAATTGTTCTTTAGGGGCGGGCCAGCAGCAGTAACTCCCCTTGTTGGTGGAGAACGCGCCAGTGATCGAGTGCGGGGAGTTGTATCACCCGGTTATTTTCGACAATGACATAATGTATGTCATCAAACCATGGGCCAGCCTGCTGGCCGGTTTCGAGCGCCTGGACATTGGTCAGCCGGCCACGATAATCTGGCGTAATGCTCCAGTGGCCGAGATAAGGCGTCAGTGACGTATAGGTTGCGGCCAGGTAGCTGAGAAACGGATCGCCTGGCACAAGCAGGTTGCCCTGCAAATCCTGTTGATCAATCCATTGGTACAGTTGATACTCATTGCGGGTCATGTACAGGCTGAAATCATTCGGGCCATACGTCAGGGCCAGGAAGGTTAAATTGTCCACGCACAGGGCAAACACGAGCAGGGTAGTGACCAATCGCGCTGCCATCCCGGGCAGGGAATCCTGTAATCGTATCAGCCCTTTTTGCAGAACCGGGGCGGCCAGCAGGAAGAGCGGCATCCAGAGATAGCCGCGGGTGAAGTGCAGCGGCTGGTGCGGGGTGATGAACAGGTCGTGCTTTGCCAGCCCAAGGGAGATCAATGCGCTGATGATGAATAGCCATTCGCTCGAAGAGGGTTTCTTCTGTATGCGCCAGAAACCAACCAGTACCAGGACGACCAGCCAGCCTTCATGCAGCAACAGGGTATCCCAGGGGAGAGTCCATTCAATTTGCCAACCGCCCTGGATGGCGCGATGTGACTCAAACTGACCCAGGAACCAGAAGTAATACCCGGCAAACAGGGCAAACAGCGCCAGCGAAGCCAGCCTCGGGGCGGCAGGGAGTTCTTCCATTTTCAGGATGCTGACAACATACAGGTAGACGATCACGATCAGTAAAAGTTGTACGCCGGAAAAAGGATGAGTGCCTGCCAGCAGCGCTGTACAAAGCAAGGCCATCCACCAGCGCTTCTTGAGCAGGAACAGCCAGGCAGCGGCAAACAGGCAGTGATAAACCGCCTCGGTTGTGTAGATTGTGTTCCGTCCCCAGCTCAACAGCCAGTATCCATTGCCGGGGTCAAACAGCAGAGGGTTTTCATAAATAGGCAGGCCCTGTGTGATGTTCAGGATGATTTTCCCCAGGGCCAGGAATCCACCGCCCCACATGGACAGCAGGAAAATGACGCCACGATATTGCGGGTCTGGCAGGAGCAGGCAGACCAACCGGTAGGTGAGCAGGCTGAGCAGCAAGGCTGCAACAATGCCGTAGGCAACATATTGCGCGCCAGGTTCAAGCCCGATGAACTTGATCCCAACCCCCAGCAGCCAGGGGAACCAGTGAAAGTATATGGTTTCGCCATTTACGTTGTAGGGATTTGGGTATAACCAGCCATTGCCACCTTCAAAGATCTCGCGCCCGTTGGCCGAATAATAAGCCATGTCAGTTTGCAGGAAGCCGGTTGGTACTATGGTTTCAGACGCCTTCAGGAAGTGAACCAGGTAAAGGCTCAAGAAGGGTAAGGGTGCCAGGGCAACCAGCATCCATGCTTTGTGGCGGATCATGTCCGCGATTATAGTGTATTCAACCTGAGGAGAAGGAAATGAAAGTTCTTGTTTTCGGCAGTGGAGGGGTGGGAGGTTATTTTGGCGGTCGGCTGGCCCAGGCCGGACATGAGGTGACCTTTGTCGCCCGGGGCCGCCATCTTGATGCAATCAATGAAAATGGCTTGCGCGTGGAGAGTGTCGCCGGGGATTTTTCCATTCACCCGGCCCTGGCCACAGATGACCCGGCAGGGGATACCCCGGATGTCATCCTGGTGGCCACCAAGGCCTGGGATGTGCCGGCCGTTGCTGAAGCCATCAGGCCAAATATTGGCCCGCATACGGTGGTCATCCCGTTAACGAACGGCGTGGATGCGCCGTCTCAACTGGCCGCAGCCCTGGGCCAGGAACCTGTGCTGGGCGGGCTATGCCGCATCAGCGCGTTCATCGGCGGGCCAGGCATGATTCGCCACGTTGGCGTGCCGCCCTATATTGCTTTTGGCGAACTGGATGGCAGCCTCACCCCGCGCGTGGATGCCGTTAAGCAAGCCTTTGCCTCCTGCCAGGGTCTTACTGTTGAAATCCCCGCTGATATCCGTGTGGCCATGTGGGAGAAGTTCATTTTTATTGCCGCTGTTAGCGGCCTGGGGAGCGTTACACGGATGACGATTGGTGACTTCAGGACAGTGCCGGAAACCCGCGAATTATTAATGGAAGCAATTGCCGAAACAGCACAGGTAGGCCGGGCACTGGGCGTAAAAATCCCGTTGGATGCTGAAAGTCGTGTGCTGGGGATTATCGACAACGCCCCGGCAGGCCTGACTGCCTCCATGCAAAAAGACATCCTCGAAGGCCGACCATCCGAATTGGAAGCCCAGAATGGCGCAGTCGTCCGGCTGGGCCGCCAGGCAGGCATCGCCACGCCCGTACATGCTTTCCTTTATGCCAGCCTGCTTCCCGGTGAGCGCAAAGCCCGCCTGGCTGCTTAACGTTTTCGCCACACGCCCACGACGCTTTTGCCAAACCGGTAGCCGGTCAACCAGTCCAGGAGTCGTGAAACCGGGATGACCAACCTGTCCCAGACCAAAATCTGGTTGACGGTTGGCATCGACTGCCGCAGCATCAGGCGATTGGCTGCCGAGAGCAGCATCCCGGCACTATCCAGGTAAAAAATCCGTTCAATGTCGCAGCCCGGCGGTGTGACCTGCTCCATGCGTATGCGGTTATAGCGGCGGTAGTGCCCTATGGCCTCGTCGAAGGGAGTAAACAGCCATTGGTGGGCAGGCGAAAGTGCCACGAGAAACCCGCCCGGTTTCAGATGTTCCGCGGCGCGGGCCAGTTCAGCGGCGTCATCCTCGATGTGCTCAATCACATCAATGTAAATGATGCAGTCGTACAGGTCATCGGCGGGCAGGTCCTGGACGAATCCCGGACGGGTCTTTACCCCGCCCGGCAGTTTGTTCCCGGCAATCAGTTGGTCAATCTCCCGGAGCAGGGTCGGGTCTGGCTCAAGACAGACCCACTCCCGTTGGTCGGGTGGGCATAGGCTGAGGGTGGTTCCACCCAGCCCGGCGCCAGCCTCCAGGACGCGATCGCCAAAATAAGGGCGGATCAATTTTCCGTAGTAAGCCTTCCAGTTGACCGCATGGGCAAAAATGGTCAGTTCTTCACCAACATATTTTTGTTCAGTCATGGGGGATGTTTTCTATATTTAAGATGAAATCCTGGTAGTCCTGGGCCGGGATGAACGGCCGGTTACTGCGCAGGTTGAGTGTTAAAAAGGAAAGGGAGGTCAGGAACAAGAGGGCCTGGAAGAAGATGACCGCCAGGCCAATCGCCACGTTGGTGGCCCAGCCGGGAATGGCCAGGTCGGTCAGGAAGCGCACATACAACAAGCCCAGGAACCCCAGCCCGACGATACCCAAGATGCCCAGGCTAAAAATAATCAGTCGGACGGCCACCACCTCCACATAGACCGAAATGGCGCTCAGGCCATGCAAGATGAGTGAGACCAGGTTCATTTTGGATTGCCCGGCATAGCGCCTGCCCCGCACTGTCGGGATGTCTGCCCTGGGCAGGCCGGAGCGGATGACTCCTGCTGCGTAGTGATTCCAGATTTCGGGTAGAAGCACAACCCGTTGCAGCAGGCTGGCAGGGATCAGGCTGAAATTACCAAAATTAATTTGTCGCCCGGTCAGCATGCCGAATAAAGCCTTATATATGAAGTAGAAACCCTGGAAGACAATGCCCTCGGAGCGACGCGCCCGGCGGGCAAAAATAATTTTCTGGTCATGTTGTTCCAGAGCTGCCAGGAGTTGGGGGATTTCCTGTGGCCGGTCTTCACCGTCTGAATCCAGGACGATAACGGCATCGCAGGGCAAATTTTTGCTGGCATGAGCCAAACCAATGGAAATGGCCCGCTGGTGGCCAATATTGCGCGCCAGATGCAGGATCTGAACCTGCCGGATGCGTTTGAAAGCCAGGCCCGCCAGGGAGAAATTGACCTCCGGGGAACCATCGTCCACAGCCAGGACGTCCACGCTCAGGGAATGGCCTGAGAGTGTCCCTTCAATTTCATGAAGTAGTTTTTGCAGGGAAGCCCAGTCGTTGTAGACTGGGGTAAGGATTAATAGGGTTTTCATTTTCCTGGCAAAATTTTACCATTGGCGGAACAGGTAAAAAAAAGCGCGGTCATTCATTGGACCGCGCAGTGGAATTCTTTTTGGCTTGCCGCCACAGGTATGGAATCGCTATTAATGGTAATAGGATGATTAGTAATTGCAGGAACCCCAGCAAAAGGATGCCGTCGGTGCGGCCTGCTTGTTCGGCGAGAGGGATTTCGGGCGTGGCTTCAGGGGTGGGTGTGGGCAGGTCTTGCCCCAGGACAGGATCAACCGCCTGCATGGCGAGTACGCCCAGGGTGAGCCCGATGGCGATCAGGGTGATGGTGAAGAGTCGGCGTTTATGAGTCGGCATATCTAAAATTCATCTTATCGGGTGATATGGTTTAACCCCAGTATAACACGCTGCCGAAGGGGCCTTTCTTATCAAATGTTAACTTATCATGTATAATCCTCAAGCCAGACCGAACAATTCAGGGAAAATTAATCCGATTCTGAGTGTTTTGCCCTGGCTTTTCTTTTTGATTGTCAGCAGTGATGTTCTTACAGCCGCAGAGCATTGAGCCGCAGGGACGAACCCCGTGTCTTGGTGTCTCTGTGGATTGTTGTCAGACCAACTCCGCAGGAGATGTTATGCAGAAACTTATTGATATATTGAAGAAGCCCGCGGTCCAGTACACGTTGCTGATCGGCTTCCTGGCCTTGGTGAGCGGGGCAGGCTGGATGGTGTACCAGACCCAGGTTCCGCCTGAGCAGCCGATTGAATTCCCCCATAACGTGCACGTTGGGTTGCAGATTCAGTGTTTGTACTGCCACCCGGGGGCTTTCCGGCAGGCTTCGGCAGGGTTGCCGACCCAGAATAAGTGCTGGGGCTGCCACCAACAGTTGAAGAAGTATGAAGACCCATCGGTGCAATGGCCTGCCGAGCTGGAGAAATTACGCGGATATGTAGAGCGTAATGAGCCCATCCCGTGGGTTCCGGTGTATATCGTTCCTGATTTTGTACATTTTAATCATCGTCCGCATGTGGCTGCAGGCCTGAACTGCGAAGTTTGCCATGGCGACATGAGCAAGCAGGTTGTGGCCGAGTTACAACAGACCGTCAATATGGGCTGGTGTATCACCTGCCATCAGCAGAAAACACAGGATGACCCCGAGAAGCGAGCCAAGCTGCTCTCCTGTGAAACCTGCCACTATTAAACCGGGGCTGAGAGGATATAAGGAATGAGTGGAAAAATTTCCCGGCGCGACTTTCTAAAATTAGTGGGTACTGGCGCTGCTGCCACCGCTGTACTGACTGGCTGTGGCCCTGCCTCCCGCTATGTTGTGCGCGAGCCGTACACACAGATGCCCGAGTATAACTACAACGGGCAGAGTACTTATTATGCAACCACCTGCCGGGAGTGTGCAGCTGGCTGCGGCCTGGTGGTACGGACCATGCAAGGACGCGCCATTAAGGTGGAGGGGAACAAGTTTAACCCGGTAAACCTGGGCAAGACATGCAGCCGCGGCCAGGCCACCCTGCAGGGTTTGTATAACCCGGATCGCATCCAAAGCCCGCGCCGCCAGAACGGGCGCGGCTCCGGTGCTTTTGAAGAGATGGATTGGGATGCCGCCCTGATGACCGTTTCCGGTTTGCTGAAAGATACCAGCCCCGGTGAGATCGCCTTCCTGGTGGGCATGGCCCCCGATCATATTTTTGACCTGGTCTCTGACCTGGCGAAAGCCCTGGGCGCGCCGGCTCCGGTTCGCTTTGGTGCGCTGGGCATGTTCGAGGCCCGCGCCACCCTGGGAGAGGCCTCCCGGGCGTTGTTCGGCCAGCCGAACAACCTGTTCTTTGATCTTGCCAATGCAGACGTGACCTTCTCGTTCGGCGCGAACTTCCTTGAAACCTGGGTTTCCCCGGTGGCCTACACACGCGGATTTGCAAAGATGCGCCGTGGAACGCCCGGCAAACGCGGTTATCTGGTCCATTTTGAGCCGCGCATGTCGCAAACGGCGGTCAAGGCGGATGAGTGGATTCCCGTCCGGCCGGGCACAGAAGGCCAGGTGGCGCTGGCGCTCGGCAAACTGGTTGCTGAAATCCAGGGTCGTGCAGTGGCCGCCTATCAAGGCGTTGATGTTGATGAGGTGGTTACGCAGTCCGGCGTTTCACATGAGACACTTGAGCGTCTGGCGGGCATCTTTGCAGCTTCTACTGCTGCATTGGCCATCCCTGGTGGTGCGCCGCTCGGCCAGACCAACGGCCTGGATGCCGCCAAGGCGATCCTTTCGTTGAATGCGCTGGCAGGTAATTTGGGCCAACCCGGTGGCGTTTCCTTTAATGCAACGACCCCTGACAATGATGCCTATCACCGGCCTGCCAATTCAAAAGAGATGGCCGCTTTTATCAAGCGAATGAATGATGGCCAGGTGAAAACCCTGTTCGTGCATGGCGTCAACCCGGTCTTTGAGTTGCCGAAAGCGCTTGGGTTTGAAGCCGCACTTGGCAAAGTGAATACACTTGTTTCGTTTGCTTCTTTCCCGGACGAAACAGCCATGCAGGCTGATTTTATCTTCCCGGATCATACGGGCCTTGAGTCGTGGGGTTACCAGCGTGTCCCCACTGGTTCTGGCCAGGGCGTGCTTTCCGGCGCCCAGCCTGCCGTGGCTCCTTTCTTTAACACGATGGCAACAGCAGATTTGCTGCTGGCTGCCGCCGCACAGATGGGTGGCAATGCGGCCAGGGCCCTGCCTTTCACGGACGAGGTGGCTTACATCCAGAGCAAGGTTGCCCCGCTGGTCGGCGCACAGGATGGTTTCTTTGCGGCGGCTGAGATCAGCACCTTCTGGGTGCAATTCCAGCAATATGGCGGCTGGTGGACCAATGGTTCCCGCCTGGGTACCCCGGCATCCGGCGCGCTGGATAAACCGCTTCAGGTTGCCAGTGCCATTTATTCCGGGGATGGTGAATTCCACCTGTATCCGTTTGTTTCGCCCATCCTGGCGGAGGCTGGCGCGAATAAACCCTGGCTCCAGGAAACCCCTGACCCGACCACAACGGTGATGTGGAACACCTGGATCGAAATTAATCCCGAGACAGGCAAGCACCTGGGTCTGCATGATGAAGATGTGGTCGAATTGGTCTCGCCGTTTGGCAAGGTGCGCGCTTCGGTGTATTTCTACCCGGCTATTCACCCTGGCGTGTTGGCCATCCCCTTCGGGCAGGGGCACACCGCTTATGGTCGTTATGCCCAGAATCGCGGTGTAAACCCGGCGGATTTGTTTGGTGAAGTGTTGAATGAGGCCGGGGATCTGGCTTTTGCCGGTTTCAAGGTTGAAATCAAGAAAACCGGCGAAAACGTCAAGCTGGCCCGGCTCGAAAGCCGCCTGGGTGTTTATGGGTACGGCCTGGAAGAACACTAGAGGTATAAGGAGAATTCATCATGGCTACTGAATATAAAATCCCTGAATTCAAGGCTCAGTGGAAGGAAGGCGAAGAAGGCAAATGGGGCATGGTCGTGGATATGGACCTTTGCACCGGTTGTCAGGCCTGTGTGGCCGCCTGCGCCATGGAAAACAACATTCCGTTTGTGGGGGAAGAAGAAGCTGCCTATGGCCGCCAGATGAACTGGATGCGCGTCGAGCGCCTGTGGGATGGTGAATATCCCGAGGTGAAGACGGAATACCAGCCGGTGATGTGCCAGCAGTGTGGTTCTGCGCCCTGTGAGCCGGTCTGCCCGGTGTTTGCCTCCGTGCACAGCGAGGCGGAACGACTTAACGTGCAGGTGTATAACCGTTGTGTGGGTACACGGTATTGCGCGAACAACTGCCCGTACGTTGCCCGTACCTTTAACTGGGCAGATTATGCGCTCAAGCCCGAACATGCTTATACCAACGAAGCCGGGGAGCTGGTCTTCCCGCTGCATAACCAGTTCAATCCGGATGTGACCGTCCGTCGTCGCGGTGTGATGGAAAAATGTACCTTTTGTGTGCAACGCATCCACCAGGCACAGGATACCGCCAAGGCTGAAGGTCGCGATGTTTTCGATGGCGAAGTCCAACCCGCCTGTGCGCAGGCTTGCCCGGCAGATGCAATTGTTTTTGGTCGTATCGATGACCCCGAAACAAAGGTCAGCAAACTGGCGCGTGAAGGCCGCAACTTCAAACTGCTGGAAGACCTCGGCACCCTGCCGAACGTAACCTATCTCAAGGGAGGGCCTTATGGCCGTAATGGCTAAATCTCTTTCGGGCGCACACGGCCACGATCATGCCCATGAGCATGACCACGAAGCGGAGCTGCGCAAGGAACACCTGATGCTCGACCCCAAACCTCGCGGCGAAATGAACGCGATGGTCATGGAGTCGATGCATGATACACACTGGTCTTTCTGGGTGGTTGCTGCAATCCTGGCGGTGATCGTTGCGCTTGGGTTGTTTGGCGCCTGGGGCTATATGATCATCGAAGGTCTCACTACCGCCAGCGTGAATCGTCCCTTGTTCTGGAGTTTCTTCCTGTTGCATACCGTGTTCTGGATCGGTATCAGCCACGCCGGTACGTTCGTGTCGGCCTTGCTGCGAGTGTTCAAAGCCGAGTTCCGCCGCCCGTTCACCCGCATGGCCGAGTTGATGACCACCTTCAGCCTGGCCCAGGCCGGTGTGCAGATCTTTGCCCACATGGGTCGTGTCTGGCTGGCCTACTGGATGTTCCCGTTCCCCAACCAGCGCCAATTGTGGACGAATTTCCACTCCCCGCTGATGTGGGACTTCCTGGCGATTAATACCTATCTGTTGTCTTCGACCATGTACCTGTTCCTGCCGCTTATCCCGGACCTGGCAATGGCGCGTGATCGTTCCACCGGCTGGCGCAAGAAACTATACAGCATCCTTGCCCTTGGCTGGCGCGGCACGGAAGGGGAGTGGACTCACCTGCGCCATGCGTTGAACATCTTCGCGTTTGCCATCCTGCCGATCATGTTCTCGGTGCACACCATTGTGTCCTGGGACTTTGCCGCGGCCATGCGCCCCGGCTGGAGTTCGACCATCTTTGGCCCGTACTTCGTGGTTGGCGCGTTGCAGTCGGGTGTTTCGGCGGTGGCCATGGTGGTCATCCTGATCCGCTACACCATGAAGCATATGGATTACTTCATCCGCCCCGAACACTTTGATGCCCTTGGCAAACTGATGTTGATCATCTCCATGGTCTGGGCTTATTTCTTCTTTAATGATTACATGGTTCAGTGGTACGGTGGTGACAAGTTTACAGACGAGTTGCTCCACTTCCATGAGGCCGGGCCGGATGGGTGGGTATGGTTCCTGATGTTGATTACCAATATTGCCATCCAATGGCTGGTCTTGTGGAACAAAAATTGGCGAAGAAACCCGGTGATTTTGTTCGGGGTTGGTTTGGCGGCCAATATTGGGATGTGGGCTGAACGTTATATCATCGTTCCTGTCTCGCTCCAGGTTAACCGTATGCCGTTTATGGGCGGGCAGGGCATTGAACCAGGTGTCGAAATCCCGATCTTTATCGGGACGGTGGCCTTCTTCATTCTGCTGTATATGATTGCATCCAAGCTGATCCCGCTTGTGCCGGTCTGGGAGGTTCAGGAAGGCCAGCTGGCTCACTCGATTCGTCGCTATGGCAAGGAGCCGGTCGTTACTGTGAGCGATCTGGAGTAAGTGGAGAATCACCATGTCTGAGAAAAAAATGCTCACTGAAGAACCCAAAAAGAACATGCTCCTGGCCGTTTTCCAGGATATTGACCCGGCTGCCCACGGCATGGATGCCCTGCGTGGGAACGGTATCACCAACGATCACATCACGGTGATTTCCGGGACCCCGATTACCGAAGGGATGATGGGACGCCCCCGGCACCCATCCTATGTGCCGCGCTTTGCCTTTGGCGGTGCCGTGACTGGTTTTCTAATTGGCGTTTTCTTCGCTTTTGGTACACCACTGATGTACCCGGTTTATGTTGGTGGCCAGCCCCTGTTGCCTGTGCCGCCCTCGGTGGTGGTATTGTTTGAAATGACCATGCTGATGATGATGATCAGCACGTTCCTCGGCGTCTTCCTCGACTCACGCTTCCCGTCTTATTCTCCCAAGGAATATGTGCCGGAAATCAGTGATGGGCATATTGCCCTGTTGTTTGAATGCCCTGCCGAGATTGAAAAAACTGTCGTGAAAGCGCTGAAAGATGCCGGGGCAGAATCTGTTCGACCTGCGGAGCTGCAAACCTTATGAGTCTGTTATCCCGCCTGACAATTGTCCTCCTGACTGTGGCCCTGGGTGTGGGCGGCCTGATGCTGATTAGTTATGACATCATCAAGCTCGAATGGATTTCTTTCATGGAAATCCAGGAGTCGTATGGCCCGATGGAAGCCCCCCTGCCGGTGGCCTCCCGTTCCATCCCGATCGAAGGGGCAGCATTTGTGCCTGGCCAGGGCTCCCCATCCAACCCGGTGGAAGCGGATGATGTTTCCATTGCGCGCGGCAGCCAGTTGTATGCCATCAATTGTGCCATGTGTCACGGCGCAGCGGGTGAAGGCAATGGCCTGATCGGCGGCGCACTGGTGAACCCGCCCGCCAACCTGTTGAGTGATGTCACCCAGGGGAAGCCCGATGGCACCCTGTTCCTGACGATTTCCAATGGTGTGCCTGGCCGCATGCCCTCCCTGAATGAAAACCTGACCGTGCGCGACCGCTGGGATGTGGTCAACTACATCCGCTGGTTGAAGGCCAATGCACCGGCCCAACCATAAGGAGAGAATGCTGTGAAAGAACTTAAGGGACTGACATTTATATTCCTGCTGGGCATCCCGGTGATTGTGATGGTCTTTGTCTTTGGCATGTATTTCCTCGGCTGCGAATCGACCAATTCCTGTACCGGCGTTCAGGAGCCAGCCCGCACCTCCATTCCCACCCTGGTGGCGGCTACCTTGCCCGCCCCGCAGGTTGGCGCGAATGTAGTGCCGCTTGGCCCGAAATGCCAGATCAGCGCCGTGGAATTGATTGGCGCCTGGGTGACGGCTGGCTACCCTGAAACAGAACCGTTTGACTTTGTGGATGTGACCGGCAAGGAGTGTACGGCCACCTATACTGCGGATATTGAACGGCTGTTTATTGAAGCCAACCTGTGGTACGACGGCGCCCCGGCCTGCACCACCTGTCATTATGCGGATGTGCAGAAAGCCACGATGAATCTGGATATGAGCAGTTATGCGGGAATCCTGGCTGGCTCTGGCCGCGCCAATGGCGAGGCCCAGGGCAAGGACATCCTGGGTGGCGGCGACTGGGAAACATCCCTGCTATACCAGATGATCTATGCTCCCAACGGCCAATCCACCATCGGTCGCCAGGTCATGCCGCTGGGCCGTCCGGCAACCGCCCCGGCCAACGGGCCAATGCTGTATGTGGGCACGCCCAAGGAAATTGAGCAGGCCGCCCAGCCGTAACTGGTATAGCCAAAGCGCGTGGAGTGTGGTATTAATCATTGCGGGAAATTTCCCGTAAAGGAGAAAAAATGCGCGTGTTTGGATTAGGCTTGCCAGAATTACTGATTATCCTTGTCATCGTTGTCCTGCTCTTTGGCCCCGGCCGTTTTGGGAAAGTACTTGGGGAACTGGGCAGCGGACTGAAGGCATTCCGTGACAGCCTGACTGAAAAGAAAGACGAACAGGAAAACACGGACAAAGACGGCAACATCGAACCGAAATAACAGTACAGGGAGGCTCCCGGATTGGGGGCCTTCTTTTTCTTTGGATATGGAACTTTTCTTCCTCGACCCGAATCCCACCGCTTCAAAGGCCGTGCTATTGTTGCACGGCCTGGGCGCCAATGGATCCTCCTGGGCTTTGCAGTTGCCCGCCCTGGCGGAGGCCGGGTTCCGCCCGTTGGCGCCGGATGCGCCGGGATTTGGCCAATCACGCTATGATGGGCATGGTTGGAGCCTGCCACGGGCGGCAGGGATGCTGGCGGGCCTGCTGGACGAGCTAAGCATTGAAAAAGTGGATGTGATTGGCCTGAGCATGGGCGGGGTGATTGCCCAGCAGTTTGCCCTGGATCACCCGTCCCGCACCGGCAAGCTGGTGCTGGTCAGCACGTTTGCGGCTTTGCGGCCCAACAATTTATCCCAGGCGTTTTATTTCATCCAGCGCGCGTTGGTGGTGCACCTGCTGGGGCTGCCGCAGCAGGCAAAGCTGGTGGCGCGGCGGGTTTTCCCGCACCCTGAACAGGACGAATTGCGCCGCCTGGCTGAAGAGCAGATTGCCTCGGCTGACCCGCGCGCCTATCGGGCAGCGATGCGCGCGTTGGGTACGTTTGACTCGCGCCACAGGTTGGGGGAAATCCTTTCGCCCGCGCTGGTCGTTTCGGGGGAGTCAGATTCCACGGTTCCGGTGGCGCGGCAAAGGCTGCTGGCCGAGTTTATCCCGCAGGCGCGGCAGGTGGTCGTGCCCAATGCCAATCATGCGGTGCCGGTCGACCAGCCAGAGCTGTTCAACCGGCTGGTGGTTGATTTCCTGAAAGCCGGGTCGCCCGGTTTACCCCAGCGCGACATCCAGCAGCATCATGACCGCAAAGCCGATCATCACGCCGATGGTGGCTGAATGCACGTCGCGATTGGTCTGCGCTTCGGGGATTAATTCTTCCACAACCACATAGATCATTGCCCCGGCGGCAAAGGCCAGGGCGTAAGGCAACAGGGGCTGGATGAGCAGGACGGCCGCCGCGCCCAGAACACCTGCCACCGGCTCAACCATGCCGGAGGCTTGCCCGATCATGAAGCTACGCCGCCGGGACAGGCCCTCGCGCCGCAACGGGATGGCAACCGCCGCGCCTTCGGGGAAGTTTTGCAGGCCAATGCCAACGGCCAGGCCAATTGCGCCTGCCAGCGAAGCGCCGGGCAGCCCGGAAGCGGCTGCGCCAAAGGCGACGCCCACGGCCAGCCCTTCGGGGATGTTATGGAGCGTGATGGCCATGACCAGCAGGAGGTTGCGGCCCCAGGAGGTTTTCAGCCCTTCGGCTTTGCTGGTGGGCAGGCCCATGTGCAGGTGGGGCAGGACCTTGTCCACCGCCCACAGGAAGAAGCCGCCGAGCAGGAAACCGGCCAGGGCGGGCAGCCAGCCCGGTTGCCCGGAGGCCTCGCTCATTTCGATGGCCGGGGCCAGCAGCGACCAAAAGCTGGCCGCAATCATCACCCCGGCGGCAAAACCGAGCATACTATCCAGGATGCGTTTATCAATTGACTTGAAGAAGAAAACCGTGGCTGCGCCGAGGGCGGTGACGAACCAGGTGAACAACGTCCCGGCCAGGGCTTGTTGAATGGGGTGCAGGCCGAGGAACCAGTCTTGCATAAGAACTCGCTTTCTGGGTGAGGACTATGGTGTGATCACAAAATTGAATGTTGCCAGCAGCCCGTTTTCGCTCTCCTGCATGCTGACCAGCAGGGCAGGGGAGAAAATAAAATCTGTCTCGTTGCCCGCCGCGTCAGGGAAGTAGAGCTGGCTGGTGAGCGTATTGCTGCTGCCTGCCGCGCGCACCTTGACGTGGATATGTGGCGTGCGCCCGGGGTATTCGCCGGGGATGACCGTCTCGAGGAAAAAGCGGCCTTGCGGGTCCGTAAACTGGTGTCCGCGCAGCGTATAGCCGTTGTTGTCGTATGCGCCGTTTGCATCCGCCTGCCAGAAATCCAGCCAGGCATTGGGCAGTGGCTGGCAGTTGGCGTCCAGCACATAGCCCACCACACGCACGACCCGCCCGGGCATGCCGGTTTCCAGCAGGCTTTGCCGTTCCGGCGTGTCGGGCGTGTAGTACGGCCCTTCGGTTTGGGAGGGCGTCAGGCCGTTCTCGCAGGAGGGCGCGGGCAGGGAGATGTTGTTTTGCGTGTAGATGTCGTTTGTGGCGGCTGGCGCAGGGAGGGCGGTCTTGGTGTGTTCGGGCACGGAATCCACGCTGCGGGTGGATTCGGCCAGGCTGGCGGTTGGGGCTGGCGTTGCGGCAGCCAGGCTGGCCGGGGCGCAGGCGCTGAGCAGGAACAATATCAGAGCGGGAGAAATGCGGCTTTTCATCATTGGATTGCGTCCAGTTGTTTCTTAAACTCACTTGCATCCGTCACTGGCAGCTGGCAGGTAAAGTTCTGGCAGACGTAGGCGGTGGGCTTGCCCGCCACCAGCGGGCGGTCGTTCAGTAAAACGGGATGCGCCCCGGGGGAACCAGCCGGGGCAAGGGCGGCCACCATGCGCGGGCGATATTCACTCCATAAAACATCCAAAAAAGGTCCGTTCGGTTCCCCGACAATTGCGATTTCGTGCACCGGGCCGATGGCAAAATCGGCGGCGGCCAGCCAGTAGGCGAAGGCGGTGGGGTATTGCACCGCGTTTTCGAGCTGCGGCGCGAGCATGTCTTCGGCCAGTTTGCGCCACTCCGGGTGGTCGCCATAGGCGGCCAGGCGCAGCAGGGCGTTGGCGGCCAGCGCATTCCCGGAGGGGGTGGCGTTGTCCTGCAAATCCCTGGGGCGGATGAGCAGGGTTTCGTGGTCGTCGCGGGTGTCGAAAAATCCACCCTGCGGATCGGCGTAGTGCTGTACCATTTCGTCGGCCAGCCTTAAGGCCTGTGCGTACCAGGTCGGGTCGGGGTCGCTTTGGTAGAGCGCCAGCAGGCCGAGGATGAGGGCGGCGTAGTCCTCGAGGTAGGCGTTGTGCCGGGCTGTGCCCGCCCGCCAGGAGCGCAGCAGGCGGCCGTTTTGGTGCAGGGCCTCGAGCAGGAAACGGGCATTGCGGCGGGCAGTTTCAAGGAAGTCGGACCGTTGAAGAAAACGGGCGGCTTCGGCAAAGGCGGACAGGGCAAAGGCATTCCAGGCAACCAGTACTTTGTCATCTGTGCCGGGGCGGTGGCGTTGGCCGCGCCGGGCAAGCAGGATGGCATGACCGGCTTGCAGGCGTTGAATGCATTCTTCGCGGCTGAGGTTGTGGCGTGCGGCCAGCGTGGCGTCGTCGATGGCGCGCTGCAGAACGATTTTTCCTTCCCAGTTGCCATTGGGTGTCAGGCCATACGCGGTCTTGAAAAACGCAAACTCATCGCCGAGGCTTTCTTCGATCTCGCCATAGTCCCACACGTAGAATTTACCTTCCTCGCCTTCCGAGTCGGCATCCAGGCTGCTGTAGAATCCGCCTGCCGAGTCGGTCAATTCGCGTTGGATGAAGGTAAGTGTTTCCTCGCAGATCTGCCTGAATTGCTCATCACGGGTGACCAGGTAGCCATGCAGGTAGGCCAGGGCCAGCTGGCCGTTGTCGTAGAGCATCTTTTCAAAATGGGGGACTTTCCACAGGTTGTCCACGCTGTAGCGGGCGAATCCGCCGCCGACCACGTCGTACATGCCGCCGCGCGCCATGGCCTTAAGCGCGTGCGTGGCAGGCCTGAGATATTTTTCGCCGTTGGCGGTTCTTGGTCCGGCCAGGGTGGCGCGACTGAGTAGGAATTCGATGGTCATGGGCTGGGGAAATTTCGGTGCGCCGCCCCAGCCGCCAAAGCCCCAGTCGTAGGCATTCACCAGGTAATCGGCAGCGTTCTCCAGCAGGCGGCCGGTGAGCGGGTGGGATGCTTTACCGCCAGCCATACTGGCGCGCCGGATGTGTTCGGTGACCTGCCCGCCGACCCTGAAAATCTCGTCTCGTTCATTCTGCCAGGCGTTGGCGATGCCGGTCAGCAGGTCCCTGAAGGAGGGCATGTTGTAGCGCGGCTCGGGCGGGAAGTACGTCCCGGCATAGAAGGGTTGCAGGTCCGGGGTCAGGAAGACCGACATGGGCCAGCCGCCTGAACCGGTCATGGCCATGGTGGCGGTCATGTAGATGCTATCCAGGTCGGGGCGCTCTTCGCGATCGACTTTGATGTTGATAAAGTGAC
Source organism: Anaerolineales bacterium (assembly GCA_024710905.1). Taxonomy (GTDB): domain Bacteria; phylum Chloroflexota; class Anaerolineae; order Anaerolineales; family Villigracilaceae; genus JANJTV01. Next base: position 39,510 of record JANJTV010000055.1, on the reverse strand, counting down.
GGTTCATGATTTCAGCAATGGCCGGGTCTTCAAAGGATTCATATTCCATGACGTGGCACCAGTGGCAGGCCGCATAGCCAATGCTCAGGAAAATGGGTTTGTCTTCGGCGCGGGCTTTTTGCAGGGCCTGCTCACCCCACGGGAACCAATCCACGGGGTTGTTGGCATGCTGGATGAGATAGGGGGAGTTTTCGTGCGCGAGTCGGTTGGGCATGGGGAACCTGTAAAGGTGGATTTTGGAGATTAAGTTGATTATATATGGAATGGCTGCCCGGAAATCAAAACTGCCCTTGTTCTGATACCCCAAATCCTCGTACAATCAAGTTATGACATCTCCCATCACCCTTGGGTTGCTCATCAGCTCGACGCAAGACCCTTACGAGGCGGCCATCCTGCGTGGCGTGGCACATGTTACCCGTGCTTCCAACACCCAGTTGATCTGTTTTACCAGCGGGGCGCTTCGTTCGTATCATGGTTTTGAGGCCCAGCGCAATGTGCTTTACGACCTGGTTACCTCCCAAAATGTAAATGGGCTGATCGTGTGCGGCACGCTGGCCCACCCGGTGGGGATTGAAGAAATCCTGAAATTCCTGACCCGCTACAAAGACATTCCCATGATTGGGATTGCCCTGGCTATTCCCGGCCATCCACACATTATGGTTGATAGCACCCAGGGGATTCATGATGTGGTGGATCACCTGATTACCCATCACCATACCCAGAGGATTGCCTTCTTGCGCGGTCCGCGTGGCCAGCAGGAGTCCGACACTCGCTACAACGCCTATCTCAAAACCTTGAAAAAACATCACCTGCCTGCCGGTTCACGATTGGTGCTGCAAGGGGATTACACCTTCGACTCGGGCGTACGCGCCATGCAAGCCTGGCTGGCAAAACGAAGCCCTGCGCGCCTGGGTTTCGACGCCCTGGTGTCCGCCAATGATTCCATGGCGCTGGGGGCGGCACAAGTCCTGCGACAGGTTGGGTTGAAAATCCCCCAGGATGTGGCCCTGACCGGTTTTGATGACAGCCTGGAGTCGCGCTTTGCGCTGACACCGCTCACCACGGTGCGCCAATCCCCTTACCAGCAAGGCCGCCAGGCTGCCAGTATCCTGCTCTCCCAATTGATGGGGAACCCGATACAGCAGGAGACCATCTCCCCGGTGGGCCTGGTCCTGCGCCAGTCGTGCGGGTGCAGCCATTTTGAGCTCAATACTTCCGTCAGGGATGTGGCCCCTGCGGAAGATGTTCAACAGATCGAAAAAGATGTGGAATATGGGCTCACCCGCAGCCTGCGTCACATTCCCGGGGCGCCGGTCTCGCGTTGGGCGAGCTCCTGGCTGGAAGCCTACCGGGAAGACCTGTCGAGCCCAAACGGGGAACGTTTCCTTGAAGCGCTTGCGGTGTCTGTCAGGAGCAGCATAGAAATGGATATCGAACTGGCTGTCTGGCAAAGCGCCTTGCGAAGTTTTTTCCATGCCACACAATCCCTGTCAGACAATTCGCAGCGGGGCAGGCAGCTGGCCGTAATGGCCCGCCAGATGCTCGGACAGGAAATCGAGCGTCTGGAAGCGCGCAAACGCATTGAGGTCGAGCGCAACGCTGTTGCCATGCGTGAAGTCAGCGAAGCCCTGATGACCGCCTTTGATATGCACAGCCTGTTGGAAGCCCTGGGGATGGAGTTGCCCCGCCTGGGAGTTCAAGCCTGTCATATTGTGTTGTTTGAAGACCCACAGAAGCCGGCCGGGTGGGCCAGGGTCATCTATGCCTGGAACGATGGTCACGCAACTCGCCTGCCGGAAGGGGGCCTGCGATTTAATGCCACCGAACTGCTGCCCGCCGAGGCTTGGCGGGATATCTCTCACACGGAACTGATCGTCGAAGCGTTGTATTCCAAGGATGATCGGCTGGGCTTTGTAACATTTTCTGTGCCGCTTGAGCAATTGGGCCTGACCAATACCCTGCGCGGGCTGCTCAGCACCTCCCTGCAGGGGGTTTTGCTTTTGAAGCAGCGGGAACAGATCCAGGCCCGGCTGGAAACCCTGGTGGATCAGTTGGGAGCCAGCAACCGCGAATTGGAGTCCTTTGCCTATTCGGTCTCGCATGACCTGCGCGCGCCGTTGAGGGCCATGATTGGTTACGCGTCCATTTTGAGCGGGGATTATGAAGATGTGCTGGATGATACCGGCCAGGAATATCTTGGCCGCATTCGGCAGGCTGCCCTCCGTATGGGTCAGCTCGTAGACGGCCTGCTGATGTTCTCGCGGGTTGGCCGCCAGGAATTGAAACGCCAGGAAGTGAATGTTCAGGCGGTTGTTAATGAGTTGATCGATGAATTATCAGTAGGGAATGAAAACCGACAGGTTGAATGGCAGATTACCGACTTGCCACCATGCTATGCCGACCAGGCTTTGTTCAGGCAGGTATTTTCAAACCTGATTGGAAACGCCCTTAAATATACCCAGGGTCGTTCACCGGCGATCATCCGGGTGGGCAGCCAGGCCCGGCATGGCCGGGTGGTTTATTATGTCCAGGATAACGGCGCCGGGTTCGACATGAAATACGTCGATAAATTATTTGGTGTCTTCCAGCGCCTGCACCGGGATGATGAATTCGAAGGTACGGGCATCGGCCTGGCCACGGTACAGCGCATCCTTAACCGGCATGGCGGCCAGATCTGGGCCGAAGCCGAAGTGGGCAAAGGGGCTTCGTTCTATTTCACCATCCCTGGCAGGTAATGCGGTTCACAGCTTGCGCTGGCCGGTCACGCGGATTTTGAAGTTCGGGTCTGGGCCAGGAATGGGCATGACCCTGGTGACAATTTCGTAGTCTGGCCGTTCCAGTTCTAAATCAACAGCCTGGAGGATTGCCCCGACCGTGACCATCAGCTGTACTTCCGCGGCGCCTGCGCCCAGGCAGGTGTGTGGCCCGAGAGTATAGGGTGCAAACACACCCTGGCCCTGTTTGTGTTCCTGGCGTGGCTTGATATAACGGTTCACGTCAAATGTCCACGGGTCGGGGAAGAATTCCGGCAGGAAGTGGGTCAGGCCATTGATAACCAGGATGTCTTGCCCGGCTTCTATGCGATGCCCGGCAAAGACAAAATCCTTGCGGGCACTGCGTGGTGTAAAGGGGGCAACCGGGTAGCGGCGCAGGGTCTCGATGGTGGCGGCGTACAACGTTTCCATTTTGGGCAGGTCGCGCCATTCGGGGATGCCGTTTGCGAAGTGCTCCTCTACTTCCATGCGGATTTTTTCATGGACGTCGCGATGTTTCAGGATGGCGTATAACATGAAGCCCATTGTGTTGGCGACGGTGTCCATCCCGGCAAAAAAGGGACCCACGGTGGCGGCCAGTAAATCCCCTTCTTTCAGCGGGTTCCCGTTCCAATCAACGGCGGTCAGCAGGTCGTCCACCAAGTCTGGCGGAGGGGCATCTTCGGGATTGACCTGGCGGTGTTCTTCCAATACCAGGCGGGCAAACTCCATCACCTTGCGGCGGGCTTGCTGGTAAAACGGCAGGGCAAGGATGGCGCGCGGATAGCGCTTGATGATGAAAACATCCAGCAATGTACCCAGGAAGGTGCGAATGGCTTCAAAATGTTCCTTGGAAGAGTGCCTGGCCAGCGCTGTACCAAGTTGTTCGGTCACCAGGCGTTGCATTTGGTCACGGACGTAAATCGTTTCACCGACTTTCCAATGACGGGCGCGTTCATGCGTCAATCGCAAGAACTGATTCAAGTGCGGGCCGAGGCCGCTTTTCGAGTAACCACGCTGCATCACTTTCCGCATGTAAGCATGCTGGGGTCCGTCGATGGCGATCAGGAAGTTCTCAGAGCCCATTTGTGCGGCGAACTCCCCGAAAACCTTTCGGCTGGTCAGGTACTCATCCCGTTCCTGGGCCAAAAACTGATTTGCCTCCAGGCCGGCCAGGACAACATAATGCTGGCTGGCCGCAGAGATGCCGAAGACCGGGCCATATTTTTCGTAGCATTCCAGGAAGAACTCAATTGGGCGGTTCAGGAATTGGATAGTGCTGCCCAGCAGCGGTAGTCCGGGTACCTGCGGTGGCGGGGGATATGAAGATAAATTTTCGGGGGTAACAAGAGTGGTCATTTTTCCATTTCCTATTCGTGCAAATTGTAACATGCGGGGTGCGGCTACCCTGCAAGGATTAGCCTGGCTTATCTCTTCCTATAAGTGAGACTGATAAGCGAACATGATGATTGTCACTTATAAGGTGCAAAGCGGTCGATATAATGTGTGTATTGTGAAAAATATCACAATTAGACGATCGAGGAAGGAGATGGAATGAAACTTGCGAGATTGCTGCATTTCCTGTTGTTGGTCAGTTTCATCCTTGGGGCATGCGCTCCCGCTGCAATCCCTGAGACCCCTGCACCTGTTGAGCCGACGGATGTGCCCGATACGCCAACAGCGGCGCCAACGGCCTCACCAAAATATGTGGATGAGTGCCTGGCCTGCCATACTGATCAGGAAAAATTGACATTGCTGGCCGTACCCGAAGTGGCCCACGAAGCCGAATCAAAAGGTGTTGGCTGAGGGGGCGATGTGGCTCCGTTGGAGCCATGGGAGAAAGTATTTATCACGGGTGAGGAATTCTCAGCCACGGTGCACGGCCAGATTCAATGCGTTGTCTGCCATGGCGGCACCCAGTCTGCGGATATGGAAACTGCCCATGCAAATATGATCGCGGATCCCAGCAGCGGGCCGGACAATTCCTGCACGACCTGCCACATGAATGTTACCGAGCATTTTGAGGACAGCCTGCATGCTTCCCTGGGTGGTTACTGGGATGCATTGGATGCCCGAAGTGTGCCTGAAAACCACCCGGCGCTGGAAGAGATGTTTGACAACCATTGTGCGTCCTGCCATACCTCATGCGGCGACTGTCACATCAGCCAGCCAGGTTCGGTGGGCGGCGGCTTTATCTCCGGGCATGTTGTCAACAAGACCCCGTCCATGACGCGCAACTGTACGGCCTGTCATGGCAGCCGGGTCGGAAATGAATATCTCGGCAAAAACGAAGGATTCCCCGGTGATGTGCACTTCCGGGTTGGCCGTATGAATTGTGTAACCTGCCACACCGGCGCCGATATGCATGACTCGACTGCGGCTTGCAAAGAGTGTCACGACACCAGTCAGGCGGCCTTCCAATCGACCAACCGGTATTCCGGCGCCCAGGTTCCGTCATGCGAAAGTTGTCATGAGCAGGTTGGTAAACCGGAGGACACAATTTCCTATCATACCCTGCACGGGGATAAGCTGTCCTGCCAGGTTTGCCATAGTGTGCAATACACCAGTTGTGATGGCTGCCATGTGGCCATTAGCGAAACCTCCGGCAACCCGTTCTTTGAGACCGAAGCGAGCTATATGGGATTTTTCATCGGACGTAATCCCAACCAGAACTACCACCGGCCTTACGAGTATGTTGTTGTTCGCCATGTGCCTGTTTCGCCAACCTCTTATCAGTACTACGGAGAAGAGCTACTGCCCAATTTCAGCCTGCTGCCCACCTGGGCGTATGCAACCCCGCATAATATCCAGCGCAATACCCCCCAGACAGCTTCCTGCAATGCCTGTCATGGGAATGCGGAACTTTTCCTGACGGCCGATAAGGTCAAACCGGAGGAACTTCAGGCCAATGGTCCTGTGATCGTACCCAATATTCCACCTGTTTATGGAAATCCATAAACCATTCTATATGTACAAGGAGTGAACGATGAACAAAAAAATGCATTTCCTGCTTGCTCTCGCGCTGGTACTCAGCTTGCTGCTGGGCGCTTGTGGCCCCGCCGCAGTGGAAGAAACCGCCGCGCCAGTTGTTGAGGAAGCACCTGCTTCCAGCGAAGCCCCGGTGGTGGAACCCTCCACACCGGATTGGCCCAGCCTGTTTGCCGGTTTCTGGGCTTCTGTTCCACCCGATCAAGCATACGGGTCCATCAGCGCGGCCAAGCTGAATGAAGCCCTGGCCGAAGCCCCGATTTTCCTGGTGGATGTCCGCGAAGCTGCCGAACTGGAAGCCAATGGTTACATTGCAGGGGCGGTGCATATCCCTGTGCGCGAACTGCTCCAGAACCTGGATAAGCTCCCTGGCCTGGATGATCAGATCGTGATCTATTGCGCTTCCGGTCACCGTGGTGGTATGGCTATGATGGCCCTGCGGATGCTGGGTTATACCAATGTGATTAACCTGGGCGGCGGGACCGGTGCTTGGGTGAAGGCTGGCCTGCCCCTTGAAACCGGCAGTATGCCTGAAGCTGCGGCCTCCATCAGCACCCCGATTGTGGAAGATGAGCAGCTATTCAACAGCCTGAATGATTTCCTGGCCAACCTGCCCGCTGATGCTGGTTTTTATACCGTCAAGGCAGACAAGGTGACTGAATACCTTGCCGAAAAGGATCCCTTTATTGTGGATGTCCGCTCACAGGCTGAATGGGACAAGGACGGCTATATTGAAGGCGCTGTTTTACTGCCGTTCGCTGATTTCCTGAATACGCTTGACCAGCTCCCCGCTGACAAAGATGCCTCCATCCTGGTTTATTGCGCCTCCGGTCATCGCGGCGGAATGGCCATGATGGCCCTGCGCCTGTTGGGCTACACCGATGTCATCAACCTGAACGGCGGGTTGAATGCCTGGAAGAATGCCAACCTGCCCGTGGTCGGTTGGGTGAACTGGCCCGTTGAGATGGGGGATTTTCTCGCCAACCTGCCCGCAGATGCCGGTTACTATTCGGTCAGCTCGGCCAAGTTGAACGAAATGCTCACTGAAGCGCCTGTTTTCATCGTCGATGTTCGTGAGCCCGCCGAAATCGAAACAGGCTATATTGCCGGTTCGATTAATATCCCGATCCGCACCCTGCTGCAGAACCTGGATAAACTGCCCGCCAAGGACCAGAAGATTATCATCACCTGCGCTTCCGGTCATCGCGGCGGCCTGGGGATGATGGCCCTGCGCCTGCTTGGGTATACGGATGTGGTCAACCTGGGTGGTGGTATCAATGGCTGGAAGGGGGCTGAACTGCCCCTCGTGACCGACCCGATCGCCGCCCCGGTGGCTGGCACGGCTCCCGAAGTGGATGCCACCCGCCTGGCCTACCTGGATGCCTACCTGTTGAACCTGCCGGAAGCCGGGTTTGGTTCTGTCAAAGCCCCGGACCTCAACACTGAGATCGCCAGCGGCACGATGTCCTTCCTATTGGATGTGCGTTCACAGGCGGAATGGGATGAGAAAGGCCATATCGATGGTGCCATCCTTGTTCCCGTGAATGACGTCCCTGCCAACCTGGCTCAACTGCCCGCCGACAAAGCCGCACCGATCGTTGTGATTTGCGGTTCCGGTCATCGCGGTGCGATGGTGCAGATGTACCTGAACGCCCTGGGATATACCAATGTTCGCAACCTGAATGGCGGCATGAATGCCTGGATCGCTGCTGAACTGCCTGTTGTCAAATAACCCCGATTAAGATGTTCTTCCTGCCCGCCTTGTGACAGCAAGGTGGGCAGGTTTGCTTATAATGAATTCATGGGTATTGAGGTACCCAGACTATGCTGGACTTGAACGCGCTTCACCTTTTTGTCACGGTTGCCGAGCAGGGGAGTTTTAGCCAGGCGGGCCGTATTGGGCACATTTCGCAGCCTGCTGTCAGCCAGGCAATCCAGGCGCTCGAACGTCAGTTGGGTGTGAAATTATTTGCGCGTACAGGCAAATCCGTACGCTTGACGGAGCACGGATTTGCCTTGCTGCCCATGGCCCGGGAGCTTTTGACCTCGGCACACCGGCTGGAGCAGACCATGATATCGTTGCACGATGAAGTGGTCGGCGAGATGACCATTGGCTGTTCCACTACTTCGGGGAAGTACATCCTGCCCGGGCTGATTGCCCAGTTCAGGAAAAAATACCCACATGTACGGGTAAATGTCGATGTAACCAGCCGGCATACGGTCTTCGAAAAACTTATGCACGGTGATCTTGCCCTGGGGGTATCGAGTAAGGCAATTGACAATCCGGATCTGGAATATCAAAGCTTCTATAAGGATACGGTCATTCTGATTGTGCCTGCTGATCATCCCTGGGCAAAGTTTCGCCAGGTTCACCCGGATGATTTGCTCGATGAACCACTCATCCTGCGTGAAGAATCAGCTGGTACCCGCGAAGTGCTTATGGAAGGCCTGCACCAGCATGACATCCATCTGGATATGCTGAACATCAGCATGGTGCTCGGTAACGCCGAAGCGATTGAAATGGCCGTGGAAGAAGGGCTTGGCGTGGCTTTTATCTCACGACTGGCAGCCTCGCGCGGGCTGGCGCTGGGTCGGGTGGTGGAGGTGGAAACCCTGGGCATGAGCCTGCATCGCAATATTTACCTGATCCATCATCGCAACAAGACTCTCCCGCGCGCCCATGCCGAGTTTTGGGGGTTTGTCAGGGAGTCTAGGAGCGAGATCCAGAAGCGTTTGCGAACCGGTTAAGTCTTTTCATCGATCACCAGTTTTACGGCCTGCCAGCGGCGCACGGAATTAATCCGAAAGATGTTTGTGGCCTGCCGCAGGTCTTCTGTCGTTAAGACCTGCTCGGTGATTTCGTTGTTTTCCAGCAGGTGGGCGCGGAAGACGCCACCCAGCAGGCCGCTGCTGACAGGAGGCGTAACCTTTTTCCTGTCCAGTTCGAGCACCAGATTCCCAATGGTGAACTCGGTCAGTTCGCCGCGCTCATTGATCAGGATGACATCTTCAGCATTCGGCAGTTCCTGCAAGATTTGCGTGTACACATCGCGCTGGCTGGTTTTGTGATGGAGGGATATATCTGTTGATGAAACGGCTGATTTTGCCAGCCCGGCCAGCACTGGCTTGTTGGCTGTTCCCAGTGGGGCGGACTCAGTCGCCAGCCTGCCATCCGCTGCGAGGGTCAGGCGCGTGCGCTGGGGGATCCCGCCGAAATTCGCTGCGAGGTGAGAGAGTTCTTCTTCGGCGCTTGTTCGTGAGATGGGAAACCCAAAATACTCAGCAGAATCCATTAATCGTTGCAGATGCTTTTCGAGTAAAAAATATCCAGTGCCGGGTTCCCAGAGCAGGGTTTCGAAGATCTGGAAGGGCGGTTGGGGCAGGCGTGAAAGCACCCGGGCTTTGAGCAAGGCTTCTTCGTATTCGCCCGTGATGGTGGAATCCCAGACGATGCCGCCGCCCGCACCGTATTCCGATTTGCCGTCCTGCCGGTCGTGCAGCACGGTGCGGATGGCAACGTTGAAAACGGCCTGCCTGCCCGGCGCAATGTGGCCGATGCTGCCGGTGTAGATTCGGCGCGGGGAGGTTTCGAGCCGACGGATGATTTTCATCGTGCTGACTTTGGGCGCGCCGGTGATGGATGCGCAGGGGAACAGGTGGCTGAACATTTCGGCCAGTCTGGCCTGGCTGCGGGCAGTGACGGTGGAGGTCATTTGCCACAGGGTGGGGTAGCGCTCGGTGGTAAACAGATGCGGCGTTTGTACTGAGCCAGTTTCGGCGAAGCGGCCCAGGTCGTTGCGAATCATATCCACGATCATCACGTTTTCTGCGCGGTTTTTTTCCGAGTGGTGCAGCCAGTTCGCCTGTGAGCGGTCTTGCTCCAGGGTCAGCCCGCGTTGGACGGTGCCTTTCATCGGGCGGCAGGTAATCGTTTCCTTGTCCAGGTTAAAGAAAAGTTCCGGGGAGGCACAGGCAATCACCCAGCGACCAATATCAAGGTAGGCTTCATGCCCAGCCTGCTGGGCTTGTGCCAGCCGCAGGAAAGCCTGCCAGGGATCGTGCAGGTCCTGGGTGCGCAGGCGCAGGGTGTAATTGACCTGGTAGGTGTTGCCTGCGGCGATCTCGGCTTTGATGGTGCGAATGGCCTGCTGGTAGGTTGTTTGTGTCGTGTCGGGCTGCCAGTGGATTGGCTCAACCGCCAGAGATGGGGCGGGCAGGGAGATTACGCGGGGATTATCGTATAGTGAAAAATACACCAGCGGGAAATCCCCGGCCGGGTGGGTTTGCAGGGCCGGGTCAAATGCCGGGGCCGCTTCGTAAGAAACGAAACCGACCGCGTGCCAGCCATGTGTTTCAACCAACCCTTCCACCATCTGCAAGGTTGGCAGTACCTGCCCGGGCTGGTAAGCGGTGAGGGTTTTCAGCGGGCGGGAGAAATACAGCCACTGACCGTTTTCATGCAATATTGCTTCGTTTTCAGAAACCATGTTTTAATTTACCCATGCAAAAATTCAACCCCATTGTACCGCGCTGGCTCCCGGCTGTCGTGATGATGCTGGCCATTTTTATTTTTTCATCCATCCCAAGCACTGCCATGCCCCGGTTTGATTTATTTGATACGATCATAAAGAAGGGCGGGCATATGCTTGGCTACGGCCTGTTGGCACTGGCCTATTTGCGCTGGTTCCCCGGGCGCACCTGGCTGGCCTTTGGGCTGGCAGTCGCCTACGGATGCGGCGACGAGTTCCACCAGTCTTTTGTGCCGGGGCGTGGCCCAAGCGTATGGGATGTGCTGTTGTTTGATGCGCCTGGCGCAGCGTTGGCGTTGTTCCTTTATTCGAAATTCAGGAAGGAAGAGGATGGCAAAACTCTCCAGGCGTGATGCCTTGAAGCTGGCTGCGGTGGCATTGGGTGGGGTGATGCTGGCCTGCGTCCCACGCAGCCTGCTCCCGTTAAACGACGATTCCCGCCCTGATGTGCCTGAAACGGCAATCAACATGTCGGATGCCCAAACTGATACGGAGGTGCTGGTGATCGGGGCAGGTATGGCCGGGCTGGCGGCTGCCCGACGATTGAAAGACCTGGGTTATGCAGTGATTGTTTTGGAAGCCCGCAATCGCATTGGCGGGCGCGTCTGGACGGACACCTCCCTGGGACTGTCGCTGGACCTGGGAGCATCGTGGATTCATGGCGTCCGAGGCAATCCGCTGACCACCCTGGCTGACCAGGCCGGGGCGCGGCGAGTGGAAACCGATTATGACAATGGGCGTGTGTATGACAAGGATGGCAGGGAATTAACAGGGGATGAGATTGAAGAGGCAGAACAGTTATTTGAAAGCCTGATGACCGCCATTGAAGCATGGCAGGAGGACACGGACAACGACACCTCCCTGGAACAGGCCATTGCGGAATTCCTGGGCAATAAACCCATCACCGAAGACGGTTTGCGGCGCCTGTGGTTTTCGGTAAATACCAGTATTGAACATGAATATGCTGCGGACGTGGCCGATCTTTCATTATGGTGGTTTGACGACGCGGGGGAGTATGGCGGGGGCGATGTGATCTTCCCCGACGGCTACGGCCAGTTGGCAGACTTCCTGGCGGACGGGTTGGACATCAGGCTCGGGCAGGTTGTGGAGCGCGTGACATACAGCCCCTCGGGAGTGCGCGTGACGGCGGGGCAGGGGCGTGAATATATGGCCGGGAAGGCCATCATCACCCTGCCGCTGGGTGTGCTCCAACAGGAACGGGTGGTTTTTTCCCCGGCCCTGCCATCCACCAAAACAAAGGCCATGGACCAGCTCGGGTTTGGCGTGCTGAACAAGTGCTACCTGGTGTTTGAGGAAGTGTTTTGGGATGAATCGGCGCACTTGATTGGCATGGTCAGTGAGCAAAAAGGTGAGTGGGCCGAGTGGCTTAACCTGCATGCGCTGACCGGGCAACCTGTACTGCTCGGATTTAATGCCGGGCAGTTTGGCCTGGAGATTGAAAAATGGAGTGATGAGCAGGTACTGGCCGATGCACTGCGCGCGCTGCGGCGTGTGTATGGCGAAGTGCCGCAGCCAACCGGCTGGCTGGTGACGCGCTGGGGGCGTGACTTGTTTGCTGGCGGCTCTTACAGTTCCATACGCCCGGGAGGTCATCCGGCTGCGTATGATCAACTGGCTGCGCCTGTGGACGATGTCTTGTTTTTCGCCGGGGAACATACTCATCGTGAGCATCCCGCGACAGTGCACGGCGCGTATCTTTCAGGTCTGCGTGCCGCGGACGAACTTGATGCAATATAATTTTCTTCTTGAGGAGACGACCTGCCATGAGCGAGCAAACCCCGCCTGAACCCAGCATCCTGGATGCGATTAAGGATTTTTTCCGTTCTGGTTTTCATGCCGGGCAGGACATCCCTGAACGGTCTACCGAATCGGAAATTCCATCTCCCGGCTCGAGTGAAATAAAGAAGCGACAGGCGTTGCCTGTCCGTTGGATTGCTGCCGGACTGCTGGGGTTGGCTGCCCTGCTTGTTGCCGTTTTCTATGTGGCTGGCTGGCCTGCTACGTGGAGCGCGCCATCCTTGTTTGCCGAACCGACTCCCCCGCATGTTGATTTGCGCGACCCATCTGGCCGGGCGATGACAATTGTCGTTCCTCGCCTGGATACGGGGCAGCCAGCAGACGCGTTTGATGGAAACGGTGATAGCTTGATGCGCGGCGCGCAGGACAACCCGTTTGTGGTGGTCATCCGACTCGAAACAGCGGAGGAATTAACCGGGCTTGACCTGCACCTGGCCTCGGCGCTGACCATGCAGGTGACGGTGCAGGTTGCTTTTGAAAATGGTGATACTGCCATATTGGAACAAAATTACACCGGGCCGCCCCTGGACCCAATTTTGTCATTTGATTTTCCGGAACACGATTCGTCAGTGGAGTCGGTGCAGATTGACATTACTGATTTGCGTGAAGAGCCTGAGGGCGGTTATCACATTCACATCAGGGAAATTACGCTGAGATAACAAGATCGCCACACGATTTGATCGTGTGGCGATCTTCAAAGGTTATAGAAAAACTACTCAAACTCCAGTTCAAACTCTTCTTCAGTGTTCCAGTCATCGGAGCGGATGATCTCAATATCCCCGAAAAGATCTTCCTGCCGGGCAGCCACCCGGTAGCGTTTGACCAATTCCAGCAAGGCCAGGAAGGTAACTACGACTTCGAGGCGGGTCTTGGCCGAACTGATCATGGCCTTGAACGAAGCCTGTTTGTTCTTGCCAAGCATCTCGGAAAGATAAGCGATCTTCTCGCGGATGGTCACTTTTGGCGCAGAGATGACCGTGCCAAGCGATTGTTTATCCTTCTCGCGGGCAAAGATGCCCTCGGCGGCTTCGAGCAGGTCCTGCATGGTGATGTCGCTTAAATCGAGGCGGCCCTCCACTTTGGGCGGTGGGGCCAGGCGCAGGTAGGTTTTCAGGCCCTGTTTTTCGCGTTCTTCCAGCAAGTTGGAGATTTCCTTGAATTGCTTATAGATACGCAGTTGTTTGGCCAGCGCTTCTGCCGGGTCTTCTTCGCCGGGTTCGCGGGAAGGCGGGCGCGGCAGCAGCGCTTCTGATTTGATCTGGATCAATTTCGCGGCGATGACCAGGAAGGCCGAGATTTCATCCGCGCGGGCTTCCTGCAGGGCACGGATGTGAGCCAGGTACTGTTCGGTGACCGCCGCCAGCGAGAGCGCGGTGATGTCCAGCTCGGCTTTTTCGATCAACTGCAGCAACAGGTCCAGCGGACCTTCATAGACATCGGTCTGCACGGTGTAACTGCTGGCCTGGCGAGTGGCAATGTTCAAATCCATAGGGTCACGATTATACCTGTTTTGCCAACTCGGCTATAATACTTCCCATGCCTAAACTCACCCACCTCGATGAACAAGGCCAGGCGCACATGGTGGATGTCGGCCACAAGCCCGACACCGAACGCACGGCCATTGCGCGCGGGGAGATTGTCATGCTGCCCGAAACGCTGGCTCTGATCCGCGACGGGAACATTAAAAAAGGGGATGTGCTTACCCTGGCGCAGGTGGCGGGTATCATGGCGGCCAAGAAAACCAGTGAGCTGATCCCGCTCTGCCACCCCATCCCGCTCACCAAGGTGGATGTGTCCTTTGAGATGGATGATGACCTGCCGGGGATCCGCATCATTGCCCTGGCAAAGACCACTGGCAAAACCGGCGTGGAAATGGAAGCCCTGACAGCGGTTTCCATTGCCGCCTTGACGATTTATGATATGGCCAAAGCCGCTGAAAAGACCATGAAAATCCAGAACATCCGCCTGGTTGAAAAGCACGGCGGCCAGAGCGGGGACGTTCACAACCCTTAATCTGGGAGCACCCATGAATCCAGTAAAAGTCCTCTTCTTCGCCACCCTGCGTGACCGCGCCAAAACGCGCATGGTGGAACTGCAAGTGCCGCCCGGCGCAACCATTGCTGAGCTCAAAACCCTGCTCATCCAGCAATATCCCGGTCTGGGGGGACTGATGGAACACTGCCTGGCGGCCATTAATCACGACTACAAATTTGACGAAACCGTCATCCCCGAGCAGGCCGAAATCGCCTTCTTTCCTCCCGTTTCAGGTGGCTAACCCATGACCTTCCCGACCATTTATTCCATCACCGAAGACGAGATAGACCTTGATGCCCTGCTCGACCAGATCACCCTGCCCTCCACCGGCGCGGCTGCCATTTTCACCGGCATGGTGCGCGGCGTGACCACTCGCGACAACCCGCACGAAACCATCTATCTCGAGTACGAATCCTACCTCCCGATGGCTGAAGCCAAAATGAAACAGGTCACAGACGAAATCCGCGCCCGCTGGGATACCATCGAAGGAATCGCCATTGTCCAGCGCATCGGGCGGCTCTACCCGCGCACGCCAACCGTCCTGATCGCCTGCACCGCCGCCCACCGCGATACCGGCGTCTTTGACGCGGCCCGCTACGGTATTGACCGGCTGAAGGAAATCGTCCCCGTCTGGAAGAAGGAAGTCGGCCCCAACGGAGAAGAATGGATTGAGGGCGATTACATTCCCAAAGAAGGCGAATAGTGGCATGCCTGTTATCTGTACCAATTGCAAACGTCCCTATCCCGAAGACGGTACGCCCTATAAATGCCCCAAGTGCGGCGGGTTGTTTGATTGGGACTCGTCCCTGGCGTTTGACCCCGCACGGGTGGATGATTCACAGCCGGGGATCTGGCGTTACCGCCACACCTTCGGGCTTCCCCCAACGTTGCCTCCCGTTTCACTGGGTGAGGGGAACACTCCCTTGGTCTGGGCCGAGGCATTCGGGCGGCAGGTGGCTTTCAAGTGTGAATACCGCAACCCGACTGGCTCTTTCAAAGACCGGGGTTCAACCCTGATCGTCAGTTGGTTAAAGCACAAACAAACCCGCCGGGCGGTGGAGGATTCTTCCGGCAATGCCGGGGCTTCTTTTGCTGCTTACGCTGCCCGCGCCGGGATGCAAGCCGAGATTTACATCCCGGTCACGGCCAGCGGCCCGAAGCGCCAGCAGATCGAAGCATTTGGGGCCAGGCTGCATCCTGTTGATGGTTCCCGCGCAGATGTTACATCCGCCATCCGCAAGGCGGCCGATGGCGGACTTCCCTATGCCAGCCATGCCAGCCTGCCATTTAACCTGCCCGGCTATGCCACTGCGGCTTATGAGATCGTGGAGCAGCTCGGCGCCTTCCCTGGCAGCGTTATTGTCCCCGCCGGGCAGGGTGGCTTGTTGCTTGGTTTGGCGCGCGGTTTTGATGCCATGCGACGGGCCGGGGTGGGCCAATCCCTGCCGGTAATCATTGGTGTTCAGGCCCGCGCCTGTGCCCCGTTGTGGACATTGGCCAAAATGGGCATGGCTGCCATGCAATTTGTGACAGAAGGGCAAACGTTGGCGGAAGGCGTTCGGGTGCGTTTCCCTGTGCGGGGGGATGTCATCTTGCAGGCCTTGTTGGACTGCCGGGGCGGGATGCTGGCCGTTGACGAAGAGCACATCCTGCGCGGACGTGACGAACTGGCCCGGCGGGGGTTATATGTAGAGCCAACGTCTGCAATTGTTTGGAATGCGCTGGAGCAGGCCCTGCCCGACCTGCCAGACCCGCTGGTGGTGGTTCTTACCGGATCAGGGTATAAATTTCATGCGCAGTAAAGCGGACGTCCCGGCGGGGCGTCTTTTTTACGAAGGAGAAGGATGATATGGAAAAAATCGTTGTCACTGGCATGGGGACGGTTAATCCGCTTGGTTTGACACTGGCCGAAACTTGGAACAATGTAATAAATGGTGTTTCCGGGGTGGGGCCGATTACCCTGTTTGATACTGAAAATTGGGTCAATGAGTGGACGGTTAAGATCGCTGCCGAAGTTAAGGGATTTGACCCGGCCAATTATATGGATGCGAAAGAAGCCCGTCGCCGCGACCGGTTTGAGCAACTGGCCACCGCAGCTGCCAAAGAAGCCATTGCTGATTCGGGCCTGGAAATCACAGATGAAAATACCAGCCGGATTGGTGTAATTGTTTCCTCTGCCATTGGCGGTCTGAAAACCCTGCAGGATTCGGTCTTTACACTCAAGGATGAAGGGGCGCGCAAGGTCAGCCCGTTTATGATCCCCATGCTCATGTCGAATGGTGCTTCGGGACTGATCGCGATCGATTACGGCATCAAAGGACCGTGTTTTTCAGTGGCATCCGCCTGCGCTTCCGGTGCAGATGGCATCGGTACGGCCATGATGATGCTAAGAACCGGTATGATCGATGTGGCCATTACCGGCGCATCGGAACATACCATTTGCGCCACCGGCGTGGGAGCCTTTGACCGGATTGGGGCCATGTCGCGCCGCAATGATGATTATTCGATGACTCCCCAGCCATTTGATAAGAACCGCGACGGTCTTGTGATGGGTGAGGGTGCGGCAGTGCTGGTCATTGAGACGGAGAGCCACGCTCGCAAGCGCGGGGCGAACATCCTGGCCGAGATGGCTGGTTATGGCGCAACCGCCGACGCTTTCCATATCACTGCCCCGCATGAGACAGGTGCGGGCGGGGCGGCGGCCATGCGCATGGCGATGGAATCCGCCCGCGTGAACCCGGATGAGGTTGGGTATATCTCCGCGCATGGAACAGGTACGCCGTTGAATGATGCTTCTGAGACCAGGGCCATCAAGGCGGCGCTCGGTCCTGCGGCCTATAAGACCGCTATTTCTTCCACAAAGTCGATGACCGGGCACATGATGGGTGCGACCGGTGCGTTGGAAATCCTGTTCTGCGTACAGGCCATTCGCGAAGGCGTGCTGCCGCCGACCATCCACTATGAAACGCCCGACCCGGACTGTGACCTGGATTACATCCCGAACAAGGCGCGTGAGGCGAAAATCAATGTTGCGCTGAGCAACGCCTTTGGCTTCGGCGGGCATAATGCTGTTTTGGCGGTGCGCCGTTACGGGTAGCCTGCCGGGAAAACCCTTCCTCGAAACGGTTGCCAACTGGCAAATTTGTGCTATAATCCGCCTTCGCGTGTACTTCCAACTGCTGTGAAGCAGTATTCATTTGAGTAAGGGAATAAGAATCATGACCGACTTACTGAAGGCCGTTGAGGCCGCCGATAATCCCAATATCCCCGCCGACCTGCGCGCTGGCGACAGCGTGAGCGTGCATGTGCTGATCAAGGAAGGCGATCGCCAGCGCGTTCAGGAGTTCAAGGGCACCGTCATCCGCATGCGCAAGAGCGGCCAGGAAGCTGCTTTCACGGTTCGCCGTGTGGCCTCCAATGGTGTGGGCGTGGAACGAACCTTCCTGCTGCGCTCACCGCGCATTGACAAAGTGGTGATTGAGCGCCATTCGCATGTGCGCCGCGCCCAGTTGTACTTCCTGCGCGACCGCACGGGCAAGCAGACCCGCCTCAAACAGAAGTTCGACTAACCTCGGCAAGAATTTCCTTCAAAAGGGTGCAGCAATGCACCCTTTTGTTGTTGTGTTACAATGCCAAAAATGACAAAGGAGCCGGCATGACACTGATTGGCATTACCACATACGACGGCCTGAGCGAAATAAAAACCCCGATTGCGGCAGTCGGGCAGCATTATATCCGCGCAATTTTACAGGCCGGCGGCACCCCGGTGCTTATCCCGAATCAGTTGGATGAAGTGGGATGGCGGGAAGTGTATGCCCGCCTGGATGGGATTCTCTTCACTGGCGGCGGGGATATTGAACCGGGGATTTTTGGGGGCGAGCCGCACCCGCGGGTGGGCGAGCTGGATCCGGAGCGCGACACGCTGGAAATCCCCCTGCTGCGTTTGGTGGTGGCGCAAGAAAAGCCATTCCTGGGTATTTGCCGGGGCTTGCAGGTGACCAATGTGGCCCTGGGCGGGACGCTGTATACCCATATTGAAGACCAGCACCCCGGCGCGTTGAAACATGACTGGTACCCGGACATTCCGCGTGATACGCTGGCGCACCCGGTTCGTGTAGAAGAAGGCAGCCGCATGGCTGAGATTTTCGGCGAGCCGTTGTTGCAGGTCAACAGCCTGCACCACCAGGGCATTAAAGACCTGGCTCCGAGCTTGAAGGCGGCAGCCTATGCGCCAGATGGCATTATTGAGGCAGTTGAAATGCCTGGCCACCGGTTTGGGCTGGCCGTGCAGTGGCACCCTGAATGGCTGACCGATCAGGAACCGATGCGCAAACTCTTCCATGCTTTTGTGCAGGCAGCTGCCGCGTAAACTGTTGTGAACGATTCCCCTGTTTCTCCCATTGGTGTTTTTGATTCAGGTGTGGGTGGGCTGTCGGTGTTGCGGGTCATCCGCGCGCAAATGCCTGGTCTGCCCGTGCTCTATTATGCTGACCAGGGGCATGTGCCGTATGGTCCACGCCCGATGGAGGAAATCCAGCAGTTTTCCGAGGGCATTACCCGTTTCCTGCTGGGAAAAGATTGCCGCCTGATCGTGGTGGCCTGCAACACGGCCTCGGCAGCAGCCCTGCATCACTTGCGGGCAACCTTCTCGGAGGTGCCATTCGTGGGCATGGAACCGGCAGTGAAACCTGCTGCTGAGACGACTCGCTCCGGTGTGGTGGGCGTGCTGGCGACCCCGGCCACTTTCCAGGGGCGGTTATATGCATCGGTGGTGGAGCGTTTCGCCCGGGATGTGACAGTTTTACAGGACACCTGCCCCGGTCTTGTCCAGCAGATTGAAAGGGGCGATCTTTCAGGCCCGGAGACGCGGCGCATCCTTGAAAATGCCCTGTTGCCCATGCTGGAAAAAGGTGTGGATACGGTGGTGATGGGGTGCACGCACTACCCGTTTGTGATTCCACTGATTGAGGAAATCACCGGGCCGGATGTACGGGTGATTGACCCTGCCCCGGCCATTGCCCGCCAGACGGCGCGCTTGCTGGGAGACAGGTCTTTTGATGGTAACTCTCAACAGGTGTATTACACGTCAGGAGGAATTGGCGAGTTTGAACGCGTACGGGAACGCCTGGGCCTTGAGTCAGGACAGGTAAAGCAATCTATTTGGCGGGCAGGGATGGCACTGGATGGACCAGGTTAAGGGTGTCCTGGCGGCGTATCGGCCGGTTCGGCCTGCATGTCTGCAGGGGAAACACTCAAATTTTTGAAGTTCTCAAAGGTGATGTCTGAAAAGCCGAGGGTGAGTTTCTGTTTGATTTTCAGGAACAGCACCTGGTAGCTGTCCGGGATGGATTTCCTGATATCCAGGCCCAGGTTTTCTGCAAGCGCGGTGATTTGGGCGCCGTCCGGCCCTTCAATTTCCACAAAATGACCAAAAGGCATTTCATCCAGCATGATGTGGCAATTGCCAAGCTGATACACGGCGCGGTATTTTTCATAGACGAAAATGGGCTGGTACCCCAGTGCAGCAAGGATGTTGCGGGTTTGCTCAAAATCGCTGACGGTCACCTCCAGTTCGGTGCGGGTGGCGATGCCCCGGTTTAGCTGTTTGTCCGCTTTGTAGGTGAGTTGTGCGCTGCCGAACTTCCTCAAGCGCAGGACTTTCCCCTCGCGTGACAGGGAAAGGTCCGGGAGATCCAGCCGGAGGTTGTCCTCGAACTGTCTCGGGGTGATGCATTTGGCACCCTTTTCCTCCAATTTCTGCCTGGTGCGTAACAAGTCTTGTACCAGCAGCTTGGCTTCAATTTCCTGGGTTTGCTGTGGGCTCATGTTGGTCTTCCTGCTCCGGGCTAAGAATTACCAGGGGAATTTTGCGAGTTGTCATTCGTAGGTACAATTTATAATCCGGCGAGACAGTCATCAGGGCCTGCCAGAGCCGTTCGTACTCGGGAGATTCTGCCACGCGGGCTGTTGCGCGGAACTTTTTCCCGGCGCGTTCAATTTGCACCTGCGGGTTGGCCAGGATATTGTGATACCAGGCAGGGTGCTGGTCGCGTCCGCCATTTGAGCCGACCAGCACCAGCCGGTTGCCGTCCGGCAGGACGCCAATCGGGAAAGTGTAAACCTTGCCGGTTTTTCGGCCGGTGACACTCAGGAGAATGACTGGCAGCCCGGCAGTGGTATTCCACAGTCGTCCTCCGCTGGCGCGATAAATCAAATAATTGCTTTTTGTGATCAGGCGAATCAGCCATATTGGCATGGACATGGTATTGATACCTGTAAACGAAAAGGCTGGGCGGAATTTACCGCCCAGCCTTTTTTATACCACACTCAACAGGGTTGTCCTTTGTTCCACGGTTTCACCCACTTTTGCCCGGATGCGGCTGATGGTTCCATCTTTGGGCGATTTCAATTCATTCTGCATTTTCATTGATTCGAGAATGACCAGCACCTGGCCCTTCTTTACTTCCTGCCCCTCTTCCACCAGGATGGTCACCACCAACCCTGGCATCGGCGCTTTCAGGTGATACTCGCCGCCTTCCACGGGGCCGGTGGAACCGGTGGCGCGCAGACGTTTTTCGCGCTCATCCTCCACGCTGGCCGGGAAGAGTCTTCCGCGCAGTAATACTTCCCAGACATCTTCGTTGGGATAAACATATGCTTCGTAGGATTTGCCGTCTATCAAGAGGCTGTAAACAGGCTGGTCATTCACCGACGCAAAATTAATTTCGACAATCTTGCCGTCAATGCTGACCCGTTTTTCGTCCAGCACTTCCACCGTATATTGTTTTTCGCCTATGGTAGTAATATATTTCATCTCGGCTCCTAACGGTGCATGCGTTCCCAGCGTCCCACCCACTTCCAGTTGCTGGCATCCCGTTCGTTACGTTTCACGAATTGGGCCGCGCGCTGGGTGGACTGGTGGGAAACGAGGGTGGCCATGATGGCGGCAATTTCGGAATAAGCGCTGGTGGCTTCTTCGTTTTCCTGAATGGAGAAGCGTTCCTCCACAAAGCGGGTGTCATATTGGCCGCCCATGAAGCGGTGTGAATCCATCATCATCTGGTGGAAGGGGATATTGGTCTTGACGCCAATAATGCGGTACTCCTCCAGCGCGCGGCGCATACGCAGGATGGCGGCGGCACGGGTTTCGTCCCAGACAATTAACTTTGAAATCATCGGGTCATAATAGGGAGTAATTTCAAAGCCAGGATACACGCCGGTGTCCACTCGGACGCCGGGGCCGGTTGGCATCAGGCTGTGGGCAATCCGCCCGGTGGATGGCATAAACCCGTTGAAGGGATCTTCTGCATTCACGCGACATTCAATGGCCGCGCCGTTGATTTTTACATCTTCCTGTTTGAAAGACAGCGTGCGTCCGCGCGAAATGCGGATCTGTTCTTTCACCAGGTCAATGCCGGTGATCATCTCAGTCACCGGATGCTCCACCTGCAGGCGGGTGTTCATTTCAAGGAAATAGAAATTCTTATCCTTGTCTACCAGAAATTCGATCGTCCCGGCGTTGATGTAGTCCACACTCTGGGCAGCCTTGACGGCCACAGCCCCCATGCGGGCGCGCAATTCATCATCCAGGAACGGCGACGGCGCTTCCTCGATTAGTTTTTGATGACGGCGTTGGATGGAACACTCGCGCTCGTTCAGGTGCACCACGTTGCCATGCTCGTCGGCGATGATCTGAATTTCGATATGGCGCGCGCCTTCGACCAGTTTTTCAAGGTAAACGTTGCCGTCTCCAAAGGCGGACTCTGCTTCACGCCTCGCTGATTTCAGCAGTTCCGGCATTTCTTCCAGGCTGCGAACTTCGCGCATGCCCTTGCCGCCACCGCCTGCCGTAGCCTTAATTAACAAGGGGAAGCCAATCTTCGGCGCAATGGTCAGGAGTTCTTCATCGGGCATATTCCCGACGTCTTCTGTGCCGGGTACCACCGGCACACCCGCCTTGCGTACGGTTTCGCGGGCGGTCATTTTGTCGCCCATGGCGGCAATGGAGGAAGGTTTCGGGCCAATGAATTTAATACCTGCCTCGGCGCAGTGGGCGGCAAAATCCTCGCGTTCGGCGAGGAAACCGTACCCGGGATGAATGGCATCTGCCTCGGCTTTACGGCAGATGTCCAGGATTTTATCGGCACGCAGGTAAGATTCGCGCGAGGGCGCCGGACCAAGAAGGTAGGCATCATCAGCCAGGCGTACATGCAGGGCCTGGCGGTCCGCTTCGGAGAAGACAGCCACGGTTTCGATCCCCAGCTCGCGGCAGGCGCGGATGATGCGGACGGCGATTTCGCCTCGGTTGGCAATCAGTACTTTTTTCATTGTTTCACCTGACTAAAGCGGAATATTGCCATGTTTCTTGGCCGGGTTCGAGTCGCGTTTGTTTTGCAGCATTTCCAGGGCGTTGATCAGGCGCGGGCGGGTTTCCTTCGGCTCGATGACATCGTCGATATACCCGCGCTCGGCGGCAACATAAGGGTTGGCAAACTTGGCACGGTATTCTTCCACCAGTTCGGCTTTACGCTTCACCGGGTCATCGGCTTTCTCCAATTCCTTGCGGAAGACGATATTGACTGCGCCGTCCGGTCCCATCACGGCGATTTCTGCTGTGGGCCAGGCCACGTTGAAGTCGCCACGAATATGCTTGGAGGACATTACACAATACGCGCCACCGTAGGCCTTGCGGGTGATGACGGTCAATTTTGGCACAGTCGCTTCGCAGTACGCATACAGTAATTTTGCCCCGGAGCGGATGATGCCGCCGTGCTCCTGGACGGTTCCGGGCAGGAAACCGGGCACATCTTCAAAGGTAATAATGGGCAGGTTGAACGAATCGCAGAAACGGATGAAACGGGCTGCTTTTTCGCTGGCATCAATATCCAGCACGCCAGCCAGCACAGCCGGTTGGTTGGCTATGATGCCCACCGAGTGACCGCCCAGCCGTGCGAAGCCAACCACCACATTCATGGCGTAGTTTTCGTGAATTTCAAAGAACTGGCCATTATCGACAATCGGGCGTATGACGTCCTTGATGTCGTACGGCTTGTTGGCGTCTTCAGGGACAATCGCATCCAGGCTTTCGTCCATGCGCAAGGGGTCGTCGCCCGTTTCAACGAACGGGGCGTCTTCCATGTTGTTCTGCGGCAGATAGCCCAGCATTTTGCGGATCAGGTACAGCGTGTCCGCTTCGCTGTCTGCGGCCACATGGCATACGCCAGATTTTTCACTGTGGACGCTCGCGCCACCCAGGTCTTCAAAAGAAACTTCTTCGTGGGTGACTGCCTTTACCACATCCGGCCCGGTGACGAACATATAGCTTGAATTGCGCACCATGAAAATGAAATCCGTCAGCGCTGGGGAATACACTGCCCCGCCTGCACACGGCCCCATAATGGCCGAAATCTGCGGGACGACGCCGGAAGCCATGGTGTTGCGTAAGAAGATATCCGAATAACCGCCCAGCGATACCACGCCTTCCTGGATGCGCGCCCCGCCCGAGTCGTTCAGGCCAATGACCGGCGCGCCGTTCTTCATCGCCATCTCCATGATCTTGCAGATCTTTTCGGCATGCACTTCGCCGAGTGAACCGCCAAAGACGGTGAAATCTTGCGAGAAGACATACACCAGGCGCCCTTCGATGGTGCCCCAGCCGGTGACCACGCTGTCACTGGGATATTTCTGCTTGTCCAGGTCAAAGTCGTGGGTGCGGTGAACGACGAACGAATCAACTTCACGGAAAGAACCCTTGTCGAGTAGCAGGTCAATTCGTTCGCGCGCTGTCAGGCGTCCACGCTGGTGCTGGGCTTCGATACGTTCTTTGCCACCACCCAGGTGGGCTTTGGCTTTCCGTTCTCGCAAATGTTTAATGCGGGGTGTTTCGCTCATTTCATCTCCTTGGTGTAATACAGTTCACCCTCTTCAAGCGCAAAGGGCAACAGGAATAGCATTAATGGCAGGATGGAAATCCCTAAGAGGAACGGGGTATTGGGCGATGGGGTACTCTGGATGGCGAATTTATCGTACCACAGGAAGAGCGTATACAAGGTTGCCAGGAGGATACCCGCCCGCCGGGCCAATCGTTTGGCTTGCCAGATCATGATAAAGAGCAAGCCGCCAGCCGTAGCCCATACCAACCCGGTGCTGCCGATATAGAGCGGCGAGGCGCCGAATTCGGCCAGGGTGTCCCTGTAAAAAAGGGATACCCCGAAACGAACAGCATTCGAGGTCGTGAAGAATAACACTATGGCCGCCTGAATGGTTACGGGCCACGGCTGCCTGGGGATAATCTGGTGTTTCATGGCCTATGGTAAAGGTGTTTGCAGGAAACGCATCAAACGCTTTTCGCCATAAGACTGCATGCCGGGGATGTCTTCCAGCCGCCCCTTCATGTTGTAGATATAAGGTTCCGTGTCCAGCAGCACGGTTTCATTGGCAAAAACATAGCTCATGCCCATATCCGCCAGGAATTCCCCGGCGCGCTCTTCTCGCTGGGCTTTGTAATAGTCATAGCTGTTGATCAGCCCGTCCATGTTGACAATCGTACGATCCTTAATAAAATAGCCGATGCTGCCACCGCCTGTCATCCCGATGATGTCGCCAGGCTGGGTGAAATTCTCGATCAACGGCAATTCGTCCTGCATGGGTGGCAGTGGTTCGGCCATCCGGGTTGGCATGCGCTGGGTGACATAGAACGCAAATTGATAGGCCCACCATGCGCCCGCCAGGAAAACAGCGATGGATGCCAGTCTTCCAAAGGTTGCGCCGGGCACAATCCGTATGGCCTGGTCGAGCAGGTGCGCGCCAAGCAGTACCAATACCAGGCTGGCCATTGTCCAGTACCATTCGTGTGAGGCTGCATACCCCATGGCACCAAAGACCAGCACCTGTAATTCCGCGCTGAAGAGCAGGATGAAGATCCCGCCGCCAAACCAGAACGAGAGGGAGCGCTGGCGGTTGGAAAGAAAAAAGGCCATATAGATGACCACGACTACTGCAAGCAGCAGCCAGTACATTACCGTAGCATCTGTTTCACGGAAGATGGATTGGATCTGGCTCGCCCAGGTCGTGATCGGAGTGGTCAGCAGGTACCAGCTTTGGGGTTTCACCGGGTCCAGCCCGAAGAGGTCTTCCGCCGAGCGAGGGATGTTACCGTAAATATTGTACGGCAGGCTGCCCCACCAGCGCTTAATCTGGCCGCTGACCGGCATGGGCGTGCCGACGATTGCCAGGTTGAGCAGCCAGTACAGCACCAGGCCAATGCCGGGGATGCTGAAGTAAACGGAAGCATCTTTGAGCCAGGCAGGCCAATTTTGACGGAAGAACGGCAGGGGGGAGAACGCCATTGGCTGCTGGTTGGCAGAAAGACCTCTCACTAGGAAGCGCCCGGCCAGGCCGAATCCGATTAATCCAAGTGCATAATAGAAGGGGACTGCGCGTGGCAGTTCAATCAGACCAGCGAACCCCAGGCCAAAAATGGTTGCGCCGACCAGCAGCGAAACCAATCCTGCGCCAAGGATGGTTTGTTGTAAAAGTTGCCGGGCGGTCATACTTCTGGGATGGTTGTACAGGCCAGCGAAGTAAAAGACCAGTACGTGAACAGCAACCGCCAGCAGGCTGACCAGCACCGCCGAATGGCTGAAGGTGACCACGTAGGCTTTACCCGCGCGCAGGTAGTAGGATGTAACAATGACCGCCAGGCTGGTGAACAGGTCAAGGATCAGCAGGTAGCGCAGGGGGGTGTTGCGGAAAACCACCCAGATGCCACCAAGCAGCACGAGGTAGACTGTGTCCAGGCGGCTGAACAGGGCAAAGGCGGCTGCCAGCCCAAGCAACAACAAATCTTTTGGTGTTGCTTGCCCGGCACGCTGGCGGGTTTCGTAATCCTGCAACAGGCTCAGGAATAGTACGACCGAGAGCGCCAGGATGCCTGTTTCCATGCCGTTCTGGTTGATGACAGCCAGGTTGTTCAGGTCGAAAGCCCAGAAGGCGGCTGCCAGCCTGCCGATGATCTGCGAAGTGTTGCGTGTAACAAAGCGCCCGAGTGCAACGGAGGTGACTGCGCCGAGGACAGCCATGACCAGCAGCAGGATACGCAGGGGCAGGATCAGGTCGAAGCGTGCCAGGGCAAAGATCGGGATGCAGATCAGCATCCACAGTGGGTGATAACCGTTGGTCGGGTTGATGCCATCAAATGTGCTGCCGTATCCTTCGCTGATATTCTGGGCAACCTTGTAGTAGTAGAACGAATCGTCACGGGTGAACCAGTTGCGCGGGAATGTGACATCGGCGGCAAAAACGGCCACATAAAGCTGGGGCAGGAGCACCAGCAGGACCAGCAACCATTCGAACCAGTCTAATTTTTTCAGGATCTTGGTTAACGTTTTCATTATTCTTCCGGGGCGTATTCTCTCATCTCTTCCGGCTCGATGATGTACCCATAAAACAGGATTTCTTCCTTGGCGAGCCGTTCAATGGCAATCCACTTGCCATCGGGATATTTAATGCGGATCATTTCCAATTGGCCAAGGTTTTCGGGAATGGCGACAAAAAATGCGCCGCTATCATATGCCAACCCTGGCTGGATGGCATCCTCCTGAAAGGTGGCATCCACACGCACTGTCGTTGGAGCGAGGAACTGCAGGGTTGGAAATCCGGAAAACACTCGCGGCGCGCCAAGCATATACAGCGAATACTCTTCCGGACCAAGATCTTGCAGGATTTGCCCGGCCTCCATGGCCAGTTCTGCATTGGCATCATGGAAATAATAATTGACCCGGTATTCAATAAAATAGAAAATGCTGTTTTGAACAAGCAAGATTCCCAGGATGGTGCCGGCCAGGATCCATTCGCGCCAGGTGCTGGTGAGCAGCTGTAGCTTTCGTACGGTGTCCAGTATGGCTGCCAGCCCAATGCCAATGAATATTGCCACTGCCGGGGTCGTCATGACCAGGCGTGTGTTGGCAGGCGGATTTAGGGTGAGTACGCTGCCCAGAAACACGACTGCCCAGAACCACATTTGTAAAACACTGTTGCCTGTTTTGCGGATGTCGAGCCAGGAAATGACCATGCCCAGCAACCCAAGGATGGAGCCAAAGACGGTCAGGTAGGGCTGCGGGGAACCAAAGAAGTTGCCGTAGGCTGGCTGTGAAATGTAGACCAGGGTGGATTTTGTGAACTGGGACAACAAGACATTCCAAACGCTGACACCCAGGCGTTCGGCTTCCTGGCCAATCCAGTTGTTGGAGAGGATACTTTCCTGCCCGATGCGTGTCATGAACTGATCCGGGTGAATGGCGAAATAGAAGGCCATTGGCCCCATGGTCAGGATCAGCACGCCAAAAAAGGTGAGGATCTGACGCCAGTTTTCCTTCAGGAAACCCCGGTGATTGAGCAGGAGGATCAATCCTGTTCCAAACGCCAAGGCCAGTACCAGGCGGCTGCCAACATAGGTGTAGATGGTCAGGCCGCTTGCGATGCCGGCCAGTACATAGGCAAGTTTGTTTCCTTTGCGGGCGGCGCGAAGGACGAGCCAGAGGGTCAGGGTAACTGTCAGGCTGTCGACGATGTTGTGAACACCCAGGCGGCTGAAGTGCAGGTGATACGGAAAACCGGCCAGGAAACCTGCCGCAATCAAACCGATCCTGGAGTTGAACAGCTCACGGGCCAGCAGGTAAACGGTCAGGATGCTCAGGCTGCCAGTGAGGACACTGATCATGCGGATGGAAACAATATTTTCTCCCCAGACGCGTAACGCCAGGGCATTTCCGACAAAGGACCAGTTTGGTTGTCCCGACCAGCCGGTGCTGTAAAAATCAGTTACATTCCCATTTAAGATTCGGCGGCCTTCTGTGCCGATGGAAAATTCATCCCCAGACCAGGGATACGGGTGATAGCCGATATCGTAGGCGCGCAGGACAAACCCAACCAGGACGATTGCCATGACAGCAATGACTTCCCGCCAATTTTCTTTGAGCCAGGTGAGCACTTTTTCTTTTAATTGGAGAAATTTCTCCTCTTTCCAGATGAAAAACCCGACTGGCAGGAGCACTGAAATTATCCACAATGCTGCGTTAAGCTGGTTGTCAGGTGCAGATCGAACCGCTTTGCTTCCCAGGCTTAAGAGAACGGTCAGCAACATGGTAAAACTCGCTACCCAGATGCTGGTGGCAAAGACGTGTTTCTGAACCAGGCTCACTTCTTCCTCGGTCAGGGAGTGGCGGTCCTGCCATCGGCTGCAGGCAAGAAAACCGGCAATGCCGGCCCCGAGGATGCCAAAGGCCGTCAGGCTGCCCGGCTCATTGCGTAGCAGTACCAGACCCACACCGCAGGCAACCAGGCTGGCTGCCAACCCAATAATAATAATCAGCGTCGCTCGGCGCATGTGTAGGTTTACTTGAATCCCAGCTCGGCGCGCGAGATAACCAGCCGCTGGATTTCGCTCGTGCCTTCGTAAATTTCAGTGATCTTCGCGTCACGGAAGTAGCGTTCGACGGGCAGTTCCTTGCTATACCCCATGCCGCCGTGAATCTGCACTGCCTGGTGGGTGACGAACATGGCCGTTTCGGAGGCAAATAATTTTGCCATGGCGGCTTCCTGCGAGTAGCGCTCCCCGGTGGTCTTGGAGCGTTCCTTGGCCAGTGCAGCGTTGTAAATCAGCAGGCGGGTGGCCTCGATGCGGGTTTTCATGTCCGCCAGCTTAAAGCCCGTTCCCTGAAACGCGCCAATCGGTTGCCCGAAGGCTTCGCGCTGGGTGGCGTAACTGCGGGCCGCCTCGTAAGCTGCCTCGGCGATCCCCAGCGCCTGGGATGCGATCCCAATCCGCCCGGCATCCAGCACCGTCATGGCGATCTTGAAGCCTTCCCCTTCCTTGCCAAGCAGGCTGGAAGCCGGTACGCGGCAGTTGTCAAAAATCAATTCGCTGGTGGCCGAAGCGCGGATGCCCAGTTTGGGTTCTTTTTTGCCGCGGATGAACCCGGCCAGGTCCTTGGTCTCCAGCAGGAAAGCGCTGACACCTTTTTGTTTCTTTTCGGGGTCGGTCATCATGAAGACGACCAGGTAATCTGCGACCGGTCCGGAAGTGACCCAGCTTTTGCGGCCATTTAAGATGTAGAAGTCGCCATCACGGGTGGCCCGGCTTTTCATCGTTCCGGCATCCGAACCGCTCATCGGTTCGGTCAGCGAGTAGGCGCCAATGGCTTTGCCGGAAGCAATGGGTTCAATGAATTTTTTCTTCTGTTCTTCGGTGCCAAACTTGAGAATGCCGTGGCAATACAGGGAGTTGTTAACCGACATGATCACGCCGTGGGCGGCATCCGCCTTGCAGATTTCCTCCAGCGCCAGCACATACGCCAGCGAGTCCATGCCCGCGCCGCCGTAGGCTTCGGGGACTTCAATTCCCATGAACCCCATTCCGCCCATTTTTTTGATTGTGGCATGGGGGAACTCACCACTTTCGTCAAAATCCGCTGCTACAGGGACGATCTCGTTCTGGGCAAAATCTCGGGCTGCATCACGCAGCATTTTGTGTTCGTCGGTTAATGGGAAAATTGCCAGGTCGCTCATGCTTCTCTCCTTGGGTGTAATCTAGCGAAATTATAGCATGCCGTCCCAAAACCACCTTGCTTGACAGGCTGTGTTTCTCGGATATACTGACCAAAATGGCAGGTCCTGAATGACGAAACCGCCCCTTACAGTTGCTGAAATTGAAAAACTTTCCGATGACTTTGAGGCGGCCACCCCGGCTGAGATCATCAACTGGGCGGTCGGGCAATTTTCGCCGCATCTTGCGGCCAGTTCATCCTTCCAGACCCAGAGCCTGCCCCTGTTGCACTTGATTTCCACCATCGACCCCGGCCTGCCGGTCTTTTTCCTGGATACCGGCTTTCATTTTTGGGAAACACTCATCTATCGCGAACAGCTCCAGCGTTATTTCCGCATCACCATCCAGGATCTCTACCCCGACCCATCCTGGCAGCCTTTCCTGCGACGGTACGGCCCAGACCTGGTCGAGCAAGACCCCGACCTGTGCTGTTTTATCCGCAAAGTGCAACCCATGCAAAAAGCTGTCAAAGGCCTGCGCGCCTGGATCTCCGGCATTCGCCGCGACCAGACCGAAAACCGCAAGCACGCAAAAATCCTTGAGGTCGAACGCGGTGGATTGCTGAAGGTCAATCCATTGCTGAACTGGACGCGCGAGGACGTGCGCAACTACGCCAGCCAGCACAACCTACCTGCCCACCCGCTCTATGAAAAAGGCTATCGCAGCATCGGTTGTAAACCCTGCACGGTGGCAATCAACCTTGGCGAGGATGATCGTGCCGGGCGATGGAAAGGACGCGGCAAGACCGAGTGCGGCCTGCATACTGAAATGTTCCGCCAGGATGCCCCGCCCCCTGTTCATATTGCGGCATCAAATTAGAAAAAGGATGGAAGGACTCATGACCGAAGAGATCACCGTTGAAGTGTTTGATCACCTGGTGGAACTGGCTGCCCTGGAACTGACTCCCGAGGAGGCCGATTACTTGCGCCGACAGCTGAACAACCAGCTGAAAGCGATCCATGAACTGACATCCATCCCATTGGATTCGGATACCCCCATCGCTGCGCATGGCGTACCATATACAATGGCCAGTACACCTACCCTGCGGGAGGATGCCGCCTCCCCGCATCCGGACCCGGCCAAACTGCTTTCCGGCGCGCCGGACGTGGAAGATGGCTACATCATTGTTCCTGAAACCCCTCACCAGGACCTGAAATAATGACTGAAAAATATGTTGAACTGACCGCCAGCCAGCTTGCCCAAAAAGTTCGCGCCGGGGAGGTTTCTGCCAACGAAGTGCTGGAAGCGCATCTCGAGCAAATCCGTATGGTGGATGGCCAGCCCGGCGTGATTGGTGGCGATCCCTTCGCCGAGCCGGATAAGGTGCATGCATTCATTACCCTGACGGCAGAACGCGCCAGCCAGCAGGCTCGCGCAGTAGATGCAAAAGTGTCCGCCGGGCAAAACCCTGGCCTGCTGGCTGGTGTTCCGGTGACCATTAAAGATATTTTCTGCGTTGAAGATACCCCATCCACGGCGGCCAGCAAAATTCTGGCGAATTACGTCGCCCCTTATACTGCAACGGCGGTGGAGCGGCTGGAGCAGGCCGGGGCGATGGTGTTAGGCAAAGTTAACCTGGATGAATTTACTTATGGTTCTTCCAACGAGTCGTCTGCTTACCAGCCCGCCACGCGCAACCCGTGGGATACCTCCACGGTGCCGGGTGGTTCCTCCGGCGGGTCGGCGGCGGCGGTGGCGGCCTATGAAGGGCCCATTTCGCTGGGGACTGATACGGCTGGTTCCATCCGTTTGCCCGCCGCCTATTGTGGCGTGGTTGGCCTGAAACCGACCTACGGACGAGTCTCGCGCTATGGGTTGATTGCGTTTGGATCCTCGCTTGACTGCCCCGGCCCGATAACGCGCGATGTCACCGATGCGGCGCTTTCCCTGCAGGTGATGGCCGGCCCGGATGCGCGGGATGCAACTGCCGCCAACGTGCCCGTGCCCGACTACCTGGCCGAAATGGAAAAGGGTGTAAAAGGCCTCAGAATTGGCCTTTCGCCCGATTACTTCCGTATCACCTTTTTCAATGCCGAGACTGGCTCGCTGGAAGAGCAGGCCCTGCCGAAAGAAATCAAGGATGCCGTGACGGATGCCGCACAACGGCTGGCAACCCTGGGTGCGGAGATCGTTGAGAATATCCCGATGCCGCACACCAAGTATGGCATCCCGGCGTATTTTGTCATTTCGCGCGTCGAAGCGGCCTCCAATTTGCACCGTTACGATGGGGTGAAATATGGCTACCGAACGAAGAAACAGCCTGAAAACCTGCGCGATATGTACCGCAAGACCCGAGCAGAAGCCTTTGGCCCGCAGCCAAAATTGCGTATCCTGATGGGCATGTACGTCTCGGCGGCGCAGTACAGTGAGCAGTATTACAACCGCGCCTTGCGTATTCGTTCGTTGATTCGTCGTGATTTTGACGAGGCCTTTGGTAAAGTGGATACGCTGCTGACCCCGTCCACGCCAGGCACGGCTTTTAAGATCGGCGGTGTGTATGGCAATTCAGTACTCATGCAATACGCCGACCAATTGCTCGTCACGGGGAATCACGCCGGGGTGCCGGGCATCTCCATCCCGGCCGGGTTCGATGACAACAACCTGCCAATCGGGATTCACTTTTTTGCCGGGGATTATCGCGAAGACCTGCTCTTCCGCGCCAGCCGCGGCTATGAAGTGGCGACCGAGAGTGAGGCCTGGCGTACTCGCAAACCGCAAGTGATCAGCGGCTAACCCGAAAATATTGTTAATTTTGCGGCACGACATCTCAAAGCAATTATGTCGTGCCGCACTGCATTAAGTCGGATTGATTTTCTGGAGGAGATCATATGAACCCACCAAGTGTAAATGACCGTATCATGGCTGCGCTGTCACATATTGCTGCGCTGGCAACCGGCATTGGCCTGATCCTGCCCGTGCTGGCGTGGTATGAGGGCCGTAAAAAATCCCCTTATGTCGCTTTTCAATCCTTGCAGGCACTGGGGTATCAATCCCTGGGGTATACCCTGTGGCTGTTGTTTTTCCTGCTTTTGTTTATTGTCTTTTTACTGGGGTTCATTGCCGTAGGTGCTTCGCTGGGCGAAGCGTTCGCTGAGAACCCTGAAGAATTATCAACGGCCTTGAGCCTGTGGGTACTGCTGATTTCATTGGGATCCATGGCGGTGTATATGCTGCCGGCCCTGTTTGGTGCGGTGATGTGCGCCCTGGGCAAGGATTTCCGATACCCGATCCTCGGTGCCAGGCTGGCGAAGTACCTGCAGTACCAGGCGGGCGATCCCGACGCCTCGCTGTTGACCGCCCACGAACAGCGCTGGGTGGCGGCGATGAATCATTTTGCCATTATCCTGCCGTTGTGGGGCGCTTTACCGGCCATCTATGCCTGGGTGGCGGCAGGGAAGGAATTCCCGTATCTCAAATTCCAGTCGGTGCAGACGACCATTTTCCATTTGCTGGTCAATGTTGGGTATTACGCAGTGGTCATGGCGGCAAGTATTGTATTCTTCGTGCTGGGGGTCCTGGTGGCGGTTGACCCGAATAACATGAATATGGCTTTGGCTATTGTTATGTTGGCAACAATGTGCATCTTCGCCGGTTTGCTGCTGCTGCTGCCCTTATTTCACATCATGGGTCAGTGGGCCGGATTACAAACCTTGCGCGGGCGCAATTATCGCTACCCGCTGGCGGCCCGGCTGGCGGGTCGCTGGGCAGACCCGGACGCAGAACCAATCTCCTGACTTGGCCCGCTCAACAA
This sequence comes from Anaerolineales bacterium, assembly GCA_024710905.1. GTDB lineage: Bacteria > Chloroflexota > Anaerolineae > Anaerolineales > Villigracilaceae > JANJTV01. Next base: position 6,033 of record JANJTV010000055.1, on the reverse strand, counting down.
TCTTCCGATTCGGAAATATAATTTGTCTGACATTGACATAAACGGCAAGATGGGGATAAAATTTTTCCGTCACGGAAATTTATCGAGCATTGTGACACTATAACCTGCAATCCGAGGAGGTGGTCGTTAAGCAGCATCCCAATTTGCAGTCTCGCATATTTTCCCCAATCGCCAATTCAGACAGAGGAGAATCAAAATGAGCAACCGTAAGGGTTTGTTTAGCGTCTTGTCGCTAATGATGGTATTGAGCCTGGTGCTGGCGGCCTGCGGAGGAGCGGCCGGAGGCGCAACTCAAATGAAAACATCGATCGGCGCTGGCGAAGGCGCACTCTCGATTGTGGCCTGGGCCGGTTATATTGAACGCGGTGAGACCAGTCCTGATTTTGACTGGGTGACCGAGTTTGAGAAGGAAACCGGTTGTATTGTCACCGTGAAGACCGCTGCAACATCGGATGAAATGGTGGCGTTAATGAACGAAGGCGGCTTTGACCTTGTGACGGCTTCTGGTGATGCCTCGAACCGCCTGATTTCCGGTGGCCGTGTCCAGCCGATCAATATCGACCTGATCCCCAGCTATGGCATGATCGATGAGCGCCTGCAAAATGCCCCCTGGCATACTGTGGATACCGACGGTGATGGCGTGGCCGAACACTATGGTGTGCCGTATTCCTCCGGCCAGAACATCCTGATGTACAACACGGACGTGTTTGCCGGTGACCCGCCGACCAGTTGGAATGTGGTCTTTGAGGAAATGACCCTGCCGGATGGCGAGTCGAACAAGGGTCGCATCCAGGCATATGATGGCCCGATCTACATTGCTGATGCGGCACTTTACCTGATGTATCACAACCCCGAACTGGGCATTACCAATCCCTACCAGTTGACCCGTGATCAGTTCAATGCCGCGCTTGATTTGCTGCGCCAGCAGCGCACGCTGATCAACCGTTACTGGCACGATGCCTTTGTCCAGATGGATGACTTCACCAATGAAGGTGTTGCTGCGTCCGGTTCCTGGCCCTTCCAGGCCAACCTGCTGAAGGGTGGCGGCGCCCCGATTGACAAGGTTGTGCCCGTTGAAGGCGCGACCGGCTGGGCGGATTCGACCATGTTGCATGTGGATGCTGCCCACCCGAACTGTGCGTACATGTGGATGGAACACTCTCTTGATCCCAAGGTTCAGGGTGACCTGGCTGCCTGGTTCCAGAACATCCCCGTCCGCCTGGATGCCTGTGAAGGCAATGCGTTGCTTGGCGAAGATGGCTGTGTGAACAATGGTTTGAACGACTTCGACAAGATCTGGTGGTGGCGCACACCCACGACCGATTGCGGCGATGGCCGAATGGAATGTGTCCCGTACCACGAATGGGTCACCAGCTACGTTGCTGTCATCGGTGGTCGTTAATCCCTGTTGATGTTGCGCCAGGCGGGCTTGCCCGCCTGGCGCACTTTTGAATTTTTGAGAGCAGCCAAACATCATGACCAATTCATCTATACCTGCGATTCGATTTGACCAAGTCAGCCGTTATTTTGGCGAAGTAAAAGCGGTGGATCATGTTGACCTGGAGATTCGTGATGGCGACTTTTTTTCCATGCTGGGGCCGTCCGGGTCGGGCAAGACCACCTGCCTGCGCATGATTGCCGGGTTTGACCGGCCAACCACAGGGCGTATTACTCTGTATGGGCAGGATGTTTCAGACCTGCCTCCTTACGAACGGGATGTGAATACCGTCTTCCAGGATTATGCACTTTTCCCGCACATGACCGTGGCAGACAACATTGCCTACGGTTTGATGATCAAGGGAGTTTCAAAACCTGAGCGGATGAAACGCGTGGATGAAATGCTGGAAATGGTGCAACTGGCTGGGTTTGGGTCGCGTAAGCCATCACAACTTTCCGGTGGTCAACGCCAGCGGGTGGCCCTGGCCCGCGCGCTGATTAATCATCCCAAAGTATTGTTATTGGATGAGCCGCTTGGCGCGTTGGACCTGAAGCTGCGCCAGCAGATGCAGATTGAACTGAAAGCCATTCAGAAAAGTGTCGGGATTACGTTTATTTTTGTCACTCACGATCAGGAGGAAGCCCTGACCATGAGTGACCGAATTGCTGTTTTCAACGAAGGGAAAATTGTGCAGGTGGGTACACCTGCTGAGATTTACGAGATGCCTGCTTCGCCATTTGTGGCCGGATTTGTCGGTACTTCGAACCTGATTGGCGGCGAGCTAGCCAGGCGCCTGACCGGCTCGGAGCAAATGTTTTCGGTGCGGCCGGAGAAGATTCACATTGCATCCCCATCCGACAAACCGGAGAAGGACATGGTTGCCGTGGATGGCGTGGTGCGGGATGTGATCTACCTCGGCCTGTTCACCCGTTACCTGGTGGAAGCCGATGGCGGGGTTGACCTGGTGGTGGTGGAGCAAAACCTGAAAACCACCTCCATGGACGTCCTTTCGGCAAAAGGGCAAAAAGTGCGCCTGCTGTGGCACAGGGATCACATCAGCCGTGTGGGAGGCTAGGCATGCTTCAGCGCATCTCTACCTTCCTGTACCGGCGGCCAGGCGTTACCCTGTGGTTGTTGCTCGGTCCGCCATTGGTGTATATGCTGGTGGTTTATATCGGTTCGCTGGCCAACCTGCTGGTGAACAGCTTTTTCTATCTTGAAGAGTTTACCGGCCTGGTGGTGCGTGAATTTACCCTGCAGACGTATGCACAGACCCTTGAGCCCTATAACAGTGATATTTTTCTCCGAACGGCGGCGATGGCCGCGGCGGTCACCGTTGCAGATGCAATCATCGCCTTTCCGCTGGCATATTACATTGCCAAATTTGCCTCCCCGCGCCTGAAAACCTGGCTGATCATCGGCGTCACCATCCCGCTTTGGTCCAGTTACCTGGTGCGTGTTTACGCCTGGAAGCTAATCCTTGCGCAGGAAGGCATCCTGTCCTGGTTTATCCGGCTGGTCGGGTTGGATGGGGCATTGAATTGGTTACTAAGCATTGAAAGTATTGGTGGGTCGTCGCTGGCGCTTTCGCCAATAGGCATGTTTATTGTTTTTGCCTATATCTGGTTGCCTTACATGATCATTCCCATCCAGACTGCGCTGGAGCGTGTGCCCGCCTCGCTTTTGGAGGCCTCCAGTGACCTGGGTGCGAAACCGCTGCAAACCTTCCGCACGGTGATCCTGCCGCTGGCGTTCCCCGGCGTGGTGGCGGGCTCAATTTTTACCTTTTCACTGACCCTGGGCGATTTCATCGTCCCGTTGTCGCTCGGGAATTCCAAATTCTTCATTGGCCAGGCTGTGTATTCTTACCAGGGCACGGCGGGGAACATCCCACTGGCGGCAGCCATGACCATGGGCCCGGTGGTAATCATGATTATTTACCTGCTGATTGCCCGCAGGCTGGGAGCTTTCGATGCGCTCTAATACCGATTCTCGCCCAAAGGCTTCGTGGGGATTAAAGCTGGCAGCCCTGGCGGGCCTGCTTTTCCTGCATGTGCCCATCTGGGTGATTTTCCTGTATACGTTGACGCCCGACGAGCAGACATTTACCTTCCCATTGCCGGGCATTACCTTCCAGTGGTTTGGTGTTGCGCTGGGACGGGCAGACCTGTGGCGGGCATTGGTCCTGTCGTTGCAGGTGGCAACCGTGGCGACCATTGCCGCGCTGGTCCTCGGCACACTGGCGGCGGCGGCAGTCTGGCGCAGCAAGTTCTTTGGCCGCGAGGCGATCTCGTTCATGCTGGTATTGCCGATTGCCTTGCCGGGGATTGTGACCGGGATCGCCCTGCGGGCAAGCATTGGTGGCCTGGACATCCCATTTTCCTTCTGGACGATCGTGATCGGGCATGCCACCTTCTGTGTGGTGGTGGTTTACAACAATGTGCTGGCCCGTTTCAGACGCATGCAGGGTTCACAAATCGAAGCCTCCATGGACCTGGGCGCAAATTCATTCCAGACCTTTCGATATGTCGTGTTTCCCAATATCGCCACGGCGCTGCTGGCCGGCGGCATGCTGGCGTTTGCCTTATCATTTGACGAAGTGATCGTAACCACCTTTACCGCCGGGCAGGATACCACCCTGCCGATCTGGATTTTCTCCCAGTTGACCCGCCCGCGCGACAGGCCGGTAACCAACGTGGTTGCCATGCTGGTTCTATTGATCACCTTTGTGCCAATCTTCCTGGCGCAGCGCCTGACAGCGGATGCCTCGGACGAGGGTGGCAAGCAGTAGGTTGGTACGAAACCAGACGGGCGGGTAACCGCCCGTTTTTGTTGTAACGGTTGGCTTTTGGGTATAATCTATTTACCCCACTGAAGGATGACCGGATGGAATACGAAGCGATTATTGGCCTGGAAACACACATCCAATTGAATACCAGCAGTAAAATCTTTTGCTCCTGCAAGGCCGATTCGTGGTTCGATGGGCCGAACACCAATATTTGCCCGGTCTGCACGGGGATGCCTGGTGTCCTGCCGGTCTTGAACAAGGCCGTGGTCGAGAAGGGAGCTTTGCTGGCGGCGGCGATGAACGCTGACCTGCAGCCTGTTTCGTATTTCGACCGTAAAAATTATTTTTACCCCGACCTGCCCAAGGGATACCAGATTTCCCAATATGACCGGCCGTTGGCCAAAGGCGGGTGGCTGGAAGTGCCCCTGGATGGCTACCAGCGTCGTGTGGGTATCTGGAAATTGCACCTGGAAGAAGACGCCGGCAAGACCAAGAATGAGAACGGCCAGCGGATGATTGACTTTAACCGCTGCGGTGTTCCGCTGGTGGAAATGGTCACCGGGCCAGACCTGCGCTCGGCGGATGAAGCTGCCGCGTACCTGATTCGCCTGCGCCAGTTATTGCGCTGGATTGGCGTTTCGGAAGCCGATATGGAAAAAGGTCACCTGCGCTGTGATGCCAATGTCTCTGTGCGCCTGAAAGGTAGTGAGACCTTTAACACCAAGACTGAGATCAAGAACGTCAATTCAATCGAAGCCGTGCGGGCTGCCATTAACAAAGAAATTGAGCGCCAGGTTCGTGAGTACGAACGTGGCGGAAAAATTGAAGCCTGGACGCTCGAATGGGATGAAGATACGCAGACCCTGAAAAAGATGCGTTCCAAGGAAACCGAAGCGGATTATCGTTACTTCCGTGAACCGGACTTGTTGCCCGTTCATTTGACGGAAGCATGGAAGAGTGCCATTTTAGCGGATTTGCCGGAACTGCCATTGGCGAGGAAGGCCCGCTTTATTGGTGAGTACGGCCTCCCGGAGTACGATGCGGATTTGTTAACCGCCGAACGCTCCCTTTCAGATTATTTCGAATCTGCTGTAAAGGCTTATGGTGGTGATCCCAAGCGCGTTTCCAACTGGCTGTTGAATGATGTGATGCGCATGCTCAACGAGAGCGGCAAGATTGCCGGGGAATTGTCCCTTACGCCCGCTTATCTCGCTGAGATCATCAAGCTGGTGGATGCCGGGACGGTGAATACCAATACCGGCAAGGCCCTACTGGATAAGGTCAACGAGAGTGGGAAATCACCCGCCCAACTGGTGGAATCCGAGGGACTGGCGAAAGTCAGTGATGCAGGCGCCATCCGCGCGGTGGTCGAGCAGGTGATTGCCGAATCGCCCGCCGAAGTGGAAAGTTACCGGGCGGGCAAGGTTGGCCTGATGGGCTGGTTTGTGGGCCAGGTGATGAAGAAATTGCAGGGCAAGGCCGATGCCCAGAAGGCCCGCGAGCTTTTTGAAGAGTTGCTGAAATAGAGGTGCTGAAATGAAAATGCTGGAGCTTTTCCCTGAAAGCGAATTGCCCGAAGGCGCGCGCAAAGTGGTGGATGTCAGCGGCGTCAAGGTGCTGGTACTGAACTTTAAAGGTGAATACCTGGCGGTGCAAAACGCCTGCCCGCACATGCGCTTCCCGTTGGTGATGGGTCGGGTGACGGAAGATTGCGGCATTATTTGCCCGTTTCATCACAGCGCATTTGACCTGCGTACCGGCGATGTTAAGGAATGGAGTCCCTGGCCGCCTGGCCTGGGCCGCCTGG
>JANJTV010000104.1 GCA_024710905.1 Anaerolineales bacterium | reverse complement strand
AATATCCCTTCCTAAAACTCCTCTGCGATGATAAGTAAATATTTCTTGTTGCTTGTCAATGGTGCAAGAAATTTCACGTTTTGTGTGTAGGTAATCAAAAATATATATCAGGACGATTGTTGGGTAAATGATAATTGGCGTATTTCCTAAATAAAGTAGCGTTGAAAACCCAGCTAACAGTAAAAGCATCATTATTATTGAAGAAAGCGAATAATCTGGAAAGTGGTGAATAATTAATGTATTTTGGTTTTCCAGGTAGGCTGACAGCTTAATTGCGTTTCTTTTTTTATCAAAAGGTGATGGCAATCTGAGTTTTGACATATTATGTTACTTTTGCTTATGCAAGGAAACGCCCAACGATTTGCGACATCGTCCCTGAAGGGGATACCTGCGCTGTGTCTCGGCGGGATTTCGACGAGCACAATCCCCAGCTCGACAACAATCTGGGCGGGCGTGGACAATGCTTGCCTGCGCAACGGATACAGGCAAAAAACTTGAAACGCTGCGTGAAATGATCGACTACCCGTAAGGTATTGTTTATCCTAAGATGCTTTGTTGGGCGTGTTTACGGTTTATGTGCTTGGTTAGATATAAGTTGCTCAATTCTATGTAAATGTTGTTCAAATACTTTACGTGTCTCCGCTACAGGTTTCTGAAGCCTGTTATCAGGCACAGTCCAGAGCCAGGCACGAAATGCTTTGTTAATGGGCAGAACAATATATCTTAGCGAATAACGCTGTTTGCTCCTGAGTTGAGGCATTGGTGCGGTTGTGAGATGCTTAAGGCGTTTATTTATCTTATCTCTTTCGTTTTTCACTGACTTTGTCATATACGGTTTATATGGTTTAGGATTTTGGTCGTGAAAGTAGTCCAAGGCAATCACGTCATCAGGCACGGCGGAGTCTCGCAGAAGAAAATCGAAAAGGAGCCTTGCTCGCAAAAGAAATGACTCTAGGCCCGCATTGCCGATATCGGTGCCTTGGTATCTGATGTATATAACTAAACCAGCAACAAAGGTATGAAGGTCATACTCAAGATAATCAGATGCTCTACGCAGCTTCATATCTGAATGAACGATATTGCGCATTACAGTTTTCTTAGGAATAGCTTTTCTCAAACATTATTCTTTGTAACTTCTGCGCTTAACCATTAATTTATGCGAGATATTAACTCGCTTCCACTACTATACAAAAAATCCCCTCCAAAAACAAGCCCTTTTCGCGCTTTGCGGTAAAATTCACACATGACCTCTTCCATCCTGATCACCGACGGCCTGGACGCCAGCGCCATTGACCTGCTCCGCCCGCATGCGCAGGTGGACGACAAACCCGGCCTTTCCGCCGAGGAACTGCTTGCCATCATCCCCAATTACGACGGATTAATCATCCGTGGCCGCAGCAAAGTCACCGCCGCCGTGCTCGAAGCGGGCAAACGGCTCAAGGTGGTGGGCCGGGCCGGCGTGGGCGTGGATAACATCGATTTAACGGCCGCCAAAGCTGCCGGGGTGGCAGTCGTCAATGCCCCGCTTTCCACCAGCATCTCGGTCGCCGAACTGACCTTCGGCCTGCTGCTCTCAGTGTGCCGGGAGATCCCCCGCGCCGATGCCGGGATGAAAAACGGCCAGTGGCTGAAAAAGGAACTGGAAGGCGTGGAACTGTACGGGCGCACCCTGGGTGTGATCGGCTACGGCCGGATTGGCGCCGAACTGGGCAAACGCGCTGCCGCCTTTGGTATGACCGTGTTAGGCTACGACCCGCTTATCCCCGCCGAAGAGATCACCCGGCGCGGGGCGCAGCCTGTTTCACTGCAAGAGCTGTACGCCGTCGCCGATTTCATCAGCCTGCACATGCCGCTGACCTCCGAAACGCGCCAGATGCTCAACGAGACGGCCTTTAAGAAGATGAAGCGCGGTGTGCGCATTGTGTGCGCGGCGCGCGGCGGAATCATTGACGAGGAAGCCCTGCTGGCCGCGCTCAACAGCGGGCAGGTGGCCGCCGCCGGGCTGGATGTCTTTGCCACCGAACCGCCCGGCGTCACCCCGCTGGTGGCGCATCCGCGGGTGGTGTGCACCCCGCATGTTGGCGCGCAGACCGCCGAAGCCCAGCAGCGCGCCGGGGATGATATTGCCGCCGAAGTGCTCTCTGCCCTGCAGGGCAACCCGCTGCGCTGGCGCGTGGCGTAGTCATTCATCCCTGATTATCCTTATTCATCCCCGGTTAATAAAGGAACTTCGCAATGGAAGAAAAACTCAACCGCCTGAAAGAAATCCTCGGTGAAGTGGCCGACCTGAACCAGGCTGCCTCACTCATCGGCTGGGACCAGCAAACCTACATGCCCGAAGGCGCCGCCGCCACCCGCGGCCAGCAGGCTGCCACATTGGGCAAAATTGCGCACCAGATGTTCACCTCTGACGAGGTGGGCAAGCTGCTGGATGATTTGCTGCCTTGGGCCGAGGGGCAGGACCAAGACGGCGAAAATTACCGCCTGGTGAAGGTCGCCAAACGGGATTTTGACCAGGCCACGCGTGTGCCGGGGTCTTTCATCGTCCGGCAGAGCCAGGCGGTTGCCGTTGCCAACCAGGCCTGGGTGGAGGCGCGCAGCAAATCCGAGTTTTCACACTTCCTGTCGCACCTTGAAGTAATCGTTGACCTGGCCCGCGAGTATGTCACCTTCTTCCCGCCCGCCGAGCATCCCTACGACACCCTGCTCGATGCCTACGAACCCGGCATGAAGACCGCCGAAGTGCAGGCCATCTTCAATACTTTGCGTCCGCAACAGGTGGAACTGATTCGCGCCATTGCCGCCCGCCCGCAGGTGGATGACTCCTTCCTGCACCTCGACTACCCCGAGCAGGCCCAGCTCGATTTTTCGCTCAAGGTGGCCCGGGAGTATGGGTACGACCTGCGTCGTGGCCGCCAGGACAAAGCCCCGCACCCCTTCTGCTCTTCCTTTGGCATGGATGATGTCCGCATCACCACCCGTGTTAATACCAAATTCTTAAACACCTGCCTGTTTGGCACCATGCACGAAACCGGCCACGCCCTGTACGAGCAGGGTATTGGCCACACCTGGGCGCGCACTCCGCTGGCAAGCGGCGCTTCATCCGCCATTCACGAATCGCAAAGCCGCCTGTGGGAGAACCTGGTCGGCCGCTCGCGCCCGTACTGGGAACGCTACTTCCCCGAACTGCAAAAAACCTTCCCGAGCCAGCTGGGCAACGTCACCGTTGACCAGTTCTACAAAGCCATCAACAAGGTCCAGCCATCGCTCATCCGTGTGGAAGCCGACGAAGCCACCTACAACCTGCACATCATGCTGCGCCTCGAACTTGAAATTGCCATGCTTGAAGGCTCGGTGGCGCTCAAAGACCTGCCCGTTCTGTGGAATGCCAAAATGCAGGACTACCTCGGCCTGACCCCGCCCAACGACGCCCAGGGAGTGCTGCAAGACGTGCACTGGTCGTGGGCCTATTTCGGCTACTTCCCCACCTACGCGCTTGGCAACCTGGTCTCGGCCCAGCTCTGGGAGAAATTCCGCGCCACCAACCCCGACCTGGACGACCAGATTCGCAACGGCGACTTCTCGTCCCTGCTCTCCTGGCTGCGGGTGAAAATCCACCAGTATGGCCGCAAATACGAACCTCAGGAACTGGTGCAGCGGGTCACCAAAAGCAAAATAGACCCCGCACCCTATGTGCGCTACCTGCAAACCAAATTTAGCGACATCTACGGTTTATAATCAGCCCTCCCGCAGCAACCCTGCGGGAGGAAAATTATCTTCATGAAAATTACGAACCTGACCCTGTCTATTGTTTTGATCCTGGCCCTCGGCCTGCTGGCGGGCTGCGACCTGCTGCCTCCTGAAGCTGGCTCCCCCGCGCCTGATTCCGTGCCCGGGCCATCACCCACGCCGGAGGTGCTCCCCACTACCTTACCGGAAGACCCTGCCACGACAACCCCGGAGGTCCTGGTGGTTGTCATCCCGGCCGATACACCCGCGCCGGGCGGGCCGCAAATTAACCCAACCCAGCCGCCCATCCCGACTGCCACAGCAACGATTAACCCTTCCGCTTCCATGTTGCTGCAACTGGTCAACCCGGGGCCCATGTCCAAGGTCGTTTCACCGATCCGGGTCAGTTTTGTCATCCACCCACAATACACCGGCTCAACCCGCATCGAATTGATCAGCGAATCGGGCCGCGAGCTGTTCCGCAAGGTATACAACGTCTCCTCGCCGGAGGGCGGTTACATCCGCCTGGTGGAGGAAGTTCCCTTTGAAATTCCCGGCGCGGCCGAACTGGCTCGCCTGCAGGTTTCCACGGTGGATCGCTTTGGCCGCCTGCAGGCTTTTAACTCCGTGCGGTTGCTGCTGCTGAAAGTGGGTGAGAACCAGTTTACCCAGCCGTACGAAGCGCTGGAACGGCTCAGCCTGCGCGGCCTGCGCCCGGATACGGAGGTTGTCGGCGGCGAAATCAAACTGGAAGGACGCTTCCTGCCGCTGACCAACAGCCCGCTGATTTTTGAGATTATTGACGAGCGCGGCGTCGTCATTGGTTCCCGCATTGTGCTGGTCGATACCCCGAATGGCAGTTACCAGGACATCCTTACCTCCTTGCCTTATACTGTCAGCAGCCAGACGCGTGTACGCCTGACCGCCCGCCAGGCCGATGACCGGATTGCAGGGCTGGCCTACCTCTACAGCGTGGAGTTGATACTTTGGCCTTGACGCAACCGCCTGCCTGCGGTAAACTTGGCAGGCTTACAAACCGACGCGGGGTAGAGCAGTGGCAGCTCGTCGGGCTCATAACCCGGAGGTCGCAGGTTCGAGTCCTGCCCCCGCAACCTGTGAAAAGACCGCAGCCGAAAGGCTGCGGTCTTTGTTGTTCTATTCCTTATATACGCATTACGGATGGGCACTATCCCGTGCCAGGGCGAGAATCTCTTTTTTATTCTCGAAGGTGCGTACCAGTTTCCCATCCTGCATTTGCAGCACTCGGTCTACGTAGGCGCACATGCGCAGGTCGTGGGTCACCATAATTCCTGCCCGCTGGTTTTCGTGCACCAGCGCGGCAAAGGTTTGCACCACCTGGAACGCGCGTTCGGTATCCAGGCTGGCAGTAGGTTCATCGGCCAGGACAACGCTCGGGCTATGAATCAGGGCGCGGGCAATGGCCACCCGCTGCTGCTGCCCGCCAGACATCTGCCCGGGTAGGTTTCGCAGGCGATCTCCCAAGCCCAGCCTGGCGAGCAATTCTCCGGCGCGCACCTTGCCTGTTCGGTCAAGTCTCCCATTCAGGCGCAGCATGAGCTCCACATTTTCCTGCGCGGTCAGGAAGGGAATCAGGTTGTTGGATTGAAAGGTAAAGCCAATTTTTTCCCGCCGCAAGCGCACCCGTTCCGATTCGTCCATTACAGCCAGGTCCTGCCCATCGATCAATACTTCCCCGCTGGTGGGGGAGAGCAATGCCGCCAGGATGGATAACATGGTGGTTTTGCCGGAACCGCTCGGGCCAACCAGCGCCACAAATTCCCCGGCGTGAACCTGGAAAGAGACATCGTTTACGGCGTTGATGATGCCGGTATCTGTTTCGTAGCTTTTTACAACGTTTTTTACTTCAAGCGCTATTGTTTGCACGGCGCCCTTCCTATGAAAGCCGCAAGGCTTTGAGCGGTTCAATCCGAACCGCATAAATTATCGAAACCAACCCGCCCAGCGGGCCGATCACCAGCAGCGCGACAATAGCGATGGCTGTGGATGTGCCGTTAAACACGATTGGTGTAGTGGGGGGGAAGGAAAGCGAAAACAGGAAGCTCAGGAAGCCGCCAATGGCAACCCCGATAAAGGTAACAAGAACAATCTGGATGATGGCCGCCGCGCCAACAATCAGGTTCGAAGCCCCAATTGCTTTTAGAACGCCAATTTGCGGCACCTTTTGCAGGATTTGGATCTGGAAAAAGCCGCCAATGACAAGCACCCCAATTAGCAAGGTAAAAACTGCCTGGGTTTGTACTGTTCCCTGTTGGGCGGAGTATCCGGGCACATTCTGGATGGCGGTTTCGATGTCTGCCGTGGCAACATTATCGATTCGGCTTTTCAGGCTGGTTTGAACGGCCAGCGAGTCGGCATCTAGGTTCACGCGGACAGCAATCACGTTCACGGTGGAAGATTGCCTGCCGATTTCGGCGTCTGACTTGGTGCGAATGTCATCCCAGGTCGCATAGGGGACAAATATGCTGGGCTGGAAGGTATACAACTGTCCAACCGTAGCACCCACAACGGTCAGGGTAAAAAATTGGTCTTTGGTGCCCTGGGTGGATCGCACGGTAATCACATCCCCCACCTGGACGGATGACCGTTGTAGCACATTCAGGTCTACAACTACTTCCTGGGCCTGTTCTCCAAGTAAGCCGCGCCCCTGGGTGGCGGGTGGCTCGCCGGGGCGGCCAGGCTCCACGCCAATTAACGAGACTTTAAGTACGTCTCCATTTTCCAACAGGATTGCTGTATTGGACGTGGCAATTGGGCCGGCATCCAATACACCATCCACGCGACGGGCAGTTCGTACAATGCTGCGCTCAACCCGGCTGGATGGGATGATTAAATCCGATTGTTCGAGGAAGACCAAAAAATCTGCATCCAGGTTGCTCAGATACTGGCGGTTGGAGTTCCCCAGTCCCTCACCCAGGGCGGCAATGAAAAGGACAAGCAGGGTAATCAGGGCGATCACCAGGCTCACCAAAAGAAACCGCGCCCTGTTGCGCCATACTTCCTGCGCGGCCAGGTATGCGGCCAGAGAAATCGATTTCATAGCTTTATTCCGTACCTTCCGTGGAGATCGGGCCCACCAGGGGCTTGTTCCAATCCGTGCCAAGTACCCCTTTCAGCAATAGTTCTGCCGGGGGGTGATCGGCAATGTTTTCATAATAATATGGCAGGCGAATCCGCCCATCCGTTCCGATAATAAATGTGCCAGACATCAGCATGGCATCCTGCCCTTCCGGGGGGAGCTCAGTTTTCCACTGGTTTTCTTTTTCCAGCCGCCGGTTGGATTGCCACACCCGGGGTGAAAGGATCGTCTGGTTCAGGTTTCCGCGACCTAACCCAAAGGCTGCATAGGCTGCCCGCTCAGGGTCTGCGAAGCAGGCAAGCCCTGGCGCATATTGGGCGCAATACTCACGCGTATGTTCCGGGCTTCCCTGGGTAATGATTGCAATGGTCATGTTTTTCCGGGTGATGCTTTCGTGCATGTCGGTTAATTCACGGAGCATCTCTTTGCATTGCGGGCAACCGAAATGACGTGTGAACGCCAGCACCAGGGTTTGTTTTTGCCATAATGATGAGAGGGCAACCGTTTTACCGTTGCTGTCCAGCACGGGCACATCCGGGGCAGGGTCATTGAAGTTGAGAAGGGAATGATTGCTCATAATTGCTATTCTAGCACGGAGGGCAATTAATACCCGGTACGAACAGGGAAAGTTTGTGAAAAATTTATCTATTGTTAACATTCATGCAGTAAAATCCTAAAGTTCTCCCAAATAGGACTGTTGTGAAACCCACCAAACCTGCACCTTCCCAACCCCTGATTGAACTGTGTAACGTCACCAAAACGTACAGCAGTGAGGCGGGTGATTTCCCTGCCCTGCATGGGGTTAATCTTCAAATTCAGCCAGGCGAGTTCCTGGGCATTGTTGGTAAATCTGGTGCGGGCAAATCTACCTTGCTCAACATGATTACCGGGGTGGACGACCTGACCTCCGGCGAAGTGCTCTACAACCAACCGGGTGGCGAAACCATCCCGCTGCACGAACTGGATGAAAACGATCTGGCCCTGTGGCGTGGTCGCAATATGGGCGTAGTTTACCAATCCTTCCAGTTGTTGCCCATGCTGACCCTGCTCGAAAATGTACTAATACCTATGGACTTGTGTGGCCTGTACCATCCGCGTGAAAGCCGTGCCCGCGCCCTCGAACTGTTGCGCCTGGTTGAAATTGAGGAACACGCCCATAAATTGCCCGCCTTCATCTCTGGCGGCCAGCAGCAGCGTGTAGCCATTGCACGTGCCCTGGCCAATGACCCTCCCATCCTGGTGGCCGACGAACCCACCGGCAGCCTGGATTCGGTTACTGCCGATCATATTTTTGATATGTTCGAGAAACTGGTCGAACGCGGAAAAACCATCATCATGGTCACGCACGATAACAGCCTGGCCCCGCGCTTCACCCGCCACCTGGTCATTGCGGATGGCGAGATTCAGGCTGTGGAGACTATCCAATGACCGGGCTGACTACCCCGGACCTGCCCGCTGTTTCCCCGGCCTTCCCTCAGGCTGACGGGATGATCGAAATGCGTGGGATTGTCAAAGTATTCAAGAATGCCGCCGGGGAATTTACTGTCTTGAAGGGTCTCGACCTGACCCTGAACCGTGGCGAGTTTGTGGCCATTGTTGGCAAATCTGGCAGTGGGAAATCCACCCTATTAAATATGATGACTGGCATCGACCATCCCACCCGGGGGCAGGTCGTCATTGGCGGCACTGATCTGTATGCCATGACCGAAAGCCAGCGTTCGCTCTGGCGCGGGCGAAACATGGGCATTGTCTTCCAGTTTTTCCAATTGCTGCCCATGCTCACCCTGCAAGAGAATGTCATGCTGCCCATGGATTATGTGGATATGTATGACTTTAACGAGCGCCCGGCTCGCGCCATGGAATTGCTGAAAATGGTCGGTCTGGAAAAACAAGCCTCCAAGTTGCCCTCCGCGGTCTCCACTGGCCAGCAACAATTGACAGCCATTGCCCGCGCCCTGGCCAATGACCCGCCGGTGCTGGTGGCCGACGAACCCACTGGCAACCTCGATTCAAAATCAGCGGACCAGATTATCGACCTGTTCCAGGACCTGATTGCCCAGGGCAAAACCGTCGTCATGGTGACGCATGACCCTTCCCTGACCGAACGCGCCACGCGCACCGTTGTCATCTCCGACGGCGAGTTGGTGGATGAGGCCATTGCCCGCGCCCTGCCATTGTTGGGACATCGCCAGATGCTGGCTGTCACCAAACATACCCGGCGCATTCTTTACCAGCCCAACCAGCCCATCATCCGTCGCGACGAGCAGGTGGAGACGTTTTTTGTCATTGCACGCGGCAGGGTGGAAGTGATTTTGCAAGGGAAAAGCCGTGAGGATACAACCGTTTCTTCCATGGGGCCTGGTGAATTCTTCGGCGAGGTGGAACTGGTGCGCGGCGGCAGGGCCATTGCCAATGTGCGCGCCGCTAGCGACGGCCCGGTGGAACTGCTTGCATTGCCACGAGAAGCTTTTCTTTCATTGTTAAAAGAGTCGCCACTGACCGAAGAAGCGGTTGGCCGGATTGTGCAATCCCGCCTGGCAGAGAACAAGGCCGGGGATCGGCGCAAATCCATTTTTGATTTTTTCAGGAAGAAATAACCCTTATGTTCCGTCCGCGCTGGCGTAAAGTCATTTCAGACCTGCTGGATAGTAAACTTCGCACTGCCCTGGTGGTTTTTTCCATTGCGGTGGGTGTCTTTTCAATTGGTGTGATTTCCGGGGCGTATGTCATTATTTCAAATGATATGAGCGCCAGTTATGCCGCCAACCAGCCTGCCAATATTGAACTACGCATGAGTGATTTCGAAGGCGTATTTTTAGATACCATGCGTAACTACAAGGGGATTGCCGCCGCTGAGGGTCGCCGGGTGTTCAATTTGCGGGTGCGTGTTGCAGGTGGCCAGTGGACAACGATCGATATTGTGGCTGTGGAAGATTTTGAAGCAAACCAGGTAAACTTATTGACCGTGCTGGCCGGGGATGGTGCGCCTGGCAGGCGGGAGATTGCTCTCTCGCAGGAGGCCAGCGAGGAGATTGGGGTTGTGCTGGGCGGTGAGTTGGATTTGCAGTTGCCGGATGGCACTGTGCGAACCCTGCCGGTGGTGGGCCTTGTGCAGGATGCCTCGACCGGCGCGGATGACTTCCTGGCCCCACCGTTTGGCTATATATCAGTCGACACACTGCAATACCTGCGCCAACCGGAGCGTTATAACCGTATTTACGCCATAGTGTCTGAGAACAATAACGACCTGACGTATATTCGCACGCTGGGTACACAGATTAAGGAAAAAATTGAGAAGGCCGGGTACAGTGTTTCCCGCACTCGTTTTGCCAAGACCAATGAACATCCCCTGGCGGCAACCGTCAATGCTGTGCTGGGCATCCTGATGGCGCTGGGTATCCTGATCGTGTTGCTTTCCAGTTCGTTAATCGCCAATACGTTGAGCGCCCTGCTCAACCAGCACTTGCGCCACATTGGTGTGATGAAGCTGGTCGGTGCGCGTGACCGGCAGATTTTTGTCATGTACCTGGCGTTGATCCTATCATTTGGTGTGTTGGCATTATTAATTGCCGTTCCCCTAGGCGGGCAGGGGGCTTATGCGCTTTCGAGTTTTATTGCTGACCAGTTAAGTTTCAGCCTGTTCGGGTATCGTATTGTGCCGATGGCATTCTTAATACAAGTGCTGGTTGGCATCCTTGTTCCGTTGGGGGCGGGGTTTATCCCGGTGATCAGCGGTTCACGGGTGACTATTTTGAAGGCCATCAGCGGGGAACTGGCCCGGGAAACGGGAGAGAAGGCCGGGGGGAGCCAGCCCAAAGAATCACGCTGGGAGCGATTCCAACTGCGCGCGACGACCTGGCTCAACCGGCGCGGCATCCATATTCCTCGTCCTTTGCTCATTTCGTTGCGCAATACTTTCCGGCGGCGCGGACGCTTGCTGCTGACGTTGTTTACATTGACCATGGGTGGCGCGATTTTTATTGCTGTGTTTAATGTGCAGGTCACACTGCGAAATTACACCAGTGACATTGGCCAGTATTTCCTGGCGGATGTCACCCTGGATTTTGACCAGCCTTACCGCTTGCGCGAGGTGGAGCAACAGGCCCTGTCTGTGCCGGGTGTTGAAAGCGTGGAAGGCTGGATGTTTATTGGCACGGAGTTGCTTTACCCGGATGGCACAACCGCCCAGAACCTGAACATCCTTGCGCCACCCGCAAATAGCAGGTTGGTAGACCCGATCCTTGTTTCAGGCCGCTGGATTCGTGCTGATGATGTGCGCAAGATGGCGGTCAGTGAAGCGATCCTGGGTGTACTGCCGGGGCTGGAGGTGGGTGATTATGTAACGCTTAAGATTGATGGGCGTGACCAGCAATGGGAAGTGGTTGGTATTTTCAAATTTGTGGGGCGTGAAGGGATTTTAGGGTACACGCCTTATGAATATGCGGCGCAGGATCGTAACCTGGTAAATCGCTCCTTTTCGTATCGTGTGGTCGGGGAACAGCATGACCGCGCTTTCCAGGAAACCTTGGCCGAACGGTTGGATACCAGTTTCAGGGTGGCCGGGTTCAAACTACGCGACTCGCGCCCCGGCTTGGCAACCCTGGATACGGTGGCGGAGAGCCTAGATATTTTGGTGACTTTCCTGCTGATTATGGCGTTGCTGACGGCAACCGTTGGCGCGATGGGCCTGACCGGTACGATGGGTATGAACGTGCTGGAGCGCACTCGAGAAATTGGTATTATGCGCGCCATTGGCGCGGTGGATATGGAGATTATGCGGATGGTGATCGTGGAAGGCATGGTCATTGGCGGAATCTCTTGGGCGTTGGGCGCGCTGCTTTCGGTGCCGTTCACTTACCTGCTTTCGACGATCGTCAGTCTGGCGATCTTTGAAACGCCAATTGATGTGCTTTTTACCCCGGCAGGATATGGCATCTGGCTGGGGCTGGTGATTGTCCTGTCAGTACTGGCGAGTGTGCTGCCAGCCCGCAATGCAGCGCGGTTGACCATCCGCGAAGTGCTTGCGTACGAGTAATTATCTGATACAAAAACGAAAGAGGAAACCAATGAAAAAGATAATCATAACTTCCCTGTTCATCCTGGCCACCCTGGCAGGTTGTGCACCGGCAGAGCCGGCTACCCCGGCCCCGGTCTCTGCGCCGGTGGTTGAAGTTGTCGTAGTGGAAGGCCAGCTTGTCCCGGTACGTCACCTGCGCCAGTCGTTTGTGGCCCGTGGCACAGTGGCCGAGATCCTTGTCCAGGAGGGCCAACTGGTGCGCGAAGGTACGGTCCTGGCTCGCCTGGGTGACAGCCAGCAGGCTGCTGCGGGCCTTGCAGCCGCAGAACTTGAGTTAATATCTGCCCAGCAGGCGTACGATGAGTTCCAGCGCAGCGGCGGGCTGATTAATGCCCAGGCCTGGCAGGCTTACCTGGATGCACAGGCGGCTCGCGCGGCAGCCCAGCGCGCCTGGGAAGCGCTTGACCTGGATGCCATCGATGACGATATTGACGAGGCGGAAGCAGAAGTGGAAGACCGCAAAGCCGATCTGGATGATGCGTTGGAAGAGTTTGAAAAGTATAAAGACCTGAACGAGAATAATGCCACGCGCCAGGCCGCAGAAGATGACCTGCGCGATGCTGAAACGGACTATAACGAAGCAGTACGTGCCCTGGATGCTGTGCGCAGCCGCCGCGACTCTGTCCGCGCCGCGCTGAATGCTGCCCTGACTGCCGAGGCCGAGGCCAAGCGCAAGTTTGACCAGACCAGTAGTGGCGCCGATGCCGACCGCCTGGCGTTGCTGGAAGCACGCCTGGCGGCGGCAAAGTTACAGGTCGCCGCTGCCCAGAACGCACTGGATGGCTATGAATTAAAAGCCACCTTTACCGGCGTGGTAACTGATGTCAACATTAAGGTTGGGCAGTATGTTGGCCCTGAAACCTGGGCGGTGCAAATGGCTGATTTCAGCAATTGGCTGGTGGAAACCACCGACTTGAACGAGTTGGAGGTTGTCCAGGTTACCGAAGGCCAGCGGGTTGAAATCACCCCTGATGCGCTGGATGTCATCCTGGAGGGCACTGTCCAGAGCATCAGCCAGTCCTTTAAAACCCAGGGCGGCGATGTCATTTACACGGTCAAAGTTGAGCTTAATGAAACTGACCCGGCCCTGCGCTGGGGTATGACCGTGGAAGTGGCTTTCGTGATCGAATAATTCTTGCTGTTGACATCTCTACAGGTTGCATGTACACTGATTCAAAACACCATGGAGGTTGCTTGCATGGCCACTGCGAAAGATTTGCTGAAAGAGAAAAGCACAACCCAGATCCTCTCGGTCACCCCGGCTGATACCCTGCTCTCTGCCATGAAAATCATGGAGCAGCACAATATTGGCGCCCTGCTGGTGACCGAGGGGCAACGACTGGTTGGTATCCTTTCCGAACGGGACATTGTCCGTAAGGTGGAATTACAGGGCCGCACCAGCGCCAAAACCACCGTTGGCGAAGTCATGACCTCCAAAGTGCTTTACGTCGAACCAGCCCAGTCACTGGAAGAATGCATGGCGCTGATGAACGAAAAGAACATCCGCCACCTGCCGGTCATGCAAGGTGAAACACTGCTCGGCGTCATCTCCATTCGCGATGTGCTGCGCGAGATTATCCACGAGCAGAAGATTATCATTTCCCAGCTGGAACACTACATCCGCGGAAGTTAATCCCATCCAACCAGAAAGGCCTCCACCCGGAGGCCTTTCCTTTTATAAATGGTTCTATTCAAGAATTGGCTAGCTACCCAGAAAACATACCTGCCGCGAACCGGGCAGGATCGGACGGGCTCACCCACGCCGATTCCCGTTACCTGGAGATGCCATCCATGGTTGCGCCCAGCCGCGAGACCATCTCATCCACCTCGTCTTCGTTGATGCACAACGGCGGCGAGAAGGCCAGCGTGTTGCCCAGCGGTCTTAAGCGCAGGCCATTGGCCTGCGCCGCCTTGAAGAGTTGCATTGCGAGGGCCGGGTCGGGCTGTTTGCTATCTTTGTCTGCCACAATTTCCACACCGCAGACCAGACCCAATCCGCGGACATCCCCGACAAATTGGAATTCCTTTAGTGTTTCCAACCCCTTTAACAGCCGTTGCCCCAGCTGCCTGGCGCGCTGCGGGTAATTGTCGCGTTCCATAATCTCCAGGTTCTTTAGCCCGACGGCGCAGGCCATGGCATGCCCGGAATACGTGTAGCCATGCATCCAGGGCTCGTTTTCCGGCGCAGTTTCCATCGTCTCGCGGATCTCATCCGAAACCTGCATGCCGCCCAGCTGGGCATAGCCGCTGGTGATGGCCTTGGCAAACGTCAGGATATCCGGTTTGACGCCCCAGTGGTTCAGAGCAAACCATTCGCCGGTGCGGCCAAATCCGGTAATGACTTCATCGGCAATAAATAGGATATTATGCCTACTGCAAATTTCACGGATAAGTGGGAAGTAATCGGATGGCGGCACGATTACCCCGCCCACGCCCATCACGGGTTCGGCGATGAAAGCGGCAACAGTTTCCGCGCCTTCTTTGATGATTGCTTCTTCAAGGGCACGGGCGGCAGCCTGCCCGATCGTTTCACCAGGGCGCTGAGTTCCCTCGAAACGGTAGGCGTTGGGGGCCGGGATGTGCACAAATCCCTCCAGCGCGGGGCCAAACATGGTGTGGTATTTCTCCAGCCCGGTGGCAAAGGTTGCTGCAAGGGTAATCCCATGATATGCACCCCGGCGGGCAATGAACTTGTATTTGCCAGGCTGGCCTTTGCGCTTCCAGTAATAGCGGGCAGTTTTGAAGGCCGAATCATTGGCCTCGGACCCGCCCGAAGTGAAGAAGGTGGTGTTCAGGCCGCGGTAAGCGAACCCGGCCAATTTTTCTGCAAGCTGGATGGATGGCAGGTTGGTCATCCCTGCAAAATTGGAGGTGAAGGCCATACCCTTCATTTGTTCGTATGCAGCCTGGGCCAGTTCTTCGCGACCATATCCGACATTCACATTCCATAACCCGGCCATGCCATCCAGGATTTTTTGGCCATCCACCGTAAATAGCCATACGCCTTCGCCGCGCTCAATCACCAGCGGGTTGGCATGGCTTTTCGGGTGGTAGGTGGGGTGCAGCTGGTAATGGTCTTTTTCCACCCATTTATTGATGTCATTCATTGATGCTCCGCCGGTTTAGTATGTATTTTTGAGGTGAGCCATGAATTTTTCGGGCTCGTGATACGGGTTTGCGACACGAATCAGTCCGGTTTGGATTAATTTAATGGCCCGCATATCAATTTTCATGCCAGTCTGGGTCTGCGAGATGTCATCTGCTGCGCGGCCAGACCCCTCGGCTACCAGCACCGGGCGGTTTTCGTTGATGCTGGCTTCGGCGTCGCGCCAGGTAATTTGCCCGCCGTTGAACAGCAGGGTCATGGAGGGTTTCCCGCCGGCAATGATGGTGGCTGTTCGGCTGAGCAGGGCTACTTCATCGCCCCAGTCTGTGCCGGGAACCGTCAGCAGGTGGCTGTGGTTTTGCTCCACCAGCCAGGGTTCTTCCCTCAACAGGGCTTCCACTGCCACACCTACCAGCAGGAAGTCGGCATTATGTTTGGTGCGAGCCAGCCCCATCGCTTTCATGATGCCTGAATCAGTGCCACCATCAATAACGGCTAGTTTTTTCTCAATCACAAAGGGGGCTACCCAATCTGCAAAAAATGATTGGGTCTGGGCAAGTTGCTCTTCGCTCATGCCGCCAGCGCCGCCAATCAGCACCAGGGTGGATTGGCCGGTGCTGATGCCCAGGCGTTGCAGGGCGGCGGCAATATCCGCTTCTGATGTAATGGCTGTCGCCTGAACTTTACCGAATTGTGAGATAGTCATAAAATGAATTATAAAGCAGCAAAGAAAATCAAATATTACAAAAACAAAACCTGTTGTTGACTAGACAATGTTGCCGATGTACAATCAGGCGGTTTCCCGGAAGGATATGTATGCCCGTCTATCGATTTTTAGTCAAATTCAACCAGCCCGACCCGCGCTCAGCGAGCTATGCCGCCGATGCCAAGGCACTGGGTTTTCAGGATATTACCGCCCTTGCTTGTCAGGATATTTATTTTATCGAGGGTCAGTTATCACAGCATGAATGTGAGCAGCTGGCCCTCAAGCTGTTAAGTGACCCGGTTACCCAGGTCGCTTTCTGGAAAATCATCCCATCGGACACAGACGCCACCGCACCGGCTTCCATCTTCGTGGAAGTTTCCCTGCGTCCTGGCGTAACCGACCCGGTGGCACAGGAGATTGTCCGCGCCGCGCATGTCCTTGGCTTCGACGGGGTGCAGCGGGCGGCTACTGGCCAGCGTTTTCTCATTGATGGGCTGGCCCTGTCCCGGGTTGAAAAACTGGCCCGCCAGTTGCTGGCGAATCCTGTCATCCAGCACTGGACGATAGGGGAGATTGCCCCTTCCTTCCCTGAGGAGGTTCAGGCCAGCGGGGAAGTCGAGATCATCCAGCTTCGAACGCTTACCAGCGAACAGTTACTGGATGTATCGAAAGACCGTCGCGCTGCCCTCGACCTGGCAGAGATGCAGGCCATCCAGTCGTATTACCGCAAAATTGATCGCGACCCAACCGATGTGGAATTCGAGACGATTGCCCAGACCTGGAGTGAACATTGCGTCCATAAGACATTTAAGGCCAGGGTGGAAGTCGAGTCAAACGGGCAAACTTCCGTTGTCGATAGTATTATCAAAACTTACCTGAAAGCTGCCACGGACAAAATTAATGCACCCTGGGTGGTTTCGGCCTTTGTGGACAATGCCGGGATTATTGAATTTGATGATGAGTTTGAAATTTCTTTTAAGGTCGAGACGCATAACCACCCTTCAGCGATTGAGCCATTTGGCGGGGCGAACACTGGCGTGGGGGGGGTGATTCGGGACGTGCTCGGGGTGAGCGCCAAGCCCATCGCTGCGACGGATATCCTTTGCTTTGGGCCGCAGGAGATGAATCCGGACAGCCTGCCCGAAGGTGTACTCCACCCCCGCCGCATCCAGTCTGGTGTGATTGCCGGGGTGCAGGATTACGGTAACAAAATCGGCATCCCGACCGTCAATGGGGCAATCTTGTACGATGAAGGTTATACGGCCAACCCGCTGGTCTTTTGCGGCTGTGTTGGTATTGCGCCAAAGGGAAAGCACCATAAGAATCCGCAGGCGGGCGACAGGGTGGTTGTGCTGGGGGGACGTACAGGGCGTGACGGCCTGCGTGGTGCGACCTTCTCCTCCATGACCATGGATGCCCAGACGGGCGAAGTTTCTGGTGCGTCCGTCCAGATAGGCGACCCGATCACCGAAAAAGGCCTGATTGATGTCATCACCCGCGCCCGCGATGCCGGTCTCTACAGCGATATTACTGATTGTGGCGCGGGCGGTTTGTCTTCCGCGGTGGGCGAAATGGCCTCGAATATTGGCGCGGAGATTGAGTTGCACCACGTACGCCTGAAATACCCCGGCCTGGCGCCCTGGGAAATCTGGCTCTCTGAAGCGCAGGAACGTATGGTGCTGGCGGTACCCCCGGCTCACCTGCCCGCCTTGCAAGCCCTGTGTGACACCTACAACACCGAATTGACCGACATCGGCAGGTTTACTGGCGATGGTAAATTGGTTGTCCGCTATGACGGCAAAACCGTGCTGGAATTGGAGAACGAGTTCTTGCATGAAGGCATCCCCCAGAGGCAACTTAAGGCGGTCATTAGCCATTCAGTACCTTCTATTTCCCTGTCCCCGATTGCTGACGACCAGTTACCAGGCAGATTGTTACAACTTCTGTCGTCCCCAAACATTGCCAGCAAAGCTGCCACCATCCGCATCTATGACCATGAAATTCAGGGCGGCACAGTTGTCAAGCCACTGACCGGTGTCAATGCGGATGCGCCTTCCGATGCGGCGGTGCTCAAGCCAATCGGTACGAAAGGCCGAAAAGGCATTGTGCTGTCCAATGGGATTAATCCGGGGTATGGCAAACAGGACGCCTATAAAATGGCCTGGGCGGTGGTGGATGAAGCCATCCGCAATGCCGTTGCTGTTGGGGCAGACCCGACCCGCATCGCCATCCTTGATAACTTCTGCTGGGGCGACCCCAAACGCCCGGAGACGATGGGTACACTGGTCGAAGCCACGCGCGGTTGTCATGACGCCGCGCTGTACTATCGTACGCCTTACATCTCTGGCAAGGATTCGCTCAACAACGAGTACCTCGGCGCCGATGGTCAGCGTCACGCCATTCCTCCAACCCTGTTGATTTCGGCCATTGGCATCATTGATGACGTCAGCAAGGCCATCACGATGGATTTGAAGCAGCCAGGCAACATGGTTTACCTTGTAGGTAGCGAGCAACTGCCAGCAATCCTTGGCCAGTCTGTGCCAGGCCTGCCTGAAACTGCCCCAAAAGTGTATCGTGCCCTGCACCAGGCCATTACCAGGGGGCTTGTCAGGTCTTGCCATGACCTGTGCGAAGGCGGGCTGGCGGTTGCCGCAGCAGAAATGTGCATTGGCGGGCGGCTGGGGATGGAAATCTCAGCCGCGGGCTCCCCCGCAGCCTGTTTCGCTGAAACGAACGGCTGTTTGCTGGCTGAAATCGATCCCGCTGCCGAAGCCGACTTCCTTACCCTGTTCAGAGGCCTGCCCCTGGCAAAGATCGGCGTCGTTACTGCCGAGCCTGTACTCAAAATCTCTGGCGAACAAATTCCTGTTGCCGATCTTGTTAAAGCCTTCACTGGCCAGAATTGATGACGAACATGAAACCTGCTGCCCTCATTCTCCAGGCCCATGGCACCAATCGTGATTTTGATGTTGCCGAAGCCCTAACCCTGACCGGCGCCGAGCCAGTCTTTGCCCCGCTCAACGAACTGCGCGCCGGGAAAAAGAATTTTTCTGATTACCAGATGCTGGTTGTTCCCGGCGGTTTCTCTTATGCCGATGCGCTTGGTGCAGGCAAACTGCTGGCCCTCGACCTGAACTCTTATTTTGCTGATCAGATTAATTTGTTCGTGCAGGCCGGCAAACCCGTGGTTGGCATCTGCAACGGATTCCAGGCATTGGTCAAGTCGGGGATACTGCCGGGGAATGGTGAATCCTCCTCGGCAGTTACATTGACTTTTAATGGGCAGGGTCATTTTGAATGCCGCTGGGTGGATTTAGCCCCCCTTTCCCAAACCTGCCTGTGGACAAAAGCCCTCGCCGAAAATATCACCTGCCCCATTGCTCATGGAGAAGGCAACTTCCAGGCGGTTAGCCATTCCTTGCTGAACGTTCTTTCCCAAAACGACCAGATCGCCCTTGCTTACATCCGCCCGGATGGCTCACCTGCCAGTGGTGAATACCCGGCCAACCCAAACGGTTCCCTGCTGGATATTGCCGGGATCTGCAACCCGGCGGGTAATGTGCTCGGCCTGATGCCCCACCCGGAGAATCACATCCATGCCTGGCAGCATCCTCGTCACACACGTGGCGAGCAGGGCAACAGCGGGCTGGCCCTGTTTAAGAATGGTGTGAACTATGCAAAAAGCCTTTAACCGCGAACCTGCATGGCGGGGGGTGGAATTACGATGATTGTCCGCGAACAGTTAATGCAATTGCTTCCTCAAGCCTGCGCTGAAACGGACCTGCCCCTGCCGGGGAAAACCGTTGGCAAGGTGCGCGAATGGTATGCGCTGGGGGACAGGAAACGGCTGATTGTCACGACGGACCGGCTATCGGCCTTCGACCGCATCCTGGCAAAAGTTCCTTATAAAGGTCAGGTACTAAATCAACTCTCCGGCTGGTGGTTTGAGCAGACCCAATCCATCCTCCCCAATCACCTGATCTCCCTTCCCGACCCCAATGCCGCCATTGTGACTGAGGTTGAACCATTGCTGGTGGAAGTGGTCATCCGCGGCTATATTTCAGGCGTGACGAGCACGGCACTGTGGCATCGCTATGAACTCGGCGAGCGCGAGATTTATGGCTACCACTTCCCCGACGGGTTGCGGAAAAACCAGGCCTTGCCTGCGCCGATTATCACCCCGACCACCAAGGGTGGCCCCAGCGGCCACGATGAGCGCCTGACCTGCGCCGAGGTGGTCTCAAAGGGCATTCTCGACGCGGAAACCTGGGAGCAGGTCCAGGACGCCGCGCTGGCGATTTTCAAGCGCGGGCAGGAGTTGGCCAACAAGGCCGGGCTGGTGCTGGTGGATACGAAATATGAATTCGGGCGGACTCCTGACGGGCGCATCCTGTTAATTGACGAGGTTCACACCCCCGATTCGTCCCGCTTCTGGAAGGCCGACAGCTACGAGCGCCGCTTTACGGCCGGGCAGGAACCGGAGAATTTCGACAAGGAATTTGTGCGTTTGGCCTATGCTGAAAAGGGTTATCGCGGCGAGGGCGGAATCCCGCACATGCCGGATTCGCTCTGGGTTTCGGCATCCGAGCGCTATATAACGATCTATGAAATGCTGACCGGGCAGGCCTTTGTACCGGGCGATTATCCCGTAAATGAACGACTGTTGGAGAACTTAAGAACATTGGGTCTGGTGTCACCGGGAAGGACGGGTTGAAAAATTGATATGGGCAAGGCACTAATCGGTATCATCATGGGTAGCAAGTCTGACTGGGAAACCATGCAGTACGCGACGGAAACCTTGGACGGGCTTGGTATCCCTTACGAAGTGAAGGTTGTCTCCGCGCATCGAACACCGGATTTATTGTTCAAGTATGCCGAAACGGCGGCAGAACGCGGCATCGAAGTGATCATTGCCGGGGCGGGCGGGGCAGCTCATTTACCAGGCATGACGGCTGCCAAGACGCACCTGCCGGTGCTGGGTGTGCCGGTGCAGTCGAAGGTGCTCAACGGGCTGGATTCACTGCTTTCGATCGTACAGATGCCCTCGGGAATCCCCGTGGGTACGTTGGCCATTGGGCGGGCCGGCGCGGTCAATGCGGCCCTGCTGGCGGCGGCCATTGTCGCCAATGCTCACTCGGAATACAAACCTGCTCTTGTTGGTTTTCGTGAAAAACAAACCCGGTCGGTGTTGGAGAATCCCGACCCGCGTACTTAAGAGACTGCATGATAACCATTGGCGTTTTTGGCGCAGGTCAACTGGGACGAATGCTGACCCTGGCGGGCATCCCGCTGGGGTTGCGTTTTCGTTTTTACGACCCTGTCCCAAATTCGCCTGCCGGGCAGTTGGCGCCGCAGGTTGTGGCCGCATATGACGATTCCCCCGCGTTGGAACGTTTTGCCAGCGAAGTTGATGTAATTACATACGAGTTTGAGAACGTGCCTGTGGATGCCGCCCGTTTTGTGGAGAAGTTTGTGCCGGTCTTCCCGCCACCGCTGGCGCTGGAAAAGGCGCAAGACCGGCTGGTGGAAAAATCCTTTTTTAGTGATCTTGGCATCCCAACCCCGCGGTTTACTGCTTCGGGATTTAACGGCTTTGACGTCCCGGCGGTGCTGAAGACCCGCCGCATGGGTTACGACGGCAAGGGGCAGTTTATTGTTCGTAACATGGATGAATTGTCTTTTGCCATGACACAATTGCGGGGCCAGGACTTGATCGTGGAAGAACTCGTCCCGTTTGAGCGGGAGATTTCCATTGTGGGTGTTCGCGGGGTGGATGGTGCGGTGGCGTTCTACCCGCTGACAATTAACACGCATCATGAGGGCATCCTGCATCGTTCGGTGGTTCCCGTCCAGGTGCATCCGTTGCAAGGTTTGGCCGAATCGCATGCACGGAAGGTGATGGAAGCGCTTGGATATGTTGGTGTGCTGGCAATTGAATTTTTTGAACTGGATGGCCAGTTGCTGGTCAACGAAATGGCCCCGCGTGTGCACAATAGTGGCCACTGGACGATTGAAGGCGCGTTGACGTCCCAGTTCGAGAATCATGTTCGGGCCATGGCCCGTTTCCCGCTGGGAAGCACGAATCCGATTGGGGCCGGCGCGATGGTCAATTTAATCGGGCAGATCCCCCCGGTGCAGGATATCCTTAAAATAGAAGGCGTGCACCTGCACTTGTATGGCAAGTCACCACGTCCGGGACGTAAACTCGGGCATGTCACTGTGGTTGCCGGGACGGATGACCTGCTTATGGGGAAGGTTGAAAAAATTGAGTCGTTGGTATGCAGGGACTAAGGGTTGGCTGCGCTAAAGAAACAGGAAAATGATGAAGAATTTTTACGATGATTCGCCCAGGGAAGAATGTGGTGTGATTGGCATTTTTGCCCCGAATGAAGGTGTGGCGCGCATGGCTTTTTTCGGGTTATTTGCTTTACAGCATCGCGGCCAGGAGGCTGCGGGCATCGCCGTCTCGGATGGGGCGGCCATGTCGATGTATAAGAATATTGGGTTGGTGTCGCAAGTATTCAAGCCGGAGACCTTAAGCGGTTTGCAGGGGCATTATGCCATTGGACATACACGCTATTCCACAACCGGTTCGTCGGCCATTCGCAATGCCCAACCCTTCATGATCGAAACCATGTATGGCCCGCTGGCGTTGGCCCATAACGGTAACCTGGTTAACTCGGCAGAATTGCGCGAGGAGATGCTGCGCCAGGGAGTGGGCTTTTCGTCGTCATCGGACAGCGAAGTGATGACCATGATGCTGGCGCGTGACTCAGGCAGCACCTGGGAGGAACGGATAAAAGATGCCATGCAGAAATGGGTGGGCGCCTACTCGCTGGTGATTATGACTCGTGACACGGTGTATGCTGTCAGGGATCCCTGGGGCTTCCGCCCCCTTAGCGTGGGCATGCTTCCGAATGGGGGCTACGCTGTCGCGTCTGAAACCGGCGCATTGCGTACGTTGGGTTGTGAGGCTATCCGGGATGTGAAACCGGGTGAGATCGTCGCCCTTTCTGCAAACGCTCTGCGGGTGACCCAGGCGCTGGGGCCAGTGAAGCCCTCTGCGATGTGTGTCTTCGAGCATATTTATTTTGCCCGGCCCGACCAGACCTGGGATGGGGTGAATGTGCATGCCGTTCGGCAGCGTCTGGGGGAAGAACTGGCGCGGGAATTCCTGGCCGGGATGGATGCAAGCAGCGCGGACGTAGTCATCCCGGTGCCGGATTCATCCATACCGGCGGCGATTGGGTTCGCGCGGGTGAGTGGCATTTCGTATAACGATGGTTTTGTCAAGAATCGTTACGTCGGGCGCACATTTATTGAGCCGACTGATTCGTTGCGCAAGCGCGGGGTGGGGATGAAATTCAATGTTATCAATGAGAATATCCTGGGCAAACGGGTGATTATGATTGATGACAGTATAGTGCGCGGCAATACTACTGGTCCATTAATCAAATTATTAAAAAATGCCGGGGCCAGGGAGGTGCATGTTGCCATCACCTGCCCGCCGATTGCCCACCCTTGTTTCATGGGCGTGGATATGGGTAAGTATGATGACTTGATTGCCCACAAACGCACTGTAGATGAAATCCGCAAATTTGTGAAAGCCGATTCCTTGACCTATCTTTCACTGGATGGGATGATGCGGGCAGTGGGTCGCACGGATGGTTATTGCCGGGCCTGCTTTACCGGCAATTATCCCGTCCCGGTGGATTTGCAATCAGTCAAGACCGGTTTTGAGCAAGGCACCCGGTAGTAGGAGAGATGATGAACATCCTATTAATAGGTTCGGGTGGACGTGAACATGCCATTGCCTGGAAGTTGGCCCAGTCACCCCGGCTGAAGAAATTGTTTGCCCTGCCAGGCAACCCTGGCATTGGCCAGCTTGCGGAGAATATCAATGATCTATCTGTTGATGACCATGCCGGAATTATTCGGTTTTGTCGGCAAGAGGCAATTGACCTGGTAATCGTTGGCCCCGAAGCGCCGCTGGCAAATGGCTTGGCGGATTCGCTTGCGGAGGCGGGCATCCGCTGTTTTGGGCCTCGGCAGGCTGCAGCTGAGATCGAGGCGTCCAAAGTATTTTCAAAGCATTTCATGGCCCGGCATGGCATCCCTACTGCGCGGTATGCCACCTTCAATAAGATTACGGATGCGCTGCAATATTTGGATGGGGTTGATTATCCAATTGTCATCAAAGCTTCTGGTTTGGCGGCGGGCAAAGGTGTGATTTTGCCGGACACCAAAGCCGAGGCCGAAACTGCCCTGCGCGAAATGCTGGAAGGCGGCGTTTTTGGCGCTGCAGGCACGGAAGTGGTGATTGAGGAACGGATGAGCGGCCCGGAAGTGTCGTTGATGGCATTTACGGATGGGAAAACAGTGGTGCCGATGCTGCCTGCCCAGGACCACAAACGGATTTATGATGGCGATCAGGGGCCTAACACCGGCGGGATGGGCGCGTATGCGCCTGCGCCAATCTTTACGACAGAGATGCTGGAAGAAGCCGTTGATAATCTGCTAAAGCCTGCGGTCAGCGGCCTGCGCCTGGAAGGCAGGCCATTTGTCGGGGTGCTGTACGCCGGGTTGATGCTGACGCCGGATGGAATCCGTGTCCTGGAATTCAACTGCCGTTTTGGCGACCCGGAAACCCAAGCGGTCTTGCCCTTGCTGGATACCGACCTCGTGGAAATTGCCGAAGCCTGTGTGGATGGGCGGCTTCGTGAAGTGGAGATCCGCTGGAACCCCGGCGCGGCGGTCTGCGTGGTGCTGGCCAGCAAAGGTTATCCGGAAAAACCTGAAACGGGGTATGAGATAAAGTTGGAAGCTTTGCTGGGGGATGTGGTTTGTTTTCATGCAGGTACGAAAGAGAATGACACCGGCCAACTGCTGACCTCCGGCGGGCGAGTATTTGGCCTGACAACCTGGTCGGCGGATCTTCCATCTGCGGTAAAGAATGCATATGAGAAGATTCGTCATATCTATTTTAAGGACATGCAATATCGTACGGATATTGCCGCGAAAGCGGTGATGGGGGCAACATACGCTAATTCCGGTGTGGATATTGACGCCGGAAACCGCGCGGTGGCCCTCATGAAGGATGCTGTTCGCGCCACCTATACCCCGGCGGTACTGGCGGGGATTGGTTCATTTGGCGGGCTGTTTGATGCATCCGCATTGAAGGATATGGCGAATCCAGTGCTGGTGGCCTCGACCGATGGCGTTGGTACCAAGGTCAAACTGGCGGCCATGGTCGGGCGTTTTCGCGGCATTGGGCAGGATATTGTCAATCATTGCATCAATGATATTTTGGTGCAGGGCGCAAGGCCGCTGTTTTTTATGGATTACTTCGCCACTTCCAAACTCAACCCCGAACAGACAGCAGAAGTGGTGATTGGCATTGCCGAAGCCTGCCGCGATGCCGGATTAGCTTTGCTGGGCGGCGAAACCGCCGAAATGCCCGGCGTTTACCAACCGGGTGAATTTGATGTGGCCGGGACGATTGTCGGCGTATTGGAGCGTGACAATATTCTCCCAAAAACAGATGCCCTGAAGGCTGGCGATGTACTGATTGGGTTTCGTTCTTCCGGCCCGCACACCAATGGTTATTCGTTGATTCGTAAAGTGTTTGCTGAGACGCCGCTGGATAAAGTTTTCCCGGAAATCGGCGTGCCGCTGGCGGAGGCCCTGCTTGCCCCACACCGTTCTTATTTCAAGCTGGTTTACCCGCAGTTGGCGACCATCAAAGCGCTGGCGCACCTGACCGGCGGCGGGTTTATCGAAAACATCCCGCGCATCCTGCCGGGTCACCTGGATGCGGTTGTTCGTATCGGGAGTTGGCCGGTACCGCCGTTGTGGAAGGTTTTGCAGCAAAAAGGTAACATCGCTCTCGATGAAATGTACCGTGTGTTTAACATGGGTATCGGTATGCTGGCCGTTGTCGACGCCAATGCTGTAACCGCCTTCCAGGCCAGCCTGCCCGAGGAAACATTTGTCATCGGCGAACTGGCCAGCGGGCAGGGGAAAACCCGGCTTGTCGTGTAGTCAAAAGGAGAGAAAATGCCGTCCTCTTTATCCCTTCGTTATGGAACCAACCCGCAGCAATCCCCGGCGCGCGTGTTCATGAGAAATAATTCGAATCTGCCCATCACCGTGCTGGGCGGGTCGCCGGGCTATATTAATCTGCTGGACGCGTTCAACGCCTGGCAACTGGTCCGGGAACTGAAGCAGGCCCTGGGGTTGCCCGCCGCAACATCCTTTAAGCATGTCAGCCCTTCCGGGGCGGCGGTGGCCGTTCCGGTGCCGGACATCCTGAAGAAAATCTACTTTGTAGACGACCTCGAATTGTCGCCACTGGCTGAAGCCTATGCCCGTGCCCGCGGCGTGGATCGCATGTCCTCGTTTGGCGATTTTATTGCCCTGTCCGACGAAGTGGATGTGCCCACCGCGCGGCTGATTGCGCGCGAAGTATCTGATGGCGTGATTGCCCCGGCCTACCAGGCCGCAGCCCTGGAGATTTTGCAGGCCAAGAAACAGGGGAAATATGCCATTGTGCAAATTGACCCGGCTTACGAGCCGGAACAGAGCGAAACTCGTGACGTGTTCGGGGTGACCTTTGAGCAGCGCCGCCATGACCGCCCGGTGACCGAAGCCGATTTCGCCAATATTGTCACGGCAGGCAAAACCCTGCCCCAGCCTGCCATTCGCGATATGACCGTGGCCTGGATCACGCTCAAATACACCCAGTCCAACTCGGTTTGCTATGTCAGGGACGGGCAGGCAATTGGTGTTGGCGCAGGCCAGCAATCGCGGGTACATTGCGCCCGCCTGGCTGGGGCCAAGGCTGATTTGTGGTACCTGCGCCAGCACCCCGCGGTGCTCAACCTGCCGTTCAGGACAGACATCAAGCGACCTGACCGAGACAACGCCATTGACCAGTTCCTCCAGCCGGATGTTACCGAGGCGGAAAAAACCAACTGGAAGAATATTTTTACCAGCCTGCCTGTCCAGCTTTCAGGCGGGGAGCGCCGCGCCTGGCTCGATACCCTGCAGGATGTCACCCTCGGCTCAGATGCTTTTTTTCCTTTTCGTGACAGCATTGATCGGGCAGCCAAAAGCGGTGTTCGCTATGTGCTCCAGCCGGGCGGTTCGGCGCGTGATGAGGATGTGATTGCCGCCTGCGATGAATATGGCATGACGATGGTCTTCAGTGGCGTGCGCCTGTTTCACCATTAGGAGGAAGATGCCTGCCAGACTGGTTGTCCTGATCTCGGGGAACGGTTCCAATTTACAGGCCATCCTCAACGCCTGCAAGGGGAACGAACTCTCCGCCAGCGTGGTCGCCGTGATCTCGAACAAACCCAACGCTTATGGGTTGGTGCGTGCCGTGCAGGCAGGCGTGCCGACCCATGTGCTGCCGTACGAAAAGGGAACCGAGCGCCGCGAATATGACTCGCGCCTGGCCGGGTTGGTGGCCGCCTGTGACCCGGATTACGTCATCCTGGCCGGGTGGATGCGCCTGTTGACCTCGGCTTTCCTGGATCAATTCCCCAACCGGGTGATTAACCTGCACCCAGCCCTGCCGGGCATGTTCCCTGGCACGCATGCCATCCAGCGGGCTTATGCGGCCTGGCAGCGTGGTGAAATTGACCGTACTGGCGTGATGGTACACCTCGTCCCGGACGAGGGTATAGACGACGGCCCGGTGCTGGCAACGCAGGAGATTTCCTTTCGAACAGGCGAAGCGCTGGAAGATTTCGAAAAACGGGTGCATGCTGTGGAGCATGGATTGCTGGTTCAAACGCTCCGCAATCAATTGATGGGAACCAATTAAGGAAACTAACCAATGCCGAAAGCCATCCTTTCTGTTCATGACAAAACCGGGTTGTTGGATTTTGCCCGCGGCCTGGCCGATTTGGGCTGGGAACTGCTGGCCTCGGGTGGTACGGCCAAACTGCTGCGTGAGAACGGCCTAGCAGTGACCGAGGTGGCCGACTATACAAAATCGCCGGAGATTCTTGGCGGGCGCGTCAAGACCCTGCACCCGGCCATTCATGGCGGTTTGCTAGCTCGTCCCACCGAATCCGACCATGCCCAGCTGCTCAGGCTGGGCTGGGATTTTATCGACCTTGTGGCGGTGAATTTATACCCTTTTGAGGAAACGATCGCCAAACCGAATGTTTCTTATATGGAAGTAATTGAGAATATTGATATTGGCGGGGTAACCTTAATCCGCGCGGCGGCTAAGAACCACGAGCGGGTGACACTCGTCTGTGACCCGGCAGATTACGCTGCAGTGCTGGAGGCATTACGTAGCGGGGAAATTACTTTCGGTTTACGCAAGAAACTTGCCGTGAAAGGGTTTAAAGCCACGGCCCACTATGATGCGGTCATCAGCAGTTCCCTGGCGCAGCGTGACGCCTGACAGGGCAGGTTCAACCGATGAAACGGGGAGCAGGCTCACAATGGGCCTACTCCTTTTTAATTCAACGGAAAGAATGATTACTGCCCCTGCAGGGCAGCTTCCCAGCGAGCCAGGAAATCGGCGCGGGCTACTGGGTCGAGCATGTCGCGATCCAGGCTCACAAAAATCAGATTGCGCGGGCCGCCAATTGATTCTGCTACATTATCCAGGTGATAATTGGTGACCTGGCGGATGTCACTTCGGTAGGGGGTCAGGCCGTTGAAAGACATGACCATTTGGCCTTCCTGGGAGAGTATGAAATCGAGCATGAGTTTGGCTGCGTTCGGGTGGCTGGCTCCCTGGGTAATGGCTATATGGCGGGCAAGGATGGGCTGTCCTTCGGGCAGGAAGGCGATATCAATAAATGGATAGGTGGTCAGGCGGGGGTATATATCATTTGTAGGGACGAAATAAGCGGCATAAGCCGTTCCACGCCCAATTTCTTCCACGGTTGTGTTTTCCCGGTCATACAAGAGTGGTGCGCTACTGCCAATTTCGGAAAGTAACAGCCATTCATCCAGGTTAGCGCTTTCAGAAAAAAACCAGTTTGCTGAGAATGCCAGCGGGTCTGATGCGGGGTTTAGCAAGATGACTCGCTGGCGCAGGTAGCCCGGCGCAGCATCTATCCGGTCGGAGAGGTCTTGCAGGCCAATTAATTTTTCGGGAAAGTTAATCTTGTTAAAGATTAGAACCATCGGGTCGCTGGAAAGGGTGTAGATACCTACGGCGGGGCGCGACCATTCAGGCAGGAAAGCCGCCTCGGGCGAGGCGTACGTCAGGATCTCACCTTCGTCGATCATGTTAAACCAGCCCAGCATATCGGATGATACGATCAGGTCCGCGGTCGGCTGGCCTGAATTGCGATGCCCCTGGTAGATTTGGATGACTTGCTCATCGCTCAACTGGCTGGTTTCAACAACAATCCAGGGATAGTGATCGTTGAAGGCTTCAACGATTGATGCCCATTGTTCGGTGGGTAACGGCGAGTAAATGATCAGTTTGTTCTCGAACTGCGAGCCTTCAACAATATCAATGTAAAAATTTGAGTAATATGTCGGGACATAATACCGTTGCAGGGGCGAGGCTGTCGGGTTGGCCGTTGGGGGCGGGGCGGGTGTGCTGGTAGGAGGAAGTCCTGCCCCGGACTGGTTCGCCGGTACACAGGCCGTGATGAATAACAGGGTCAGGAGCAGGGAAAGGGTGTTTTTTACATTCATTACAGTAAACTCCACAAATGAGCGGACCAAAACCTTTTCGGTATTATATCCCGCGACAGGCGCGCAGGGCCGGTAATCTTTCAAATCCGTGTAGTACCCAATAAACCTGTAAAGTGATACTATAATTTTGCCATGTTTCGGCGTTTCATTCCCCGAATTGTTCTGCGACTCTCCGCCTGGCTGCTGGTTTTTTCCATGTTGCCTTTGTTGGTGGTGATTTTTGTGCTTGCCGGCCGGGTGGAGATGCAATTAAATATAGCAACTTCCGAATATTATAAAGAACAGGCGCGCATGAGTGCACATTACCTGGCGTTGGTCGAGTCTGGGGAAGCCATGCGCACTTTTGTGCAGGCCAGCCAGCCGGAGAACGGGTTGCATTTTGTCATCAACAACCAGGGGATATATGTGTCCCATCCCATTCAAGCCAAAATTGGCACTTATGCGCACGGCGATTTTTCCATTGGATCCATCTCCCGCATCTTAACCCAGCACCAGGGTTCCTTCCTGGATGAAGTGGACAACCAGATCGCGGCTTTTTACCGCATAGATGGGAGCAATAATACAGCGGTCATCATTGTTCCCATGACAGTTGTTACTGGTCCCATGCGGGCGTTGATTAGCGATGCCATTGTACAGGTGGCTGTAACAGTGCTGGTCATTTCACTCGGCGGCGGGCTGATTATCTGGCTGGTCATTGGTGCGCCCCTGGCGCAGATTACCCAGGCAGCCAACGAGATTGGGCGTGGTAATTTTTCCATTCGCATTAATACTGCCAATATGGATGATGAACCCAAATTGCTGGCCTACACCTTAAACCAGACAGCCGAACAGGTGCAGGGACTCATCGATGGCTTGGTGCATCGCCTTGAAGAACTTGACCAGGCATCGAGATCAATCAAGGAAAGTGAAGCGCGTACCCGGGCAATTTTCGAATCTGTAAATGATGCCATCCTGCTGGTGGAAGAAGACCGCGGAATGATCCTGGACATCAACCAGAAATTCAGTGAGATTTTTGGCTATTCCCGTGACCAGGCCCTGGCCATGAGCATCTTTGAACTTGGCATTGGTGAGCCGCCCTACACCACCCGCGCTGCCATCCGTACCTACCGACAGGTACGGATGCTTGGCGAGCAAATGGTCGAGTGGCGCGCACGTACCAGTCATGGGCAGGCCATCTGGGTTGAGATGAATATGCGCCCGGCCCTGACTGGTGAGGGAAACCGCATCATTGTTGCCATCCGAGATATTGACGAACGAAAACGCAGTGAACAAGTGCAGGTAGCCAACTACCGCATTCTGCAAGCAGCCCAGTCGGCGCAAACGGTCTACCAGTTTTTTATGCAGGTGCATGCGATCCTGAAAGACATCCTGCCGGCAATCAATTTTAATGTTGCCATGCTGAATGAAGACTCCGGTCTATTTGTTTACCCTTATTTTTTTGATCAACAATCTGGTGTAAGCCCTGTCCAACAAGCGGATATCAAATGGATAACGCGAGTCTACCAGACTACCCGCCCGTTGTTTATCCAGCCTGCCCAAATGGCGGATGAACAGCAGGCTCCCGAAAGCCCGCCTTCCGCACCCCGGGCGACGTCCTGGCTGGGGTTTCCCCTGCAAACCGCCAGCGCCATTCTTGGCGTACTGTCCATTAAGACGTACCCTGAGCAGTCGCCGATCACCTACAAAGACCAGGAAATGCTGGCTTTGCTCTGCCCGCAAATTGCTGCTGCCGTAGAAAGGATTTACTCCGAAACGGCCCTGCACCAATCCGAGGCGCGCTGGCGAGCCTTGATGGAAAATTCCCCCCATCTGGTCATGACCATTGACCGCGAAGGAATTGTGCAATTCATGAATCATGATATTAAGGGCCTGGCCATGCGCGATGTCACTGGCCAAAGGCTGCACCAGAACCTGCCGGGTATCAGCCCCAAACGGCAGGTCGAAATGCTGGAAACAATCTTTATTCACCGCGAACCAATCCACTTCGAATTGACTACCACCGATGCCAATGGTCACCTGGCGTGGTTTTCCTGCAACATGGCTCCTGTCATCGACCAGGGTCAGGTGGATCTGGCCATCCTGACGGCTACCGAGATTACCGAACAAAAGCAAGCACAGATTGAGATTAACAATCTCAATCGTGATTTGGAACAACGCGTCGCTGAACGAACCGCCCAGTTGGAAGCGGCCAACCGAGAGCTTGAAGCCTTTTCCTATTCCATCTCTCATGATTTACGCGCCCCACTGCGAGCCATTGATGGCTTTTCGCGTATGATGCAGGATCAAATTCCACAGGAGGCCAGAACCATCGAACTGCAACGCTACCTGTTGGTCATCCGCGAAAACACCAACCACATGGGCAACCTGATCGATGACCTGCTCGCTTTTTCGAGGCTGGGCCGCCAGCAAATCCGCCGTGGAACCGTTGATCACCGTAAATTGATAGACTTGGGACTGGAGACCTTGTCGGCACAGATGCCGATTAATGCTGCAGAAATTGTGATTCGCGAGTTGCCCCGCAGCCAGGGAGACACCAGCCTGATTAAGCAGGTGTGGATCAACTTGCTATCTAATGCGCTGAAATTCACTCGCAATATAGAATCGCCGCGGATCGAAATCAACGGTCAGGTTTCCGGGGCGATGGTGACCTACTCTATCCGGGATAACGGCACAGGCTTTGACATGCGCTACGTCAATAAACTATTTGGGGTATTCCAGCGCCTGCACCGGCAGGAAGACTACGAAGGTACCGGGGTCGGGTTGGCCATTGTTCATCGGGTCATCACCCGTCATGGTGGGCAGGTTTGGGCCGAGGCCGAGCCGAACAAAGGCGCAACCTTCTACTTTACACTTCCGAAAAAGTAGTTAAAAAGCAAGGCTGTGCTGGTATACTTTAATATCTTTTTGCAATGAAAGCGCATTTGTGGTCATGTGCGTAGGAGGATAGTGTGAGCGAAATTCCCATTGAGATTTTGTTGGTCGAAGACAATATGAACGATGCCGAATTGTCTCTCTATGCATTGAAAAAATTTAAGATTGCCAATCATATCCATCATGCTCGCGATGGTGCCGAAGCATTGGAATATTTATTTGGCCAGGGAGACGGCCACCCGGCCCGATTGCAGCATCCCCCGCGCCTGATCCTGTTGGACTTAAAACTCCCCAAAGTGGATGGTATTGAAGTCCTGCGACAGTTGAAATCCCACGAAAACACAAAATCCATCCCTGTTGTTGTCCTGACCTCCTCGCGTGAAGAACGTGACATCCTTGAGACTTACCAGTATGGAGTGAACAGTTACATTGTAAAACCCATCGATTTTGAACAGTTTACAGAAGCGGTTCGCGATGTGGGGTTGTATTGGTTATTGTTAAACCAGGTTCCTCAGGGATAGGTTGGGGGAGTATTTTCATGGCTCAGGAAAAAACTTTAAAGGTATTAATATTGGAGGATCGACCCAGCGACGCTGAACTCATCCTGTATGAGCTGAAACGCGCCGGATATGAATACGATAGCCAGCGTGTCGATACGCGCGAGGCATACCAGGCGGCCATCCAAAACGGTGCTGACATCATCCTCGCAGACTATAATCTGCCGCAGTTTACAGCCATGCAGGCCATCCACTTGTTGCAAGAAAGCAATCTGGATATCCCGTTGATCGTTGTGACAGGCTCCATCAGCGAGGAAGCTGCCGTTGAGACCATGAAACAGGGCGCAGCTGATTACCTGCTCAAAGATCGCCTGAGCCGCCTGGGGCAGGCTGTGCAGCGCGCCTTGCAAGAGAAAAAACTGCGTGATGAAAAACGCCTGGCAGACCAGGCCCTGCGCATCTCTGAAGATAAATTTTCCAAAGCCTTCCACATTTCACCCGATGCCATTGCCATTCTTGAACTGGAAGAAAGCCGCTATATCGAAATCAACGATGGCTTTACCCGTCTGACGGGCTTTACTCCCGAGGATGTGGTTGGCAAGAATAACTTGATGTTCACCATCTTTGCCAACATGGATGAAAGTGAGCGTTTTCATCAGGCGATTCGCGAGACGCAGGAAGTCCACAACATGGAAGCCGTCTTTAAGAATAAAGATGGAACATTATGGATTGGGCTGGTATCGGCGCGCATCATCGAAGTCAACAACAGCCCCTCGATTATTGCCATCATTCGTGACATTACCGAGCGAAAGCGCTCGGAACTTGAACTCCAGCGTGCGCATACAGACCTGGCCGAAGCCTATGACGCCACCATTGAAGGTTGGTCACGTGTACTGGACTTGCGGGACAAAGAAACGGAAGGCCATACCCAGCGGGTGGCTGAGATGACCATTCGCCTGGCCCGCGCCCTAGGCGTGGATGATGAACAGATTGTTCATATACGCCGAGGCGCCCTGCTTCACGACATTGGCAAAATGGCCATCCCGAACCAGATTCTTGAAAAACCCGGCCCGTTGACTGAAAATGAATGGCAACTCATGCGTAAACATCCAGATTTTGCATACCAAATGCTCTATCCCATTGCTTACCTACGCCCGGCGCTTGACATTCCATACTGTCACCACGAACGCTGGGATGGCAGTGGTTATCCTCGCCAGCTTAAAGGAGATCAGATTCCCCTGGCCGCGCGTATTTTTACCATCGTGGATGTCTGGGACGCATTGCGTTCAGACCGCCCCTATCGCCAGGGCTGCTCCGAGGAGTCCGTGCTTGATTACATTCGCGAAAACAAAGGCATCCAATTCGACCCTGCGCTGGTGGATGCGTTCCTCGACCTGCACAAAAAGAACGCTTTTACCGACACCCAGGTCAGTGGTCAGTCTCGCGGCCTTAAAGTTGTCCCGAATAACCATTAATGAACGAACGATCGTTTCGTGAGTTTTTCATCTGGTTCGCCATTGGGTCTGGCGGCCTTTTCGTTTTAGGGATGATTGGATTGGGACTCTTCTGGTGGAGCGGCAAGGCGCAGACCCTAGTGGATCCTACCCCACCACCGCTCGTTTTCCCCTCTCGCACCCCTACCGGCCTGCCGTTAAACGAAGCATCTACTCCCTCTGCGCCGACTCCGCCAACCCCTTCCGGGCTGCCGGCGGGTAAAATTGTCTATGTTTGCCAGGTCTTTCGTCGTAGCACCAGCGACCAGATTTGCATTATGAACGCCGATGGTAGCGGCCAGCGTCGCCTGACAACCAACGATACTGCCAAGCATTTCTACCCCACCCTCTCACCTGATGGTAACTATGTTCTGTTCTCGTCCAATATGAGCGGCCCAGGAAAATATGAATTATACGAACTTAATTTGCTAACCAATGAGTTAACCCAGCTTACCAGTGAAATTGGCATCCTGACATCCTCCGAGATCTCACCAGATGGTAGCCAGATTGCTTTTATGCGCTCAGACGGCAGTAAAAATGACCTGTGGATTATGGCCCGCGATGGCGACAACCCGCGACCATTATATTCCCAGGGTTGGGACCCCACCTGGTCGCCGGACGGCAGCCGGATATTGTTTGCTTCTTACGTTGCAGGGGGAGTACAATTAATGTCCATCAAGCCTGATGGCACGGATATACAACAGGTGACCAGCATGCCCAACCTGCGCGGGCGAAGCGACTGGGCCAATGATGGCTCGTACCTGGTGACATATTCCGGTACAGCCTGGAACCGGGAGTTGTTCCTGTTCAACCCTGACGGCTCAGACCCACGCCAGCTCACCCCGACGGGCGGCAACAGCCAGGGGCCCAGTTTTTCACCGGATGGCCAGTGGGTGGCGTTTACAGCATATTTTGATCAATATGGTGATGACCATGGCTGTGAAATATATATAATAAAAGTGGATGGCACTTCCCTGACCCGCCTGACGAACAACAATTATTGCGATTGGCAACCGCGTTGGGGGCCGTGATTTCCAGGAAAATTAATGGCGAGAATACTGCTGGCAGAAGACGACGATAACCTGCGTTTACTGACCAAGACCATTTTGGAATTGGCCGGTCACGAGGTGCATGCCTACCCAAACGGCTTGCGCGCGCTGGATGCGTTTGAAGACGTAGCCCCCAATTTGATAGTTTCAGATATCAATATGCCCATGCTCAACGGTTTCGGTTTGTTGGAGGGAGTACGCCAGAAATTAAGTGGGGCGGTGGTACCTTTCCTGTTCCTGACCGGTCGTTCAGAATACGAAGACATTCGCCAGGCCCGCCGCCTCGGCGCGGATGATTTCCTGACCAAACCTTTTGAACCTGAAGACCTGGTCGCCGCTGTGCAAACCCGCCTCGATCGACACAACACGATTGAATTGTTTAACACACATAGCGCCCACCTGCAAACCATTACCATGCTAGCGAATGTAATCGAAGCCCGCGATGCATATACGCGCGGGCACGTACAGCGGGTGCAACAATATGCAATTGAGTTGGGCCAGCAACTGGGATGGACCTTGGAGGCAATGGCTATTTTGGAATATGGCGCATTGCTGCATGATATTGGCAAAATCAGTGTCCCGGAGCATGTCCTTAATAAAACTTCACGCCTGACCCTTGAAGAAATGGAAATTATTAAGCAGCACCCTGCGGCAGGCGCAAAAATCCTGGAAGGAATCCCGCACCTACACCAGGCACTGCCCTATGTGCTCTATCACCATGAAAAATGGGATGGTACCGGCTACCCGGAAGGCCTGACCGGGGAAAACATCCCGCTCGAGGGGCGCTTACTGGCCGTGGTGGATGTGTATGATGCACTGACGTCGGCCCGGCCTTACCGCCAGGGCATGCCCTGGCCGGATGCGTTGGATTTCATTGAAAAAGAAGGCGGTGTTCATTTTGACCCACGGATGGCGGAAGTTTTTGTTGAACTCCAACGTGCAAAACAATAAAAGCGGATGGTTGCAATCCATCCGCTTTTTGATTCTTGATTAATGATTTACCAGGGACATTCGCCGCAGGTGTTAATTCCGGCGTGTTTGCCGATTCGTTTATACATGGTGACATTTGTAAAAGGCTCTCCCAGGATGTTGTCATGTAATGCCCACGAACGTAAGCGGATACTGCTGGCTGCCTGTGGCTGTCGGAACGGGTTGGTGTCATTCAGCCCGGCCAGCAGGTCGCCGCCTGGCGAAAAGCCCTGGTGAATGCGATCCATCAGCCGCTTGCCCATCTGGTAAGCAAACCCGTAACGCTCGAAAATGGTCGCATTGTGGTAATACAAGGGTTCAACAAAATACATGTCATGCCCCAGGTCAATGACAAATTGTTCGAATGCTTCAATGGCTTTGGCGAGCATGCGCAATCCGCGCCGTACCTGACCGGGTGCAAGACCGGCTTGCAGGGCTTCCGTTTCCGCTTCAATGTTGCGTTTCAGGGTACCAAAACGCGTGCTTGAGCCGTCTCGCATGATATCCACATTAAAGCGTGGGGAATCAGGGTCGTTCAGAATGTACAGCAATACATGGATTTGACCGTTCATGGTGTCAGTCAGGTGGCCGTACAGCACCGGGTCGGGGAAGTGCGACTCGTGGAAGAGCTTAAGCTCTACGTCAGTGCTGCCCGGCGCAAACTTGAATTGCAGCAAAGACTGGGTCCGTGCCGAATCACGCCCCGGCATGTCGAAATGCTCCAGCAATTCGGTCGGGATGACCTGTGAGTACAGTTTGCGTTTTTCGTCTTCGGGCAGCAGGTTGATGCTGCCCAGTGTGGATGGGGGCATGGCGGCTAATCCATTCTCAGGCTGCGGTGCAACTCGCGTTCCTGGTCGCGTTTGGCAATGCTGTCGCGTTTGTCGTGCAATTTCTTGCCTTTGGCCAGGGCGATCTCTATCTTGGCGCGGCCATTTTTGAGATAGACCTTAACCGGCACAATGGTCACACCTTTTTGGCGGACGAAATCCCATAATTTGCGCAGTTCTTTTTTGTGCAACAATAGGCGGCGAGGACGTTTCGGGTCGTGATTAAAGCGATTGGCCTGTTCGTATGGCGCAACGTGAGATTCGACCAGCCAGGCTTCACCATCGCGAATGTCCACGTAGGCTTCGGCCAGGCTCATTTGCCCGGCGCGAATGGATTTAATTTCCGAGCCTTGCAGGGCTAGCCCGGCTTCGAAATGCTCAAGCAGGAAGTATTCAAAACCAGCTTTGCGGTTGTTTGCGACGATTTTTATTCCTTCAGACATAAAACGATATTACCACCAATCAACCAAATTTAAGAATGACCAGCCCGGCCACGCCGCGCAGAATGCCCGCTAGCACCAGCCCGGAAGCCAGGCCAAACTGGTCTGCAATCAGTGACCCGGCCAGCGAGCCGACCAGCACCGAAGCATTAAGCACCACGTTATACCAGGCCAGGTGAGCCGGACGATCATTGGCGGGCACATGGTCGAGGATGTAATTTGCGTACGCGCCGCCCACCAGCGCCCAGATGAACCCGCCTAGAATCGAAATAATGTAATAGGCAGGAACCGTGTGGCTGGCAGCCAGCATCAGTGGGTACACGCTCATCCCCACCACACCCCAGCCGGTAACTGCCTTGTGGCTTTTAAGCCTGTTGGTGATGCGCGCCAGCTGGGTGGAGCCGATCAGTGTGGTC
This sequence comes from Anaerolineales bacterium, assembly GCA_024710905.1. Taxonomy (GTDB): domain Bacteria; phylum Chloroflexota; class Anaerolineae; order Anaerolineales; family Villigracilaceae; genus JANJTV01. Next base: position 2,167 of record JANJTV010000104.1, on the reverse strand, counting down.
AGGTAAAAGAACGCCGTGCCGATGCCAATGTGCTCATCTGTCAATTGCAGTTCGCGCACGAAATACAACGGGAAGATGGGGATGGCCAGGTATTGCGTCAGGTGGAAAAACAGGAGCACCAGCAGGGTCTTGCGGAACGGCCCGGCCAAAATGTCACCACGCAGTGCGGCGCGCCAGTCGCCGGGGCGGGGAGCAGCCTTTTCGATCGCGGGGGTCGTTTCTGAGGCCCCAGCCGCCAGGGTTTCTTCTGCCAGTGGGCGCACAAAATACAGGTGCAGGCTGCTCATGGCTGCCCCGAAAAAACCAATCCCGAAAACAACCTGGTAGCCGAGCGGAAAGGGCAATTGCTCCAGCAGCCAGCCGCAGGCCAGACTGGTGATCATGAAGGCAATCGAAAGCACCACATTGCGTGTTCCGGCTACTTGTGCGCGCCATTCTGGCGGGGTGGCGGCGGCGAACAGGGCCGTAAAGCCCACGGCCAGCGCAGTCAGCGGGATGGCCTGCAAAAGGATGATGGTTGTCAGGCTCCAGACCTGGCCGCTATCGTTGAACAACCAGGGCAGGAAAGCCCAGAACAGGAACCCGGCCCGGTACAACACGCTCGTCAAGAAGACAGCTTTATCCACCCGGCGTTTTTCGAGCCACAGCCCGGCCGGGATGGCCAGCAACAGGCTGACCAGGGCTGGGATGGCCGCCATCAGACCAATCTGGAAGCCGCTCGCACCAAGACGAGTGGCATACACGTTTTGGAAGTTAATCGAAGATCCGGCCAGCACGGCGTACCAGCCAATATCCAGGTACAGGTGGATGAAGTTGCTGCGATATTCCGGCGGGACTTCGTCCATGCGGAAAAGTTTATTGAGTATGTTCACAAGGGTATATTGTACCGGCCTCAGGCCGTTTTCTGCAAAATGGCAATGCCCTGCTTGGGTAGTTGGATGCTGGCCGCGCCCAAGGTCGCGCCGCCGCTTTTGAGCAGCATGCTCCAGGTCCCGGTGGGCAGGGGCTGGCGGGTTGGCCCACCAAAGTTGAGCACTACCAGCACGGATTGGTTTTCAGTGTTTCGTTCGAACAAGTAAACATTCCGGTTGCTGTTATGCTGGCTGTAGCCACCCCGCACCAGGGCGGGCGTTTCCCGCCGCAGGGCGATCAGCCGCCGGGTGAAGTGGTAGGTGGATTGTTCATCGGCCTGCTGGGCCGCAACGTTGCGACGACTGTAATTGGGGTGTACTTTCAGCCAGGGCGTTGCAGTGGAAAACCCGGCGTTTGGGCTGGCATCCCATTGCATGGGCGAGCGGCAGCTGTCGCGGCCCTTGTAGAACGGCCAGTACAGTTTGCCCGGCGGGTCAAGGATTTCATGCCGCGCCAGAAGGATGTCGCGCATGCCAATCTCCTCGCCCTGGTATAAAAATGGCGTGCCAGGCAGGGTCAGCAGCAGCACCAGGGCCAGTTTGGCGGGCGCATCATCAGCTTCTGTTTTGCAGTAGCGGCTGGCAGCGCGGGGCATGTCGTGGTTGCTCATCACGTTGGTTGGCCAGATGCCCGCCGGGTGGAGCAAGGCCTCGCGTTTTTGAATTCGGCTTGCAATGGCGCTGGCATCCCAGACCGGCAGGAGGTCTACTGGCGCATAAAAATCGAAGCTGAAGGCGGCGTGGAACCGGTCCGGCCCGACGTATTTGAGCAATTTTTCCGGCGAGGCCAGGTAGGTTTCGCCCACCGCGTAGGCGTTGAATTCGTCCAACAACTGGCGTAATTCCTGCAGGAAGGGGATCATCTCCGGCTGGTCCATGTCGTGGAGGTGCTGCTGGCGGTCGAAAGCGCGCAGGCCGAATTTGGGCGGGTTACTGCGCAATTGCTTGTCCTTGAAGTAGGCATTGAAAACATCCAGCCGGAAACCATCCACGCCACGCGCCAGCCAGAACTTTAAGGCATCCAGTTGCGCCTGGCGTACGGCCGGGTTGCGCCAGTTCAGGTCGGGTTGTTCCTTTAAGAAGGAATGTAAATAATATTGCCCGGTGGTTTCGTCGAAACTCCAGGCCGGGCCTCCAAAAGAGGCCTGCCAGTTGTTGGGGATTGCCTCCCGCCAGATGTACCAATCCCGTTTGGGGTTGTCGCGGCTGGCGCGGGATTCCTGGAACCAGGCGTGCTGGTCGGAGGTGTGATTCAG
>JANJTV010000065.1 GCA_024710905.1 Anaerolineales bacterium | reverse complement strand
TAACTCTGATAATACGGATCGCCAGTTGGGCAAGGTGCTTGAACTGCTGGCCTTTGTCAATGGTGAAGGCCGCCTGCCGCTGCTCAGCCTGGTGGAGGCGCAAGCGCCACTCCTGCCGTTGGGGGCCAGTGTGGTACTGGTTACCCCGGCGGTGCATCCCGAGCCAATGCTTGTCGCGCTGGATGCGCTGGCGCGCCGCAACCTTCGGCCGGTGGTCATCCTGTTGGATGCAGCCAGTTTTGGTGGCCCGCCGGGGAGCACCGAGCTGGCTCAACTCATCCAGGGGAATGGTGTGCCGGTTTGCCGCATTGCACGTGGCGATGACCTCGCGGCGGCGTTGTCTTCTGTTTCACAACCTAATTTAATGAAGGAGTCCGTCTCATGGCAGGTGCCACAAACATCCTCACTCTTGACTTGACCTTCCAGGGCCAAAAACAGGCCATTGCCAGTTATGCCTTGCCGCACAGCGGCGGGGTGATCCTGGTCGAATCGGGTCCGGGTTCCACGCTGGGGGCGCTGGAGGCAAGCCTCGGGGAGGCCGGGTTCTCGTTTAAGGATGTCACCCACCTCTTCCTGACCCACATCCACCTCGACCACGCCGGGGCAGCCGGCTATCTTGCGCAGCAAGGGGCGCAAGTGTTTGTGCACCCGAATGGCGCGCCACACATGCTCAACCCGGAGAAGTTGATTGCCAGCGCAACCCGCATCTACGGAGAGCTGATGGGCCCGCTGTGGGGAGAGTTCCTTCCTGTGCCGGAGGACAAATTGACCGTGTTGGCCGACGGGCAGGAAGTGGCAATTGGCAGCCTGCGCATGGTTGCATTGGATACACCCGGCCATGCCGAGCATCACTTTGCCTACCTGTTCGAGGAGGTCTGTTTTAGTGGCGATGTCGGCGCGGTGCGTATCCCCGGCCATCATTACATGCGCTTGCCCATGCCGCCGCCCGAATTCCACCTGGAACGCTGGCGGGCCAGCCTGGAGAAACTGCGCAGGCAGGGTTTCCGGCGCATTGCCCCGACCCATTTTGGCCTGTTCGATGATGTGGACTGGCACCTGAAAACGATGGCCCGCAACCTGGATGCAGTGGAAACCTGGCTTAACGAAACCATGCCGGCTGACCCGCCCGCCGATGAATTAAAGGAAAAGTTCGTTGCCTGGATGGAAGGCCAGGGCCGAGCTGAAGGCCTGAGCGCGGATGAGATCGAGGCCTACCGGCTGGCCAACCCGCTCGGCATGAGCGCAGACGGCCTGCAACGTTACTGGAAGAAATTCCGGGCTGGTTGATGAGCAAAAGGCGCGAGGATTTTCCTCGCGTTTTTTGTCCGGGCGGGCCGTCGTGAAATTTAGACGATAATAGTACAAAATACAGTCCAAAAATGTGACACAGGCCACAGGCCTGCCCGGCACCCCTGTGATAAAATTCACCCGTTCCAATCCAGGCCTCTCGACTGCGCGGCGCTCGGGGCACATTCTTTTAGGAGATGCTACGCATGAAACACTTTTTGGACGTTTCGGATCATTCCCCAGCTGAGATTCAAGATCTGCTCGACCTGGCTATTTCCCTCAAGAAAGAACATTTCGAAAAAGGCAACCGTCCCCTGTTTGCGGGCAAAGTGCTGGCCATGATTTTCCAGAAACCCAGCCTGCGTACCCGTGTTTCCTTTGACATGGCCATGCGCCACATGGGCGGTGATGCGCTTTACCTTTCGCCGAACGAGATTGGCCTGGGCAAACGCGAATCAATCGCCGATGTGGCCCGTGTGATGGCCGGGTATGTGCAGGTCGTGATGGCGCGTGTCTTCGACCACCAGCATGTGGTTGAACTGGCCAAATGGTCCTCCGTGCCGGTAATTAACGGCCTGAGCGATTACAGCCACCCCTGCCAGGCCATGGCGGATGCGCTGACCATCCAGGAGAAGTTTGGCTCGCTCAAGGGTCTGAATGTGGCCTATGTCGGGGATGGCAACAATGTGGCCGTCTCGTTGATGCACATTTCCGTCATGCTGGGTGCCAATTTCATCATTGCCAACCCCGAAGGCTATGAAATGCCTGCCGCCGCCCAAAAGATCGGCGCGGACCTGGCGGCCAAATCCGGCGCGAATATCACTTACCTGCGCGACCCGCACGAGGCAGTGCGCTCAGCGCAGGTCATTTATACGGACACCTGGACCAGCATGGGCCAGGAGGAAGAAACCGCCAAACGCGAGGCCGTCTTCCCGCCCTACCAGGTGAACCAAAAACTGGTCAGTGAAGCGGACAAGGATGTGATTGTGATGCACTGCCTGCCCGCGCACCGCAACCACGAATTGACCGACGACGTAGCCGATGGCCCACATTCGGCCATCTTCCCGCAGGCTCACAATCGCCTGCACGCCCAGAAAGCCATCCTTGCGCGTCTTTTGGATGTGGCGTAATTCATCAGACGGGCGGCCTGCACGGGTCGCCCATTTTTATCTCACTATAAAAGCCCAGGGAGAGGGTAAACGATTATGAACACACAGGATTATGTAAAACTTGAAGAACAGTATGGCGCGCATAATTACCACCCATTGGATGTCGTGATCGAACGTGCCGAGGGGGTGTGGGTCTACGATGTGGAAGGCAGGAAATACCTCGACTGCCTGAGTGCCTACTCTGCTGTCAACCAGGGGCATGTGCATCCACGCATTTTGAATGCCATGCTCGAGCAGGCCAAAAAGGTCACGTTGACCTCCCGCGCTTTCCGCAATGACCAGTTGCCCATGCTGTATAAAGAGCTCTCCGAGTTTAGCGGCTACGAAATGTCCCTGCCAATGAACAGCGGCGCAGAGGCTGTTGAAACAGCTATCAAACTGGCCCGCAAGTGGGCGTATCGCGTTAAGGGCGTGCCTCGCCACCAGGCTGAGATCATCATGGTCGAAGGGAATTTTCACGGCCGTACCACCACCATTATTTCGTTCTCTACTGAACCTCTTTACAAGGAAGATTTCGGGCCATTTACGCCCGGCTTTAAGATCATCCCTTACGGTGACGCTGCCGCACTGGAGGCCGCCATTACGCCTAACACCGCCGCCATTTCGATTGAGCCGATCCAGGGTGAGGCGGGTGTGATCATTCCCCCGGCAGGTTATCTCAAGCAGATTTCTGAGATCTGCAAGAAAAACAACATCCTGTTCATTGTTGATGAGATCCAGACCGGCCTGTGCCGCACCGGCAAGGCCTTTGCCTTCCAGCATGAGGACATCCGCCCGGACATTGTGATTGTCGGCAAGGCGCTTTCTGGCGGTTTTTATCCCGTCTCGGCGGTGTTGGCCGACAAGCCCATTTTGGGCCTGTTCACCCCAGGCGAGCATGGCAGTACCTTTGGCGGTAACCCGCTGGCGGCTGCCATTGCCCGCGCGGCTATCGCTGTTTTGCGTGAAGAGAAGTTGGCCGAGCGCGCCGAAAGCCTGGGTACATATTTTATTGAGCAACTGGCCGAAATCCCCAGCCCGCATGTCCGCGAAGTGCGCGGCAAGGGCCTGCTGATCGGCGTCGAACTCAAGCCCGAGGCAGGCGGCGCACGCCGTTTCTGCGAAGCCCTGCAAAAGCGCGGCATCCTGGCCAAAGAAACCCACGACCATGTCATCCGCTTTGCCCCGCCATTGGTGATTGACAGGGAAACCATAGACTGGGCCCTGCCACACATTCGCGAGGTCTTGAACATGCAATAACCCTTACCAGGAGGTAAGTTATGAATATTGGAGTTCCGAAAGAACGCCGACCATTTGAATACCGCGTTGGCCTGCCCCCGGCTGGCGTGGAAATCCTGACCCAGCACGGGCACACCGTTTATATTGAGCATGATGCCGGTGTTGGGGCAGGTTTTAGCGACCAGGAATTTGAGAAGGCTGGCGCACGAATTGCGTATGCTGTTGAAGAAGTATTCGGCCGCTCAGACCTGATCCTGAAAGTTGCCCGCCCGCTGCAGGAAGAACTGGACTGGATCCAGCCCGGCGCCGCTGTGGCAGGTTTCCTGCACCTGGCTTCCACCCGCCAGGACCGCATGGATGTGTTGCTCGCCAAGAAGATCACCGCCATCGCCTGGGAACAGGTCAGTTTGGCAGATGGCAGCCTGCCGGTGCTCCGCCCGTTAAGTCAAATCGGCGGCTTGATGACTGCCCAGATTGCTGCCCGTTTACTGCAAAACAACTGGGGTGGCAAGGGTATCCTGCTGGGTGGCATTCCCGGTGTGCCGCCTGCTGAAGTGGCCATTCTGGGGGCTGGCGCGGCTGGCTTGCATGCCGCCCGCGGTTTCCTTGGCCTGGGGGCGCATGTTACCCTGCTGGATATTGATATGACCGCCCTGCAAAAGGCGGCTGAATTGTTCCCCACGGCAATTACGATGATTGCCTCGCGTCGTAATATCGACCGGGTCTGTCATTATGCAGATGTGGTTGTGGGCGCTGTCCTGGTACCGGGCGGTCGCACACCGGTGATCGTGCCGCGTACGACGATCAAGACCATGAAGCCGCGCACGTTGATCATAGACCTGAGCATTGACCAGGGCGGTTGTTTTGAAACCTCCCGGCCGACCCTGCACGACCAGCCGACGTATGTGGACGAGGGCATTCTTCATTACTGTGTACCAAACATCCCCGGCGTGGTTGGCCGAACCTCCACGCATGCCTTTTTCAATGCGGCCATGCCGTACATCCTTGAGCTGGCTGACCACGGCATTGAGAAGACCATTTCATCCAACCCGGCCATTGCGGCGGCAGTCAACACCCATAATGGTGAAATGCGTAACCTGGTGCGCCTGACAGACGCGGGAGGTAACGATGGGATGGAATGACGTATACAAGTCCCGTGTCACCACGGCTGAAGAAGCGGTGAAGACCATACAATCTGGCAATCGCCTGTTCCTGACCGGCAATGCGTCGGTACCGAAGACACTGCTGGCGGCCCTGGTAAAACGAGCGCCGGAGTTGAAGGATGTGGAAATTTGCCAGGCCCTGACCGTCGGCCCGGCCGATTATGTCAACCCCGAGATGGAAGGCCACCTGCGGGTGAACACCATGTTCATCAGCCACAATGTGCGCAAGGCCGTGCAGGATGGTCGCGCCGATTTCACGCCGGTCTTGCTTTCAGAATTTACCCTGTTGTTTAAAAATGGCGTGCTGCCGGTGGATGTCGCCATGATTCACGTTTCGCCGCCCGATGAGCATGGCTTTTGTTCCTTGGGCGTGGAGGTCGGCCTGACCAAATCTCCCGCCGAAGCGGCGAAGATCGTAATTGCCGAAGTCAACCAGCAGATGCCTCGCACGCTGGGTGATTCGTTCATCCATGTCAGCCGTCTGACCCACATCGTGCCGGTGGATTACCCGATCTCAGAGATGGCCATGGCTGAGGAAGGTGACAGTGAGGTCGTCGAGAAGATTGCCGGGCATATTGCAGACCTGATCCCCGACGGCGCGACCATGCAAATGGGCATTGGGGCCATTCCCGATGCGGTTTTGAAATACCTGTTCCACAAGAAAGACCTGGGCATCCACACCGAACTGTTCTCGGAAGGTGTGATTGACCTGGTGGATGCGGGCGTGTTGACCAATGCGCGTAAATCCATCCATACTGGCAAGATCGTGGCCGGATTTATCCTTGGCACCAAACGCTTGTATGATTGGGTGGATGACAACCCATTAATCGAAATGCACCGCACGGAATATGTCAACGACCCGTTTGTGATCGCTCAGAACGACCGCATGGTGGCGATCAACTCGGCCATTGAAGTGGACCTGACCGGGCAGGTGTGTGCCGACAGTATTGGTCCCAAATTGTATTCCGGCGTGGGTGGGCAGTTGGACTTTATCTACGGCGCATCCCGTTCCAAGGATGGCCGCCCGATCATTGCCATGCCCAGCACATCCACCTTGCGGGACGGGACAGTACTGAGCAAAATTACCAACATGCTTAAGCAGGGCGCTGGTGTTGTCACCACGCGCAATCACGTCCGCTTTGTGGTCACGGAATATGGCGTGGCCGAACTATATGGCAAAACCATACGCCAGCGGGCGCAGGCGCTGATTAATATTGCCCACCCGAACTTCCGGGAAGAATTGACCCGCCAGGCAAAGGAACTGAATTACATTTAGCGTGTTATCAAATGCGGTACAATCGGGCGCGTTTGTACGCGCCCGATTTATTTAATATAATAAGAAGAGAGAATTGAAGGTTTTATATGGAACGTCACGCCAAGATTGTTGCAACAATTGGCCCCGCCAGCCAGGATGAAACAACCATCGAACAATTGATCCAGGCCGGGTTGAATGTTGCCCGTATGAACTTTTCGCATGGCACTCACGAACAACATGCCGAGCGGATTAATCTGGTGCGCTCAGTTGCCCAGCGCCTGGGAATCCCGGTAGGCATATTACAGGACCTGCAGGGTCCGAAAATTCGTGTCGGCAAGCTGGCCAGTCCGGTGCAATTAACCGAGGAGCAACTGGTCACGCTATACCCGGAAGATGATTCCCCGCCGCAGGGCAGCCTGTGTGCCATCCCGGTGGGTTTCCCCGAACTGTTTGAGTCTGTTCACCCGGAAGATAAATTGCTCCTGGACGATGGCCGCCTGACCCTGGCAGTCGTCAATTCGGCCACCCGCAGCCTGACTGCGCGGGTGGTGGTCGGCGGTACGCTTACTTCACACAAAGGCATCAACCTGCCCGGTGTTCGCCTGCGTATTCCCGGTTTTACCGAGAAGGACGAACATGATTTGGCTTTTGGCCTGAAACAGGGTGTGGATGCTGTGGCGGTTTCCTTTGTCCGTTCCGTGCAGGATGTCATCCAGGTGCGCCACGCCATGAAGCGTATGCTGAATGGCAGTGGGGCCTCCATGCCCTTGCTGATTGCCAAGCTGGAACGCCCGGAAGCGCTCGACGACCTGGAAAATATCCTCGACGCGGTGGACGGTGTCATGGTGGCCCGCGGCGACCTGGGTGTTGAGATGCCGCCGGAACGCGTGCCGGTCATGCAGAAACGCATCATCTATGCTGCCAACGCCAAAGCCAAACTGGTGATTACTGCCACCCAGATGCTCGAATCGATGATTCATAACCCGCTGCCGACCCGTGCCGAAGCCTCGGATGTTGCCAACGCCATTTTTGACGGCACGGATGCGGTCATGCTTTCCGCTGAAAGCGCCTCGGGCGATTACCCGGTTAAGGCGGTGCAAATGATGGATCGCATCATCCGCGAAGCTGAAATCCACCTACGAGATTGGGGCCAGGAACAGGATGCGATTGCACTCGGCGAAACGGATGCCGCGGCCATGGCCCGTGCCGCTTACGAAATCGCCCGTGATCGCGACGTGACCGCGATTGCCGTTTTCACCATGCAGGGTCGTACTGCCTGGTTGATGTCCAAATCACGCCCGCTGGTGCCGATCCTGACTTTTACGCCTAATGTCGATACCTACCAGAAGATGGCTTTCCTGCGCGGCACTCGCCCGCGCATGGTTCCATTCGCGGCCACTCTCGAAGAAATGATCGAACGGGTTGATTCGGCCATGCTCGAAATGGGCACGGTCCGCGCGGGGGACCAGGTGGTGCTGGTGGCTGGCTTTCCGGTGGGGGCCATGCGACCGCCAAACATGGCGCTCATCCATACCGTTGGGGAATAAACAACTAACGCGGCCGTCAGGCCGCGTTAGTTGTTTCGGGTTCGTTTGCCACCAATATACCTATCGTAATCAGTACACCGCCCAACAGGAAGAGCGGCGTGATGATTTCATCCAGGAACCACCAGCCCAGGAAAGCGCCTGTTAGGGGCTGGGCAAAGAAAGTCAATGAAGCAGTTGCTGCCGGAAGGTGAGCAAAGGCATAATTCCACAGGAACATGGCAATGGCAGTGGAAACAATGCCCAGAAACAGGATGCCGCCAAAAATGCCAGCCGTAATTTCGCCGATGGGCTGGCTGCTGATTTCCCAAACCAGGAAAGGGAAGGTGACCGGCAGGCCCCCGAGCAGCATGACCGCTGATTTCTGGAGCAAATCCCCACCCCGGCTGACTTTCCGTACCAGTACGGAGTACAGCGCCCAGGTGATGGCTGCGCCGAGCAGCGATAGGTTGCCGAGGAAGAGCGTGGAGGACAAGTCGGCCTGGCGCGGGTCGATCACGGCCAGCACGCCCAGGCTGGCCAGCAGGATGGCAATGATTTTTCGTACAGTAACGGCTTCGCCCAGCAGGAAGAAGGCGAAGGGCAGCACCAGCGCCGGGGTGGCAGAAGTGACCAGCGCGCCATTGGCCGCCGTGGAAAGTTTAGTGCCCACGAACTGGAATCCAAGCGACGCGCCATAGCCGACCACGCCCACGCCCAGCGCGGCCAGGGCTTGCTGGCGGGTCAGGTTAAAGCCGCCACGCCAGGCAATCACGGCCCACATGGCGGCAAAACCCATCAGGATGCGAAGGGTCAGCAGGGCGAAGGGCGGGACGACCTCCAGTACTACTTTGGAGACCACATACATGCCGCCCCAGATGGCAGATGCAACCAACCCGGCCAGCAGGCCGGGCAGGGGGGAGGTTGGCGTATCGCTCACGGGTTACTCAATGACGATGTTTTCAAGGCCTGCTTCGGCAGCAGGATATTGCATCTTGAGCGCCTTGAGTCGTTCCACAAGGATGCTGGCAATCACAATATCGCGATACCACTTGCGGTTGGATGGCACAATGTACCAGGGGGCGAATTTGGTGGATGTCTTGGAGATGGCGTCCTCGTAGGCGGCCATGTAATCCGGCCAGCGGGCGCGTTCTTTCAGGTCGCCACTGTTGAACTTCCAGTGTTTGTGCGGTTCATCCAGGCGGGCTTGCAGACGCTCTTTTTGTTCGGCCAGGTCAATGTGCAGGAAGAACTTTAGCACCAGTGTGCCTTCTTCGGCCAGCAGCTGCTCAAACGCGCGAATCTGGTCGTAGCGTTTTTTCCAGGTGTTTTCAGGCACAAGATTGTGCACACGCACCACCAGCACATCTTCGTAGTGGCTGCGGTTGAAAATGACGATCTCGCCCTTGCCGGGGGTCTGTTTATGGATGCGCCACATGTAATCGTGAGCCAGCTCTTCGGGCGTGGGCACTTTGAAGGAAGCCACACGCACACCCTGCGGATTGACGCCCTCGAACACACGCCGGATGACGCCGTCTTTGCCGCTGGTGTCCATGCCTTGCAGCACAATCAGCACTTTGTGCTTGCCTTCCGCATAAAGCAGTTCCTGTAATTCTTCGAGTTCGTTATTCAGTTCCAGCAGGCGTTCGGCGGCTTTGTCTTTGTTGCCTTTGAATTCACTTTTATCGTTCGGATCCCAGTCGTTCAGGCTGACTTTTTTGCCGGGTTGTGCAAGATAGCGTTCCATACGGTTTCCTCCTGGTGGTTTTTCACTTTCCGTCTGGCCGTAAAGTGAACAGGGATTGGATTTCTTCGGGGATGGCAACCGGCCGCCCGGAGCTGGTCTCAACAAAAACCCATTCGGTCTGGCCGCGTACCAAGAGTTTACCATCTGTTTTGCGGACGAATTCATAATGCCGGGTGGAGCGCACGCGTCGCAGGTCGGCCACCCAGGTGCGCACTTCCACTTGCTCACCTTCAAAGGCAGGCAGCAGGTATTCCACACGGTGCTCACGGATGACCCAGGTGGCGTTCAGGCCCTCCAATGGTTTGTTTCCGCCCATCTGGCTGTAGTGCCGGACGGCGGCATCCTGCATCCACTGGACGTAGGTCACATTGTTGACATGCCCGTTGGCATCGATGGCTTCGGGCGGGATGTTGAAAATATAGGTGTAAATGGCAGGGTTACCGGGCATGCAGTTATTCTCCGTTAAGGATCTGGCGCAGGCGTTTGATCTGTCCACGCCGTTTCTTGGCTTCCACGCGCCTGGCCTGCGAGGCAAGGGTGGGTCGGGTTTTCTTGCGCGGGGTTGGCGGGCGGCTGGCTTTTTCGAGCAGGGCTTGCAGCCGCGACAATGCGTCTTGCCGGTTTTGCTCCTGGGTGCGGAATCGTTTTGCCTCGATCAGGATTACGCCTTCAGCGGTGGCACGGGACCCCGCCAGTCGCAGCAACCGTTCCCGGATGTCGGGAGCAAGCGCGGGAGAGCCTGCCGCATCCCATCTCAATTGGGCGGCTGTGGCCACTTTGTTGACATTCTGCCCGCCGGGGCCGCTAGCGCGGACATAGGTGATCTCGATTTCATCCAATGGCAATTGCATGACTGTATTAAACGCGCAACCCCCATTTTGGTCAATGGGGGTTGCGGAACTTGGATGTGTTCCAGCCGCTAGAACATCATGTCATTGATTTTCTGGATGGTCTCGCGGGCGGGGCGCAGATCGGCTTCGGTCAGGCGGTTGAGGGCCTTCCCCGGCAGGTTGAAGAGTTCGTAATGCGCCGGACGGCCAGGCTCAACATAAAGCAGGCCGGTGACCAGCCAGTTATTGCGCTGGGCTTCTTCCATCATGCGCAGGGCTTCCCAGCGGTTGGTGGGGTCGTAGCTATTGTCGAGGTTCTTCAAGATGATGGTGGAGCCGTCGTGCAGTTCCACTTCTCGTACTTCGCCTTCCTTTAGTTCGTCCTCGAGCATGATCTCCTCACGGGCGGGGATGAAGGAGATTTCGTGTAGCGGTGCTTCGTGGTCCTTGCCCCAGGTATAGGAATGCACGGCGTTGTCCTGGTTGTTGAAGGTGACGCACGGGCTGATGATGTCGAGGATGGCGATGCCTTTGTGCGCCAGGGCGGCCTTGAGCAATTCCTTGACCTGTTTGGGGTTGCCGGCAAACGAACGGGCGACAAAAGTGGCGTTGGAGGCCAGCGCTTCCATGCAGATGTCAACCGGCATGTAGGGGTTGGTGCCCTGCTTTTTCAGGCTCAGGCCCACTTCGGCGGTGGCCGAAAACTGACCTTTGGTCAGGCCGTAGACGCCATTGTTCTCGACAATGTAGAGCATGTTGACGTTGCGGCGCACGATGTGTTTGAACTGGCCCATGCCGATGCTGGCCGTGTCACCGTCGCCGGAGACACCGATGCCCTTGAGCGAAACATCACCAAAGATGGCGCCGGTGGCCAGGGACGGCATGCGGCCGTGCAGGCTGTTGAAGCCAAAGGAGCGATTTAAGAAATAGGTCGGGCTTTTGCTCGAACAGCCAATGCCGGAGAATTTGATCACATTCTCGGGCACCACGCCCATTTCGTAGCAGGCAGTGATGATCTGGTTCGAGATGGAATTATGGCCACAGCCCTGGCACAAGGTGCTGGGGTTGCCGCGGTAGTCGTTCTTGGTCAGCCCGGCGGAATTGGTTCCGGCTGGCGCGCCAGCCATGGGGAGCGCGTCACTCATATTATTTTTCCTCCTTGGCAAGGATGTCGGTCTTGATCCATTTGGCGGTGGCGGGCAGGCCGTCGCTGTAAGCAATGGCCACCAGTTTTGCGGCCATCTCGGGGTAGGCGGCTGCCAGCAAGGCCTTCAACTGGGCGTCGCGGTTCATTTCCACTACATAGATTGTGTCGTGGTTCTTGATGAACTCGGTCACCTCGTCGGTGAACGGCACAGCGCGCAGGCGTAGGTAATCGAACTTCAGGGCTTTTTCAGCTTCCATCTGGTGGCGCGCTTCGTGGATGGCAGCGTCGGTTGAGCCGAAGCCGATAATACCCGCTTTCGCGCCCTTGACCGTTTCGATGACCGGTTTGGGCAGATACTGCCTGGCGGTCTGGTATTTCTTTTTCAGGCGTTCCATCATGGCATGCCAGACAGGAGCTTCTTCGCTGTAGCGGGCGTTCTCGTCGTGGCCGGTGCCGCGAGCGAAGTAGGATGCCATCGGGTGGCGGTTGCCGGGCAGGGTGCGGTAGGGAATGCCGTCGCCGTCCACATCTTTGTAGCGCCCCCAGGTTTCCTTGATTTTTTCAAGGTCTTCTTCCCAGAGTATTTTGCCGCGATCCATCGGGGTTTCCGGATATTTGAATGGCTCAGTCATCCACTGGTTCATGCCAAAGTCCAGATCGGTCAGCACGAAGACAGGTGCTTGCAGGCGTTCGGCGATGTCAAAAGCCTTCCAGCCAAACTCAAAGCATTCGTTTACCGAGCCAGGCAGAAGGATTAATGCTTCGCTGTCGCCATGGCCGATGTTGGCCGTAAAGGACAGGTCGCTCTGGGCGGTGCGGGTTGGCAGGCCGGTGCTCGGGCCCATGCGTACCACGTCCCAGATGACAACAGGCACCTCAGCATAATAGGCCAGCCCGGCATATTCGGTCATCAGGCTCAGGCCGGGACCGCTGGTGCTGGTCATGGCGCGCAGGCCGCTCCAGCCAGCGCCAATCGTCATGCCAATGGCGGCCAGTTCATCCTCCGCCTGCACAACCGCATAGGTACTCTTGCCGTCTTTGTCCTTGCGCAGGCCGGGCAGGTAATCAATCAAGGCTTCGGCCAGGCTGGAGGCCGGGGTGATCGGGTACCAGGCGCTGAACTGCACGCCGCCATAGATGGAGCCAATCGCGGCGGCGGTGTTGCCGTCGGTCATGATCAGGCCGTCGGTCTTGTCCATCGCTTCCACATAGTAGGGATCTTTCTTTTCCAGGTTGGCGGCAGCCCATTCGGCGCCGGCCTTCACCATGCTCATGTTGAGCTGGATCGGTTTTTCCTTGCCCTTAAAATGGAAGGTCAGCGCCTGTTCGATCTTGCTGGTATCCATCCCAATCATTTGTGCCAGGATGCCGACATAGACCATGTTGCCAACCAAATCGCGGATGTTGGACGGAATGTCCGGGTTGGCCTTTACCAGCGCTTTTACCGGCATCGGGTACACATTAATATCCGTGCGGGTGACCGGCAGCTTGATGTCGTCGGCGTAAAAGAAGGCTCCGCCCGGCACAACGTCATTCATGTCGCGGGTAAAGGAGTTCGGGTTCATGGCAATCACAATCTCATGTTCCTCACGCCGGGCAATGAAACCATCCTTGCTCACGCGGATGGTGTACCAGGTCGGCAAGCCCTGGATGTTGCTGGGAAACAGGTTCTTGCCAGAGACCGGGATGCCCATCTTAAACAGGGCGCGCAGGATCGTGGTGTTCGCAGTGGAACTCCCCGAACCGTTCACCGTCCCGACGGTGATCGAAAAGTCGTTCACGATTTTTTGGCTCATAGGCTCCTCATAAATAGATTAGACCGGGCGGTGATAGATCAGGTCGGTGTGTTCCACCAGGGCCTGGTACCCCGCATCAAAATCCTTGTTGCAAATCGCATCCACCATCTTCTGGTGATACGTCCACACGTCTTGCAGGTAGTTGTAGTCGGTAAACACGTTCAGCCCGATGGCTTCGTAGGCTTCCCAGTAGGCTTCCAGGATGCCCTGCACAAAGGGATTTTCCAGCCGCGCATAGATGGCCAGGTGAAGTTGTTTGTGTTCGTCGTGGGGGATCTGGACCGGGCTGCCCCGCAGCTTTTCCCAGGCGCGCGCCATAATCTCTACCAGCCTGTGGTGATCTTCCGCGGCCAGCAGGCCCACCGCCTCGCGCCAGTAGGCCATTTCAACGTGTTTGCGCAGGTCGGCGAACATCTCAAAGTTGCGGCTTTCCAGCGCCATGGCATAGCCCACGCTCTGGCGCACCGCCGGGAGGAAGGAGTATGGCTGGCGGCGGATGCCGGTGCGCGGGCGCACCTCCACCAGGCCGAGGGCGCGGGCCACTTCCAATTGTTCGCGCAACCCGGCCACGCTGATGCCTAACTCGGCGCTCAGGGTATTTAACGAGGGCAAGGCTTCGTTCTCGGCCTGTGGGTGGCTGGCCAGGTAACGAAGGAATTCCGAAAGACTCTCAGGGGCGGTGCGTTCGCGTAACATCGTCAAAAGTGTGATTAATCAGATTAATCGTTGCCGCGATTATAGCATCCCGCCCGTGGGGGGTCAATGGATGAATGTCATGTTCTCAGGCAGAATTAATACCGGCCTGGCTTTAATGCAAAGATGCAGGGCAGGTCTTTCCTCCGCTTCACAGGTTAATCAAAAATCCCCCGAGCGCAATCAGCGCAAAACCAAACCCCAGCCAGCCCAAGTCGGGCAGACAGGCTCGTAGTCGCAGGCCAGCAGTCTATCGAGTCTAATACTCTTTATCAAAATCGAAAAACTTACTTTCGAATGAGCTCCGTCTCGATATCGCACTTGATCACTCTGCTAGCCTGCACGGGGTCAACATCACGTTTAAGGCTTGTTCCCATAAAGCCAGTCCCCTTATAGATCAACACAAGCCCATACTCTCCCGGCGGGACATCCGTGATCGTGTAACTTCCATCTATTTCTACAGAAGCAGCGCTTTTTCCCAGGTGGAGTAAACAATCGTCTCGGGAGTCATTAATTTCACAAATGGAATCCAGAAGAACGTCCAGATCAATATCCCAGAAGTCTTTGTGAAGGCATTCGATAGTTGAATTTTCATCGAGGCAGTACAGAGCCACCACCAACACTTCATTGTCGTGGATATTTCCCAGCGGTTTCCCATGATCATCAAGAACTATTCCCGTTATCGTTCCAGTTGTGGAAGACGACGAAGATTTCCCAGGGTCACAAGAAACTAAAAGGATACTGCTCAATAACACCCCAATCAAGAAAACATACCCTTTGGTGTGTTTCATGGTCTCTCCTTTCCAGAGATTGGCGATCAAGATGGTGGAGGTTTTTGTAGCGTATTAATCAATCAGCGAGTCCCTTTCTCTCCATCTGGGCCATTGTCAAAGAGTTGGTACAAGGGTTTTCTTGGCTAGCCTTCGAGGTTATGTTTCATTTAACCTTTGGTTCGGCGGCGCGTGAAATTAAATCATTTTTTGGTTGGTAAAACCAACACTCAAAAAAGCCAGCACTCACCCTTTCCCTGTTTCCATTGCTCCTTACCAATTTCATGCCAATGTGCCCCCAGGCAACGCCCTGCAATCGAGCCGAGCACTTTCACAACACTATTATGCGCTTCCTGCATCAACTGGATTTTGTTTGCTCCCATTCTATAAAGTTCGTCGCCAATTTCTCTCGTTCGAGCATCCCAATCTTCACCTAATCCAATGCCTTCCCCCTTGCGTCGATAATAGTAGGTATCTCCTTCGTTGAACGATTTTGTGTTTTTCCCAATCTCGATTAATTCTGCAACGAGACACTCGAAGGTTGCTTCGTGCTCATTTTTCCTACTTAGACGAGAGCCGCATTTTACGCAAAATAAGTCTTTAGGCTGAACGATATTGCCGCATTTTTCACATCGAATTTCTGATTTTATTGCATTTCCACACTTTCGACAAAACTTATCGTTAGGCAATCCAATATTTCCACATTTCGGGCAAATGGATGTTGATTGCGGATCTATCAGATCTTTCGGATGCAATTCTTTTTGATCAGTTTGGGTATTGACATTGGCATCTGGCAATCTTTGTTTGTGACTCTCACTTGATGTGGTTGGTTGTATCTGTGTCACATGCGATTGGGCAGGCTCCCTTTTTTCTGATATGGCAGGCTCATTTTTCATCTGTGTTTTCACCTGCGCTGACCCTC
The DNA here is from genome assembly GCA_024710905.1 of Anaerolineales bacterium. Classification (GTDB taxonomy): domain Bacteria; phylum Chloroflexota; class Anaerolineae; order Anaerolineales; family Villigracilaceae; genus JANJTV01. Next base: position 83,035 of record JANJTV010000065.1, on the reverse strand, counting down.
TGGAGTTCCACATCTGAAAAACGGCAAAAGCCAATACGCCGATTATGCTATAACATGAACAACCAAATAGGGCTGAATCTATCTGCCCATTTAAAGTAAGAATCCCACCAATTATTGGGGCTATCACAAGCAAAAACCCAGCATATTTTGCTGAATTACCTTCCAAGACATATTTCTTACTTAACCGGAGTCGTCCTTTGATGAGTGCATAGACTCCGAAAACCAGCGTAAGAACACCGAAAATCAAGTCCATTGACACTCCTTTCAATGAGCCACCCAACTATTAATTAGATAGAGCGCTATATATCTGTTGATATTTCAATATCGACCGAATCCACGCTATTTAACGAGGGGACTGATGTCCCATATAGCCAGAGTTTCATCTCTTTCTGCAGCAATCTTTGTTGCATCCTTCGAAAGTGCCAGTATCTTCCCGAAGTTGTGCTTGATGGGCTTTGCATCACCCTTGCCCGGCCATAGCCATAAGGTGTCATCATCACACGCCGCTAGGATAAGCGCTCCGTGTTTGTCAAAAGACAAAGCCTTGACCGGATCTTCTGCCTTGATGCCGAAGTGGTCGAGAAGGGTTTTGATTGTTCCTTCTATCCGCACTTCCGCCACATTAACCAGGTTCGGTCGTCCCTCTGCCAGCCAGCTTTCTGACCCGCCCGTTGCCACCTTGTCAGAAAACGGGCTGACACAGACGCTTTTTACGATATAGTCATGTTTTGCTACGACAAATCCCTTGCCGGTTTCGATGTTCCACAGTATGGCCTGGCCATCATCCGCCCCTGAAACCAAATAAGGTCCAAGCGCAAAAAAAGCCAAATCTTGTACCGTACCACTTCCACGAAATAGTGGTGATTGCACCAGCGTGGTGCCATGTCCACTGAGTGTTTTTATTAACTCACCAGTGGGTATGGCATACAGATCAATAACCGTGTCGTACCTGCGTCCCACAGCCAAAATGGTGCAATCTGTTGAAAGCGCTATTGATGTTGATTTTTCGTTTAATTCGGTTGCAAGAATGCACTGTCCAGTATTAATATCCCAGATCTCGGCTTTTTCTCCATCCCCTGTTCCGTCACGGGCACAGTCGATGACCGCCAGGTGTGAGCCATTCATGGTCGCTGTAATTCTTCCCGGCTCCGGCACTTTGCCATCCAGCGTTTTTATGATTGTGCCCTGCGTGATATCAATGAGTCGAATTTCCCCTCCGGCAAGGCTGACAGCGAAAATGTTGCCACTGGGAATAAAACAGCATCCCTCGACTGAAACCCCAGGGATTTTAGTGATTAATTGTGCCTGTCCAAACAAACTTTTTAGCAGATTCATTGTTCTCTCCTTTCATGTCCACAAGATCCGGGCAATCTCACAGGTTTGTTTCCTCCAGGTTGCGGATGCCCACCCGTTGATATTTCCGTTCGCCAGCGTCGAGATTAATCTTCGCTTGGATTTGGAAAAGCGATGATTTTTATCCAGCATGAAAGGCCATCATTCTTTTGGCACTCGATTCACTTCCGAATACTTCAAATTTATCCTCGCCAATCCGCATTACGTGTTCGCAATAGATTGAAGATGTTCCATTCTTCCAGAATTGTTGATACTGAATCTCAAGGATTTTTTCTCCAACGCGATATTCGTTCATTAGAAACCGTTTCTCAACCCGATCAATTCCTGGACATGAGAGAATAAATTTCTCGGTTTCTTCTGACATTTTGGCAACAAATTCTGTCGTTTCTTCGGTCGAACCCACGAACATGGATGGATGTGATTCGGCGCGAACAATGGTCTGTCTGTAATTTGAGATATTTTCTTCCCTGATAACAGGAAGATCAAGCAAAAGTTTATTCATCTTTGATTATCCTTTCCTGCTTTTGTTCATGCTGGATTCCCATTTTTCAATCAAGCGAGCAGTTTCAAGGTAGCCGCGTTCATATGCCAGGCTTTTCGCCTTCCGGTTACTTTCGCCTACTGCATGCACATCAGCGCCAGCTTCCAGCAGGACTTTGACGATATCCGTATAGCCCCTACCAGCTGCAATAATCAGGGGCGTGTACCCTCCCGGGGTTCTTTCATTCACATCGGCGCCCGCCTCCAGCAGCAGCTTGGCCATTTCAGCCCCGCCGCGGCCGTAAGCAGCCAGCTCTGGCAGGATATCCTCGTCTTTCACCTTTGCCCCATGGTCGAGTAGCGCCTTTGCTACATCCACGTTGCCAAAAGTCATCGCATACTTTAGGGCAGCGATTCCGTAGCCATTACGGCTATTCGCATCTGCGCCATGTTCCAGTGCTTCCAGCACCATCTTTGCGTCATTTGCCTGAATCGCCTGGTGTAGTGCGATTGTTAAATCATTAATTGTGGTTGTCATCGCTTCCTCCTGTTGTTCTGAATTATCCGTCTGGTTTGTGCCATGCCGACAGGCCAGCCATTACTTACTCAATCCCAATGATGCGCAGCGTTCCATCGCTGTAGGTGACGGCGATATAGCGGCCATCTGGGGACCATGAAACACTGCTAAAGAACAGGTCTTCCCCTGCGCTGAATCTTTTGATTGTTTTCGCTGTTTCCAGATCCCAAACGTGGATCATATTCGGGTAAGCAAGAACCAGCATCGTGGCATCGGGTGAGTAATCCAGGGCAAGGATCGATCCACTCTTGCTGACTTCGATCAAATCCACATTTTGACTGAACCTGCCCTCCTCGAACGTGAAGAAGAACACTTTGCCGTCGAATGACCCGGCTGCCATTGTCGTTTTATCCGGCGACCATGTCAGGCTATGCCCCAGCTGCGCAAGTGGTTTACCGGAGACATCCAGGATGACCTCGTTTGTCGCCAGGTCAATGGCTGCGACGCCGCCCTCCGTCCCGAAGATGAGAATCTCCCCCTCTGGCGCAAACGAGATACTTTGAACCTTGTAGTTTGTGTCCAGCCGCAAGGTCTCCTGCAAAGGCTCAACGCCAGAGTGAACCTCCTGGCTCACGTTCCATACGCGGACGGTGTTGTCGTATCCGCCAGATGCAATCAACTTGCCGTCCGGCGACCAGGCAACAGCCTTGACGGCCTCGGTATGTCCTTCGAGGTAGTAAACATCCTCGGCGCTGTTTGACGCATTGACATCCCACAGGATGACTGGTCCAACCAGCGTGCCCAGGGCAATGCGCTTTTCATCCGGTGAGACGGCCAGACAGGTGATTGGCGTACCCGGAAAATATTGCCCATCCATTGACAACCAGTCATATTTCGTGCCATTTTCGTTACGAACATCCCACTCGTAGGCGAATCCCGAAATCGTCCCATCTAGATTCTGGACGAAACCTGAAACGAAAAATTTCCCGTCGTTGTTGTGCTGCCAGGCTGTATCGCCCCAGGACTTTTTCGCTGCGATCGGGTAGGTCTTCAGCCAGGCCAAATCCTCCGCGTTTTCGGTAGAGATGACCGGTGCACAGCCAGCGAGAACCAGGGCGGCGCATAGTAAGAGAACCTTTAAGTTTGTTCGGAAGAAATCGGCGCGGGCATCTTTCATTGATTCTCCTTTTCTATGATCGCCCATTGCGGTATTCCTGAAACATACCCAATGGGTTTGTATTACGTGCCAGGGCCAAACTCAAAGATGTTTCTGCAATGTTCACACTTGACCACGGCGCTGGCTGCGTTGCTTTCTTCGACAAATACATTGGTTGTCTTGCCACAATGTTTGCATATCACCTGTAGTTGTGCAATGCGTCCCATGCTGGGTTCTCCTTCCGGTTACTCAACCGCCGCTTCTGGTTCTTCTGGCGCCCCAAACTCGTCATGGATGGTTTTGTACTCGTCCCTGTTGACAAGATGGAAACGTGATTTGGCATCCGCCAACCCTTCGGGGGTATATTTGTTGGTCACGATCAGCCGTTCCTTGCCGTCCCTGGATTTAAATCGATAATTCTTGCCGAAAATTTCGAACGTGTCGGCCTCCGCGGGTAGCCTGAGTATGACCAACGGTAACGCCACTTTTTTGGGAATTGGGTTTTGAGTGTGGTCTTTCTCCCACGCTGCGACGGCCTCCTGCTCCAGTTCTTCATCTTCCGCTTCCACGCGGAAGATCTTGAATCGGCTGCTGACGATTTTGATGAACTCCGTCAGGGCCTGGGTGGACTTCCCATCAAAGGAAATCTGTGAGAAGTTCTTTTCGTACCCCGTCCCAAAGGCTGTGAAACCATAGTAAAAATCCCGGATGCCCCGCGAGGCATACATCCGGCCGTACAGTTCATTGCTTAATGTAGAAAGTGCTGGTTTGTTTTCGTACCCACCTTCGATGAAAATTTTCATTTCCATCTCCTTCCCGAGATGTCCTACAGGGTTTGACCCGGCGCAGGCAACACGATACGCGCCTCAGCACTGGATGACTGACGCTATGGTGAAGCCAGGATTTTTGGATGGATGAAGCAGTGGGGATAGATATATGGTTTTGAGCCTGGCTGGCTCAGGGAAGGTGGGTTCCGCAACTGTTGAGCAACCTGCTACGACAGGGCAGGTACTCAGGACAATTGCACCGAGCAGTTTTTTATGGCCCATCCCCGACCCCTTGGTTTGAAAGCCGTTCGTGCTTTATTTCACTATACCCTTAATGGGATGTTTTTACAATACCTTTTCGGTTTATTCCGTTTCACAGGTTGATCAAAAATCCCCCCAGCGCAATCAGCGCAAAACCAAACCCCAGCCAGCCCAGGCCGGGCAGCCAGGATTGCACCAGCAGGCCGGCATTGGCCCATTGTGCCTTCCTTTTATCCCCCGCCAGTTCGCCTTTGATCACGCGCATATTCTCGATTAATCCAGAATCTGCCAGGGCTGCAAAGGTGGCGCGTACAAACACAATTCCCCCGTACACAAAGATACCCGTCCCGAGCAGGATGATTGGCATGCCGACCAGGTGCAGCCACAGGGAGCGGGTGTTGCCGGACCGAATCAATGGTAGTAGGGTCTCCTCCCACATCGACCAAAGGATGCTGCCCACGAACAGAATCGCCAACCCCCATCCGATGTTCGTCCAGGTCTTGCCTGCGGCGTCTGGTTTGTTTTTATTCATTTAATTTCGTATCCTTGCGGTATTGGCGGGTGATGATTTCACGCAACACGTCAAGATTAACATCATCCAGTTTGTTGATGTACAGGCAGGCCACCGATTTTTTGTGTTTGCCGAGCCTGGCATAGAGCTGGCTTGCGCCTTCGAATTCGTCGCCGACATAAAAGGTCATGTACCCTTTGCGCGGCGAAAAAGCGGCAGCGGGCATGTCTCCCTCGCGCCCAGTCTCATACATATAATGTAGTGAACCAAAGCCAATAATCGAAGGCCCCCACAAGACCGGATTCAGCCCGGTGATTTCCCTGTACATTTTCAGGGCGGTCAATGCGTCGCTGCGGCGGCGGGGATGTTCAATGTTGGCAATGAAGTCCTCCACAGACGCCGTGGTGGGTTTGGTTTTGTTTTCAGCCATTTAGATCTCCCTTCATCTTTAATGGTAACGTCACTTTGACCCTTCTTGCATCATGGCGCGCGTAACAGGATGTCCAAAAAGTCGTAAGTGATTTCCTCACCAACCTTATAACCCTCCACGGCCAGCCCGACCAGACCGCCATCAAAGTGCGAATCGTCCAATTCGTTGACCACCTGTCCGTTAATCAGGAAGGCAAGTCGCTTGCCTTGGGCAATCACTTCCAGCTGGTTGACACCGTCGGGCTTGATTGCGTTGCTGTTCGTCCAATCAACCAGCGGCTTCCATTCACCATTTTGCTGCACGGTCACAGAAAACAGACGGTTGTCGGTGATACGAAAGTAACAGAAATTATGCCGGTCTTGAATCCGGTAGATTACGCCCCAGCTGCTCTCGGCTCGGCTGCCCCGGATGTGTTTGCAATTTGCCAGCAGGTGAAAATCTGTAACCGGGTAACCTGTCAGCCAGGAGGTGACAATACTGCTGGCTTTGTTCACCCTGGCTTCCCAGCGATAGCGCCCGTTTATGATGGCCTGGGTCACCGGCGCGAAATACTCGCTGCTATGCTCCCCGACCAGCCAGTCGTTGTGGTTGGAGACAAAGCCATCGTATACCAGCGTGCCCCAGTTGGCGCTTCCCGTGGCGCGGCGCAGTTCCTCTGGCACGACCACCGATGCATGGCAATACGGGCAATTTAAAACGGCAGCCTTGCCGCGTGGGATGACCGGCGCGCCGCAGGAAGGACAGTTGAACAATTGAGCAGGCATGGCGACTTCCTTATTTAAGATTAGATGGGGCTTTCATGGCGGAGGATGCCCGAACGCGCCATTGGATAGCTATAACTATACAGAAAATTTCCCTGGCGGGCAACTATTGCGTCGCCCTGGCGTGCTGTTCCAGCACTTCCACGGCCCGGGCAACCCCATGCTCAGCGCGGATTTTCTCTCCCAGTGCGGCGGCGCGGGTGCGCAGGGCCTGGTCGCTGATGGCGGTATGAATTGCCTCCGCCAGCTTCCCGGCTTTCAGTTGCTGCCCGGTGGCAGGCTGCACTCCGACGCCCAGCTTTGCTACCCAATCTCCCCAGGCGGTCTGATCGCCGCCAAATGGCGCAATGATGTTGGGGATCCCCGCCCTCAGCCCGGCGGCGGTTGTGCCTGCGCCGCCGTGATGCACGACGGCCGCCATGCGCGGGAACAGCCAGGCATGCGGCACATCCTCCACAAAAAAGGTGTTTTTGGCGGCAGGCAGGCGATCCAGTCCGCCCCAGCCTGTGGCCAGCACACCGCGCTGTCCGCTGATTTCCAGGGCCTTTAAGGCCAGCTGGGTTTGCTGCTTCGGGTTGTGGTGATTCATGCTGCCAAAGCCGATGTAGACAGGCGGTGGGCCATCCTCCAGGAAACGAAGCAGGTCTTCGGGTGGCTGCCAGCCGGGCGGTTCATCCAGGAACCAGTAGCCGGTGATGTGATGTTCTTCTCCCCAATCAGCTGGCCTGGGAATCACATGTTGGCTGAATCCGTAGAGCGAAGGCGCACCGACCTGCCGGGCAAAGCCGAGCATTTGTTCTTCTGAACGCCAGGCGGGCAGGTTCAGCCGCGTGCGCCAGCGATTGAGGGTTGGCCCGCCCATGCCGCGCCACAGCATTTGCCGGACGAGGGTATGGGTCAGGTGGTTGTATCTGCCCCCCAGCGAAAACCGGAACGGCAGCATGAACGAGGGGAAGGCCCGGGTTGGTGGCATGGGCACCAGGTAGGCAAACGCCACCGGGATGCCGCGCGTGCCGGCAATTTCCAGCGCGCCGCTGCCGGTGCCGGTCTGGATCAGGAAATCCGACTCCTGCGCGGCCTGCCAGCATTCATCCAAGGCTTGCATGACACCGGTGTTCATGACTTCCTGCATGGTACGCATGGCCTGGAGGGGATTCCTGCTTTTGGAAAGAGATACCATCACCTCGTGAGGGTTGAATTGCACCGGGTGGGCGCTGATGCCGTAGGACTGTATCCACGTTGTAAAACTGGCCGGGGCGGTGATGGTGACGTGATGCCCGGCGCGTTTGAGTGTGACAGCCAGCGCCAGGTAGGGTTGTGTGTCTCCGCGTGAACCCAGGGTGGAGATGAGGATGTTCATTAAATTGGTACGATTTTTAATTCATCTTGCTGGCTGGTGTATCCCTGCCTGTGTGCTTCGAGCAGTTTTGCATAGTGCTCCGTGTAAAACCGCGTGTATCCGCAGGCGCCACAGATGGCTGCCCGGAAGCCCGTGGCAACAGACCTGGGACTCCAGATGAAGGGCGGCTTTTCGGGCTTTGGTTCAATCAATTTAACATAGGGAGGGCGTTGCCCGAGCAAAGCTTCGTCCGCGAAAACAAGCAGGTTGGGGATAATCTCGGTTGAGCCACATTCTGGACATGCGTTCATCTTTTTCTCCTTGTCAACAAGACACTGCTGGTAAAAGAATCGTAAGAGATCCGGCGGATTAATTCAATCCCCAACTTTGCCAGTGGCGAAACTATGATGTGGCTTTTTCAAAATAGATACTGTTCGGGTCTTCGTGATAGTCCCCAAACGGCGGGCAGCGCCGGAAGCCAAAGGATTCATACATCCCAATCGCTTCCGTCTCGTAAATACCGGTTTCCAGGCGCAGCAAGGCAATACCGTGTTGGCTGGCGAATTGAGTCAGTTGAGCCAGCATGGCCTTTCCCAACCCGCGCCCGCGAAAGGCCGGGCGGACATACATGCGTTTGATTTCGCCGTATTCCTGGCCAAACAACTTGATGCCGCCACACCCGGCGGGCTGGCCGTCCACCTTGGCCACGAAGAAGGCCACGTTCTCGCGCAGCAGGCGTTCGATGTTGAAGGCATGGCGGCTTTCCTGCGGATAGGGGTGCGCCATCAGGTGGGCATCCAGTTCGGCCAGCAGGGCGGTTGCCTCGGGCAGGTCTGGTGAAACAGCGCGGATGGTGATGGTCATGTTTTGCTCCTGATGGCTTCCAGCAAAATATTCATGAACGGGTCTTCTTCCGCCCCAAAGAGTACATTTACCGGCAGGCCGTCGTTCTGGTGACGCTCCAGGCTGATGTAAGAAATGATCTGGTTGAAGGCAGTGATCGGTTTGGCCAGTTCCCAGGCCTGGCGCAGGGTTTCCTGGCTCAGGCTGAGGTGTTCCTGCCAGGGCTGCAGGTAGGCGGCCAGCAGGGATTCGCGGGCAGTTTCGTCTTCCTCCCAGAGCAGGGCCAGCAGGTCCATGAACGGGTGTGAAATGCAGGCATCTGTCCAGTCAAAATAGAGCGGCTGGCCGTTTGGCGCGGCCATGTTGCCCTCGTGCAGGTCGCCGTGTACCAACGTGGCTGGGATGCCCATGTCTGAAAGTGCGCGGAGGCGCGCCTCCAGCCAGGGTGCGGCCTGTTTAAGGATGGCCAGGTCATCGGGCGCCAGCACGCGGGCGATTTCCTCCGCTTGCAGGACATAGGGAATCTTCTCCTGCATCCACGCCAGCCGCCGGTCGAGGCAGCCATTTTGCAGCAACGAATCGAGATGCGGAATGGACTGAATCTGGAGTTGGGCATAGCGACGCTGGGCTTCGACGCGGATTTCAGGAGTCTTGTTTTCGTATAGCGCCTTGCCGAAATCCTCCAGCAGCAGCCAGTTGTTGGGGATGTCCACTGCCAGCGGAGCGGGCACCTGCCCGGGGAAGCGTTGGGCCAGGAATTGGGTGCTGGCGGCTTCGTTGCCGAAGAGCGGCGAGAAGCAGGCGGCTTTGAAATAGGCCAGACCGCTTTGGGTGGGCAGGCGTAGCACAATGGAAAGCGCCCAGGTTTTAACCAGTTCGGGCGGGCCGGATAGTGGTCGGTTTTGATTTTCGAGATTTTCGTGTATCCAGTTTAGTGTTTCGCCATACCAGCCCGGTCTGGCCCACGGGGCTGTTTTGGGGGAAGTACGGGCGGCCAGGTGTGTGTGCAGGGTGTCGGGTAGTTCGGGGTCGGCCAGCGACAGGGATGCCAGTTCTTCGAGGTGGAACCAGCGGCAATGGTCGGGCGGGTTCCATCCGGGGGTGAGCACCTCAAGCCGGTAGATGCGGCGACCCCATTTTTCATCGACGTTGGTTTTGAACCAGGCGCAATAGAGCGGGTGGAATTGGCCGTTGATGCTGGCATTGAAGGTTTGGGCAATGAGTGGGTTGCCCATGGGTGAAATGTATTGTGGCAGGCTGGCAGCGGGCAGGTCCCAGCCCTGTTCAGTTTCAGTTAGTAGGATGCGACCCGAGTCGTCGAGCAGCAAGGCGCGCAGGTGGCAATTCCAGTTGGGGTCGGTGAGCATGGGTAGACTTTAGACCTTAGATGTTAGACTTTAGTTTAGGTTTGAGCGTTTAGGCGGCGGACTTAAGATCGTTTAACGGTTGGCGGTGAAAAACCCACTCGCGCCGTCTCGTTCCCAGGGCCCTCTGATGGTATTGGCATCACTGATGGTGCCCTGCCAGGTTTCATGGCCGGAGAGTTGCAGAGAGTTCCCATTGACCGTATAGGTACCTTCGTAGGTAATCTGATAGAAATTAACCTGCTGGTAGGTCCCGGCCTGGGGCTGGCCGCTGAAGGTGATGGTGCCTTCGTCATAGGTGTTGCCATCGCTGGCGGTCATGGTATACGTCCACTTGCCGCGGATGTCGAATTCCGGCGCGGCGGCCTCTTCGACAGGTGTGGCGCAGGCGGTGAGGAACAAAAAGGTCAGGGTGACAAGAAGGATGCGTTTCATAGTTTGCTAGGGCTCCCTTGAAGGTAAAGGTCAAAATCCAGTTCGCCGGGCGAGTGGCCCAGGCCAGTTAAGAACGCGGCAACTTCGCTGCGATGCTGGGTGGCATGGTTGACGACATGCACAACCACCTGCCAGACCAGCATCGTGGATTCGGGTTCTGCGCCGTAGCCTTTGTGAATATTTGTTTCGGGCAGGCTGGCGAGGTACCTGGCCCAGGCAGCATGCTCCTCCTGCCAGCGGTGTTGCAGGGCAGGCAGATTCGGGAAGTCGTCGCCCGTCAGGATGTTGCTTGAGTCTTGTGATTGCAAGGCGCAACGCCAGCCGTATTCTGCGTCCAGCATATGCGCCAGGGTGGCCCACAGGGTTTGCCAGCCGGGGTTGGGCGCTAATGGGCGAAAGAATTCCTCGTGCGTGATGCCCTCGCAGGCTGCCAGCAGTTTGTTGGTGGCCCATGCGCTGTACGAAAGCAGGGTTTGCAGATCGGTTTTGTTCATATTTTTTACCGCATTCTTGATAGAAATAAAAACAGGATGACGTTGATGGTCACCCTGTTAAGTGATATTGCTATTGTAATGATTTTTAGGCCTGTTGCAAGACATCCACAGCAGCCGAGGCCAGCAGCGCGGCGGCGCGTGGCAGCGCTGCTTCGTCGAAGTCAAACTTGGGATGGTGGTGGCTGTAGATCAAGTTGCGTTCGGCATTGGCCGAGCCGACAAAGAAGTACATGCCGCGGGCTTTGTCCAGGAAGAAGGCGTAGTCCTCCGAGCCCATGGTGATCATGTTGCCTTCATCTACATGGCTTTCGGGCAGCACCCGCCGGGCGGTCTGCTGGACAATTTCGGTAATCCCGGCGTCGTTGATGGTGGCCGGGGCGGTGTGGAAGAACTGCACTTCCACCTGGCAATTCATGGCTGCGCCGACGCCTTTGGCGGTTTCTTCAAAGCGGCGCAGCACCATCTCGCGAACTTCGGGCTTGAAAGTACGGATGGTGCCGGTCAGCTCGGCGCGCTGGGGGATGACATTAAACGCATCGCCGCCATGGAAGGTGGTCACCGAGACCACTGCCGTTTCAACCGGTGGCACATTGCGGCCAACGATACTTTGCAGGGCGGTGACAATCTGCGCCCCGGCCACAATCGGGTCAAAGGTGGTGTGCGGCTGCGCGCCGTGCCCGCCTTTGCCGGTGATCTGCATTTTGAACTCGTCTGCACCGGCCATATACGGCCCGGCGGCCACGCCCAGCCAGCCGAGTGGTTTCTCGTTCCACAGGTGCAGGCCAAGCACATAATCCACTTTGGGACCATCCATTACGCCGTCTTTGATCATGCCTTCCGCGCCACCCATGCCTTCCTCGGCAGGCTGGAAGACCAGTTTGATCGAGCCGGGCAGTTCGTCTTTCATCCCGTTCAGCAGTTTGGCCACGGTCAGCAGGATGGCGGTATGGCCGTCATGCCCGCAGGCATGCATCACCCCCGGGTTTTGCGAGGCATATTCCGCGCCAGTATCTTCAAGGATGGGCAGCGCGTCCATGTCGGCGCGCAGCATCAGCACCGGGCCGGGCTTGCCGCCCTCAATCATTGCCACCACGCCGGTCTTCCCCACGCCGGTGGTTACTTCCAGGCCCAGGTCTTGCAACTCCTTGGCTACAATGCCTGCCGTGCGAAATTCCTGAAAGCCCAGTTCGGGGTGCAGGTGGAAGTCCCGACGCATGGCCTGGGTGTAAGGGAATAATTTTTGTGCTTCAGCCAACAGGTCCATTTTTTCTCCTTTGCGGGTCTTATTCCGCTGGGTAATCACTCGTAAAGAGTTCCTCCAGCACGGGCAGGGCCTTGCCAATCCGTGTGCCGTGCCAGGTGAGCAGCGAACCATCCAGCAGGTGGATGCAGTTGTTTTTTACGGCGCTTGTCCCTGCAAGCGTTTCGAGCAATTGCTGGCGATGGGTTTCATTAAATTCAAACGGCTCGCTTGGCAGCAGGATGATTTCCGGGTCAGCGGCCCGAATCTCGCTTAACGAGACTCGCGGGTAGCGGGTATCCACTTCCGTTTCGGGAGCAGGTTGAGGCGGGGCCAGCCCGAGGTCTGCCTCCAGCGGGTGTCGCCGCACGCGATCTGCGAAGCAGTTCTGGCCGCCAAAATAGGCCAGCAAATCGTGCATGTAGGTCTGGTGATTAAAGGTCATATACCAGTTTTCTGCACCAGACTGTCCCTGCCAGATCGGGCAAAAATAACGGATGGGCGGCAGGTCTTCGCGCGCGGCGCGGGCGAAATCCAGGCTGCGTTCGAGCATGTCGATGGCGATGTAGGCGTTGCGGCTCTGGAACATATCCGAGAGGGTGCGCAGGTCTAGCAGGGCCTCGGCCACGCTTTGTGGGAAGGTCAGCCAGACGGTCAGCCCGGCTTGCTCCAGCGCACGTATCCCCTGCGGGGTGTTTTCCTCCTGGTTGGCAACCACCAGGTCGGGCTGCAGGGCCTGGATATCTGCCGGGCGGGCATTTTTGGTGCCGCCCAGGCGAGGCAGGTCCTTTAGTTTTTCAGTGGGATGCAGGCAGAAATCGGTCACGCCGACCACGGCCTGCCCAAAGCCGAGGTCGAACAGGCTTTCGGTGAAGGAAGGCACCAGCGAAACCACCCGGCGGGGCGGCTCGAGGAAGGCTGGAGCGGTACGGTTCATTTGTACACCACCCGCCTGAAGCGTTCTTCATAGCGCGGCGCTTCCGGCGTCGAGTCTTCGGTGTGACGGGAACGCAGGCGTTCCTTGAGTTTTTCCGGGTCGCCGACCTGGCTTTTGTGCTCCAGCACGGCGCGGATTTTTAATTCCCACAGGTCGCTCACGTCCATGTGTACGTTGGCCTGGTTGGTCAGCGAAGCCCAGACTTCGGCAGGCATGTGCGGGGGCAGGCCTTCCTCCAGCAATTCGGGGAAGTACAGTTCATTCCCGGCAGCCGGGAAGACGGCGTCCAGCACAGCTTGCCCGGCTGCGCGGTGATCCGGGTGGTTGATGCCGTAGGTGGCGAACAATGTTTGCGGGTCGCAGCTGACGAGGATATCCGGCTTGAAGCGTCGGATGGCGCGGGTGATGTCACGGCGCAGTGCCAGGTCTGGGATCAGGTAGCCGTCCGGGTAATCGAGGAAGTGTACCTCGCGTGCGCCAATCACGGCTGCGGCGGCGCGTTGTTCCTTGTGGCGCAGGGCGCACAGTTCTGTGCCGGGGATGTGCTGGTTGTGGTCATTGCGGCCCTTGTCGCCGCAAGTCAGCAGCAGGTAAGTAATCTCATGACCGGCCTGCGCCCAGCGCGCCAGGGTTGCGCCGCAAAAAAATTCCGGGTCATCCGGATGGGCCAGGATGACCAGGATTTTTCGTTGTTCTTGCCACACACCGGGCTGCAGTTCGTTTTCGGTCATGTTAGTTTTGTTTGGCTTTTTTATCCTTGCCGCAATCGCAGCCGCCGCCTTCATGGCGGTCACAGGGGGCTTCGGCTTTGCGGCGCAGGGCTTCTAGTTCGTCCCAAGGCTCCAGTACGTCGCGGTGAAATTCCTTACGGACGGGGCGCTCGGGTCGGTCTCCCTGTGTGCCTTTGGGTTCCAGTTCCACCAGCAGTACGTTGCGCAGGGGGTAAACATCCAGCACCTTGCCTTCGCCGTCCGGGGTCACCACACGCTTGTTGCGCTTGGGCAATTCCTTGCGGGCGGCCACATACTGCTCATATTCGTAAATCAGGCAGCAGCGCAGGCGTCCGCACATGCCGGTGATTTCGTTGGGCGTGAGCGAAATACCCTGTTCTTTGGCCATTTTGATCGAGATCGGGCTGAAATCGGTCAGGAATTTCGAGCAGCAGCGTGTCTCCAGGCCGCAGGCGCCCATGCCGCCCAGCATCTTGGCCACGTCACGCGGGCCGATCTGGCGCATCTCCACCTGGGTCTCCGGATAGAGTTTCTGCATATCCTTGCGCAGCGATTTCAGGTCAACCTTGTCTTCCTTCTCCGAGCTGAACAGGAAGGCCAGGCGCGCGCCGTCAAAGGTATATTCGGCTGCGATAATTTTCACATCCTGCAAATGAAGCTGGGAAGCACGTTCACGGCAGTTGACCATGGCTTCGATCTGTTTCTGATTCCAGCTCTGGCGCAGCACCAGGTCTGCCGGGGTGGCGCGGCGTTCAACACTCTTCCAGGTGCCGTCCGGCGGCGGGGCTGGCAGGGTTTCCAGCTTTTGGATCACCTCGCCAATTTGTCGTCCGCGGCTGGTTTCCACGATCACATGCTCGCCAACTTTCAGGTCGTCAACATGGCTGGCGTCAAAATGATAAATCTTCCCTACCTTGGTAAAGCGGATGCCATATATATTGGGTTGCATAAGGGTACCAGTCAGGTTATTCAATCGATATGGGGATTTCATTGCTGCCGCTCAGGGCTGCAATGCTGACGCGCGCGGCAACCGTTTCGGCCAGCACAAGCATGGCCTTCGCGGCATCACTTTCGGGCTGGCTCACCACAATCGGGGTTCCGTTATCGCCGCCAATCCGTACGCTGGGGTTCATTGGTATTGCGCCGAGGAAGGGTACCTCGTAGTGGTTGGCCATGGCTTCACCACCACCCTGGCCAAAAACATCCATCTTCGTGCCGTCGGGCAGGGTCAGATAGCTCATGTTTTCGATCACGCCGAGGATGGGCACATTCAATGTGCGGAACATTTCCAGGCCGCGGCTGGCATCTTCCAGTGAGACCTGCTGGGGCAGGGTAACGATTACCACACCGGAAAGCGGCAGGGCCTGGGCCAGCGAGAGCGGCGCATCGCCCGTGCCGGGCGGCAGGTCAATGATCAGGTAATCCAGTTCGCCCCATTCCACATCGCTCAAGAACTGGCGAATGGCGCTGTTGAGCATTGGGCCGCGCCAGATGAGCGGCTGGCCGGGTTTGACCAGGTAGCCCATGGACATCAGTTTTACGCCATGCGCCTCTGCAGGCATCAGGCGGTTTTCCTTGGGGGTGGGCATGCGCGGCGCGCCGAGCATGGTGGGGAGGTTCGGGCCGTAAATATCGGCATCCATCAGGCCAACGCGCGCGCCGCTCTGCGCCAGGGCAACCGCCAGGTTAACCGAGACGGTGCTTTTGCCCACGCCACCCTTGCCGGAAGCCACTGCAATGGCATTGCGAATGGGCGTGGTGACAATACCGCGGTTGCGGCCGTCATGCGGCACATCCGAATCCATTTTGATGTTCACCTTACCCGCGCCAGTCGCCAGTACTGCATCGCGGGCGTCTTTTTCAATCTTGCCTTTCAGGGGGCAGGCCGGGGTGGTCAGCATGACAGGGAACGAGACTTAACTGCCGTCAATTTTTACATCACGCACCATGCCCAGGATAACCAGATCTTGGTGTAAATCGGGGTCTTGCACGGTTCCCAGGGCGGCCATGATGGTTTCGTAGGTAATCTGTGTCATGGTTTTCCTATCAATAAAAGATGTCTGCGCTTAAACAGCCAGCAGGTTGAAAGTATACCACTTTCAACCTGCTGGCTGTTTTGATCGTGCTATGCGGCGGCTGTATTTTCAGCGGCCTTGGCGGCCTTGGCAGCTTCCTTGGCGCGCCGCGCTTCCTCTTCGCGGGCGTAATTGAGCGGGCGAATGGACTGGTAGTAGTTGGCCGATTTGAGCAGGGCTTCCTTGTTGAGCAGGTTGCGGTTTGGCCCGGCAATCTCAAAATCGTGATCCATCTTGATCGCATCAAACGGGCAGTACTCGGCGCAAAAGCCGCAGTTCATGCACACATCGGCGTCAATGAAGAATTCAGCCGGTACAGGTACCGGGCGGCCGGTGGCCGGGTCGTTGGTGCGCACGATCCAGATGCATTGCGGCGGGCAGACCTTGGCGCAAATGCCACAGGAGGTGCAGCGCACTTCCTTTTCTCCGTCCGGTTTTTCATCATAGACGAGGAAGGGGATGTAGCGGAATTCTTCCGTCTCGGCAACCCGCTGTTCAGGGTATTCAATGGTGAATGTGCCGCGTTGGTCCTTGCCAGAGCGGAATTCCACCCGGTCGTACCGCCGGAAGAACCAGCGGATGTCCTCCACATAGGAGTCGAAGAAACGTTTGGCGGTGACGCCCAAGCCTTTGATTAAGCCTTTACCATACATGTTTCACACTCCTAGCGGTCAAGTTCACCGAGCACGATATCCACCGCGCCCAGGATGGTCACAAAGTCTGCGATCTTGGTGCCGACACAGGTCATTTCCAGCGAGGTCAGGTTGATGAAGGAAGGCGAACGGACGTGATAACGGGCCGGGTTGGCTTTGCCGTTTGAAAGCACATAGAACCCGAGCTCGCCTTTGGGGCCTTCGATGCGCCCGTAGGCTTCGCCGGCCGGGACGCGCACCTGGTAGGTGGGTTTCTGGCTATTAATCGGTCCTTCGGGGATTTGCTGAATGGCCTGTTGCAGGATTTTGAGCGATTCCTGGATTTCATCCAGGCGGATGAGGTAACGATCCATCAGGTCGCCATTGTGGCGTACCGCCACTTTGAAATCAAAGCGATCATAAATGCCGTACGGGTCCGCCCGGCGGATGTCGTAGGGTACGCCCGAAGCGCGTAACATCGGTCCGGTCATCGAGGTGGCGATCGCATCCTCGGCGCTCAGCGTGCCAATACCCTTCATGCGCGAGATAAAGATTTCGTTCTCGCTCATCAGGCGTTCGAACTCTTCCATCTTCTTGGGCAGGCGGTCAAAGACCAGGTCTTTGATTTTCTTCATCGCGTCTTCAGGGATGTCGCGCACAACCCCGCCAAAGCGGTAGTAGTTGCACATCATGCGCGCGCCTGACACTGCCTCGAAGATATCGAGAATCAGTTCACGTTCCTGGAAGACATACAGGGCGGGCGTAAAGTACGCGCCCAGGTCGTTCCACAGCATGCCAAACAGAATCAGGTGGTTCTGGATGCGGCTCAGTTCGGCCATGATCACGCGGATATAATCCGCGCGCTCGGCAACCTGGATGCCCATCAGTTTTTCTACCGCCAGGGCATAGGCCCAGTTGTTGGACATGCTGTTGAAATAATCCAACCGGTCGGTATACGGGATATTCTGAAGGTAGGTGTTGCGTTCGCCAATTTTTTCGTGATTGCGGTGCAGGTACCCCATGACAGGTTTCAGGCTGACCACTTCTTCGCCGTTGACCACCACCACCGCTCGGAACACGCCGTGCGTGGACGGGTGATGCGGGCCCATGTTAATCACAATATGATCGGTCTTAATGCCGTCATTGATCTCGGTCTTATAGTTTTTGAGCGATTTGTACAGCGCTTCTTCCGGGTCGGTCGGGGTCCACTTTTCGGGGTCGAACCCGGCCTCAAACATGATGTTGTCGCTGAACGGGTTCTTGTTTTCGGAATAGACATGGTTTCCGTCCGGCCAGCGGCTCTTGAACGGCTTGGCTTCTTCTTCGTAGAAGGCTTCCTTCCAATCCTTGCGCATCGGGTGACCCTGGAAACCCTCCCACATCAGGATGCGACGCAGGTCAGGGTGTCCCTTGAAGTTAATCCCAAACAGGTCCCAGATCTCGCGTTCCTGGAAGTCTGCGCCGGGCCAGATGGGCGTGACCGAATCGATTTCGGCCGGGTCCTGGCGGGGGATCTGCACCTTGAAGACCAGGGCAGGCCCCCCCGTGGTTTTGTAGGCGTGATACACGACTTCGAACAGGTTTTCAGCCAGGTAATCCACGCCGGTAACGGAGGACAATAAATCGTAGCCCAGCTCGTCGCGCACGAAGGTGGCAAACTCGGTCAGGTTTGCGGCCTGCACCAGCCAGCCGGAATAGCCGGGGCGGGTATCGGCAGTCACGACATCGGGGAATTTTGCGGCAAGGTCGAGGGTTTCAATTGCGGGTGTGGTCATGGCTCTCTCCTATGCCTGTGGCTTGGCGGGTGTGTTGGCCAACTCAGCGGCTTTGCTCTTGATCTCAGGGATGCGGCGCGGGTCGATCAGGTCAGGCCCGAGGTAAGGAATTGGGATGGAAACACTGTCTTCGCCCTTCTTGTACCAGCGCACTTCTTTAAGGGACTGCCGGTCAATTTTTTCCTGTAACTTGATCAGGCCATAGACCAGCGCCTGCGGGGTGGGCGGGCAGCCGGGGATGTAAACATCTACGGGGATGAATTTATCGATGCCCGCCACCACGTTGTAGCCTTCCTTGAAAGGGCCGCCACCGGAAGCGCAGGCACCCATAGCCACGACATATTTCGGCTCGGGCATCTGGTTGTAAAGGCGCACAATGGCGGGGACCATCTTCTTGGTGACAGTGCCGGAGACGATCATCAGGTCAGCCTGGCGCGGGCTGGGGCGCATGACTTCCATGCCAAAGCGGGCCAGATCATAACGGGCGGCCTGTGCGGCGATCATCTCGATGGCGCAGCAGGCCAGGCCGAACATCAACGGCCAGATGGAGGAGCGCCGACCAAAATTGTAAATTTTATCGAGGGTGGTGATGGCGACAGTGTGTTCCATTTCTGGTGGAATGCTGTAGCCGGGGGAGTTGAGTTCTAAATTGCTCATGAAAGGGTCTCCTCAAACCAATCTTGGTAAATCCGGGCCAGGATGTCATCGTTGGCCAGGGCCGGGTCGTCTTCGAACTCATCCAGTGCAATCGTCCACTGGTAGATTTGTTGGAGAGAAACGTCTTGCAGGTCCGCCTCGGGGTACTTTCCCTTCAGGGCCAGGGCGATGGCATAGGTCGCTTCCCAGTTCAAACTCACGACTGGATTATAGTTGGATGTGAAATATTACGCAACTTATTTATGCTAAAATACGTTTGCATAAATAAGATATGACAAAAGGATGATGAATGTCATGACCCGGAGCAGTGTTAGGCAAAAAATCCTCGCCCTGGTGAGGCGGCAGGGATCGGTGACCTCAGCGGATGCCGCGCGGGCCTTGCAGGTTGGCGGGGCGGATGCGCGCCATCACCTGGCGGGGATGGTTGCCGATGGGTTGCTGGAGGTTTCCGGCGTGCGTATGCCGTTGGGCGGCAGGGGCCGACCTCAGAAGCAATTTCGCCTGCGGCGGATGAGTGCCGGGGATGGGCTGGCCGGGTTGGTGGAGGCGCTCCTGGCCGGGAAAACGCCAGAGCAACTGGAGCAGGGCTGGGGGGAGCTTGCTTCCCGGTTGGCGGCGGGGAACCAGGCCGTAGCTGAGAAAAACCCTGTGCGGCGGCTGGGGCTGGCCGTAGAACATCTAAATCACCTGCAATATGATGCCCGCTGGGAGGCGCACGCCGGGGGGCCGCAGGTGGTGCTGGGGAATTGCCCGTACTGGCGTGTCATCGGGAATCAACCGGGGTTATGCCGGATGGATGCGGCCTTGTTGCGCGCCCTGCTGGGCGAAACTGTCGAGCAGGTTGCGAAACTGGAGCAGGACGAGCGCGGCAATGCGCATTGTGTTTTCAGGCGCGGATAGATCGGGTAAACAGCCCATTTTCTTGCTGAATGAAACCCATACGCCGCAGGTAGGTTTGGTGGACCGCATTACCCGGCGAGGAGACAACTTGCCGGATGTCGCGATTGGCGAAAAAAACCGCATTTTCTTCGTAAAGGAAATTGCCGATTTTGAAATCGCGGTAGCCGGGGATAACAAAATCGAGGCGTACGGTGGCGGTTTCGCCTTCGGTGGTAAACAATAGCAGGCCTGCAGGAACCATGTTGCGCAGGATGAACAGGGCGGTGTCTTTCTGGGTGGGGTTGTGATTAAAGCCGGGCAGGAACTGGTTGATGTCGGCGGCGTAATAGGTCAGGAATTGTTGAAGGTAGGCGCCTTCGGGATTGACTTCCAGCAGTGAGAAGTAATCCTTTTGCCGCCACATTTGGTACAGGTAATAAATGTCAATTCCCACGATCAGCCCGTTGAGCAGGACGACCGGGACGGCGCCGATCAGGATGCCGTACAGGGTGAAAACGCTGGCCCCGACCAGGTTGATCAGTCGCAGGCGTAAAAGGGATTTCATCATCAGCGAGATGGCGACCAGGATGGAGCCAAGGTAGCCAACCGCCTCCAATAATATGCGTGTATCCATCAAGCCTCGTTTGCCAGTTGTTTCTGGGCCACCTCGATGGAAGCCGCCTGCAGGAAAGTCATGGCATTTTCATCGGTGCGATAGGAAACGTTATAGACAATCCGGGTGACGCCGGCGTTAATGAGCGCCTTGGTGCAGTTGATGCAGGGCAGGTGGGTGACGTAGCAGGTTGCACCCTTGGTGGAAACCCCGTGCAGGGCGGCCTGGATAATGGCATTTGTTTCAGCAT
Source organism: Anaerolineales bacterium (assembly GCA_024710905.1). GTDB lineage: Bacteria > Chloroflexota > Anaerolineae > Anaerolineales > Villigracilaceae > JANJTV01. The sequence continues at coordinate 62,535 of JANJTV010000065.1, read as the reverse complement.
GGATGGTGCGTACGCAATGACCCTCCACCATCAGGTGGCCCGCTTCGTCACAGTGATCCTGCCCGGCGGGCGAACCGTTGAAACCAGTGGTCAGGATGCGTTTTTCGCGCACCAGGACACAACCGACAAAGGCACGGTCGCAGGTGGAACGTTCGGAAACGGCATAAGCGATCTTGAGAAAGTAACTATCCCAATCAGGGCGCATACGGGCAATTCTCCAGTCGGGGAATATGCTGGATTATATCGTTTTTGCCGGCCAAAAGAGTAGCCTCTTGCGCTGGATGGGGTTATATTCTCCAAATAGATCTACTATTAGGAGAATGCAACCATGACAGAGAATACCACCCCTGAAACAGTACCATCCTTTTATGAGCGCCCAGGGATTGAAATCGGCCAGCTGCCTTATGGTGAGGGTGTTCCGTATGGGATTGAGCGGGTGTTCAACAGCGCGTTAGGCATTGGCGGCGCGTATGGCGCCTGGGGGCACAGCTATAGCAACGATACCCTTCCCGGTTTCGTTGGCAACCGCCTTGGCGAAGAGTTGGCCCCCACAGACATCTTGAACCTCTCGGAACTTGGCTTCCATCACCGCCACCACATCCCCGACCTGAACGAAGCGGACCACCTTGAATTGGAGTTGGAGGTTGGCGCGCACCTGCTTAAGGCTGCCGCTGAAACCAGCGGTTGGGAGCCCGGCGACGTGCAGGGTGTCTTGGTGGGCACCAGTTGTCCGGTTTCGAATGACTTCCTGGCCGAAATTTCCCGCCGGGCGGGCATTGGGGAAGATGCATTAAAAGTTACCGTACACAAGGCCTGCGATGGGTCGATGGGTTCGCTTAACCTGGCGATTAATCCACAATTGGGTGAAACCGGCGGCATAAATATTGCCGAGGAATTACAGGGCAAGCGCGTCCTGTTTGGCGGCATTGAAGGCCTGAGCCGTTTTACCAGCCACGCACGGGATAAAAATGCGCTGCAGTTATTTGGCAATGGGATGGGCGCGATTGGCATTGTGCCCGGCGAGAACATCAACCTGCTGGCTGGCCGCAGCCATGAAAACTATGATGAAGAGGGCCTGCTGCAGGTTCGCATGTATTACCCGCATTCGCGTGAAATCCACCCAGGCAAGTCGCTGGTGGAAGTCTCCCGCCCAGATGCCAGTTCCATCTGTGTGGCAGGGATGATGCATGAACCGGTGGACGGCCTGCCGATCGTCATGGCCGGGCTGATGGGCATGGTCAAGTTGTTTGTTCGAACCGGTGTGGAAGTGGTGCTGGACGTCTATCAGGATTACCAGCATAAGATGGTTGAAATGGGCCAGCCGGGGCGATTAATCGATGTGGCGATTGCGCACCATGCCAACTATAAGATTAACCTGCTTAAGGCCAAGAACCTGCTCAAGGAAGGCATCCAGTTCCCGGCGCCGTGGCTGCTGCCCGATTTTGGCAATGTCAGCGCGGCTTCATGTGCGATTGCCTTCCTGCGCCAGTTACAGCAGATTAAACCCGGTGATCACGTCTTGTTCGACGGCTTTGGGGCCGGAACCTATTACGATGTCATGGCAGTCTCCATGGGGTAGCCTGCTTAAGATGCCCATTAAATCAAAAAGATGCTCAAGAGAATTCCCTCGAGCATCTTTTTTTGTCGACTTTACTGGGTTAGTTCGATGGTGGCCGGGGTGTAAATCTGGTAGTTGTCATCGTCGTTATAATTGATGTAAACATCACCTGTACCGTTGGAACTGACCGTATACCCGATGATCTGGGAATTGGTTTCGCTGCTGCTGCCGTTGCCGCGCACGTCGATGCAGGCCGAGGGCAGGAAGATGGTGCCAACGTTATCGCTGGTGCCATTGCCGCGATATTCAAGGTCCTGGGTGCACGGGCTGGCGGTGATGCCGGAGAACATCAGGATGCCTTTGTAGGTGCCGCTGGTCGGGGCGGAGACGGCAAAGCCTCCGCCGCCGTTGAAGCGCAGGGTAAAGTCAGGATCCATGATATAGAATGTAACCCCTGTGCCTGAAGTCGTGCCGTGCATATTGCCATTGGCGTTGGTGATGCAATACAGGCCGGGGGCATAGTCATCTTCAAAATGGTCCACGATGCTGCCGCGACCTTCGTACCCAACCTGCTCATATAACCGACCATCGCCCCCGCGGTAGGCCACCCCGTCACAGGGCGGGGTGGGTGGCAACAAGGCGTAGATATCGTCCGGGTAGGCCAGGGCCATGCCAGAATTGTTCTGGCTGGGGGTGCAATCGGTAAAGTATTGTGCGACGCCTACCGAGGTGACACAATGTCCATCTACGAACGTTACATTGTCTTTGTTATTCTTCTTGATCGCGTCGTCATTGGTGAAAACACCGCCGCCTTCAATGATCCAGTCTGAGTTGCCCCAGGCATCAAACCCATACCCGTTGGGGTTTAGGCCCACGACCGCATTCCCAAAGAATGGCGCGGCCGTGCCGCCGGTTTTTGCGCGGGCAACAGCCTCCACGCACGATTCGGTTTCGGCAATGCCAACGATTGTTGCGAAGAAGGTTTCTGTGGTGGTGGTGATGAGCACCTGGACATATTCCGAGTCACCAAAATACGGGCCTGGCGTTCCATCACAGCTATTCCCCGGCGGGTTATTGACGACCACTGTGTTGGTGGTGCCATTGTTGGTAAACCCGTTTGAAGTTGCACGGGCCTGCGCAACCGTGCTGATTGTTTCCCCCCTGTGTTTGGCTAACGCTCCGGCCAGGGCAGCCGCATCTGCTGCGCCTTGGGCATCACGGCGAACCATGAAGGCGTTCCCGCCGTCAATGGCCAGCGCGGCCAGGCCGACGACGCCGACAATGGATAGTGTAATCAGGATCAGGGCCTGTCCTTTTTGCTTTTTCTGAAACATAAATGACTCCTTTGCATGAAAAGGAAAACAAATAAGATGTTTTCATTCTACAAAGGAGGGTTTTATTCGCATATCGGGAAAACTTGACTAGGCTGCTTGCAATTTTGTTATGCAAATCCCTGTTGCTTCTCCCGATGGGTCAGGGCTACGGCAATTGTGCGCCCTGAATCAAGAGGGTCTCCTCTTGAACTCGGAGGAGACCCTCTGTTTTAATATTATTGTTACTACTCTACTGTGACGCTCTTAGCCAGATTCCTGGGCTGGTCGACATCCAGGCCGCGCAGGGCGGCAATATGATAGGCCAGCATTTGCAACGGGATGACCGTGACAATCGGGCTGAGCATCCATGGGCATTGCGGCACGCGGATAATGTGATCGGCCATGCCGTTCACCAGCTCGTCACCTTCAGTGGCAATTGCTACCACTGTCCCGCCTCGTGCCTTGGCCTGCTGGATCTGGCTGATCATCTTCTCGTGCCATGGGTCTTTTGGCGCCAGGCAAATGACCGGCATGTTTTCGTCGATCAGGGCAATCGGGCCATGTTTCATTTCCCCGGCCGGGTATCCCTCGGCGTGGATATATGAAATTTCCTTGAGTTTCAGCGCGCCTTCATAGGCAATCGGCATGTTAATCCCGCGCCCCAGGTACAGGCAGTCGCGGATGTCCTTCAACGACATGGCGATCTTTTCGACCTCCGGTTCGGTGTTCAGGGCCTGGCTGGCCAGGTCGGGTACCAGGCGCAGGTCTGCCACCAACTGCTTGCGGGTTTTCTCATCGATTACGCCGCGCATATCGGCCAGCAGCACGGCCAGCATATACTGGTTCACCAACGGGGCGGTGAAGGCCTTGGTCGAAGCCACGCCAATTTCCGGCCCGGTCTGCATCGAGATGTACCCATCCGCCACGCGCATGCCCTGTGAACCAATCGCATTCACAATGCTCCAGATCACTGCGCCTTTACGACGGCCTTCTTCCATTGCGGCCAAGGTATCAGCTGTTTCACCGGACTGGCTGATGGCCAGTACCACCGTGTTTTCGTCGACGATCGGGTCACTGTAACGGAACTCAGAGCCAATCACCACCTCGACCGGCACGCGGGCAATTTTTTCAATCAGGTATTTTCCCACCATCCCGGCATAGGCGGCTGTGCCACAGGCGGTGATATAAATTTTCTGAATGCGTTTTGCCAGCTCAGGGGTCAGGTTGAGCTCCGGCAGGCGGATGCGGCCATTTTCAAAATCGATACGGCCAGCCAGGGTGTCGGTCAGCGCGCGCACCTGCTCGTGGATCTCCTTCTGCATGAAGTGGCGGAATTCACCCTTCTCAGCCGCCACCGGGTCCCACGAAACGGTGTGAATCTCTGGCTGCAGGGCTTTCCCGTCCAGGGTTTGCACGACGACCTTGTCTTTTGTGATGATGGCCATCTGGTGTGATTCAAGGAAAATCACCCGGCGGGTATGTTCTAGGATGGCCGGGATGTCGCTGGCGATGAAATTTTCACCATCTCCCAGGCCGATGACCACGCCCCCGGCATTGCCGATGCGGGCGCAAACCATTTTGTCTGGTTCGTGGGCCGAAATGAGCACAATCCCGTGCGCCCCCTGGATTTGCTGGAAGGTCTTGCGGGCAGCCTCGGTCAGGTCCAGCCCGGTGGATTGGTGCCGTTCCACCAGGTGGACGATCGTTTCTGTATCAGTATCCGATTTGAATTCAATTCCCTCGGCACTCAGTTCATCTTTGATGTCGAGGTAGTTTTCGACAATGCCGTTGTGCACCACCACGACTTCCCCGGTGGTACCGAGGTGCGGATGGGCATTCCGGGCGCTGGGTGCGCCGTGGGTGGCCCAGCGGGTGTGCCCGATGCCAGGCGCGCCGTTGATTGGCTCGCGATTCACAAGGTCGGCCAGGTTCTGCAATTTCCCGGCATCCCGCCGGACTTCGATCCTGCCGTCCTGCAACACGGCCACCCCGGCTGAGTCGTAGCCGCGATATTCCAGCCGTTTCAGGCCGTTCAATATGATTGGCGTCGCATCACGCGGGCCAATGTATCCTACAATTCCACACATGTTGGGTTCCTCCAGAAGTTAAGGGTGCGGAGCAGGCCGCCCCGGTCTTTTGCCGGGCAGCCAGCCGCTTTCTATTGCGCCATTCCCAAATTTTGTCTGTGCTGTCACCAGCCAGCCTTGTGTTGGGATTGTGACCTGGAGGGAAAGATGTCGGGCGAGTGCGCGCCCGGAGGGCTTCCGCTGATCTGTCGATTTTACCCGGCCTTGCGACCGGGAACCCTCTTCCTCGTCACCCTGCGATCAAGCCAGCAGGGCCATGCGCTGCTTTCCCTGGAACGAAGTTGTCGTTGCACCTCCTTATATTTGGCAAGTGGCCGAATTATACCGCCAATTTGAGCAGCGAAAGAGCCAGCGGGTTTGCAAACCCGCTGGCTCTTGTATCACATAACCTTGGTTTTTTACTGGGTCAACTCCACGGTGGCAGGCACCAATGGCTGGTAGTTTTCGCTGGCATCATAAGTCAATTCAAGATCGGCTGTGCCTGTGACGTCGATGGTGTCACAGATAATCTGAGAGTTAAAGCCGTCCCCATTGCCGGTACCGTTCAACTGGCAGTGCGCTTTTGGCGCCAATACTGTTCCAGTGAAGCTGGAGTCGCTAGAACCGTTGATGCGAACCGTGTCGCCGTTGGGAGGCGCCAGGTAGATCAACAATCTACCAACATGCCCGGCAATCTGGCGACCGGTCAGGCTGATGTCGGCATTACCGTTCATTGTGACACCACCGGAAACGATCTGGAAGACGACATCCGTACCGGTTATGTCTTGCTGGATGTCCATGCCGTCGGTCAGGCAGTAAATCCCCGGCATGAGGGTTTCCACCCCGTTGGGTGGGAAGGAGCTGTCGTAGCGGCCAGGCCAGGCAATGGTGTTGTCCACCGGGTCAACATACCCGGCAGAACCGCAGTTATTGATATCCGGCAGTTCATACAGGCTCTGGATGTCATCATACGGGGGCACTCCCGTCGCCAGCCCATCGGTAAGGTTCAGGTCAAGGATGTCAAAATAAGCGCCGCCCACCACACGGATGTGCTCGGCGGTCACTTCACTGTTGCCGCCCTGGTAAAAGGCTTGCTGCGGGTTGCCGATGGCGTTGGCGCAATTGGAGTTTACAAAGATGCCCGAAAAGGGAATGCCATTTTCATCGACCAGATAGGTTGTCCCGCTGCCGGAAAATTCGAATGCTTTACAGGCCGATGGATTCAAGGCCACCATGGCATTGCCGTCGTAAAAGGGGGTGATATAGGATGGACGTCCGCGGGCTACTGACTCCACCCGGTAGTCGACTGTTTCCACGCCCAGGATGGGTGCAAACCAGGTTTCGATGGTTTCGTCAATAAAGACCTGGATGTACTCATTGTTCCCGGCATAAGGCCCGCTGATGGGTGGGTTGTGCAGGGTGACCATCGTGGAAGGAAACCCGTTATCGTTGGCGCGCTCATAGGCTGCACCCTGCCAATCGAAACCTTTTACACGAGCCAGGGCGGCGGCGAGGGCGGCCTGGTCGGCAGAGCCCTGGGCATGGCGGCGGCGCGAGAAGGCATTCCCGCCATCCAGTGCCAGGGCAGCCAGCCCCAGCGTACCTATGATGGTCAGGGTAATCAGGACAAGCGCCTGACCGCGTTGTTTTTGTGAAAAAAAGTGTTTCATGGTCTTTCTCTGCCTCCTTAGGGGCAAGCGGGAGTTAGGACTGTGCCCGTAACACTGGCGGTAATGGGGATGGTCTGTCCACCAATGAACGCACCAATCATGGGGGTGATGATCGGGTAGTCGTAAACGATGGTGACGGTGATGGCTTCCCCGGCGCAGGGAGTGCCATCCGTGGTGACGGTCACCGTGACGTTGGTCGTGTCGGAGAGGTCCACCGGCGCAGTCGAAGAGGTTCTCACGCGCTGGATGATCCCGGCTGTGTTGCTGGCGTCAATGGCGCCATAGGTCGTGCCTTCGGATGCAGCGTCGCGCAGGGAAATGAATGAGAAGAACGCCAGGCCGAAGTCGATCAACCCTGCCAGCAAGATCAGCATGATCGGCAGCATGATGGCCATTTCGACCAGGCTCTGTCCTTTTTGTTTGTTTGACTTGTTCTTATTCAATACCATATCCTGGCATCCTTAACGAATGATCACGATCGTATTGCTCTGGGTACACGTCCCACCGACCGGAACAATGTAATACTGGTGGGTGGTATTGCTCGGGATTGTGTCTGTGGTGTTTGTACCGGTCACGGTCTTGAGCAGGTTGAAGGCGCCTGCATCAATCGAGCGCCAGACCTGGTAACTGGTTGCGCCGGCGGCGCTGGTCCAGTTCAGGTTGACATTGCTGCCGGTGCGCGAACCGCTCAGGCCAATAGTACAGGCGGTGGCCGTGGGGGTATTCGTCGCGCCACCAGGAGTGTGCGTCGGTGTGAAGGTGGCTGTTGGCCCGGATGGTGTGTTGGTCGCAGTTGCTGCCCCTGGAGTGGGTGTACGAGCCTGCCCGGAGTTGCCTGAGGACAGGGTAAAGGTGCAGGAGAGGTAATTAAAGAAGGCCTCCGCTTCAGGGCTGCTGACGCTTCCGTTCCAGGTGATGGTCAGGGTATTTGCACCGGGGCTGAGGGTCCAGGGGCCGTTATAGAGGGTGTTCTTGGTAATCAGTACCGCCGCTGAATTGCGGTCGTAGATTTGACTTCCATTCAGTGTCAGGTTGGTTAATACATCGTTGCCATTCCAGTCAAAGGAAAAGTAGGATGCGTCGATGTTGAATGGGTGGCTGTTGTACATCGTCCAGGTGGCCGAACTGCCGTTTGCCAGGCTGCCATTGTGGGTGATGCTGCAGGAGAACGGCGTACCGGTCGGGGTGGCGGTGGCGGTGGCGGTCCCGGTGGGGGTGGGGGTGGAGGTCGTGGTGGGCGTGGCGGTGATGGTTGGTGTCGTTGTGATGGTCGGCGTGTCGCTGGGGGTCGGTGAATACAGCGAGGTTTCAGTTGCTGTCGGGGTGATGGAGGCCGTCGGGGTGGTCGTGGGCAGGGCGGTGGCTGGCGCGACGGCAGATCCTTCGGGAATCACGATGGTGGAGAGCAGCGTGCGATTGGTGGTCGATTCAATATCAAAGGCCGCCAGCGGGACCAGCGGCACAATCGGGGCAAACGGGGAAGAAATTGTAATTTTGATGCGGTCCCCGGTATTGATGTTGGTCGGCGGGCAGGCGGAGAAGTCACTGGCGGCATCCGGTCCGGTGTCGTACGAAATGGTTACATCTGCCGGGTCGATCACGTTGATAAAGTCCACGTTCTCGATGGCGGCCATGATGCCCGCGCAGTCCTGGTAGCGAGGGATGCCGCCGGCCACATTCAGGCCCGTGGCGGCGCCATAGCGCGCGCCTTCGCGGCTGGCGGTGGTGACGATGCTGAAAATAAAGACCAGGCGTCCCATTTCGAGCAGGCCATAGATGAGCAGCAGCAAAACAGGCAGGATGAGTGCGAACTCAACCGCCGATTGGCCTCCCTGCTTTTTATCCTTGTTTTCCAAAAACATAAGTCACTCCCGAAAATAATGAAACGATTATAAGTATAGAATGCTTTTCTTAAAATATTAATCCCACAACATTCCTACATCAAGACAAGACAGCCTTGATCCAGCCGGGGAAGTGCAGCAACAGGAATGCGCTGGCAATGAAAAATGGCCCAAACGGGATAAAGACCATCATGGCCTGCTGGAGGTATTTGCGTTGTAGTAAAAGTATGCCAATAATCAGCAAGCTAACCACGCCCGCGAACAGGATGCCCATCAGCAGGTTGAACCAGATCAGCGGCCAACCCAGCAGCAGGCCAAGCAACGTCGCCAGGGTAACATCCCCTGAGCCCAGGGCTTCCTCGCCATCGTCGTTCTCGCTGCCCAGACGCCGGGCGCGGATTTTGGTGAACAGTACGCCCAGCAGGTAAAATGCCATCATGATGCCAAAACCGCCCAATCCGCCCAGCAGGCTGGCCTGCCAGCCGTGCGCCCAGATTCCGGCTGCGACGCACAGGAACAGGCCCGGGATGCTGAGCACGCGCAAGACCAGGCGGTGCTCGAGGTCGATTAACGCGACCAGGACCAGGTAGAGGCTCAGGACCATGTCGATGCCAAAGACAAGTGCGGAATCCGCTTTTAGCCAGAGATAAACGGCGAAAACCGCCAGCACGAGCGGGGTGAGCCAGCTCCGGGCGCTGCGGCGGGTGGCGCAATGTGGGCAGGGTTTCATCAGCAAAAATTGCTGCCAGGTGTAAACATCCAGGCAATCCTTGTTCTGGCAGACCGGCGCGCGCAATGGCTTGTCGTGCGGCAGGACATCGGCCAGGTGGTTAATCACGACCCCACCCAGCAAGCCTATGGCTGCTGCAACAGGCACAAAATAATCCATAATTTCATTATAACAAGGATGAGTAGACAGGTGACTTCATTAAAAAAGTGTAAGGTGCTCTAGCGTGTAGCCTAATTGGCCTGCGATTTGCCCAACAGCCTGTTATGCCTTACAATGAACGCGATTTCATGGAGGTGTCATGGAAAAATTTATCATCCAGGGCGGAGTTCCGCTGAAAGGGGAAGTGACGCCCGGCGGGAACAAGAACGCGGCACTGCCGATATTGGTGGCCTGCCTGCTGACCGATCAGCCGGTTGTGTTGAGGAATGTGCCGCAGATTCGTGATGTGAAGGACATGCGTCTGTTGATAGAGAGCCTGGGCGTGGAGGTGGCAGATCTGGGGCCGGATACCTGGCAGGTGACTGCCAAGCAGGTGCGCCCGGCGGACCTGGACCCGGACCTGTGTCGCCGCATCCGGGCGTCGATCCTGCTGGCGGGGCCGGTCACAGCGCGCTGGGGCGGGCTGAAGCTGCCTCCGCCAGGCGGGGATGTGATAGGCCGTCGCCGGGTGGATACGCACATCCTGGCGTTACGCGCGCTCGGCGCGGAAGTGAATTATGAACGTAGTTTTGAATTCAAGGCCAGTGGCCTGCGCGGGGCAGATATCCTATTGGACGAAGCCTCGGTGACCGGCACCGAAAACGCTATCATGGCGGCGGTACTGGCAAAAGGTGTCACCACCCTGCATAATGCCGCTTCTGAACCGCACGTTCAAGAGTTGTGCCGTATGTTAACTGTATTGGGGGCGCAGATTGATGGGATTGGATCGAACACGCTGGTGATCCATGGCGTCGAGACGCTGCATGGCGGCGAATTTACGATTGGTTCGGATTACCTGGAAGTGATCAGTTTTGTTGGTGCAGCGGCGGTGACCCGCGGGGCGGTGCGCATCCGCAATGCCGGATCGCAATACCTGCGCATGATCCGTATTGTGTTCAACCGTCTTGGCGTGGACTGGCAGGAGGATGGCGAGGATATTTTTGTCCCGGCCGAGCAGCGGCTGCAAATTGAGCCTGATTTGGGCAATGCCATCCCTGAAATTAAGACCAATATCTGGCCGGCCTTCCCGACCGACCTGATGAGCATCGCTATTGCGGTGGCCACCCAGGCGCGCGGGAGTGTTTTGTTTCATGATTGGATGTACCCCAGCCGCATGTTTTTTACCGACAAACTGGTGAGCATGGGTGCACAGATTGTGCTGTGCGACCCGCACCGCTGTATTGTCACCGGTCCTACCCGTTTATATGGTGAGAAGGTGGAAAGCCCGGATATCCGCGCCGGGATGACCCTGGTGCTGGCGGCCCTGGCCGCCGATGGCACCTCCACCATCCGGAATGTCGGGCAGATTGACAGGGGTTATGCCCTGGTGGATGAAAAACTCCGCGCCCTGGGAGCGCGGATTGAACGAATGCGGGAACAATAAATATAACAAAAAACTGGCGCACAGGGAATTGTGCGCCAGTTTTTTGTTAAGGACCCTGGACGAGGAACTTGTCCATGCGGATGACGAAGGTAGTCTTGTCGTAGTTGTAAATTCGCACCCGGCTGGTGTGAATCTTCTTGTCGCTGATGTTGACGAAAATGTCGTAGCTGCCCCATGGAATCCGGGTCACAAAACGCTGGCCTTTTTCCACCCGCCAGGAGTAATACACCGCCCGCTCGCCGGGGCTGGTGACGCCCTGGAAGGTGATAATGGCAGCATCTTCTGTCTCGTTCAAGATCAGGATATCCCCGTGTGGCAGGTTGCTCAAGTCGCCGGAGCTAAGCGATCCGGTGAACGGTTCGGGGGTGTTCGTAATCGTTGCCGTGGCGGTAAAGGTCGCTGTCGGGGTCTGGCTCGGTTCCGGGGTAAACGTTGGTGTTGGGGTTTCTGTTGGCGGCAGGGTAGCCGTTGGCATGGCTGTCAGCGTTCCTTCCAGCATGGCCTGGGCGGCTGCTGCAATGGTGGCTTCCACGTCAATTGGTTCTGGGGTGGGGGTGGCCGGGGCGCAGGCTGTAAACAGGAAAACAAAGGCAAGGGTGAGCAAGGTCAGTTTTTTCATTAATATCCTTCCTGGAACAAAAACCCCGCAAGCCGCGGGGTTTTTGTTGACTGGCTTAGTTCTGGCTGGCTACTTCAAGGAACTGTGTGACCGTGTCGCGGAGCATACGCTCGGGCAAGGCGCCCACCTGACGGTGGATGACCTTGCCATTGGCAATAAACAACATGGTCGGGATGCCCTGCACGCCGTATTTCTGGGCCCACTCGGGATTTTCATCCGTATTGACTTTGGCAATGACCAGCTTTTCACCGTATTCATTGGCCAGCTTGTCGAGGATGGGCGCCACGGCTTTGCAGGGCCCGCACCAGGGGGCCCAGAAATCCACCACCACCGGGGTTGCGGACTGCAAAACGGTCTTTTCAAAAGCCGCGTCGGTTACGTGAATCGGTTCGTTCATGTAGGTTCTCCTTGATGAAATAACAATAACAGTATTTTATTCGGTTTCGCCCGGCTTGAGAATGCGGAATGTGGAGTGAAGTGGTCCGGCCATTTCCAATGTCCCGCCGACCGAGCAGTATTTTTTTTCTGATAGTTCAACGGCCTGGCGCACATCCTTCTCCACCAGGTTGTCCCCCCACAGCAGGTACTCTACTTCAAACTCAGTATATTTGTACGGATATTCCGTCAGGCGCTGCTTGCCGCGCACCCGCACTTTGAAGTCTACAGGCAGCTGGCGTTTCTTGCGCAGGATGTCTACAATATCATACATGGTGCAGCCTGCCAGACCGGCGAGCAGGGCGTCCATCGGCCCAATACCGAGGTTGCCGTTCTTATCCTTGCCAATCAGCATGGTTGCGCCGTATTGGTTTTCGGAAAGATATCCATCTTCACCATCCCAGGTGGTGGTTAATTCTTTCCATTTGAAAGTCGGTTTTTCTTCGCTCATGCTACTCCTAAAATTGCCCCGCGCAGTATATCACAAAAGGAACGGGCCAGGCTGGCGTGATATAATCGGCGGGCTATGGCAGATTTTCTAAACAAATGGCGTGAAGGCCTTTCGCGCACCAGCAAGGCCGCTTTTGGCCGCATGGCCGGGCTATTTGGCGCAACCGAGATCACTGCAGAGACCTGGGATGAACTGGAAGCCCTGCTTGTGCAGGCTGACCTGGGTGTGGAGACCTCGCTGGATATCCTTTCCGCCCTGAAAGATGCTGTCAGGCGGCAGGGTCTTACCCGGGCTTCGGAACTCCAGGCGGTGCTCAAGGTGGAGTTGCGCAACCGGCTGGTGATGCCGCCGTTGATCGACCTTTCTGGTAAGCCGACCGTCATTATGATGGTCGGTGTGAATGGTTCTGGCAAAACGACCACCACCGCCAAGCTCGGTCAGCGCTATTTACGTGAAGGGAAAAGTGTGCTATTTGGCGCAGCGGATACTTTCCGCGCGGCGGCAGTGGAACAACTAATCGAATGGGGTGACCGGCTGGAAATCCCTGTTGTAGCAGGCGCCCCCGAATCGGATCCCGGCGCTGTGGCGTTTAACGCCGTCCAGTCCGCGCTCTCCCACCAGACCGATATTGTGCTGGTGGATACGGCCGGGCGTTTGCATACCCGCTTTAACCTAATGGAAGAACTAAAAAAGGTCCATCGGGTAATCGGCAAAGCCCTGCCCGGCGCGCCACAGCACGTCTGGCTGGTGCTGGATGCAACCACTGGCCAGAATGCCCTGCACCAGGCCCGCGCCTTCAAGGAAGCGGTGGCCGTTAGCGGCATTATTTTATCCAAACTAGATTCATCCGCGCGCGGGGGCATGGCATTCGCCATCCAGCGTGAGTTAAACCTGCCGGTGCTGTATGCAGGCCTGGGGGAGAAGCCCGAAGATTTAACCCCGTTTGACCCGGACGCATTTGTTGACAGTATTCTTGCTTAATTTTCGGAGGACGCCATGCAGGACTTAATCGACCGTTTACAACAGGCTGCCGAAATCACCCGCCAGCTTTTGGAGCGTCTTTGACCTCGCTGGCAAAGAATCCCAGCTAGCAGAACTCGAAAAACAAATAGAAGCGCCGGACTTCTGGAATGATCCCTCAACAGCCCAGCGTATCAGCAAGCAGGCCGCCGGGTTGCGCCAGGATGTGGCAGAGTGGCGCGGGTTTGAGCGGCGCATTCACGATTCGCTGGAGTTGGCCGGGTTGCGGGATGACTCCCTGCGCGCCGAACTGGAGGCCGAGGTGACGGCCATTGAAGCCGACCTGGAAAAACGGTCATTGGCGGCCATGCTTTCCGGCCCGTATGACAGCGAAAACGCCATCCTGGCCATCCATGCCGGGGCAGGCGGCACCGACAGCCAGGACTGGGCTGCCATGCTGGAGCGGATGTACCTGCGCTGGGCGGAAGAACAGGGCTACGAAACCGAAATCCTCGATACGACCGAAGGCGAAGAGGCGGGTATTAAAACCGTGACAATGTCTGTCAATGGCCGCTTTGCCTATGGATACCTGCGTTCTGAAAAAGGGGTGCACCGCCTGGTTCGCCTGTCGCCCTATGACGCTGCCCACCGCCGTCACACTTCCTTTGCACTGGTGGAAGTCCTCCCCCAGGTGGATGCGGGGGATGATGAATTGCACATTGACCCGAAAGATATAGAAATAGAGGTCTATCGCTCGGCAGGTGCAGGCGGCCAAAACGTGCAAAAGAATTCCACCGCTGTGCGCATTCGTCACTTGCCAAGCGGGATCGTTGTCACCTGCCAGAACGAACGCAGCCAGATGCAAAACCGGGAGAGCGCCATGCGTGTATTGCGGGCGCGCCTGTTGGAGATTCGGCAGACCAAACGAGACGAAGAGATCGCCGTACTGCGCGGTGATTACACCAAGGCAGAGTGGGGCAGCCAGATCCGCTCGTATGTACTGCATCCTTACCAGCTGGTCAAAGACCACCGCACCGATCATGAGGTCGGCAATGCGCAGGGCGTGCTGGAAGGCAACCTGAACAGCTTTATGGACGCCTTCCTGCGCCAGAGAAATTGAATCTCCTACTAGCTTGACGCCTGCAGGTAACCCCGCTATAATCAGCGGGCTTAAGTCGGGAGCAACCCGGCTTTCAAATAATGGGAATTATATAAAGGAGTACGAAATGCCCCCACATCCTAAGCGTAAACATTCCAAGGGTCGCCGCGACCGCCGTCGCACCCACGACAACCTGCAGGCTGCCAACCTGACCACTTGCCCCAACTGCGGCCAGATGCGCCTTCCGCACACTGTTTGCCCCAACTGCGGGCAGTACAAGGGTCGCGAAGTCGTCGAAGTTGAAAAAGACAAGAAGGCCTAGTTTGCAACCATCAACGCGCCGTAGCCAATGCGGCGCGTTTGTGTTTTAAGCCGTGAGGTGACCCATGACGATTGATTTTGCCAAAACCGCTTTTGTTTTCCCCGGCCAGGGCAGCCAGGCTGTGGGCATGGGCCGGGAGCTGGCTGCCAGCCATCCAGCCGCCCGCCAGTTATTCGAGCAGGCCGATGCCTTGTTGGGCTTTGCTTTTTCTGCCATCATGTGGGATGGGCCGGATACGGACTTAAATGATACGCTTAACACGCAGCCTGCATTATTTATCCACTCGCTGGCCTCCTGGGAAGCCTTCCGTCAGGCTCACCCGGGACGTGTTCCCGTTTTTGTGGCAGGCCACTCGCTGGGAGAGATCTCTGCCATTGCCGCTGCCGGGGCATTGACATTTGAAGACGGCCTGCAGCTGGTCCGCAAGCGTGGTGAGTTGATGAAGCGCGCCGGGGAGTTGAACCCCGGCGGCATGGCGGCTGTGCTTGGCCTGGACATCCCGACACTGGAAAAAGTCTGCGCTGCAGCCAGCCAGCCCGGGGAGTTGGTGCAGGTTGCCAATGATAACAGCCCCGGCCAGGTGGTCATTTCGGGGCATAAACCGGCCCTCGAGCGTGCCATGGAAGGGGCCAAGGCTGCCGGGGCCAAGCGGGCCATCCCGCTCGCGGTGAGCATTGCCGCACACTCCCCGCTGATGGATTCGATCCAGGCGGAGTGGGATGCCGCCGTTGAAGCGGCGAAATTTATAGATGCCAGCATTCCGGTGGTGGGGAATGTTACTGCCCGGCCTTTGGTGGCAGCTGCTGATCTGAAAGCTGATATTCGCGCGCAGATGCAGTCGCGGGTGCGCTGGGTCGAATCCGCGCAGTGGATGAACTCACAGGGCGTGAACACATTTGTCGAAACGGGGACCGGCGCGGTCCTGGCCGGCCTGGTCAAGCGAATTCTTGAGGGTGTTGAGACCTACCCGTTGGGCAATCCACAAGATTTCGATGCCCTGGTGTAAACCCGGTGTTGATTGTCAGGGTGGATAGGGAGGAAATCATGACATTATTCACAGGGACAATCCAATTGGGCGGGGTATAATCACAATATGAAAGCCCTGTCTGACAACTGGTTTGTCAGCGCCTTCTGGCGGTGGCCAAATTGTACCTGTCGTCTGACGGCAGGTACTTTAATTTCCCTTGTGGAGGATAGATGAAACTCAGCACTCTTGCCCAAGAAATCGTTGAGTCGCCAACCCTGGCGCTCAATGAAGAGGCGCGCCAGTTACGTGAGCGAGGTGAAGCGATTATTCACCTTGGCATTGGAGAGCCGAAAAACAAGACCCCGATCGCGGCCATCCTTGCTTCTGCGGCGCGGCTGACGAGCGGGGAGGTGAAATACACCCCTGCTGATGGGATGTTGTCGCTCAAGAAAGCGGTCATCCGTTACACCGAAGAGAATTACAACCGGCTGGTTGCCCCCGAGAATGTGATTATTACCAATGGCGCCAAGCAGTCACTGTTTAATATTTTCTACAGCATCCTGAACCCGCAGGATGAAGTGATTGTGCTGGCTCCGTACTGGGTTTCCTACCCGGAAATCATCCGCATGTGCTATGGCAAGCCGGTAATTGTGACCCCGGAAGATGGCACCTTTACGCCGCGTTTTGAGGATATTGAGAAAGCGGTGACGAGCAATACCCGCGCCATCATTGTCAATAGCCCCAACAATCCTTCTGGTGTGATCTACCCGGCCGAACTGATCGGTAAAATTGTGGAGATGTGCGAAAAGAAGGGCATCTTCATGGTTTGCGATGATATTTATCATAAGCTGGTGTTTGACGGGAAAGTAGCTGCCCCGGCTTACGGGTTTAGTAAAAAAGATATTGAAGACTCACACATCATTGTTGTTAATGGCGTCGCCAAGGTCTATGGCATGACCGGCTTCCGGGTGGGCTGGGTGGTTGCGCCACGCCAGTTGGTGCGGGTGATGACCAATGTCACCGCTCAGACCACGTCCGGCGTTTCGCCGGTCAGCCAGGCGGCTGCAGAAGGAGCGCTGAATGGCCTGCAAAATGTGGTGGAAGCGATTCGCCTGCAAATCCAGAACAATCGTGATGTCCTCCTGCAAGAGATGCGCACGTTTAATGGCGCACGGCTGATCGAGCCGGATGGTACGTTTTATGCCCTGCCCGATCTGCGGGCTTTCAACGGCAATTCAGTGGAAGTCTCCCGCTTCCTGCTGCGCAAGGCGATGGTGGTGACCGTGCCGGGCAAGGAGTTCGGCATGGAAGGGCATATCCGCCTGTCCATCTCCGGGACGGTCAAGGACGTGACCGAAGGGATTGCGCGCATCAAATGGGCGCTCGACCCGACCAGCCCGAACGAGATTTACATTGGTGACAAAAAGATGATTCGGGATTGGATGTAGGAGCCTGCCATGAATAACATTTTGAACATCAAAACCCCCGCCGAAGCCATTGCCCAGACCCGTAAAGCGGAATATCACCTGGGCAACCAGGGCGTGGGCAACCTGCGCCTGGCCTACTGGAACCTGACCACCGAAGCCCTTTACGAGGAAGCTATATTCCGCAGTGAAGGGACCACTGTGCAAGGCGGCCCGTTTGTGGCCTTCACCGGCAAGCACACGGCCCGCTCGGCCAATGATAAATTTGTTGTCCGGCACGTGGATTCGGAGAATAATGTCTGGTGGGGCGTCTATAACCGCCCGATGGAAGCGACCAAATTTGAAGGCCTGTACAATCGCATGCTGGGCTTCTTGCAGGGCAAGGATGTTTTTGTGCAGGATGTGTATGGCGGTGCTGATGAAAACTACCGTCTGCCGGTACGTATCGTCACCGAGTTGGCCTGGCACAGCCACTTTGTGCGTAACATGTTCATCCTGCCACAATCGCTGGAAGAATACAAACGCTTTGTGCCCGAGTTTACGATCTTTTCGCTGCCTAATTTCAAAGCCACCCCGGCAGTTGACAATACCAACAGTGAAACCTTCATCTGCCTGTCGTTTGAGAAGAAACTGGCCATCGTCGGCAACACGGCCTATGCGGGTGAGATCAAGAAATCTGTCTTTACCATCCTGAACTACCTGCTGCCTTTGCAGGGCGTGCTGCCCATGCATTGCTCGGCGAATGTCAACCCGGTGGATTCCAATGACGTGGCCCTGTTCTTTGGCTTGAGCGGCACCGGCAAAACGACCCTCTCGGCAGACCCCACCCGCAGCCTGATTGGTGACGATGAGCATGGCTGGAGCGACGATGGCGTGTTCAACTTTGAAGGTGGCTGCTATGCCAAGGTGATTGGCCTGTCCGAATCGGCTGAGCCGGAAATCTTTGCCACGACCAAGCGCTTTGGGACCGTGCTCGAAAATGTTCCTCACGACCCGATCACCCGCCTGATTGACCTGAATGACGATACGGTCACAGAGAATACGCGCGCTTCGTATCCGTTGGAATTTATTGCCAACGCCGTGCCTGAGAAAAAGGCAGGCCACCCGAAGAACATCATCCTGTTGACCTGTGATGCCAGCGGTGTCATGCCGCCGATTGCCCGTCTGACTCCCAACCAGGCCCTGTACCAGTTTATTTCTGGCTACACCTCCAAGGTGGGTGGTACAGAGGTGGGCCTGGGGAAAGAGCCGGAAATCACCTTTAGCGCCTGTTTTGGCGGGCCGTTCATGGTGCATCACCCATATAAATACGCTGAATTGTTGAAGAACAAGATGGAACGTTATGGGGTGACCTGCTGGTTGGTGAATACCGGCTGGGTGGGCGGCCCCTACGGAGTGGGGAAGCGCATCAGCATCCGGCACACCCGTGCCTTGCTCAATGCTGCCCTGAGTGGGAAACTGGCTGATGTTGCCTGCTACAAAGACCCGGTCTTTGGGTTTGAGGTGCCACAAACCTGTCCCGAAGTGCCGGAGGAGGTACTAAAGCCCTGGTCGAGCTGGCCCAGCCGGGAGGAATATGACCGGCGCTATAAAGACCTGGCCATGCGGTTTATCCAGAATTTTGCCAAATTCACAGACGGCACTCCGCAGGAAGTATCAGACGCCGGGCCAAAAGTGTAAAATAAGAACGGGTCGGGAGATTTCTCCCGACCCGTTGCAGTTAGGCGCCGCCTTGCTGTGTGTTGCGCCGATTGCGAAGGACATTGAATCCGACCATGGCCTGTTTTTCTTCATCCCACAGACGATACGTCAGTGATTTCAGGCTGCGCCACATGGTCAATGGTTTCACTTGCTGAAAAATTTCATGCTGCCTGTGGACCTTTGGCAGGTTGTAGTTGGGGATCTTCGGGCTCAGGTGGTGAATGTGATGAAATCCGATGTTGCCGGTGAACCAGTTCAGGATGGCAGGCAATTGGTAATAGGAACTGCCCAGCAGCCCGGCCTTGTAGAAATCCCAGTTTTCCTGGCGTTCCCAATAGGTATCTTCAAAATTGTGCTGCACATAGAACAGCCACAGCCCGCCAACCGCAGCCATCATCAGAACGGGTAGTTGTACTGCCAGCACAGTTTGCCAGCCAAGCAGCCAGGTTAACACACCCAACACGGCCGCAATGCCCAGGTTGGTGAATATGACACTTTCTTTTTCACGACGACCAACCCCGGGAAGCCAGAAGCGGTGGGAGATGGCAAAGACATAGAAAGCCACGAAGGTGAATAGGATGACCGGGTGGCGCATCAGGCGATATCCCATGCGGGCATACCAGGGTTTTGATTCGTACTCTTCGATCGTCCAGGTGGGCACATCGCCAACACCGCGCTTGTCCAGGTTTCCGGCGGTGGCATGGTGGACAGCGTGGTCGTGCTTCCAGTAGTCATAGGGCGTGAAGACAATGATGCCCAGGATGCGCCCGACAAGGTCATTGGCAGCCTTGCGCTGGAAGTACGAGCCATGACAGCAGTCGTGGAAAATGATGAAGGCCCGCACCATAAAACCTGCCGCCAGCATGGTGACGGGCAGCATCCACCAGAAGGAGTAATTCTGGAAGACGTAGGCTGCCAATGCCCACATGGCAAAGAAAGGCACCAGGGTATTGATCATTTGCCAGACACTGCGCGAAATGTTGGGGCGCGAATACTGGTTGAGTATCTCGCGAATGTTGCCCCGCTGGATTTCAATTTGCTCGGCGAGGTCTGAGTACGAAGGGAACTGCATGGCTGTTTTCTCCTTTGTGAATTGCGCCAATTGTACTTGCGAAATGACTTAAACAAAACAATCCCCACCCAATTGGCGGGGATTGTAAGGTGTAGCTACAGGCGGATGGCTTCGTAGCGTTCGATCTGTTTTTCGATGATCTTGATGCTGTCTTCCCAGAACTTCTTTGTGCGGATGTCAATGCCGAAGCGTTGGGCGAGCTCGGCCGCCGGGGCTTCGCCGGTGGAGGCCAGCAAATGCTGGTAGTCCTTGACGAATTCCGCGCCGCGCTGCTGGTATATGGCGTACAGGCCGGTGCCGAACAGCAGGCCAAACGCATAAGGATAGTTGTAGAAGGACAGTTCAGCCCGGTAGTAGTGCGGTTTCCAGGTCCACATGAATTTCATCAGGTAGCGTTCGTCCAGCCCGTCGCCATAGGTTTCCTTCTGGGCGCGCTCCATGATCTCAGAGAAATCATCTGCCGAAAGCTCGGCAGTGGCGCGGCGCTCAAAGACTTCCTTCTCGAACAGATAACGGGAGTAAATATCCACGATCACCTGACTGGCATTTTGCAGGGACATTTCAAGCACGGCCAGTTCTTCAGCCGGGCTGGATGCTTTGTTGAGCAACGCCTGATAGACAATCGTTTCGCACATGATGGAGGCGGTTTCGGCCAGGGTCATGGGTGTATCCTGCTGCAGGATTGTCTTCCCGGCGCGGTAGGCGCAATCATTATGGAAGGCGTGGCCGAGTTCGTGGGCAATTGTGCCTACACCATCTGGCGAGCCGTTGAAATTGGTCAGGATGCGCGACTCTTTGACGGCCTCGACGCCCATACAAAACGCACCGCCACGCTTCCCAGCGCGTTCCTCGGCGTCGATCCAATTCTGATCGAAAGCACGGCGGGCCAAGTCTTCCAGTTCGGGGGCGAATTGGGCAAAATTCTCGAGGATGAAGGTGCGTGTCTCGCCCCAGCTATAAACCGTAGCGGTTTTTCCGAGCGGTGCGAACAGGTCCCACCAGGCCAGTTTTTCCTTGCCCAGGTGGCGGGCTTTGGCTTTGAAGTAGCGGCGGAAGACAGGGAAGGAATCGCGCATGGCTTCGAGCATGGCATTTAGGGTTTCACGGTCGATGTGGGCATCGTCAATTGACTGGTGAACTGCGTCCTGGCGTCCACGGCGGCGGTTGAGTGCGTTGGCTGTGCCTTTTACGCCATTCATGGCGGCGGCCAGCGGTTCCTTGACGGTTTCCCAGGCCACCATTTCGGTTTCGTAACCGCGGCGGCGCACAGATTCATCCGGGTGGTTTCGCAGGTTGACCAGGGCAGGGGATGGCAATTTTTTAACCTCGCCATCCAGTTCAAAATCAACAGACAACTGGGAGGTGATCGTTCCCTGTAGTTTGCTCCAGGCTTGCATACCGCTCAGGCCAAGTTCGGCGGCCAGGTTTTCCTCTGCCTCGGTCATCATGTATTTGCTTTGCTCGGCAGTCAGCTTGAGGAAATAGCTGTGTTGCGCTGCGCTGCCGCCCAGGGCAATGATCTGGTTGATGGCCGGGGCCAGCTTGCCGATCCAGGCCCGCACCTGGATGTTGACATTGTCCAGGCGCAAGGTGCGCATTTGCAGTTCTGAGAAAACCTTGTTGGCTGTCTTGTTAAACGAGTCGGTGCTGATGAATGAGTAGACATAGGACTGGATGGTGGCAACCAGTTCATAAGCGCTGTTGTAGCGATCAATCAGGCTGCTGACGGCTTCATTGAGCGCTTTGGGGTCGGACCGGGCATCCAGTTTGGATAGTTTTTCGTTGAAATAGGTTTCCAACTCGGCGATTTGGGCGTCCATTTTCTCCTGGGCGGCATTGAATTCAGTCGATTCAAGGCCAGGGAAGACATTGGACAAATCCCAGTGGGGCAGTTTGTTCTCACTCATTGCTCGGGTCTCCTTGAAATGTTATAGCGCCCAGGATAGCATAATGCCAACCAGGGCGATGATTAAACCGATGTGCAGGAAAAGGTTACTTTTCACAAGAAGGAAATCGTACGGCAGGAACAAAACGATCAGCAGGTTGATGGCAATCAGGCCAACGCCAATGAGCGGTAACAAGCCTTTGCGGTGGGCAAAGTAATTGGAAGCCCAGTCTACCAATTTTGAAAGCCATTCGATCATATTGCCTCCTCGGTTTTACCTGGCATTTTGTCCGCCTGCCATTCCTGGAATTGCGCCACCAGCCGTCCCGGCACGGCGCCATGAATCAGCACGCCGCCTCGGCCATGTTCAATGCGATCGACATGGCCTGCGTCATGGAAGATGGAAATCAGGTTCCCTTGCTGGTAAGGCAACCAGACCTTGATGGGGGTGAAGTTCTCGTATAACTCGCGTTTGATCAATTCCACCAGGTCGGGCAGGCCCGTGCCGATCTTGGCAGAGATCGCCACCGAGCGGGGATATTGTTCCACGATCTGACGGGCCGCCTCGGGCGCGGCCAGGCGGTCAATTTTGTTCAGGGCGGTGATCATGGGGATGTGATCGGCCCCAATCTCTTTCAGGGTTTGCTGGACGGATTCAAACTGGGCCAGCGCATTCATGTGAGAGGCATCCACCACATGCAGGAGCAAATCCGCTTCGCTGATTTCTTCCAGTGTTGCGCGAAATGCAGCCACCAGGCTGGTGGGCAACTTTTGGATGAAACCAACCGTGTCGGTCAACAGGGCAGTATAAGAGCCAGGCAGCTCCACCCGGCGGGTGGTGGGATCGAGGGTGGCAAAAAGCTGGTTGGCGGTGTAGACATCGGTTTTGGCCAGCCGGTTGAGCAGGGTGGATTTGCCAGCATTGGTATACCCGACCAGCGCCACGGTTGGGATGCGCGAACGCTTGCGCTGGGCGCGGTACCTTTCGCGGTGGGCGCGTACTTTTTCAAGTTCTTTTTTCAGGTACATAATCTTGTTGCGGATCTGGCGGCGGTCTACTTCCAGCTGGGTTTCACCGGGACCGCGCAAGCCAACGCCGCCAACGCCGCCACTCCGCCCACCGCCGCCACCTCCCTGGCGGGCAAGATGGGTCCACTGGCGGGTCAGGCGCGGCAGGAAGTACTCATACTGGGCCAGTTCCACCTGCAACATGCCTTCACTGGTATGGGCGTGCTGGGCGAAGATGTCGAGGATCAGGGCGGTACGGTCTAAAATGCGGATGTTGTTGCCAAGCAGCAGTTCCAACTGGCGGAGGTGACGCGGGCTCAGCTCGGAGTCGAATACCACTACCTGGGCCAACATCTCTTCAGACAGGATTTTCAACTCTTCCACCTTCCCGGAGCCAATAAATGTATCGGGGTGAGGGCGGTCGAGTTTTTGCGTCAATTCACCAATTACATCCAGCCCTGCGGTATCGGCCAACAGGGACAGTTCGGCGAGGGAGTCTTCCAGGCCGAGCAGGTGCTTGGTGTTATGGACTTCCACCCCAACGAGGAAAGCGCGTTCGCGGGGCATGCGGGTTGGTTCGGGTAGTTTTTTTGCCATCAGGTTATTTCAAATCTTCTTCGGTAATCTCTGGTAGGCTGTCGAGGATGCCTTCTTCGGCTGCAAACAGGCGGGCCAGTTTCGGATCTTCGGGCTGTGAACGCAGGGGAATAAGCACATGGAAAGTACTACCAGGGCAGGCGTTCTCATCGTAACCGGGGCTTTCTACCCAGATGCTGCCGCCGTGTGCTTCTATGATACCACGCGCAATGGGCAGCCCCAGGCCTGGCCCGCCGCCTTTAAATTTGGTCTTGCCGCTGGAATGCAGGGCAACGCTGCCCAGCTGGCCAAATTTTTCAAAGATTAATTCCTGGTTTTCAAGGTTGATGCCGATGCCATTGTCCTTGATGGTCACTTCGATAAAGCCGGGCAGGGTGCGGCCGTCAATGACGATTACTCCGCCATCGCGGGTGTACTTAATGGCGTTGCTGACCAGGTTCTTAAAGACCTGGTACAGGCGCTCCTGGTCGGCAAAAATCAATTCGCCGCTGCCGGGGAAGGTGTTTACTTGAAGGGTTTGTTTTCGCTCTCCCAGGCTTTTGACGAAATCGGCGGCCAGCAGGGTGAACATACGGTTCAGCCAAACGGGCTGGTAATTTAACTGGAGCAGACCGTTGTCGAGCATCGAGACATCGATCATGTCGTCCACGATCTCGCGCAGGCGTTTGATGCCGTTATGCACGCCCTGCAGCAACAGGTGCACCTGATCTGAGTCACGCGGAACCAGTTCGCCGACCATGGCCGTGTAGCCTTCAATTAGTGTGAGCGGGGTTTTTAGTTCGTGCCCGGCGACCGAAATAAAATTCGACTTGCTTCGATCGACCCGCTCCAATTTGGCCAGCAGGTTGTCGCGCTCCTGGGTGGCATATTCCAGGCGGCCTGCAAACTCGGCAGTGACGGCCTTCTCGAGGGCATGCAGAAAAACCGGTTGCAGCAGGTTGACCAGCTCAACGGCTTCGGCGGGTGGTAAAGTTTCGGTGATTGTTTCCTGGATAGCAATGATGATTTCGCGCAGGATGCGCGGCAAGGATTGTTCCACTCCTTCCAGGTCGCTCTGGGTGCCGGCCTGTGCCCATTCGGTGACGATGGGGTCCACCCAGGCAGGATCGCCGGCCAGCATGGCCTGCTCCATGCGCCCGAGCATTTTCTCCAGCAGGGGTTGCAGGTTCTCGCGAACCCCTGCGCCGCGCGCCAGGCGGTTGCTGGCACGCTGGATGGCGGCGGGTGCGATTTTCTGGAAGATTTCCTGAACGGGCATGGTACAAGTGTATATCAGGCGGGTTTTTTTTGCAATTTGTGTTTCAGGATGTAATAGATTTTGCGGATTTTACCAAGCAGACCCGGCCTGTATCCGTACCAGTGATGGATGGCACGTGTGGCGGGAGTGATGTGAATCTCAGGATGAAACGGTTCGCCCCAGAAGTACGGGTAAAAATATTCCCTGGGAAAGAGGTGGATGTCTCCCAGATCTTGTTCGCGTACCTCCCGCAGGCCGCGCTTTTCAAGTACATTGGTGAGAATTTTTGGCCCCGGTTCGAGAGTTCCAGATGTTTCGTGAGTTTTTCTCATTTCCTGCAAATTTTCTTCCCACAGGTTGTGGCCAGGGCATGAGGCCAGGATGGCGTTGTTTACGCTTCCGTACCTGTTCCAGGCCTTTGTCTGGAAAGCAACGAAGCAATCAAATTGCATCAGGTCGTCAATCGGGCGAATGAACTCAAAATCAGTATCCAGGTAAACGCCGCCGAATTCAAGCACAGCTCTCATGCGTATGTAATTGCTCAAGCGATTCCAGCGCTTTTGCTGGTAGGCGCTTTTTAGGAAAGGGGTATCGAGAACGATATTGCTATCATTCCATTCCATGCGTTCAAAACCTGCCAGGTAAACATCCCAAGTGTTCATCCATTGTTGCATTTGGGGCGGGATATCTCCCCCGAACCAGCAATAATGGATGATTTTTGGAATGGTCATATTTTCTGGTTATTCCCGTTCGAGCATCCCCGGCTGATAGTTCCTGACCCACTCGAGCATGGTGTGACCCACAATCTGCAGGCTGTCCGGGGAGACTTTGTCGGCGGTGTCTTCGACCGTGTGCCAGTAAGGATAGTCAAAATCAATCACCGTAATGGCGCGCAGGCCGCGATTGAGGAAAGGGATGTGGTCGTCGATGATGGAAAATCTGGTCTCCGGGATGAAATATTGTTCATAGCCCAGTGCCGCCGCCTGTGCCCAGATGGAGGCCGTCAGCGCGTCGTCTGAAAAATGTTCCTGATAGATGTTCAGGTCGGCATCGCCAATCATATCCAGGATGACGACCGCTTCCGGTTCAAAGGTCATGCTCCTGGCAAAGGCGTTTGCGCCCAGAATCCAATCCCACCCGGGGATATTGCCGTTGTCCTCCGCGTCTGTGAATAACAGGCCAACCGGCTGGCCCTCGGCGGGTAACACACGGGCCAGTTCCAGTAAGACCGCCACGCCCGAAGCGCCGTCATTTGCGCCAGTCACTGGCAGGCTGTGATTGGCCGGGTCAGGGTCGTTATCGGCAAAAAAACGGCTGTCGTAGTGGGCCGCGAACAGGATGATGGGCGATTGCCCTGGCCGGATGGCATAGATATTTTTTACCACCTGCCCAGCGTAGACATCTTCAACCACCTGCGCCTGCCAGCCCAGCCCCTCCAGCGTGGATAAAATATATTCGATCACTTCGGTATGCGCGGGGGAACCCGGCGTTCTTGGCCCCATCTCCACCTGCCGCAATACATGCTGGTAGGCACGCTGCCCGTCGAATGCAGCGGGCGGCTCGGCCATCCTGCTGCTGACGAACAACCCGACGGCGGGCAGCAGGACCAATCCAAGCAGCAGGGGAATCAGTTTTTTATTCATGGATTTGCAGGTAGTCGTCAAGGCTTAGGCTGGCGCGCCCGGCGTACAATGCGCCCCGTTCACGTTTGCCGGTCTTGCCGATGTTTTCCAGTGGCGGCAGGATGCCAAAATTGGCTTTCATGGGCTGGAAATCTTTCATGTCGGCATGGGTGACGTAATGGCACAACGCGCCGAGCATGGTATCGGTGGGCAGGCTCAGGGGAGGCTTGCCTGCCGCCAAGCGGGCGGCATTCAGCCCTGCCAGTAGCCCCGTGGCGATGTTGCCCATGTAGCCTTCCACGCCGGTGATTTGCCCGGCAAAAAACAGGTTGTCGCGGGCCACGCTTTGCAGGGTTGGGCGCAGCAACCTGGGTGAAGCGATGAAGGTGTTGCGGTGCATTTGCCCGTAACGGACAAATTCCGCCTGCTCCAGTCCTGGAATCATATGAAAGACTCGCCGTTGTTCGGGGAAGGTCAGGTTGGTCTGGAAGCCGACCAGGTTGTACAGGTCGCCTGCCAGGTTATCCTGACGGAGTTGCACCACGGCATAAGGCCGCCGCCCAACGCGTGGATCGACCAGACCAACCGGGCGCATCGGGCCAAAGGCCAGGGCTTTTTCGCCACGCCGGGCGATAATCTCCACCGGCAGGCAGCCTTCAAAAAAATGGTCGTGCCCGGCTTTTACGCCCTGTTCCATGGCCAGTTCAAAGGAATGCAATTTGATGCGTTCGGCCTGTTGCAAGGCGGCCACAAAGGCCAGGTAATCCTCTTTCCGGTCGAACGGGCAATTAATGTAATCGCCTTCGTCCTGGTCGCCGGTTCCCCAGCGTGAAGCGCGGTAGGCGATTTCCATGTTAACAGACTGGGCATCTACGATTGGCGAGATGGCGTCAAAAAAATACAGGTGTTCCGCGCCGCTGAAGCGGGCGATTGAATCAGACAGGTGGTTGGAGGTCAATGGCCCGGAGGCGACAACAGCCAAACCGTCGGGGAGGTCGGTTACTTCTTCCCGGATGAGTTTGATGTTTGGATGCGCTTCGATGCGCCGGGTGACTTCGTGGGCAAACCCTTCGCGGTCAACAGCCAGGGCAGCCCCGGCGGGCAGGGCAGTGGCTTCGGCAGCCTCCAGCAGCATGGAGTTCAGGCGGCGCAGTTCATTTTTTAGTACGCCGGAGGCGCGGTCTGGCAGGTTGGAGCCAAGTGAATTGGAACAGACCAGTTCAGCCAGTTGGTCGGTTTGGTGCGCGCCTGTAGGCTGGGCAGGGCGCATTTCGTAGAGTTTTACCTTCATGCCGCGCTGGGCGGCCTGCCAGGCGGCTTCGCTCCCGGCCAGCCCGCCGCCGATGACGATCAGTTCTTTCATGGTGGACTTCTTCTCCATCCTTTATAACAGTAAATGTTCGGCAATTGTACCATTGCGAAAAATCCCAAAACAATTCGCATATCTATAGGCCGTAATGTATAATTTGAATATGCCATATCGCCTTGTCAGCCCGAGAATGCTCAAGGAAGCGGTGGAACAGACCGGAGTCGCCTGGGCCGCATTCCTTTTGCGCCAGGATGTTGGGCTGGATATTGGCGCCAGCGCTGGGCTGGAAAAACCCGGAATGAACCGCCTTGTACAGCTTCTAAAAGACAAGGATTTTTTTAACTGGTTGGTGACTTCCATTGAGAAGGACAAGCAGCGGACGCGGAAGATCAGCGAACCAGGTGTTTCGTGTAGCGAATTAACCGTCTTCCCGCTTTATTCCCTGCAAGCGGTTCTGCTGGTTGGGAGCAATGGCAAACTGGCTCCTGGCGTAGCGCAGTTCTGGAAGTTCATGGTGCATACCATTGAAGACCTGACTGGCGACAGTGAAGAACGTACCCGTCGATTGCAGGAAGTTGTGACCGAATTGCAGGAAACCCAGCAAGAATTGCAGGCGCGCATCTCTGCCCAGCGGGATGCTGAAATGCGCCTGGTGCAAGCTGCCAAACTGGCAGCAGTGGGTGAGATGTCTGCCGGGGTGGCTCACGAACTGAACAACCCGCTGACCACGGTGGTTGGTTTTACCGAACTGGCGCTCGACAGCCTGCCGGTGGATTCCCCCTTATATGCCGATCTGGATCTTGTCCTTCGTGAAGCCAAACGTGCTCGCAGTGTCGTGCGCCGCCTGCTCGATTTTTCACGCCAGAGTGAATCAGACCGAAACCGCGCCAGTCTGAATGAGCTGGTGGAGGATGTTCTCGCCCTGACCAAGCACCTGATGCACACCAACCAGGTGCAGCCTGCTGTTGAGCTTGAAAACGACCTGCCCTGGGTCGTGATGGACCGAAACCAGATTAAGCAGGTCATCTTAAACCTGGTGCAAAACGGCCTGTATGCCATGCCACGCGGTGGGCAGCTTACCGTGCGCACATTTGGCCGGGCGCGCTACGAACGGAACTGGGTGGTGGTGCAGGTGACTGACACCGGCGTGGGAATCCCCCCTGAAAACCTGCCAAAAATCTTCGAGCCATTTTTTACCACCCGCAGCACGCAGGGCGGCACCGGCCTGGGTCTTTCAGTTACATATGGCATTGTCACTGACCACGGTGGGATGATAGAAGTTGAATCCCAGCTGGATCAGGGCGCCACGTTTACCGTCTGGTTGCCATTGGAGCATGAACATGTCGCGGCCTAATGTGCTGGTCATCGACGATGAACCCGGCATCGTGCTGCTGTGTGAGCGGTTGTTGACTGCGGCTGGTTACGATGTGGCAGCCTTTAACGACCCCCCCAAGGCGCTGGAGTACCTCAAGAACGCCCAGGTTGACCTGTTGCTGGTCGATATTCGCATGCCCGGCATGAGCGGCCTGGACGTGATCGACTCGGTCAAATCCAGCAATTCGGATATGGCTGTGCTGGTCATGACTGGTTTTGGTACCGTTGAAACCGCCATCGAGGTACTGCACAAGGGTGTTGACGGGCTTATCTTGAAACCCTTTGAGCGCGAGTCATTGCTTAATGCCGTTGAACGCGCCATTGACGAGTACCAGAAAAAGCAGGATGTTGCCCGCCTGCAGGCCCTCCAGCCGCTTTTTGCACTGACTGAAAGCCTGATTTCGGAAACAGACCCCACCTCTTTAATTGACCTGATCCTAACCGTCCTTTCGCGCCAGATGAACTGCCCGAATGTGGCAATTTATCGCGTGCGACGAAAGGGTGAGATAGAGCTGGTCAACGGGCGTGGGAAACTGGTTTCATTGGACGGTGAAAATCCGATCCGGCTGGCGAACGAGCGGGGCACCCCGGTATGGTCCGGGCCACAATCCCAGCTGGAGTCGGGTTCCGCTTCCGCATTGGATCTGGCCGGTGTCGCTTCGATGATGGTTGTGCCAACCGGGCTGGTAAATACCCACCCGGTGATTTATGTTGCCAGAGATGCAGACCAGCAGCCTTTCAGGATGGCTGATTTTGAGACTTTCCTGGTGCTGGCGCGCCAGTGCGCGGTGGCTTATGAGAATGCCCACCTGTATGACGAGTTGCGGCGCTATATCAAAAAATTGGAAGATTCACAGACGGCTCTGGTACAGGCCGAAAAACTTGCTACCGCCGGCCGCCTGACAGCCTCCATTGCACATGAAATTAATAACCCACTGCAATCTGTGCGTAACTGTCTGCACCTGGCCACGCGCGGCGATATCTCGGATGAGATGCGCGAGAAATATATTGATCTGACCAAGCAGGAACTCGATCGGTTGATGTCCACTGTGCAGCGTATGCTTGACTTCTACCGCACCAGCGCAGAGTTCCGCCCGGTGCAGGTGCTCGATCTGGTGGAGCACGTCCTGGATTTGATGGGCCAACAGCTGCGGGAACGTGACATTCGTGTGACCACTTCGTGGCCAGCCAGCCTGCCGGCGGTGATGGCGATCAGTAACCAGGTGGAGCAGGTTTTCATCAACATTATTTTGAACGCCTTTGATGCCATGCCTGAGGGTGGTGATCTTTCCATTAGTATTACGCAGAAAAAGAAAGTGATCGAAATCCTATTCACCGACAGCGGGCCGGGTGTACCTGACGAGATGCGCGAAAGTATTTTTGAGCCCTTCATCAGCTCGAAAGAAGGCGGCACAGGTTTGGGGTTGTCGGTCAGTTACGATATCATAACTGCCCACGGTGGGCGGTTGGATTTATTGCGGAGCCAGGGCGCGGGGGCCTGTTTCCGGGTGTCATTGCCAATAAAGGAGTGAGAGGACATGAAAGCTAATATTTTGGTCGTTGATGATGAGCCTGTGGCCCGCCAATCGCTTACAGATATCCTGCGCCTGGAGGGGTACCAGGTGACCGCTGCTGCCAACGGGGAGGCGGCTGTGGAGCATGCGCGCAATTATTCGGTTGACCTGATGGTGCTCGACCTGAAAATGCCGGGCATGAACGGGTTGGATGTTGCCCAGGTGGTCAGCCAGGTTTCCCCGGATACGGAGATTATCCTATTGACGGCCTTCGGCTCGATGGAGTCGGCGGTGGAGGCCTTGCGCCAGCGCGTCCATGATTACCTGCTCAAACCGGCCTCTCCCGCGCAAATCCTGGAGAGCATCCGGAAGGGACTGGAACGCCGCGAGTTGCGCCGCCGCAACAAAGAGGGGGAAACGGAAGAAGTCCAGATGTATACCGCCCCGGATGGTGTGCAGGTCGATATTATGCGTCGGATTGTTATGCAAGGTGATAAAAAAGAAATGTTGACCCCGGCGGAAGGGCATTTACTGAAAGTCTTTTTGGAGAACCCGGGCAAGGTGTTTTCACACCGTGAGCTTGTTTTGCTGGTGCAAGGCTATGATGTATCCCAACGCGAAGCGCAGGAAATTCTACGCCCGTTGGTGTCGCGCCTGCGCCATAAGCTGACTGCCTTTGAGACCCTGTACGACCGCATCCAGAGTGTGCGTGGCACGGGGTATGTGTTTGAAGAGTGAGCTATAGATAAGCGGGTAAAAAGTGAGCAGGTTGGTCATGCGTGGCCAACCTGCTAATTATTTCCATTGATTTCCTAATCCTGCAAGCTCCAGGGGTTGATTTCCGGCGGGTGTAGCCAGGCCAGCCAGCCGCCTTTCGGGCGGCGCCGCTGCGGGTCTTGTTTGTCCAACATGATCAGCATCAGGCTGAAGCCCAAAATACCCACGCCAAGCAGCTGCAACCAGGTCAGGGTTTCGCCCAGCAGCAAGTAACTGAGCAGCAGGGTGATAAATAGTTCCCCCAACCCGAGGATGGCGGTCTGGACGCCGCCAATGTTTTTAATCCCCAGGAAGAGCGTCAGTCGTGAGATGAACGTTACCAACGTCAGCCCGACCAGCGGCCACCAGTTCGCATTTTCCGGGGGTAACTGGCGGTCAAAAAGCAGGTAAGCGGGCAGGGTTACGGCAGTCATGGCCAGCAGGGTGTACAGCGTTACAGTCGGGGCGGGGATTTCATACAGCACGCGCTGGTTGATCGGGATGTGCAAGGCATACAGGGCGGCCGCGGCAATCATCATCAATACTGCGGCGGGCTCAAGATTAAATTCTTCCAGTCCGGTAAGCAGGAAGACGGCCACGCTGGCCAGCCCAACACGGAACATGGTCAGGCGGGTGATCGGTTGTTTATCCAAAATAGAAAATAATGCTACAAACAACGGGTAGAGCGAATAGAGCAGTTGCCCGATGCTGGCCGGCAGTTTGCCCAGCGCCATGTAATACAATAGTGACCCGAGGCCATTAATCCCACCTGCCAGAAGGCAGCCGATCAGGCCGACTGGAAAGATGTACAGGAAGGTGCGCTGGAATAGCAGGATGATCAGGAAGACCATCAGCATGGCCAGGCCGGTACGCAGGGCCACCACCGAAAGCGGGCTGAACCCAAGCAGGATGGCCCAGCGCCCAAAAACAGGCGCAAGCCCCAGGAAAACTGCCGAGGCAAGCGCCGCCAGGATGCCAGCGGTTTGTGCTTGGGGTGTTTTGAACAAAGGTTTCCTAGCGGATAATGGATTTTACTTCTTCAAGGAAATCGTCACTTAGGAAATCACCTTTTTGCATCAGGGACTGAATCTGCCCTTGCAGGCGCACCTTTTCATCCTTGGTCAGTTCTTTGGCTGTTGAAACAATCACGGGAATCTGTGCTGTTTCCGGGTCAGATTTCAGCGCGTCCAGCACCGAAAACCCGTCCACCTCGGGCATCATCAGGTCTAAAATGAGCAGGTCGGGGTGTTCACGCTTGACCAGTTCAATGGCTTCCTTGCCGTTGGTCGCTTCGAATATCGTGTAGTCACCCTGAGATTGCAGGATGCGCCGAATCAGGCGCCGGGCGTCCGGCGTGTCGTCGGCAATCGCCACGCGTGGGAAGCGATCTGGCGCGACCCGGCTCAGGGCAGCCAGCAGGCCGTCTTCCTGGGGTAGCGCTTCAGGTTGTTCAGCAGGCAGGACGACATTGCGTGCCCAGCCGCTGCCCAGCACCAATGGCTCGGCAGGCATGGTATGGCCGGTGCAGTTGATGACGACCACATCGGTTGGCTTGATGATGCCCGCTCGCACCAGCTTGAAGAGTCCCGCAAAGGCCGCGCCGGAGGCGGGCTCAGCCGAGATGCCCTCCATTTTCGCGAGCACGTGCATGGCCCGGAAGGATTCCTCGTCTGTCACGCTCTCGAATAGCCCGCCAAACTCGAGCATTTCCTTGCGCAGGAGTTCGTAGGCGCGCCCCGGCGTACCTGTGGCCAGGGTTTCGATATGGGTTTTGGGGGACATGACTGGTTCGGCTTTTTCAAGGTTTTGCTTCCAGGCATGCACCATCGGGGCGCAGCCCTCAGCCTGGATGCCAACCAGTTTGGGGTGGCCTTCGGCAAAGCCCATCTCGCGGAGTTCACGGAACCCTTTGGCAATGCCTACCGGGCCGAGGCCGCCGCTGATGGCCTGGATGTACCAATCGGGAGTCCGCCAGCGAGGTGTACCATCCGCCCCTGTCAGTGGACCAAATTCGTCGGTCAGTTGCTCGGCCGTTTCAAAGGCGATTGTTTTCATCCCCTCGACCGATGTAATTGTTCGTGCGCCGCGATCGTGGTACAGGCCGCGTTTTTCGGCAAATTCGGCGGCAATTTGCTTTACCTGGTCGTAGGAACCGGTCACTTTTACGACCTGGCTGCCGTACAGGGCGATTTCACGCATTTTTACTGCCGGGACGAGGCTGGTGACAAAAGCCCAAAGCTTGATGCCAGCGCGGGCGGCAAACGCAGAATAGGCGATGGCGACATTGCCGGTCGAGGCAGCCACCATTTCGGTGATGCCCGCTTCTTTGAGTGCCGCGATGGTCACAGCAGCCTGGCGGTCTTTGAAAGAAGAGGTTGGCCCCTGCCGCTCATCTTTGATGAAGATGTTTTCGCAGCCGAGCATTTCGCCCAGGTTAACAGCGCGGATGAGCGGCGTGCCACCTTCACCCATGCGCAAGGTTGGCAGCGGGTTGTGGACAGGCAGCAATTCGCGAAATCGCCACAGGTCAAACGGGCGCTGGGCTAGTTCGGCTTTAAGTTTGGGGGCAATTTCTTTATACGGGTAAGTCACCTCGCGCCACTGGCTGCCGCATTGCGGGCAGTTGATCTCGGCCGGGTGGTAACGGGTACTATGGTTGCAATCGAGGCAAACAATACTAAAGCTGCTCATGGCGATATTCCTAAAGTGGATTATTCCGGCTGTTCGATGCGTTTCAAGGTTTTTTCCAGTTCACTGAAAAGCTCTTTTTCGCCGAGCATGGCCTTTTGCAGCAGGCGTTTGCCCAGGTTCTCGAGGTGTTTTTTCTGATCGACAGTCAGTTCTGCGCCGCTGACGACAATGACCGGGATGTCGCGCATTTCCGGCGTGACGCGCATGCGCTCAAGGATCTCGAAGCCACTCAGGTCTGGCATGAACAGGTCCAGGATTACTGCCTGTGGATGCGGGGTGTCGCTTAGTTTCTCCCAGCCCTGGTTTCCGCCCTGGGCCAGCTGCACTTCGTAGCGCCCGGCGGTTTTCAGGATCTTCTCCATCAATTTCAGGTCGTCAGGAGAGTCGTCAATGACCAGCACATGGCGGATGCTTCCATCCCCATTCAGGCGCTGCAATGAACGGGTGATGTCTTCTTCCATAATCGGTTTAACGAGGTAATCCGATGCACCGAGGCTGAAGCCTTTTTCTTCTTCTTCAACGATGGAGCAGATAATGACCGGGATGTCGCGGGTTTCCGGGTCATTCTTAAGTTGTTCGAGGATGCTCCAACCATCAATTCCCGGCATCATAATGTCGAGGGTGACGGCATACGGCCTGATGCGTTTCACTGTTTCTTTGGCCGTGGCGGGGTTCGTCAGGGCAACCACTTCGTATCCCTGTGGTTGGAGGTAACGCTGGTATAGCCCGGTTACCTGGGTATCGTCATCGATACAGGCAATCACTTTACCATTGGGGTTAACCGAGGGCAGGTTGGGCTGCTCAAAAGCCGGGATGGTGAAGTAGAAGGTGCTGCCCTTGCCCACCACCGAATGGATGCCAATCCGCCCGCCGTGCAATTCCACCAGGCGGCGGCAAATGGAAAGACCCAGGCCTGTACCACCGGAGGCACGGGTGGGCGAAGAGTCCACTTGCGAGAAGGCCTGGAAAAGTTTGCTCTGGTCTTCCGGCGAAATACCCGGGCCGGTGTCTGTCACGCTAATCAGCACCTCACGCAGGCCATCAGGTGTAGTACTGTTTTCCGCTGATACAGTGATGGTACCTTCCTCGGTAAATTTGGCCGCGTTGGACATCAGGTTGAGCAAAACCTGCCGAATGCGCATTGCATCTGCGCGGATGTGCACCACATCTTCTGCGATATGCTTTTCCAGGCGGATGGGCTTATCTTTCACCAGGCCGATAGCGGTGGACATGACGCTGTTGATGGTGTCGGCCACGTTCAGCTCATCGGAGGAGAGATCCATCTTACCGGCCTCAATCTTGGACAGGTCGAGGATGTCGTTGATCAGGCCGAGCAGGTGCTGCCCGGAATTGTAGATTGCGGTCAGGTCTTGTTGTTGTTGTTCGTTAATCGGGCCGTCGATGCCCTTCAGGATGACTCGCGAGAAACCAATGATCGAATTGAGCGGCGTGCGCAGTTCATGAGACATGTTGGCCAGGAATTGTGTCTTGATGCGGTCTGTTTCGCGCATCTGTTCAACGGCCTGTTGGGAGATCTCATAGAGTTCAGCGTTGTTGATTGCAACGGAGATCTGGTCTGCCAGTGTTTCCAGTACGGTGATGTCATTGGC
The DNA here is from genome assembly GCA_024710905.1 of Anaerolineales bacterium. Lineage (GTDB taxonomy): Bacteria > Chloroflexota > Anaerolineae > Anaerolineales > Villigracilaceae > JANJTV01. The sequence goes on along the minus strand of JANJTV010000065.1, from coordinate 27,122 downwards.
CTGGAAAGCGCCGACATCCCGCGACTGGATATCCAGTGCGCCGATGATCCGCTGACCAATTCGGAGTGGGATGGCCGCTTCGGCACGGGTTTCCGGCAGTAATGGGTTGGTCTTGTGCATTGGGTCGAGCGCAGTGTTGTTTACCACCACCGTCTGGCCGCTGGAGGTAACATTCCCGATTACTGATTTCGAACCGACCACCAGCGAGTGACGGCTTTCGCGCATTTTTTCCCCGGCCTCACCAGTGGCCTCGCGCACAATGGCAGTGTATCCGGCTTCGTCAAGGGTAAAGATGGCAACATGGTAGTAAGCAAAACTGGTCTGGATCAGGTTCACAGCGCGGCTGAACAGGGTGGGCAGGTCCAGAGTGGAGGAAACCAGGCGGCTGACCTCGGTGGCGGTAGCCAGGTATTCGTTCTGGCGGCGCAAGGCCTCTTCACTTTTTCGTAGGGCTTCCTGGGCCTTTTTGCGTTCTGTAATATCGATCACGGTTGCGCGGACGCGCGGCCGGTCACCGGGCATTTGCGACAGGTGAACTTCACAGGGAATTAGCTCACCCTGCCCATTGATATGGTCCCACTCAAATACTGGCGTCTCGCCTCGAATTGCCTGCTGGATTTTTTCCATGGCAGCTTCTGCGGATGGCCGGCCATCCGGCTGGAGCGGCGGGCTCATCTGGGCAGGGCCAACCTTGACCAGTTCTGTAACCGGCAACCCATACAACCTGGCGGCATTTTCATTCGGGTCTTCAAAAAGCCCGTTTTCTACATTAACGACCACGATGGCTTCCGGAGCGTTCTCAATCAAGTTCCTGAAGTTGGCTGCTGCCGTTTGGGTTTCCTCAAACAGGCGGGCATTCTGGATGGCTACAGCCGCCTGGGCGCAGAAAGACTCTGCCAGGGGGATTGACTCTTCGGTATAGGTGAACGGTGCCTCATCATCCAGGATCAGGATCCCGATCACCGTATTCCCGACCATTAGCGGGGCTCCCAGCCACGAGCGGATGTGGCGGGTTTCAGGAAGCACTTCCCATCGGTCATCGTTATGTGTATCCGGGATGATGACCGGTTTCTTCTTACGAACAATTTCGCGTATCAGAGGGTCTTCATCGACGGGCCGCAGGAAGTGCCCTTCGGGGTGCTCCAGGTCACTTTTACGTTCTTCATGCAGGCTCATTCCGCCTGCCTGGGTGCGATTCCCTTGTTCATCCACAAATTGGATCGAGGCGGTATGGAAGGTGAGTAGTTTGGGCAATTGGTTGAGCAGGTTCTGGGTAACGTTCTCAAAATCCAGTGATGCGCCGGCAATGCGCGCCATTTCACTCAGCGTGTCAGCCACACGGCGGCGATATTGTTCCTGCTCGTACAGTCGGGAATTCTGGATGGCAATGGCTGCCTGGCCGGCAATGGCCTGTAACAGGTCTGCCTGGCGTTGACCGTACAGGCGTGGAGCCACTACGCTTTGGACAGAAATCAGGCCCAGTACTTCCTGGCCCAGAATCATTGGCACACCCAGCCAGCTCAGTACGGGTTCGTCATCGCCAATGGTCAGGGTACGGATGCCCATCTCGGCAGCCCGCTCCTCAACATTGTCCGTCAGCAGCAGGGTCTTGCGATTCTTAATCACCCAGGCGCTCAAACCCTCGCCAATATCCGTACTTTCGATGGATGTTGGGTCGTTGTCGAAGTAAACCAATGGGAAGGATATTTTGTTGGTATGCTGGTCGTACACGGCAAGGAAAAAATCAGTCACATTCATCAATTTGCCGGTGTACTTGTAAACAATATTTGCCACTCCCTCAATATTTGAGAGCGTGGAGAGTTCGTTGGCCATCTCGTTCAGGATGCCGAGTTCAAGGTTTTGCTGCTGTGTCTGCTGGAACAGGTTGGCACTTTCCAGGGCGATGGCGGCCTGGTAAGCAATACTGGAGAGCAATTCCAGTTCTTCTTTATCGTACAGGTAGGCATGTTCCACGCTCTGGACAACCACAGCACCGAGAATCTTCTCGCCGACCTGCAGGGGCACACCCAGCCAGGAAAGCGGCGCCTTGTTGTTGCCGATGGCGATAAATTCCAGCCCCAGCTCTTTCATGCGATCTGGGATGTTTTCGTTCATCAGCAAGGGAACGCGATTGCGGATGATATAGTCGGTTAGGCCGCGCCCAATCTTGCGTGGGTTAAACGAAATGCGTTCACTGTCCACGGTAACGACAGGGAAGCTGAGCTCATCGGCCTCTTCGTTAAAGATAGCGATAAAGAAGGATGAGACATCCATCAACTGGCCGGTATATTTAAATATGGTTTCGCTGATCTCCTGCAAGGTGGTCTGCGTGGTGAGTTCGCGGCCCATTTCATTCAACACGGCCAGACTGCGGTTCTGTCGTTCGGTTTGTTGGAACAGGTTGGCGTTTTGTAGAGCCAGGGTGAGCTGGTCTACCACCTGTCGGGCAAGCGCTTTTTCTTCATCCAGCCACCCGTCTCGACTGTCATCCACCAGTTCGAGGACGCTCCATGTTTCGCCTGTAGTGATTGGGATGGTCAGCGTGGTCGAGGACTCATCATACACAGCCAGCTCGGATGCTGGCTCGGGCCGGGCAGCCGCTTTACGTGGACGGGAAGCCTTGGGTTCCGGTGTGGGCTTTTCTGCTTTTGGGCTGCGAGGCGCAACAGGCTGTTTTTTTGCAGGCGGCGGACTGGCCTTGGGGGGTGACGGCGGCTTTGGCGCAGGCTCAGTTTCGTTGCCTTCAACCTTAATGTCTTCAAAAAGGCTGCCAAGCCGCTTGTCAAGCTTCTTGTTTGACATGATCAATCAGCTCCTGTGCCAGCACACGATATTGCAAAGAGCCGCGGCTGTTGGGTTTGTACTGGGTAATGGGCAACCCCAGGATTGGGCTTTCGCGCAGTCGGGTGTCAATCTCAATCACGGCATTAAACAGGCCACTGCCGAAGGTCTGCAATAACTGTTCGCGGATGGAACGGTGGGCGCGGTTCCGCTGGTCCAGCATGGTGATCAGGATACGGTAGGCGAGGTCCGGGTTGGTTTCCTTGCGGATGCGCCTCACCAGTGTCATCATGTCACGCAGGGCATACGCCGAGAAGTATTCCGCCTGGGTGGGGATGATTAGCAGCTTGGTGGCGGTCAGCGCGTTCATGGTGATGGCGCCTGCTGCGGGGGGACAATCCATGACAACAAAGTCATAGTCTTCGAGGTCAGCCTGGGCCAGGGCGGTTTTCATCGTGTACAGGTAATTATTTCGTACTGGCAGGAAAGACTCAACCTGGCCCAGCCTGCTGCTGGCGGGTACGATCTTCAGGTTTTCGGTATTTGTATCCATGATTGCGCCGGTCATGTTGACACCATCTAACAGGACCTCGGCACTGCCAGCACGCACCTCTGCCAGCTCGATTCCGTTGGCAATGGTCAGGTTGCCCTGCGGGTCAAGATCGATCAGCAGTACTTTTTTGCCCATTTCTGCCAACGCCGCGCCCAATGAATAGGAAGTGGTTGTTTTGGCAACACCACCCTTCTGGGAGAAGATCGCGGTAATAATTGGAGATGTCATGGTCATTTCCTTCTCTTAGGCCTTCTTTTGTTCCCTGGTGATGATGCGCGCATCTTTTACGTTCAACACTTGTTTCAACTCATCCAGGGCAATTTGCAACATCAGATTCGGGTCGTTGGTACTGCGGATTTTTGCTGTGATTTCAGAAACGGCTCGTTCACGTTCTGCACGGCTGGTGGTCTCTTCAAACAGGCGGGCATTTTCAACCGATATGGCAACACGTTCTGCCACAGCGCTAATCAGGTCAATATCATCCTGAGACCAGCGACGTTCGCCAGGTGTGCGGATGTTAAGGATGCCAATGGTCTCGTCACGCAGTTTTACTGGAACGGCAATGGCGGCAGTATTTGATTTTTCGCCATTATCTGTGTATACCTTGCCTTCTTCCATTACCTCGCGGAAGGCAGGCAGGTCAACGTCTTCACCCAGCGGGGTTGCGCCGGTGATGGAATATTGATAGCCTTTGAGCGACTGTTTTCGGGTAAAACCCTGCCACTCGCTACGCAGGTATTGTCGATAGATGGTTTCGGCCTCGGCCAGCGATTTTTGCGTTGCATCGAACAGTCGCGCGTTTTCAATGGCAATGCTTACCTGTTCTGCCAGGGTCAGGATGACCTCCACGTCTTCTTCGCCGAAAGCATTCTGTTCCGTGCTTTGGATGTCGAGCACGCCGATAATCTGGTTCTCAATAATCAGCGGCACAGCCATCTCTGAACGTGTTTCTGGCAGGTCTGGGTTATTGAAAAAAGCAGCATCTTCTCCGGTATCCAGGGCGATACGGGGGTTGCCTGTAAAGGCGACATCACCCACGATGCCAACCTGGCCCACCCGGAGCCTGTGTCCACGTTTCAACATCCTGGCGCCACCCTGGCTGTTGCTTGCGCTCAGGATGGCGTACTGGCGGGCTTCATCAACCAGGAAAATACCGACGTGGTAGTAACCAAATTGTTTGCTGATTACGTCGGCAATCTGGGGCAGCGTCTCTTTCAGGTTACGAACTTTTCGGATGGCACCGGAAACCACTGAAATGGCTTGTAACTGAACGGCGCGCCGTTCAATACGCATATTGGCCTGGAACAATTCTTGTGATTGTTGTTCAACTTCGCTGGATTGTTTGGCCAGTTCTGCGGTACGTTGGGCGATACGGTCTTCCAGCGAGATTTGCAGGTTGCGAAGTTCGGCATTGGTATTTAATTGCTCTTGTTCGCTTTTCCTGGCTCGTTCCGCGTTGTCTGTCAACCGTCGGGTAAGAAGGCGCTGGGCTGCAACAATGGTGCCAAGGGCAATAATGATCAAGGGAATGTCAGTTAGGTCTGTTGACTCGCTGAAATTGTTGGTGATCATCCCGGTCATTTCAGCACTTGCCACACCAACTAAGGCGATGATGGATAAGATACCAATAAATAATTGACCGTTCGTTCCCATGACCAGCCCAGCGACAATGACCGGCAGAGTAATAATCATGGCAATGCTGTCATGGATGCCGCCTCCGGCCGCAATCAGGGATGTGCTCCCAGAAAGCACCACGACAGGCACCAGCAATCGGGCCAACTGGTTGGTAGCCGGACGATTCAGCAACAGGATGATGAACAGAATAACAAGCAGCGGGGTGAGAATGCTAACGGTGGTTGGGTTACCGAATATAAAACCTTCCAGCACCAGTGCTCCACCAGCGGCAAGGATTAAGATCAGGGTAATCGTCCGTACCAGGTTTTGGTTTGAACGCGCCTCGGTTAAGTCAGTGAGTGTTGGGACAAGGAATTCCAGAATCCGCTTAAGCATAACTATTCCTTTTTGTCCTGGCTGAATTGAATGACCACCTCAGAGCCGGGTAGTGCGCGCCCCAACTCTTCCACGGCGGTTTGAAGCACATTGCGCATATTGATGGATGCGCCGATGCGGGACGTAATTTCACCGATCAGTTGTTCTTTTGAAGCGCGGCGTTGGCTGTCTTCAACGAGGCGGGCATTTTCGATGGCCAGGGTAACGCGGTCGCTGACAGCGCGGATAATGTCCTTTTCGTCATCATCCAGCTCTCGGGAGCCCGGCGCCTGGACGTTTAATATCCCAATCACTTCTCCGCGAAGTTTGAGCGGGATAGCGAGGCGCGTTTGCATGTCATCTGCATGGACCTGCTCTTCCCCCGTCTGGAGGGCCTGGCGGTTTTCCGGGGTTACCCGGGGCTCCACGATTGGCGCGGCGCCTTCGGTGTTGCTGAACTGGTAGCCTACCTGGTTGCTGGTCGTGATGTAGCGCGACCATTCATTGCGGATGTACTGACGGAAGGTGGCCTCACTTTGCTGGATGGCGCGCTGGGCTTCATCGAAGAGTTGGGCGTTGTGTATGGCAATGCTGACCTGGTCGGAGAGGGTGGTTAGCACGGCGATGTCTTCTTCGGTGAATGCGCTTTCCACTGTGCTTTGTACATCCAGCGCGCCGATGACTTCATTGCCGTATTTGAGCGGCAGGGTCAACGCACTGCGGGTTTCGGGCAGGTCCGGGTTGTTGAAGAAGGTGGCGTCATCGCCGACATCGAATGCGAGACGGACTTTCCCCTGGCTGGTGACGTACCCCACCATGCCTTCTGCCCCAACTTGCAGGCGGTGGCCGCGCAAGAGCATTTTCTTGCCGCCGGGGCTGCTGGCCGCCTGGAGGATGGCATAGCGGCCTTCGGCATCGAGCAGGAAGATGCCGGTGTGGTAGAAGCCAAACTCTTTGCTGATCTCGTTTGCAACGATGGGGAGCAGGTCTCGCAGGCTGGGAGTGGAAGTGGCTGCTCGCGCAACCTGGGCTACGGCGTTGAGCTGGTTGGCACGTTTTTCAAGACGGGTCGAGATGTTTTCCAATTCTTCGGTGCGTAGGGTCAGGTCGGCGGTTCGTTCGGCCACGCGCTGTTCCAGTTCGCCCACGCTGGTTTGCAGCTGGGCGGTCATCTCATTGAAGGTTTGCCCCAGTTGCCCGAATTCATCCTGCGAAGTGATACTGACGCGTGTATCCAGTTTTCCGCCTGAGATATCTTTGGCCGCCTGGTTGAGGGTTGAGACAGCACCAGTAATCTGACGGCTGATTGCAAACCCGACAACAAGCAGGATACCCAGCTGCCCCATCAGGATGGCAGTGCGTGCGGCATTGAAGTTGCTGGCCTCTTCAATCGAGCCAACTTCGTCTCGTAGACTGGTTTGCCGTGATAGGAAAACAGCCTGATTGATGGCATTTTTATGCTCGTTAAAAAGCGGATCAAGTTCTTCGGTGTAGATGCGCTCGGCTTCTTCGATATTTCCGTTTTGTATGGCAGGGACGAACTGCTCATCCCGGATCTGGAAATATTGGATTGCCGCATTATATGATCGCTCATTCAGCTGGGTGTATAACTGGCTTGTGTTGGGGATTTCGAAGAGCCAGGTTCTCATGCGGGCTTCGTAGGTATTCCTGAGCGCCCGGTTTTGGGATATGTACTCGTCGATATTAATTTCTTCTATAGGGGTGCCTTTGGCTTCTTCAAGCAATTGGACAACCGTGAGGTGAGATTCGACAATGTAGATGGGCGGGGGGAGCATGTCAGCCAGCAGGTCTTTTTGTTGGATGATGCGCTCATAAACCGGGCCGGTAACACGTAACTCATCAAACGTGATGGTGGTGTAGATTGCGAATGTCACGTTCATTACAATGAAGATGGCCAACATCGCAGCCAGCTTTATTGTTGTGCCGCTGTTTCTTAAAAGCCGGTTTGTATAAATCCCTGAAAAAAGAATCACAAGGCCAATTGACATTGAAGTCAATATCAATTCGTAATTATTGGTGATTGGATTGCTACGGGGAAGCTGCAGGTATTGTGTGACGTATTGGTCTGCCAAAAAGTGAATCCCAGCCAAGCCAAGGGACACAAGTAATGCCCAGTTTTGGTAACGCGTAAGGGTAAGGTTGGTGATAATGATGAACAAGAAAATCGCGATCAGGCTGATCAACAAGGTTACATCTTGATACAGGAAGACGCGACTTGTTGTAGCGACGATCACAAATATGAGCAACGTCCAACCTGCAAAATCAGAGTCGCCCCGGCGGGCCTGGAAAGCGGCAACACCTGATAAGCCCAGCTGAATCAGGGTGATGGCCAGGAAAACCCAGCGGAATTCCATTGAAATGCCGCCCTGGAACAGGTAACTGATCCCCAGCCCGAGTGACACAATGAAAAAGATGACCGAGAGCAGGATGGTCCAAAAGCTGCGGTCTTGCAAGAAAGAAAAGCGAGAGTTCAGTGGGCTATTATTCATGGTTACTGACCCGACTCCTCGTTAATTTCATGATTAACTTCCAGTTGGATGGCCACCTGGGATCCTTGCAGTGTCCGGCCCAGCTCTTCCACTGCGGTCTGGAGGATGTTGTCAACGTTGGCAGCGGCGCTGATCTTGGAAGAAATTTCGCCAATGATGCGTTCCTTGCTGGCGCGGCGTTGGGATTCTTCGAACAGGCGGGCATTTTCCAGGGCCAGGGCTACGCGGTCTGACACTGCCTGCGCAATACGGATTTCGTTGGGAGTCCAGGCGCGGTCTTTGCTCCCGGCTTTCGCGCGCAGTACGCCAATGACCTGCCCGCGCAGGGCGATAGGAATGGCTAAGGTGGGCACGGTTTCTTCGCGTGAGTCGGTATTGCTGACAATCATTTGACCCGTGGTCAGGGCTTGCTCAATGGGTTGGTCAGTAGCCAGGGTGAAAATCGCCTGACCGCCCGTCAGACCTTGTAGGTAACCCTGGGCCTGCTTGCGTTCGGCCACGGAGAGCCATTCCTGCTTCAGGTACTGCGCGTACAGGGCTTGTACATCTTGCAATGCACGTTGGGTGGCGCTGAACAACCGGGCATTTTCTATAGCAATGGTGATCTGGTCTGCAAGAATGGTCAGGGTGCTGATGCTGTCTTCGTTAAAGGCGTTCTGCTCTGTGCTTTGGACATCCAGAACGCCGATCACCTGGCCACGGAGGGTAAGGGGCAGGGCCATCTCGGAACGTGTTTCCGGCAAATCAGGGTTATTGAAAAAGATGGCATCTTCACCAACATCCAGGGCGATACGCGGCTGGCCGGTTTGCGCCACATACCCTACGATACCGGACGGCCCAACCTGTAGCCTGTGTCCACGGGCCAGCATGCGTTGGCCGCCTTCACTGTTGGCAGCCTGGAGCACAGCAAACTGGCGGTCTTCATCTACCAGGAAGATACCGGTATGGTAGTAAGAGAAGCGTTCACTCACCAGCCGGGCAGTCAACGGGAGCAGGGAATCAATATTTTGTTCTGCGGCAATTGCCCGTGTCAACTGGCTGATCGTTTCCAGTTCCTGGGCACGGATTTCGGCACGCTGGCTGGCATTGCTAAGTTCAGCCGTGCGTTCTTCCACGCGCGATTCCAGGCCGGTCAGGGTTTCATAAAGCTGCCCAGCCATTGCGTTAAAAGTGCTTCCCAGGGTGCCAATCTCATCTCTTGTTGTCACTCGTACCCGGGTGGTCAGGTTCCCTGCCGAGATTTCAGATGCTGCTTTTGAAAGATCTACCAGTGGGCGGGAGATAATTTGTGAGACCAGTGAACCGGCCAGACCGCCTAGCGCAATCAGCACCAGTGCAAGCACAGTGAAGGCCTGCGTTTGGGTTTGGATCGGCTCCAGGATGCTGCGTTCTGTTCGGCGAATCAGCACCGTCCAGTTGGCGTTCGAGATTGGGTAACCGCTGGAATAGGTGTTGGCGCGGTCAGTAATATCAGCCGGGGCGGTAAAAATGGGTTGACTTGCCAGGTTGCGAATACCAGTGATCACATCCGGCTGGGGGTCAAGGTAATCTATGCCGGGTAATAAGCGTTCATCCTGCTGCAGCACTGCCACTTGCTCCGACCTGAAAGTTTCATACGATTTGAATAGCAGATTCTCATCGCCTGTATGCGCAATGCGAATATAAGTTTCATTGTCAACCAGTACGGCATAATGCTCTTCGTGTGGTGACTCTGTAGATTCTTGAAGCAGGGTTTGCAGGAAACCGGCACGAATCCTGGCGCGCAGGATTCCAACTGTCTCATTGCGCGGATTCACCACCGGCGCGCTGATGTGGAAATAAGCCTCACGGGTTACCCGAGAGATGCGAACCGGGGAAAGGATTGTCCTGGTGCTGGCAAGGGTCTCTCGGAAGTAATCCGTGTCGGCTTCAGAGTTGCCGATATTTGACGCATCCGAGTCAAGGATTACGAAGCCGTTTGGGTCAAGCAAGGCATACGAAATAATGTTGTTGGCATCTTTTTGCTGGAAGGATTGCAGCAATGCCAGCACGCGCCGTTCTTCAGGGCTTCCTGCCCGACGACCAGGCACAAAGCCGAGATACTCAATCAGGTCAGGGGTTTGCGCCTCCGTGGCAACGGTAAGAATCTCCGAGCGCAGGGTTCGGTCAATATAACGGGCTGTAACCTGGGCTGTTTCAGCGAGGTCATTAAAAGCGTCGTTCAGCAGGTTCTGGCGGGTGATGGTGGTGGCCTGGAAGCCCAGCGCCACTACCGGGATTAAGACAATCACAATGAATGTAATACTTAGTTTTGTCCCGAGCGAATAAGTCGGGAATTGCCTTAAGATGTAAATACCGTAAACAATGGAAAGGATGAATGCAAATGCGGTTGTGTAAAGCGGGTCGCTCGGGAAACCAAAGTCAGGCAGGAACAGGTCCGAAAGGGTGACCAGGAGCCCGATCACCATGGAGGCTGCTGCTGCGCGCCAGGCCCAGGTTGAAGGCAGGGTACCTGAACCGATTGCGGATACAATGACGATGGTCAGGATGGCAAGCTGAATGCCCTGCCCTTTGGAAATAAAAGGCAGGAAGAGCGAAACCAGCAGGATGCTGGCTGTGAGAATACCCGCGCCGAGATAATGGCGCCCTCGTTGCGCCAGCCGCGCACTCACAAACCCAACTATTGCAACGATAACGGTCAGGATGATGCCTGGGAAACTATAAATTCCAGACAATATTGTCGCGATGGCGCTAAAGGTTGAGACGGCCAACATTAATATGCCGGTTGCAAGCCCAAAGCGAACAGTATTGACCTGGTGGGCTGCTTTCCGCTCATCCACAGGTGTTGATACGTTGGGTTCTATTTCCGGAACATTGATCATTGATTGGCCTTCGTTTCTCAGTTGTTGATCACTTTTCATCTTTATTTGCAGCAGGCAGCGCGATTTGAACCAGAACCTCGGAGCCGCTTAAGACCCGGCTCAGCTCCTCGGCAGCCGTGCGCAGGATCGACTCAAAGCGGAAGGATGAACCGATCTTGTTGCTCATCTCTGCCAGGGCGCGTTCCTGCCCTGCTGTAATCTGGGCCTCCTCCAGCAATCGGGCATTTTCGAGCGCCAGGGCGATACGGTCAGAAACAGACTGCAAGATGTCTTTTTCATCCGTTGTCCAATCACGGCCACCGGGCACGCGCACATTAATGGTGCCAATGACTTTCCCACGCAATGTAATTGGCAATGCCAGGTCGGTTTTGCTGGTCTCCACGTTCCCGGCCTGGGCAGCCTTTTGGATCTGGGGCGTGATGACCGGCTTGTCTAGGCGTTCAAGCGCTGCGCCGGTGTAGCGAATACCTACTTGCTCACGGCGTTGAGTCAGGTTGCGCCAGCTGGTGCTGGTGTATTCCTGGTTAAGACTCTGGGTCTGCTCCACCAGGCGGCGGGAGCCTTCCTGTGCGCGCACATTGGCAATTGCAATTGCCACCTGGCTGGCCAGCACAGACAGCACCTCGACATTGTCTTCCGTGAAAACATCCGTTTCGGTGCTCTGGATGTCGAGCACGCCAATAATCTGGTCGCCAAACTTTAGTGGCAGGGCGGCTTCGGCCCGGGTCTGGGGGAGGTCCGGGTTGTTGAAGAAAACTGCGTCTGAGCCCGTATCGGAGGCGATGCGCGGCTCGCCTGCGTCGGCGACATATCCCACGATACCTTCCTGTCCCACCCTGAGCCTGTGTCCCCTTTCCAGCATTTTGTAGCCGCCCTGGCTGTTTGTTCCACTAAAGACCGCATACTCATTATTGGTATCCAGGAGGAACAGGCCGACATGGTAAAAACCGAAGCGTTCAGAAATCAGCTCGGCAATACGCGGTAACAGGAAACGCAATTCTTGCACCGTTGAGATGGTGGTAAACAAATCTGAGATGGTCTTTAACTGCCTGGCGCGGCGTTCGGTACGTTGGTTGGCTTCTTCCAGCTCGGCTGTTCGCTCGGCGACGCGGTCTTCCAGTTCCAGGATTGTCTTCTGGAGTTGACTGGTCATGTTGTTCAGGTATTTTTCCAGTTCCTGCACTTCAAAACTATTGGCTTCAACCTTTGCGCGTAAATTAAGGTTGCCCTGTGCGACCTGCTGCGCGAAGATGGTCAAATTGACCAGGGGCTTTGTAATCAGGCTGGCCACCCAGACCCCTGCCAGGGCCACAAATGGAATTAGCAGCAAGGCCACACCAATGGTGGTCATCAGGAAAGTTTGTTCCCTTGCCAGCACGGTATCAACGCGGATGTCCATCCCGATCACGCCTTCACGTGTGCCATCTGAGCGATAGAACGGCGCATAGGCGGAATAAAAGGTGCCGAACTCATCGGTGTAGGGGTCAACCTCGGCAATGGTCTCTTCCAGCAGGACAAAATTTGCAGCCAGGGCCTCCCCGGCATCGGGGTAGGGCTCCAGGGCGGCAGCTGTATCTGCGCCAGGTGGGCCTGTGTCTACAACAAAGTAAATATTACCCTGCTCATCCGAGCGCATGGTGTAAATGTAGGCAATATCGGGGTCGGTGGCAAGGATGGCGAAATTATTCCCCTTGATTGCCTGGTAGGCTTCGCTGTTTTCATCGCCCGGGTTTTGAATCTCGGCGTGCAGATCCCCATCTTGCTGGAGAGCAGCAATGCTGACCATGTTGCGCAGGCGCTGCCTGACATCTTCGCGGATTTCGTTCCGAAAGTTGAAGAATAGCACTGTTGTCACTATCGCAATGGCAACAATCGCAAGGACCGAAAAACCAATCGCAACCAGCGTTTGCAGGCGGATTGTTGCATCCTGGTTAAGTGCGGAGGTGTTTGAAGATGGGTAAGCGTTTTCCATAATGGTCAATTTTCAGGGGTGATCTGGATGATTACTTCTGCGCCTGGCAGCAATCCACCAATCTCCTGAGCGGCAGTATCCAGGATATTGTCAATGTTTAGCGCTGAACCAATTTTGCTGCCCAGTTCGCCAATGGTGCGTTCCTTACTGGCGCGAACCTGGGCTTCTTGCAGCAGGCGTACATTATCAAGGGCAAGGGCAATACGTTGGGCGGTCGCCTCAAGCAAACTCCTCTCGCTCTCAGTCAAATCATCTTCTCCCTTTTCCCGGCGAATGTCGAGTGCGCCGATGGTCTGACCGGCAATGACGATTGGAACGCTGATGATACGGGATTTGGCCTTCCCGCCCTCACTTGCTTTGATTGGTTCGATCCCTTTGCGGCTGAGATGGTAGCCTGGGATTTCATTACGTTCGGCGAACTGCTGCCATTGCTGTTCGATATAACGGTTGTAAACGCGCTGTGCATTTGCCAGTGTTTCCCTGGTCTGGGTGAACAGACGGGCATTTTCAATGGAAATCGCCACCTGGCTGGCCAGGATGGAGAGGATGTTAATTTCTTCCTGGCTAAAGGCATCCGCTTGAGTGCTTTGCACATCCAGCACACCGACCACCCGGTTGCCAAACTTCAGCGGCAGGGCTGCTTCCGCGCGTGTATCCGGGAGGTCCGGGTTAACCAGGAACGCCTGGTCGGCTTCCACATTTTCGGCAATGCGGGGCTGGCCGGTCTCGGCAGCATACCCCACGATACCGCGCATACCCACCGGGATGCGATGCCCGCGGTCTAGCATTTTTCTTCCGCCATCACTGTTGGTGGCGGTTAAGATGGCATACTCGCGCCGTTCATCGATCAAGAAAATGCCTGCATGGTAGTACCCAAATCGCTCGCTGATACCCCGGGCAATGGCAGGCAACAGTTCGTTGATGTCCTGAATTGTGGAGAGTTCCTGTGTAAGCCGGGCCACCAACTGTAATTGTTCAATACGCCGGGTGGAGTTGGCCGCAACAAATTGTAGCTCGTTGGTGCGTTCCTGAACCCGGTTTTCCAATTCGTCACGCAGTTCAGATAGTTCCCTGTTGCTTGTGCGCAAGGCGTCTGAAACCAGCCGTTCATTCTCTGCTGCTGCCTGGAAACTGTTGATAATCAGGTACAGGAAGATGACACCGAAGGCAAGCAGCACGGTTCCTTCTATCGCCGAATTGAAGGCGTCGCCGGGCACATAATTAATCAGGCCAATGTTATGGGCGTAGACCATGGCAAAACTAGCTGCAACCCCGGCCACGGCATACCCTGCGGCGGCTTGCCAGCCGAGCAATAAACCACCAATCAGAGAAACCACCAAATAACTGGCGTAGGCGCTGCCGAAGGCTCCGCTGCTGTTGAAGGCAATGATCGTACTCGCCAGCCAGATGGTGCTGACATGCAGGTATGCGGCCAGGGCCACCCGTCCGCTGCGCATCAGGTTCCATACCACCACCAGCACACCAATGATGCTTGCCAGGACGGTATTGCCTACGCCAAACATCTCCTCCCCGTTGATGGTGCGTACAAGAATAAACGCTGCCAGGATGGGGATGTTTGTCAACACCAGCACGTTGATGTATTTCGCCTTACGCGTTTTTTCTGCGTCTCCGGCAAATATTGGCGCTGCGAGCAGGGAGCGAAGTCCAATCCACATAACGAATCCTTAATTCCTGTTATTCAACCGGATGGAGATTTCACTGTCTGAAAGTCTTTTACCCAGTTCCTGCAAAGCGATCTTCATGATCGAATCGGCATCATCAGCAGTGCTGATCTGGCTGGCGACTTCGGCAATGGCGCGTTCGCGTTCGGCGCGTTCGCGAGACTCGAACAACAGGCGGCTGTTTTCCATGGCTACGGCGAGACGGGCGGCGATCGCCTCCAGGGTGGCGATAATTTCGCTGGAGAGGGTCGGCGTGTTTAATTTAACCAATAACGCGCCAATCGCCACTTCGCGCAGTTTTACCGGAACAGCCACGCTGGTTTTGCCCTGGCGGATGTCTTCACCGGTGGATATGTTGGCAGTGTTCCCGGCCCGCAAAACCGGCTGCGCTTCTTTTGGCAGGCTGTCAATTTCACTGAGCCGCAAGCCATCATACTTGTACCCGAGCGTTTCAATGCCACTACGGGTGAAGGAGAGCCAACTGTTTTCGGTGAAGGTTTGATAGGTACGCTGCAGTTCCGAAATGTTCCTCTGCAGGTTTTGTAGCAGCTCCACACGTTCAATTGCCAGCGCCAGTTGATCTGCCACGACCTGGATGATGTCGATATCTTCCTGGCTAAAGGCATCAGATTCTTCACTCTGCACATCCAGGATGCCAATGACCTGACGTTCAACCTTGAGGGGGATGGCCATTTCGGAGCGGGTTAAGGGAAGTAACGGGTTATTAAAGAAAGCGACATCCTGCCCGGTGTCCAGGGCGATGCGGGCTTCACCCGTAGCGGCAGCCTGCCCGACAATACCGACCTGGCCAATCTTCAAGCTATGGCCACGCTTGAGCATTTCCTTGCCCGCCTCGGTCGTCGATGCCCGCAGAACTGCCTGCTCGCTGTCCCGGTCAATCAGGAAAATGCCAGTATGGTAATACCCAAACCGTTCGAGCAGCAACCCGGCAGTCCGAGTGAGCAGTTCGTCGAGGTTATCGGCCGTGGTGGCATCGCGGGAGACTTCTGCGGCCAGGCGCAGACGGGTCGCCTGTTTTTGCAGGGCGCGGGTACGCTCATCTACGCGTTCTTCCAGCGTGCGGACCAAAACCTGCAGTTCTTCGGCCACAGAGTTGAAGGTGGTAGCCAGTGTGCCGATTTCATCCGCGCGTTTAATTTGGATGCGGGTGCTTAAATCGCCAGCGGCCAAAATGCTGGCCTTCTCAGCCAACTCCACGATCGGGATACCAATCGATCGGGAGGATGTGTAAACCAGCGTAATGGCGATGGCAGTTGTAAACAGGCCCACTGCGCCATAGGTGGCCAGCAGGTTTAGGATACCTGCAATGATGATGCTTTGTTGCACTTCGGCAGTGACTGTGGCATTCAGGCTGGGGATGTATTTATAATAGCCAAGCACTGATTCGCCGTTGTAGTTGTCGTAAATACCCTCGCCGCTCAAATTGCCTTCAATGAAGGTGTCCTGATAAGGCTGGGTGGTGACCAATTGCATGCCCTGGATGGTGTCTGTCAGGGTATTGCCGTCAGGTCCGATCAGGTAGCTGTCAGTGCCTGTCCCAAATCCTTCGGTGGCCTGGCCGATTTGCCCGAGGCTGTCGATGCTTACACGGAGCGCTACTATACCCGGGAAGACCTGGCCATCTACAATGGTGCTAACCAGGATGATGGACGGGCCGTCGGCTTCAGGGAAGTTTTGTTCAACGGTGATATAAGTGCCCTTGAAGGCATTTTGAAAAAATGTGTATGTCGAAAGATCGCGTTGGCGGTTGTCAAAATCCGTAGAAATAATAACGCGTCCGGCAGCGTCCAGCAGCAGTAGTTCGTCATACTGTGTGGTACGGGTTTGCAGGCTACGGAAGTAATCCTCCACCAGTTGTTGGTTCAGGCGGTAGAGCAGGCTGGTTCGGTCGCCTTGCAGCAGGTATTTGGCACGTTCGCGAATCAGCGAGTCCTGGGTGGCCGCGGAGGCATCCCGGCTCAGGCTTTGCAGCAGGGTATTAATCTGTGTCTCGCGAAGTTGGGCAATCGTGCGCAGGCGTTCAAAATTCAAGGTTCGGTCACGATAAAAATTGCTCAACCCACCAATCAGAATGGTGGTCATGGCTGCCAGGATGGTAATCATTGCAAAGGTGACAATCAGGCGATTGGCGATCGTGCGGAAGCTGCGGTTTGAGCTGATGTTCACCAGCAACAGTGCCATGACTGAGACCAGCAGGTAAATGGACAACGCAGCCATGGTGCTCAGGTTGGTGGTCTGGATCCTATCAATCTGGATGGTTGCATTAATCGTGATCACCCCGACCACGGTTGTCAGCGAAGCGATGACAGAGACCACTTTTACCCAGGTACGTATGGCGCGCTGGGGCAGGGTCTCAAGGGCGGGAATCAGGCCAAAAGAGACCAGCAACCAGAGCAATCCATCCCAGAAGAACGCCTGGCTAAATACCAGAAGGCTGTTGGCGACAATGAAGATGAGCGAGCCACCGGAAAGGTTTGCATTTTTGATCAGCGGGTAGCTGATGATGTAAAGAAGGGCGGTCAAAAAGAATATGCCGGCAAGGGCCACCAGCCGGATATCCGGAGCATCAAGTGCGCCTATGAACGATAGCGCATAGAGGATGATATATCCTGCTCCATTAAAACCAAGTAAAAGTGGGACATACTCAAATATAGCTGCCAGGCGACGATAAAGTCCCTGATTTTCTTCGGTCAGGTCGTATCGCTCTTCGGGGATGGTCAGGTAGCTACGCAGTGAAAAATTCTGCATGGATGGCCTTCTTATTTTTCCTGGCTGCTGGGAGTGACAATGATGCTGGCTTCGGTGACCTGTGGCAGCTGTTGAATTTCACGTACTGCTTTTTGCAACAAGGTCTGGATGTCGAGCGACTCGCTGAATTCATTGGAAATATGGCTGATGGTCTGGGCACGCTCGGTCTGAATCTGTGATTCTTCAAGTAGGCGGGCATTTTCAAGGGCCAACGCCACCTGGGTGGTAACTTTTTCGGCCATTTCCATCTCTTTCGCATCCCAGTCAGGAGCATTCTTTTTGCGGCGCAGGAGTATGTCGCCAAGTTTTTGCCCGCGCAGCAAAATGGGAATCCGTAGTTCGTGTCCTGTATGGACGTCGGTTCTGGAGGGGGCGTTTGAAAAACCAAGCGGTGTATAAGTGGCTCGCAGAGCTTCTTCCTGGGACAATTTTTGTTTCCAGTTGCTTTTTGTACGCTGAATCAGGAATTCCTGGGATTGATTAAGCGCTTCGCGACTCTGGTTAAGCAGGCGGGCATTTTCGATGGCCAGGGCAATCTGGTCAGCCATGGTTTGCAGGGTGTAGATGTCGTCACTACTGAAAGCGTTGATATCTTCCGATTGAATATCGAGTACGCCGATTAATTTGTTCTGGATGATGAGCGGTAAAGCCATTTCAGCACGGGTGTTTGGCAGGTTTGGATTATTGAAGTAAATCCCATCCGTGCCAACGTCTTGGGCAATACGCGCCGCCTTCATAAAGGCGGCATACCCTACCAGCCCCTGGCGGCCGATTTCCAGCGTGTGGCCGTTAACGAGCATTTTTTTGCCGCCTTCGGAAGAGGCTGCCTGCAGGACGACATTCCGATTGTTCTCATCAGCCAGGAAGATGCCTGCGTGGTAGTAGCCAAACCGGTCAGTAATCAGCTGCGCAGTTTCATCCAGCAAGATTTCAAGGTCCTGAATGCCGGATGCCTGCCGGGAGACGTATGCGGCGGCTTCCAGTAGGGTGGAACGGCGGTTTAACTCCTGGGTGCGGATCTCGACCTTCTTTTCCAGTTCCACCGATGCTTCGCGCAGGTCAGCGTTTACTCTTTCAATTTCCTGGAAGGCTTGTCGGTCAGTCAGGGCGCGATAGCCATTGGTGATCGCGATCAGCACTGCAATGGTCGTAAATGTACCGAAGTCTGCGCCGATGGCTGCGAAGCCGATATTATTGGAGATAATCAGGTAAAGGTAGCCGAAAATAGAGCCGACGACCAGGACAGAAATGAGTTCGGTTGCGAGGATGCTGTTGGCAATGACCAGGGCCAGCAGGATTAGTACATTGAAGTAGCTGAATGCGGGTACAACACCTTCCTCGGCAATGACATTGGGGATGTCAAGGAAGCCATAAAGGATGAGGGTGACGGGCAGCAGGATGCTGCCAAGGGCGAAGTAGCGCGTTCGGCTGAGCGCGTAGGCAATGGCTATGGCAGCAACAACAATAAATAGGTTATTGGTGCCGCGTTCACCGAACCCGCCTCGTCCGATGATGCTGATAAACGCAATTCCAAGGAAGAGCATTGTAATAAATGCCAGCGAGGCAGTTAGCAGCGCCCGGCGACGATCGGATACCTTGGAGACAGACTCGTGCGGTTGGACAATAAAATCCCAGGCCTGAATGAAGATATTCTTATTCATGCTTCTTTTTCCATCTTGATTTCAATTGTCGCTTCGGATGCATCCAGCGCGCGGGCCAGTTCTCGCACGGTGGTTTGCAGGATGTTTTCTATTGAGGAAGCAGACCACAACTTCTGAATGATGGAGGATGTGATCCGCTCGCGCAGGGCAGATTGCTGGCTGTCTTCCACTAGGCGGGCATTTTCAAGTGAGTAGGCCACCTGGTCTGCCAGTGCTTCCACCCAGGCCTGGTCTTCCTCGCTCCATTCACCGGTTTTTTCCAGTGTAATTTTGCCAATATTCTCGTCACGTAATTTCATTTCAACATGGAACTCTTGAATATCTTCGTCGTTGCCTGCCCCGGTCTGGCGGGCGCTGGCTTCGATTTGTTGGCCCGCGACACGACCTGTCCAGGCCGAGGAGATGTAACTCCGATTCAGTTGGCTGAGTTCTTCCAGCGCTTCGTTCATTTGCTCAAACAACTGGGCATTCGAGATCGCAATTGCCACCTGGCTGGCCATACTTTGCAGCGTGCTGATGTCTTCCGGCCCAAAGGCAGATTCCTGTGTGGATTGCACATCCAATGCACCAAGCACGTTATTCCCTACGATGAGCGGCAGGGCAATCTCGGAGCGTGTGTTGGGGAGCAGGGGGTTGTTAAAGCGGACGGGGGCATCGCCAACATCCAGGGCGATGCGTGGTTCACGGGCACTGACAGCGGTGCCGACCATGCTGACTCCACCAACCGCCAGGCGGTGTTTGCGCGACTTGAGCACCTGCCCGGCTGTGCCCGTGGCTTCTTTTAATTCTGCCCAGCGGCCGTCCGGCGTGAGCAGGAAGATGGCCGCGTAGTAGTAGCCAAACTGGTCGGTGACCAGGTCGACAACTTTCTTAATCAACTCTTCGGTGGAGCGAATCTCTGCGGCAGCGCGTGCCACTTCGATGCTGGCGGTAAGCTGGCGGGTGCGGTCCGCCACCCGTTTTTCCAGATCCACCTGTAGCGTGCGCAATTCCTTGTTAGCTTCGAACTGGAGCTGTTCATTTTTCTGCGCTGCATCGATGGAGCGGTACAGGCGGTTGATAAGGAAATAACTAATAAATCCGAATGCGGTAAAAATCACTGCAACTATGAGGCCGTCGGCTGGCTCCGTGGAGGCCAGAACGGGGTTGTCTTTGATGCCATTCAGTTCGGCAAAGACAAGAATCCCAAAGCCGATGATGGCCATGCTGGTGGCCAGGATAATCCCTCGGGTTCCCAGCAGCATGGCGGTCAGGATAATGACCACCGGGTAGGCCAGTACTGCAATGTCATGCGAGCCATTGGCGTTAAATCCCACAAGTGTCACTGCGATTATCAGCACCGTCGGCAGCATGTATTTGACCGGAGTAATGATTCGCAGCTGTACCAAAGCCAGGCTGATCAGTGAAGCAATACTGCTGGCCAGGATGGTCAGGTTGCCAACCGAGGTGGGTGCGCCGGTGTTAACCAGTTGCAGGCCGTAAATGGCGCTTGTGGCAACAAAGGCAACGATCGTTAGGGCGCGAATCAGTCCGATCTCTTGTTCATTATCCAATTCGCGCTGGATGGGCTTATGGTTCATTTCGCTCATGCCGGGTTACTCCTTCGCATCCTGTTTGGGATTGCTGCTCCCCTGTTCATGATCGGAAATCGAGATGCGAATATGGGCGCGCCGCGCGCCAATGGCTTTGCTCAACTCGGAGGCGGTCAGGCTCAGGATTTTTTCGGGGCTGGTGGTGCGCCGGATCTTATTGGTAATGTCGTACAGCAGGCGTTCACGCTCGACCTGCAAGCGGAATTGTTCCAGCAGGCGGGAGTGAGCAATAATGGCTGCCAGGCTGCCCGCCAGCGTTCCGAGCAGTTCCTCGTCGTTTTCACTGTAAGCGCCCAGGCGATTGCTTTCCACATTCAGGACGCCCAACACTTCGTTTCGGTAAATGAGCGGGATGGCCAGTTCCGAGCGGACTTTTGTGTTGACTGCAATATAGCGCGAGTCCTTGGTGACGTCCTCGATGCGTTGAGCCTGGCGGTGTGCAGCCACCCAACCAGTGACGCCGACCCCAAAGGGGATTTTCAACCGGGCCGATTCCTCGTTGGGATACCCGACGGATGATCTCACTTCGAGGTTTTTTTGTTCTTTGTCCGCCAGCAAAATGGATATTTGGTCGCCGCCCATTGTCACTTGCAGGCCCTGTACGGCACTATTAAGAGCCTCCTCAATGCTGGTGCTGGACGCTGCCGCGGTGGTAACGTGATGTAGCAGGCGATGCTGGGAGAGGCGCTCCTGGGCTTCTGCAAACAATTCTGAGTTAACCAGGGCTACGGCCAGCTGGTCGGCCAGAATCTGCAATGTCTTGACACTTTCTTCACCAAAGGCAAATGGGCGGGTGCTTTGCACATCCAATACGCCCAGCACACGTTCGCCGACCAGCAGGGGCAGGGCCACTTCTGCGCGGGTTTCCGGCAGCAGCGGGTTGGCATAATAATTTGGGTCGGAGGCCGTGTCGTTGACGACCAGGGGTTCCTTGTTTTTGGTGACATATCCAACAATGGACTTTGACCCGACCGCCAGCTTGTGCCCGGCGCGTTTAAGTTGTGCCCCGGCATCGCCGGTGGCCTCGCGGATGACGGCGAATTCATTGGCATGGTCCATCAGGAACACAGACGCATGGTAAAAATTAAAACGACCGCGAATCAGATCGACAGCTTCCCGAAGTAAATTATCCACGATCAGGGAGCCGGAAACTTCACGCGCAATCTCAGCCACGGTTTGCAGCTGCAGTGTGCGCTGGCGGGCGGATTCGAGCAATTTGATATTGTTGATGGCCCCGGCCACCTGAGAAGCAAGGGCAATGATAAAGCGCAGGTCATCCTGCGAGAAACGGTTTTCCTGTTCCAAGTCTTGCACAACAATTGCGCCAACTGGTTCATTACCGATGACCAGCGGGCAGCCCAGCCAGGATTTGGCCATGCCGCTGCCGGTGGTCTTTGCGCCAAGCGCTTTGCTGCGTCGCTCGGCGTCTTCGAGAATCAGCAGGGGCTGGCGGGTGCGGATAACGATGGAAACCAGGCCTTCACCCAGCGGGTACGGTTCAATTTTTATCAGCTCGTTATTTTCTGTCATGTAAGGGATTTCGACGGTTTCATTCTGGCTGTCGAAAAGTGCTACAGCAAAGTTGACATCCCCGATACGCTCAACCACGCGCGCATGCAATACTTTGTAAAGTGAATTCAGGTCACTGGTGGCCGAAATGCTCTGGCTGGTCTCGGTAATGATCTCCAGGTCACGCAGGCGTTGGGAGGTGGCCCGGGCTGCATTGACACTATCCAGCGCTGTGGGAATGATCTGGGTCAGGTGAAAGTAGGGGTCGAGGATGTGCTGCGAGAGCGGCCTGTCCCCACTTCCACCAACCAGCAGGACACCAATCGTTTCCACATCCTGCATGACGGGCAGGATGCCAATCTCGGTTTGCTGGTGTTCGTCGAACAGGGCAAGAATGGCTTCCGGCAGGTTGGCTTTTCCGGCCGGAACAATCTGGTGATCTTCTGCAAAATAGCGGGCGATATCTGTGGCCAACAGGTTGATGGAAGTGGCCGCGGTGGGGAAGGATGGTTTTTTCTTGCCCGGTACGGAAGCACAGGCCAGCGAAAGCCCATCCCTGGTGACGCGATAATACAGCGCAAACCGTTTCCCTGCGGCCAGGGCGGCTTGGATGGCCTCGATGACAGCCTTTTCAGACTTTGCCTGGAATACGGCATAGTTGGCGGTATGCAGTTCGATGGTTTCTTGTAACTCGGCCAGGCCTGGTTCGCTCATAGTCACCTTGAACAATTGTGTAAATAAACGAAATGCGAGGGGCTCTCAGTGGAGAGAATCCCTCGCGATTTTCTAGCGTTCCTCGTAGGAAATCTCCCAGACAGGATCGCCGCTCAATATGCGACGAATTTGGTCTGGGAACTTGTCCGGGTCGATCGGCTTCCCGATGAACCCATCGAAACCGGCACTACGGGCTTTGTTCATTTCTTCCGTGGTGCCTTCGGCGGTCACGGCCACAATGGGTACGCTGCCCAACCGGTTCGAAGCGCGGATTTTTTTTAGCGCGCCATAACCGTCTTCGTAAGGCAGGCGGATGTCCATCAGGATTAAATCGAGCCGCGCCAGGGTGTCGGCATACTCAACCACTTCATAGCCCGAAGTCTTCCATTCGCAATGAATGCCCATAAAGCCCAGCAGCCTGGCGATCAAGACAAAGTTTGAAACATTGTCTTCGACGACCAGTACGGTGGCGTCTTTTGGGATGCCCGCCTTGCGATTGGCATCAGCCTCATTCGGGGTGGTGGGCGTTTGGGTATTCTGTTCGGTCATGACTCTCTCTTTAAGAAACGCTCGATTTGGGTGGTAATCGTATCAATGTCAATTGGTTTTTGGATGTAACCGTCGCAACCGGCTTCAAGGGATCGTTCCCGGTCACCGCGCATGACATTGGCGGTCAGGGCAATAATGGGTACGGCGCTCATGTTGGGTATCTGGCGGATGAGGGATGTCAGGGTATAGCCGTCCATTTCCGGCATGTTGATGTCCATCAGGATCAGGTTCGGTTGTATGGTTTTGAGCTTTTCAAGCGCCATTTTTGCGTCGAAGGCTTCTTCCACCTGGTATCCTTCGGCCATCAGCACGCGTCGAATTAACGTCCGGTTGTTTGGATCGTCTTCGACATATAAAATGGTTCCGCGATTCTCATCATCAAACATTGTTGTTCTCGTGGTTGAATTTTAATGAAGCTTCGATGCGCGTAAATATCAGCAATATTACAAGTAGTACTTTAGTACTTTATTTTATCGCATAATCTTGCCGCCCTGTCAACAAATCGCTTACAGTCTTGATATGCGGGCTTAGGCCTCTGTCAGTTCTCTAATCGCCAAAAGGCCCAGCCGGTAAGACTGCCAGCCAAATCCGGCAATCTTTCCCGCACAGGCTGGCGCGATCAATGAAACATGCCTGAACGATTCGCGTGCATACACGTTGGAGAGATGCACCTCCACGACCGGGATGCCTATCGCTGCCACTGCATCACGCAGCGCCACGGAGGTGTGGGTATAGCCGCCAGGGTTAAAGACCACGCCCACGGCCCAATCCCGTGCTTTGTGCAACGTATCAATCAATTCGCCTTCGTGGTTGCTCTGGCGGCAAGTCACCTCCAGGCCAAGTTCTTGCCCGGTGTTGACTAGTTTTTGGTTAATTTCCTCTAGGGTCAGGCTGCCATACATGCCCGGTTCACGTGCGCCGAGCAGGTTCAGGTTGGGGCCGTGCAACACCAGTACTTTTTTCATATCAACCTCCAAAGATCAATTCCTGCCAGTTCGGTACGTCTACGCCGATTTGCACCTGGCCTGGTTTTACTGGCAATACAAACCTGGGTTTACCGGCGGCTTTCTTTTTGTCCACTGATGTAGCTTTGATGATTTCAGCAGGGCTTAGCCCCGCCGGGATGTCGACTGGCAGGCCCAGCCCCGACAATGTGTTGCGGATTTCAACGGTCAATCCCCGACGGGCTACCCCGAGGCGTTCTGCCATTTTGGTGGCCAGTACCAGCCCAATGGCAACTGCCTCGCCGTGCAGCAGGGAGAATCCGCTGGCGATTTCAACGGCATGCCCGAGCGTGTGACCGAGGTTCAGCGCCGCGCGCTGTCTCTGCTCGAACGGGTCGGCCTGGATGACGGTGATTTTCACCGCCATTGAGCGGGCGGCGATTTCTTCGAGCAGGTCGGGCAATAATTGCTCACTGGCTGGTTTCTGGCTGACGTGAATTAATAGATCGAATAAAGCCCTGTCCGCAATCAGCCCACTCTTGAGCGCTTCAGCCAGCCCGGCGCGCAGTTCTCGTTCTGGCAGGCTTTTAAGCGTCATTGGGTCGGCCAGCACCAGTCGGGGTGGGTGGAATGCACCAATCAGGTTCTTGCCTTGCGGCAGGTCGAAACCGGTTTTGCCGCCCAGCGAAGCATCGGCCATGGCCAGTAGGGTGGTGGGCAGGCAAACCCAGTTCACCCCGCGCATGTAGCTGGCGGCGGCAAAACCGGCCAGGTCGCCGATCACCCCACCGCCCAGGGCCAGGACGGTGCTGTGGCGGTCCAGGCCTTTGGCAAGGAAGAAATCCCATAACAGTGAAACGCTTTGCAGGGTTTTGTGCATCTCGCCTGCCTGGAGGCTGACCAGGCTGGCTGTGTAACCCGCATCTTGCAGCGACTGGAGCGCGGTGCTGGCATACAACGGGGAAACATTGCTATCGCTGACCAGCGCCACTGGCCCATCCAGCTGTCTTTCTTTTAATAGCAGCCCAATCCCTGCCAGGCCGTTTTTCATAAGCATGACATCGTAGCCAGCCCCCATGCCCTTGATGTGGAAGATGCCCAGACGGCGTTGGAGATTGTTAATGGCCTGCCTGGCCGTGCCGGTATTGGGAATGTTTATTTGAAACGAGCCATAATGGTTGGCGCGTGCTTCGAGCAGGGAGGTAAGTTTTTGGGCTGGGTCATCGGAAAGCAGGGGACGGGCGGGTGCGGCCCGACGGATGCGTTCCAGCAAAATCTCCAGTGGCGCGGAGAGCACCACCACCTGCCCGTGCGATTCGGCCAGCACGCGCGTATCCGGATTGAGCAGGGTGCCCCCGCCCAGGCTGATGACGGAAGACGGTATGGCGGGATCACGCAGCAGGGTAGCCAGCTGGGCGTGTTCCATTTGCCGGAAGGAAGCCTCGCCCTGCCTGGCGAAGATTTGCGGGATTTCCATCCCGGCATTTTTAACAATCTCTTCATCCAGGTCAATGAAGAAACGGGCCAATCGGCGGGCAAGTTGTTTGCCGAGGGTGCTTTTGCCGCTGCCGGGCGGGCCGTAGAGCAGGATGAATTTTTTCATGGCCAGAAGGTATGTTCACCGCCGGGCAGTTGCAGGTCGCCCAGGCGGGTGCTGCGCAGGCTGGCAAAGCGTGGAAGGATTTCAGCGAGGCTGTCGCCGCCCAGTTTTGTGAGTAGTGCGTCGGCCAGGATGAAGGCGGTCATGGCCTCGAGAATCGGTACGGCGCGCGGCACGGGGCAAAAATCGGAACGTTCGTACTGGGTGTCCACTTCCTGACCGGTGGCCAGGTCCACGGATTGTTGTGGGGTGAGGGTGGTGGCGATGGGTTTCATCGCCACGCGGATGATCAAGGGCTGGCCGTTGGTCACACCGCCTTCCAGCCCGCCGGAACGGTCTGTCGGGCGGGTGAGTTGACTATTATCCAGACGGATGGCATCCTGGGCGCGGGTGCCGGGCAGGCGGGCGTTTTCGAAGGCCTCACCGAATTCGATGCCTTTCATGGCCTGCACCGAGAGCAGTGCAGCCGAGAGACGGGCTTCGAGGCGCGTATCCCACTGGGTGAAGGAGCCCAGCCCTACTGGCAGGCCCAGCGCAATAATTTCGAGGATGCCGCCCAACGTGTCGCGTTCCTGCATCACCTGGCGGATGCGTTCCTGCATGGCGTAGGCGCTTTGCGGGTTGGGACAACGCACATCGTTTTGCTCGGCCAGCGCGGCGCGTTCTTCGAGTGGGATTTCATTTAAGTCGGCTTGAATCTCGCCAATCGAACGGACGTATCCCTGCACACGGATGCCAAACTGCCCCAGGAAGTGTTTGCAAATGGCGCCCACGGCTACGCGCGCGGCAGTTTCGCGGGCCGAGGCGCGTTCGAGCGAGGGGCGCAGGTCGTCGTAGCCAAACTTGACCGCGCCAGTTAAATCGGCGTGGCCGGGGCGCGGAATGGTAAAGGCTTTTATGGGCTTGCCTTTCCATTTGGCATGGTCGGCGTTGAGGATCTGCATGGCAATTGGCGCGCCGGTCGTCTGGCCTTTCATGACACCGGAAAGGATGTCCGCGCTGTCGTGTTCGATTTTCATACGCCCGCCGGAGCCAGCGCCGTGTTGCCGGCGGGCCAGTTCGGCATTAATCACCTCGGCGCTCAGGGGCAGCCCGGCGGGCAGGCCGTCCAGCAGGGCGGTCAGGGACCGGCCGTGTGATTCGCCGGCCGTCAGGAAACGTAAACGATTCGTCAGGGTCATACTGGGAATTCCTTTTGTAAAACCGGTAGGGCGGCTTCAATGCGGTCGAGCGCTTCGTTGAGTGTTTCTTCCGGCGAGGTAAACGCCAGGCGCACATAGCCCTCGCCGCTGGCACCAAAGACCGTGCCGGGTGTCAGGCTGACGCGGGTGGTTTCGAGCAGGCGGTTGGTGAAGTCGACGGATGTAATTCCGCCAACCGGCAATCGCAGCCAGAAATACAGTGCCCCTCGCGGCAGGTCGAATTCCCAGCCTAGC
>JANJTV010000057.1 GCA_024710905.1 Anaerolineales bacterium | reverse complement strand
TTTGCCCTGCTGATTACCGGCATTGGCACACTGGTTGTCATCTATACTGGCTATTATTTTGACGGCGCAGAGACGGGCGTCGAGTCCCGATTCTTTGCCTACATCCTGCTCTTCATGCTGGCCATGCTGGGTCTGGTACTGGCCGGGGACCTGGTTACCCTTTTTGTCTTCTGGGAAGGCACCAGCATTTCTTCCTTCCTGTTAATTGCCTACAAGTACAAAGATGCTGCTGCGCGCAAAGGGGCTTTTAAGTCCCTGTTTATTACCGGCGGGGGCGGCATTGCCCTTCTGGCCGGGTTTGTCTTTATCATGACCATCACTGGCAGTGCCGACTTCCAGACCGTGCTTAACAGTGGTGAATTACTGCGCTCCAACCCGTTCTACCTGGCTTTTTTTGGCCTGGTGGCGCTGGGTGCCTTCACCAAGAGTGCCCAGTTCCCGGCCCACATCTGGCTGCCGGACGCGATGAGCGCCCCCACCCCGGCCAGCGCCTTCCTGCATTCAGCCACCATGGTCAAGGCGGGCATTTACTTGCTGGCGCGCCTGAACCCGGCTCTGGGCGGGACGGATGCCTGGTTTTGGACACTCTCCCTGTTTGGCCTGGCAACCATGCTTGTCGGGGCTTACCTGGGATTTAAGCAAAATGACTTAAAAGCATTGCTGGCCTATTCCACCATTTCGCAGTTAGGCGTACTGGTGGTGTTGATCGGCCAGGATTCTGAAATTGCCTTCAAAGCGCTGGTGATCGGCATCCTGGCGCATGCATTGTATAAATCGGCCTTGTTCATGTCGGCCGGTATCATTGACCATGAAACCGGCACTCGCGAGTTGCGCCGCCTGGGCGGTCTGCGCGGCAAAATGCCCATTCTGTTTTGGATTGTGGCGGTCGCTTCACTCTCCATGGCGGGCCTGCCGCCCCTGTTTGGCTTCCTGGCAAAAGAGACTTTGCTGGCGACAGCCACCCACCCTGGCCTGCCTGACGTTGTGAACTGGCTCTTCCCCGCTGCGACAGTGGCTGCCGGGGCGTTCCTGCTGGGCCAGGCGGGCGTGCTGGTGAGCGGGGTTTTCCTGGGGGGGGCTGCCGACCCGAAACGCCCGCCCAAAGGGCACGATCCGTACTGGGGATTCTGGCTGGCCCCGGCCATCCCGGCAGCGCTTTCACTTCTGGTGGGCGTCACCCCTGTGGAGCCGGTTTTCCTGGCCGAATTCCTGGCCGGGGCGGCCAGCGCGGCGTATGGCGACAAGGTGAAGGTCTCACTGGCCCTGTGGACGGGCATCAACGTGCCGTTACTGCTGTCGATTGTGGCTATTTCACTGGGCAGCCTGCTGTTCTGGCAAAGGGTGGCGTTGCGCCCGCGCCTGACGCACTTCCTGCCCGGCCTGACGGTCAACAGTCTTTTTAATGAAACCATTTCAGGGTTGGATTGGCTCGCGAAAACGGCGACAAAGGTTCAGGGGGGGCAACTGCGCAACTACGTCCGTTGGATGCTGGTGGCTGCGTTGGCCCTGGTTGGCCTTTTTGGCGGGAAACCCCTCTGGGATTTCCTCCAGACCATGACTTTCACCAACCGGCCAATGCTCCTGGAGACCGCGCCGCTGCGGGCCTTTTCGTTGGTGATGTTGGTGGTTACCGCCCTTGCCAGTGTGTTCCTGCGCCGTGACCTGCATGCTGTGATTGCGCTGGGGGTTTCCGGCCTGGGTGTGGCAGTCTGGATGGCACTGGAACCTGCCCCGGATGTGGCGTTGGTGCAAGTGGTGGTGGACATCCTGGCGACGGTTGTCCTGATTTTGAGCTTGAACATCATCCCACGCAAATTGCGTGACCGCGCCAATGAAGCCTTTCACAGCCGGTTTGGTAAACTACGCGACTGGTTGGTGGCAGGCGCAGCCGGGTTGGTTGTGGCGCTGGCGACGTTTGTTGCCCTGGTGACCCGCCCGCGTGAAAGCTTGGTGTCTCCTTATTATGCTGAGAATGCCAAACCGCTGGCCGGGGCGAAGGATATTGTTGGGGCGATTGTGGTCGATTTTCGTGGCGTGGACACGTTGATCGAGATCATGGTTTTTTCCATGGCTGCCCTGGCAATTTATTCGTTATTACAGTTTTCCGCGCACCAGGATGGTTCCCACGTGCATGCGTTGCCAGTGAAACCGGCTGCCACCCTGCCGCTGGGAATTTATGACCTGCCGACCTCCTCGCTCATGCACATGCTGGCCTACATCCTTCTCCCGCTGGCTTTCCTGCTTGGTGTGACACATATGATGTACGGCCACGACCAGCCCGGGGACGGTTTTACCGCCGGGGTGATTGTCAGCCTGGCCATCTCGCTCTGGTACATGGTCTTTGGCTATGATGCCACGCGCGCAAAACTTCGTTGGCTGAACCGTATTACCCTGGCGGCCAGTGGTTTGCTACTGGCCTTAGCCAATGCCCTGGTTGCGGCGGCATTTGGCGGCGGCTTTTTTGCGCCGGTTAATTACGGTCAATTGCTGGGCTTTGCAGTTTACCTGCCGGAAGGTTTTTCGGTGAGCAGCGCTTTCTTTTTTGAACTGGCCATTGCCCTGACGGTGATGGGCGCAGCAACGCTGGTCATTGACAATCTGGGTCACCCACGCCAGGCAGCGCATGATGACGAAGAAACCGAGCTGGTCGGGACCACCCGGCCGGAAGGACAGGCTTAATTATGGTGATGGAGTTAATTACTTCCCTGGCGGTTGGCATCCTGTTCGCGGCGGGTCTCTTCCAAATTCTACGCCGCAACCTAATCCGGGCGGCCGTTGGCCTGGTGCTGATATCCAATGCGGTTAACCTGTTCCTATTCTCTTCCGGGGCATACAACGGGCTGGCGGCAGCCTACACGACCGCCAGCGAGCAAACCAGTGACCCGCTGCCGCAGGCGTTGGTGCTGACGGCCATCGTGATCAGCATGGGCGGTTTTTCCTTTGTGCTCAGCCTGCTCTACATTATTGCCACCCGCTACAAGACCAGCGACAGCGACGCGGTCAAAGGATTGAAACACTAGCCATGCCCGGATTATTCGTAATCATCCCCTTGTTGCTACCGTTTGCGGGCGTCCCGCTGACCCTGCTGCTGCGCAAACAGCCTGCCGCGCAAAAATGGCTGTCCCTGGTGCTGATGGCCTGCGCGTTTTTCACCAGCCTGTGGTTGCTGCGTTTGGTTGTGCTGAATGGGCCTGCCAGCCTGCAAATGGGCCTGTGGCCTGCACCATTTGGGATTAGTTTTGTCGCGGACCTGCCGGGCGTGTTGATGGTGGTGATGAGTCAGTTTGTGCTGCTGATGGGTTTTCTGTATGCGGCTGGCTCCACCGAAAAGGTCTCCGGATACCGGACTTTCTTCCCGCTCTTTTTTGCCCTCTCCACCGGGCTGACGGGGGCTTTCCTGACCGGCGACCTGTTCAACCTGTTTGTTTTTGCTGAGATTATCGTCATTTCCGGCGCCGCCCTGACTGCTATTGCTGATGACAAGTATGGCGTTGAGGCGGCTTACAAATATTTCTACATTTCCACCCTGGCGGCGGTGTTTTTCCTGCTCGGTGTGGGGTCTTTATATGCGGCCTACGGCACGCTGAACCTGGCTGACCTGGCCGGGAGGATAGCCGCCCAGCCAACCCTGCCGCTGGCCCTGATGGGGTTGGGTTTCCTGACGATTACTTTCCTGATTAAAAGCGCTGCTGTGCCGTTCCACTTCTGGCAACCGGATTTCCATGCCGCCGCGCCGACCCCGATCAGCGCTATGCTTTCCTCGCTGGTGGTGAAGGTGGGTGTATATGCCTTCTTCCGTATGACAACCCTGCTCTTCCCCCATGTGGAGGCGCTGAACATCCTGCTCACCTGGGTGGGTGTGGCAGGTGTACTGTATGGCGGTTTTGGCGCCATGGGGACGCACAACCTTAAACGCATGCTGGCGTATTCCACGCTGGCCCAGGTTGGCTTTATCCTGGTGGGCATTGGCTGGGGTACGCCGCTTTCGCTGGCGGCGGCGCTGGTCTTCAGCATCAACCATGCGCTGGTTAAATCGGCCATGTTGATGCTGGCTGGGGCCATGGCCAGCCGCGCTACGGTGAAATCTGCCAGCTTTGATGTGGTGATCGGGGTGGGCAAATACCACCCGTTTGCAGGCCTGCTCTTCCTATTGGGTGGCATGGCGCTAGCGGGTATCCCGCCGCTTAATGGCTTTATCAGCAAATTGATGATCTTCCAGGGCGGCATGCAGGCCGGTCAGTACCTGTCGCTGGCCGTGATCGGGCTGGCCAGCATTGTCACGGTGACGTATGTCATTCGTTCGTTTGTCACCCTTTGGTTTGAACATAATTCCGATGCAAAACCAAAAACGGGAGACAGCCTGCTGGCCCCGGCCCTGTTAATCCTGGCCAGCCTAGCCCTGGGGATTTTTGCCGAACCGCTGGTGGGGCTCGCGCAGGCTGCGGCAACCTGGATGGGCAACCCGACGTTGTATGTGGCCGTGATCCTGCCATAAGGATATTTCGATGAAACGAATTTTACAATTATCCCTGCCTTTGTTCGCGGTCTACCTGGTGCTGACCAATAATTTCCAGCTTTCCAATTTGGTGCTGGGGGCGCTGGTGGCCCTCGGCCTGGCGGCTTTGATGCCCAGCGGCGACCTGCCGCCATTTTCCCTACAACACCTGCCGCGAATGCTCTGGGGCTTGCTGCTTTATGTCTGGATCGTTGGCTGGGACGTTTTGCGCGGGGCTTACAGCACAGCCAGGATAGTGTTAACGCTTAAAAAGGAACTCCCATTGGATGTCGGTATCCTGGCTGTGCCATCCGGTACAAAAACCGAGCTGGGAACGGCCTTGAGCGCGCATGCGATCACACTTTCGCCGGGCGAGATGGTGCTGGCCATGGACGAGGAAGGCACGATGTACGTTCACTGCCTGAATGTAACCGAATCGGCCAAAACGATCGAAGCCATGCAGGCCAAACGGCAACACAGCATCAGCCTGATGTTTGAATAGATTGGAACGCATATGAGTACTATTGTCGATATCATTGTCTGGGTCGTGCTGGGCGCTTACCTGTTGATGATCCTGCTGGTGGCCTGGCGCGCCTTGCGCGGCGAAAACAGCATTGCGCGGCTGGTCGCGCTGGACTTGATCAGCACCATGACGATTGCCGTGCTGGTGATCATTTCGATCATTCGTGACAACGTATTTTTTATTGATGTGGCCATTGCCGCCGCTGCGCTGGGGTATCTTTCCACGGTGGCGCTGGCCAGGTATATGGCTGACCAAAAGGTGTTCTAATGGCACAAAGCATACTGGAGTGGACAGCAATAGTTTTCCTGCTGATCGGTACTGGCCTGTCGGTGATTGGCATGGTGGGTTTTGTGCGCCTGCCGGACGTTTACACCCGCCTGCACGCAACCGGCAAAGTCAGTGTGTTTGGGCTGGTTTCCCTGTTGATTGCTGCCATTTTGTTGACGCCATTGGCGTTGGGCAAGGGACTGTTGCTTATCTTCTTTGTCCTGCTGGCAGCCCCTGCGGTGACTCATGCCATTGCTTCGGCGGCCTATAAGGCTGGCCTGACAGCCAATACAAAGCGCGACGACCTGAAGGGGAAAGTGCAGCGCGCCAGCGGCAAAGGCGTATAAAACCGGTTCGCCTGCTGGTTATTTCCCGTGCAAATAAAAAACCGCCGGGCATGTGCCTAACGGTTCGCATTCTTTACGACCTTACCAACCCTTTTTCTCGCCTTCCCAGTCTTTCACCTGCTCGAACAACTCTTCGAGAGGCCGCAGGTCGGCCACCGGGACAGACAAGTTCTTGGTTTGCGTCTTGCTATACTGGAAGACCCGGCTCCCCGCGTAGATTACGCTAGCCTTGCGCCGGAACTCCTCGCGCGCCATGTAACCCGCCAGCCAGATTTCCATGCCATAAATCCAGATGTTGCCCCATTCATGTGGCTGGATCAGGTAGGTCTCGCCCCGGTCGCCGCTATGCAGGCCCACCCGCGCGTCCGGGATGCCGTCAATGTGCATGTATGAAATGCTGTAAAAGGGCAGGTCCACCACCTCGCGTTTGAGCGGTTCCAGCGTCACGCGCTGGGTGATGAATTCGCGCTCGCCGTTCAGCCCGCCAAATTCAACCGTAAATGGCACGGTACATTCACTTTTCAACGAAATCTGCCCCAGGTGTAGCCAGGTGGCTGGGCGGGCCCACTCACTTTTCAGCGGGTGAATCAGGTACAGCCGCTGGCCCGCCAGGTCCGCTTTCTGGATGTCCTCCGGCGAGTTGGTTGTCAGCCCGAGCAGGAAGGCAAACAGGTACAGGTCCTGGTCGGTGTGGTTGGCGGCCACAAACTGGTCTTCAGGGAGGAGCGCCGGGGCGCGCAACACCAGCCCCGGGTTGCGCCGAATCGAGCTGATCTGGTTGCGCTTGGACATGACGAAGGTCTTTACATCCACCCTGTGGCCACCCAGCGAAAGGTCATAATGATCCGGCTCGGTAAATGCCGTGGCGCCTTTGACATCGAAGGGGATTTCCCGCTCACCCAGGTAACGGCGCAGGGCCAGTTCCACGGCCACGCCGCCCACAATGCGCCGCAGGCGGGAATATAAAGACCCGCCCATGCGGTCATACGTATAATGCAGTGAGCGGGTGGCATATTGAATTCCGCCCTCGGTTAGGTCGGGGGTGTAGGGAAGTTTTATAAAATTGTTGGCGGAGATCATGCGCTTTGAATCCTATGATTACTGCTAGTTGTCTAATGGCTATCGCGTATTAATCGTTCCTGAACTGCAGGCAATAATGATGAAAGGTATTGCTCACCCAGGCGCTGCCCAGCCCAAAAGGCGCCAGCGGCTGGTTATCCTGGCACCAGATTTTCTCGTCTTTTAAGGTATAGGTCTTGCCCAGTTCGCGGGCAATATCCCAGGCCAGCGGGTAAATTTTACCGCCTTTCTTGACATTCTTAACAATAATCGTCAGATAGGCCTTCTCGCGAAGCAGCGGTTTCAGGCCTTCGTAGACCTGCACCAGCAGCACCAGGAACTGCTCATAATCGTGAATATTGCCCAGGTCGTGCGGGTCTTCCGAATAGACTACATCCAGCGTTTCGGTTTCGCGGCGTTTCTTCTGGTTGCTGGCGCCTTTGGCGTGCAGCATGTCCCAGTAGGGCGGGGAGGTCAGCACATAATCAATGACCGGGAGGTTGTAGCTGGATGCCAGCAGCGCGTCGCCGTTAATCAGGATGGTCTCGGGCAGGCTGCCCCCGGCCGTTTGGGCCGTTAAACGGGCTTTTTCCTCGTTGATGAGCTGGCTGGCGATGCCCGCATACTTGGGATTTAACTCAATGCCCACGCTGTTGCGCCCGGCGCGCAGCGCGGCGATCAACGTGCTGCCTGTCCCGGCCATTGGGTCGAGCACACGCTCGCCGGGTTTGGTGAAGAATTCAATGAACTCCTGCGCCATGCTCTCGGGGAATTTGGCCGGGTGCACCAGTACATCCTTTTTGCGCGGCGGCGGGTTGTGGATGAACCACGATTTCTGGAACTTCAGCCAGGTTTTGGGGTCGAGGGCGTTCAGTTTGTTGGGCGGCATGGGGTGTATTGTATACGATAATCAAGAGGTGTATCAATTCACAAAAAAAACCCCCTTGAAATTGTCCGATTCCGCCATTTGAATACTGACTGGACGTGCGGCATTCCGGGGATCCTGCCGCCTGGTGAGTCGGTCCCGTTATGCGAATTCCCCGAACGTGAGAGATTTTGAACTGATCTGATAGGTTCCGCAAGCCCACCGCCGGGAAAATACCACCCTGCAACAAATCCACTTCTGTACTATACCAGGGAGAAACATGACTACTACTAAAACCACCTTTGGCCTGGCGTCCGGATTGTCCATTATGGCGTCCATCCTGCTCATCTGGCTCAGCCTGGGCGTCGGCATCATCGGGCAGGACGGCGATCCTGCCAATCGGATGTACTTTGTCGTGATAGCCATCGGAATCGCTGGCGCTCTGCTCAGCCGTTTCCAAGCCGCCGGGCTGGCCCGCACCCTGCTGGCGATGACCCTCGTTCAGACGGCGATTGCCGCATTTGCCGTATTCACTGGCTTGGGTCAGCCCTGGAGCGGCCCACTCGAGCTTTCGCTCCTGAACGGGTTCTTCGTTGTGATGTTCGGTGTAGCCGCCTGGCTGTTTCAGCGTTCGGCCGGTGGGACTGCCAGAGCCACTGCATAATCCCCCATCCCATTTTTCCCTTCCCACCCCCCGCACCACTGGTACGGGGGCTTTCGCTTTCTACAAGGAGTTACAGACATGAGACTATCCTGGAGAACATGGGGTACTACCCGACATCCAATCCAATAGCTGATTGTTTGAGTTGTTTGACCTGCGCCGCCCCGATTTGTGGGATGCGTACCGAGACTTCGTGGAGAAATTATATAAACATATAACCTGGCAGCCTTTTTCGAAAGTAAAAGGGATCCCCCCGGCGGTTCCACCATGGAAGATTTGTTAGCGTAGGAGATTTTTGAATACGCAGTGTTCAGCAATCATTTAAGATTGTTTTTTCCTCGCTACTCCTGTTCACGGCCTCGGCGTGCGGCTGGGTGGCGGGGTGCGGCTGGGGGTGGCGGTGGGCGTCGGCGAGACGTAAGCCACCTCGTACACGGCCAGGTCGCTGAAGCTGACGTTCATGCCCTGCCCGCCGGAGTTGGCGTACAGCCCGAGCGTGCCAGCGCCCAATTGCCCGTCCAGCAATGTAAATTGCAGGTTGTCGTTCAGGTAAAAGCGCAATTCAGACCCGGCGGTCCACACGCCAATCTTCACTTCGCCGGGCGCGCCGGGCGGCGCGTCGCCGCTGGCTTCCCAGTCCAGTAATGGCGCGGCGGTGCCGTCGCGCACGCGTTCCACGCGGGCCTGCCCCTGGCAATTGAGCAGGAAGCGGTAGGCGTTGGCTTCATTGGCGGCGCGGAAGTACAGGCCGTACAGGTCGCCGGGCAGGCAGCGGTTCAGGCGGGCGGTCACTTCGGCGTGGAAGTTGGCCAGCAGCAGGTCCTGGCGCAGGCTGACCAGGCGCGCGGGCGGCACGTTGATGGCAAAGGTCAGGCGGTTGCGGTCGAGGATAATGCTGTTACCCCCTGTACCGCTTGGCTGGGCGTTGGCCCAGTTGACCAGGTCGCTGAAATCATCGCGCAGGGTCAGGCTGCCGATTCCCGGTGGGGGTTGTTTAATGTTTTCGGGGATGTAGGCCGTAATGGGGGTCGGAGTGGCCGTGGCCGGGAACCACTCGATCGTCGCGGTGGGGGAGACCTCGACAACGGAGGGCAGACTGGGGGTGGCCAGGTTCGTTTGTGGAGGGCTGGCGCAGGCTGAAAGCAGGATGACCAGGATCAGGACGGGGAGGGGGGAAAGGTTACGCTTCAACATAATGATTCGTGGGAATTGTAACAGAGGAGATTCATCCGGGTTTTTGGTGGCAATTATCGTCCTGTGTTTGGGCGGCGGGTATTGTACAATCAATGCATACTTTCACAAAAGGAGCAAGAGATGACTGTTTCTTCCGTGCTGGTCACCGGCGCATGTGGTGAAATCGGCCAGGCGCTCGTCCAAAGTCTGCATGAACGCGGGGTAAAACGGATTGTGACCTGCGACATGATGCCGCTGCCCGAGTCGTTGAAAGGGATGTCGGCGGAGCATGTGCAGGGCGACCTGGTTTTCAGGGTGAAGCAGTTTTATGATTATGATTTCGATGTGATCTTCCACCTGGCGGCTTCGTTGTCCTCCAAGGCTGAGGTGGCAACCGAGGAAGCCCACCGCATTAACGTGGAAGGCACCATGCAGTTGCTGATGCTGGCGGCCTACAAAAGCGAAAAACGCGGCAAGCCGGTAAAGTTCATGTTCCCCAGCTCGATTGCGGCCTATGGCTTCCCCAGCGCGGAGGCCAAGCATAAGGCCGGGCGGGTGAAGGAGGACGAGTGGACCCACCCGCACACGATGTACGGCGCAAATAAACTATATTGTGAAAAACTGGGTGAGTATTACAGCAATTATTACGGCCAGCGCCACCTGGACGAAAACCCGCCGGTGATGCTGGATTTCCGCGCCATCCGCTTCCCCGGGTTGATCAGCGCCTTTACCATGCCCAGCGGCGGCACCAGCGATTACGGCCCCGAGATGCTGCATGCTGCGGCCCAGGGCAAGCCGTATGCCTGTTTTGTGCGTGAGGATACACAAATTACTTTCATGGCCATGCCGGACGCCATCAAGGCCCTGCTTAACCTGATGGACGCGCCACGCGAGAAACTGACCAGTTCGGTCTATAACATTGATGCCTTCAGCTTGACCGCCGCCGAGTTCCGCCAGCGGGCAATTGAAGCCTTCCCCGGCGCGCAGATCACCTTTGAGCCAAACCGTCGCCGCCAGGGCATTGTCGACTCGTGGCCTGCCGACCTGGACGACAGCCTGGCCCGCCGCGACTGGGCTTGGAAGCCGGATTATGACATGGACCGCTTCTTCAACGATTACTTCCTGCCGCAGATCCGCAAGCGTTACGGTGCGCGCCCGAGCCTGCGTAGCAACGAGTAAGCCGATGCCGCCGCAAGGCGGCATTTTTTATTGGTAAAATTGCCCTACTCGGAGGAACGATGAGCGTTTATTCTATTAATACGGCAGATGTGGTTCACGAAGTGATAGAAGGGGAAGCGATCCTGATTAACATGAAGACCGGCGTGTATTACAGCCTGGACGGCGTGGGCGGCCATGCCTGGGAGGCGTTGCAAAGCGGCCCTGGTTCTGCGGCCAGCCTGGCAGAATCCCTGGCTGCTCTCTTTGACGCGCCGCTGGATGAACTGGAAAAGGAACTGGCCCGCCTGCTGGCCGAGATGCAGGCCGAAGGCCTGCTCCGCGTGGGGGAGGGGACGGCGCAGGCCGCACCCCTAGCTGCCTCCGGTGAAAAGAAGCCGTTTGCCAACCCGCAACTGGTCAAATATACCGACCTGGAAGCCTTGTTATTGCTCGACCCAATCCATGATGTCTCTGAAGACGGCTGGCCGCACCCGAAGCCGGATGAGGTCTCCGAGGAAAACAAGGCCTAGAATCGCCTCCCATGCAGGATTATTTTCAACAGTTGATTGATACGGCCCGCCAGGCCGTGACAGTGAACGGCCAGCAAACCCGTACCTACCGGGTGGCTGGCCGACTTGTGCGGGCGCATTTTGCCGGTTCGGCATTATTAAGCGTCATTCATCCGCCACTGGCGCACCTGGCGGTGGATGACACTCAATTACCTGATCTGGAGCTATTCTTGTGGGACAGTCATTCCACCGGCCTGCAAAGCCCGGATTTCCCGAACCGGCCCGCAGGGGCTGACATCTGGCGCTATCACGACGGGCGCTTAACCGGTTACGGATTCAACCAGCTCAACCATGAAGGTATGATGTGGCTGGATCGTCGTGAGAACAAGGCCGTATACTGGGCGCCTTCAGCAGGCCGGGTCTCCTCCGCAGACCACGCCTGCCCGTTGCTCTGGCTGTGGTCGTGGTGGTTGTCAGTACACCAGATTCACCTTGTGCATGCAGCCACCATCGCTGGTGAGCAGTCAGCCGCCATGCTGGTGGGCAAAAGCGGCTCAGGGAAATCGACCACTGCCCAACTGGCGCTGAATTCCGGCCTGAAATACATGGCCGACGATTATAGCCTTGTGGACGTCCCTGCCCGCCAGGTATATAGCCTTTACAGCGCCTGCCGGGTCATGCTGGCCGATCGGGTCAACTACCCCTGGCTCGACCCGACCTACGCCAGCCAGGACCACGAAAAGGCTGTTTTTCACCTGTTCCCGGCCCTAAAGGATAAATTGGCCCTGCAACGTTCAATTAAGGCAATTTTTGTCCCCAAAATCACTGGCGCACCCTCCAGCCGAATTTTGCCGGTCAGCCCGGCCCAGGTGCTGCGGGCGGTGGCGCCGAACACGCTGGTGCAATTGCGGGTGGGAATCGATCCGCAACAGGCCCTGCAGGCCATGTCAGCCCTGGCGCGTCAGGTCCCCTGCTTTGCGCTGGAACTGGGCGCAGACCGCAACCAGACCACTGCTTTGCTGAC
>JANJTV010000024.1 GCA_024710905.1 Anaerolineales bacterium | reverse complement strand
TCGGTGTTCCTGACCGTGCTTGCCGGCACCTACGACAAAACGCGCGATTACTGGCTGACCGCGCGAGATGCCGCGACCAAGGTCGAGGTGCTACGCGTGCCGCTGCGGGTTGATCTCGCATTTACGAACGATTTTTGATGCGGAAACCCTGGGGTCCGTTCTCTTGAAGCTGGAGTTACTGAATGATTGGTAGTTTTTTAGAAGGGTTGTTGAGGAGTGCGACGGCAAACTCCGTGACGGAGCTGTTTATCTGGATCATGGTGGCCATCTTCGTCGTTGCCGTGCTTCAGGGCAAGAAGGGTAAGCATGGGCAATTTCTCGAGCATGCTCCAGCGGTGCTCGTGTCGCTCGGGATTCTCGGAACCTTCATCGGCATCGTGATCGGTCTGCTGGATTTCGATGCGCACGACATCAAGAACAGCATCGAAGGATTGCTCGATGGCTTGAAGACGGCGTTCATCACCAGCCTCGTCGGGATGTCCCTATCGCTCGTCTTGAAGGCGCTCGATGCGTGGTGGTTCGCGCCTGCGCGCAGCAAGGCCGAGGCGGTGCCAGACACCGTCACCCCGGAACATATCTATGGCGCAATGAATCGCCAAGTTCAACTGCTCGAGACGCTGAACCAGTCGCTTTCGGGCAACGAGGAGGGATCGGTGTCGGGGCAGCTCAAGTTGCTGCGCACCGACATGAACGATTTCCGCCAAGGGCTGACGAGGGATCAGCAGGAGTTCAGGCAGGCCCTGTTCACCCAGCTCACGCAGTTCGCCGAAATGCTGTCGCGCTCGGCCACCGAAGTCGTGATCGAGGCCTTGCGGCAGGTGATCCAGGACTTCAACCGAAACCTCGTTGAGCAGTTCGGCGACAACTTCAAGGCGCTCAACGAGTCGGTCGTGAAGATGATCGACTGGCAGGAGCAGTACAAACAGCACGTGGAAACGCTGGAGGCGCGCATCGAGACGGCGGTGCGCGAGCTCGAGCGCACGGCAACGGCCAACGAGGCCATCAGCAAGTCGCTTGCCACGTCGGAGCTGTCCATCGGCTCGATCGAGAACCATTGCCAGAGCATTCCGTCGGCGATCGGGCAGCTGACGCCCGTGTTGCAGACCAACCAGCATCAGATTCAGGAGCTGCAGCGGCACTTGGAAGCCTTTGTCGCGCTGCGTGACCAGGCCGTGCGTGCCGTACCCGAGATGCAACAGCATATGGATGCGATCACGAAACAGCTTTCGGAAAAGATGCACGAGGTAGCAACCAAGATGCACGAGGGCGCACAAGAGTTTGGCCGCTCGGTCGACCACACCAACACGGCGCTCACCGAGGCGTCTCACGTGATCAGTTCTCACACCGAACAGATCGGCACCAACATGAAGGACGCCTCCGAGGAGTTCGCCACTTCGGTCCGCGACACGATGGAGGTCATGCTGCGGAACGCGAAGACGCTCGAACAGCAGATGGGGCAGGCTGTGGAACAGACCACGCTAGCGCTGAGCAACGAGCTTAAGCGTGTCGCCGAGCACATCCAAAGCAGCTTCACCGCGTCGGTTGATGCGACCCTGACCTCATTGAAGAACTCGGTAGAAGCGAGCTTGAGCCACACGGAGACGCAGCTCCAAGGCTCTGCGAACCGTACCTTGGGCGCTGTTGAGGCGCAGGTGCGCGAGGCGACAGATCGGGCAAACGCCTCCCTGCATGCGCAGCTCGGTGCAATGGACAAGGCGATCGAGCGCGAACTGGAAAAGGTGTTCAGAGAAATGGGTTCGGCGCTCGCCACGATTTCGCGGCGAATTGCCGATGACCATGCCGAGCTGACCCAGAGGATGCGTGTGCAATGAGCGCGTTGAACAGCTTGTTCAGGTCTCGGCGCACGAACAAGGAGGACGCCGAGCACTGGATCGGCATCTCCGACATGATGTCCGGCCTGATGATGGTCTTCCTGTTCATGGCCGTGGCCTACATGTATTACGTGCAGGTCGAGCGGGAGAACATCAAAGAGATCGCGGTGGCCTACAAGGACACCCAGGTTGCGATCTACAACGACCTGATGAAGGAGTTTCAGGAGGACCTGCCTCGTTGGAACGCCGAGATCGAGCGCAACACGCTCGAGATCACCTTTAACAACCCGGAAGTCCTGTTCCGCGCCGGTTCGCCTGAGCTGAACGGGCAGTTCAAGAACATCCTTTCGGACTTCTTCCCGCGCTATGTGGCGGTGCTTTCCCGCTATCGCAGTGCGATCGAAGAGATTCGCATCGAAGGGCACACCAGCAGTGACTGGGGCGGCTTGCATGGCGAGAAGGCCTACTTCCCCAACATGGCGTTGTCTCAGGATCGGACACGGTCGGTGCTCGAGTATGTGATGGCATTGCTGCCGGAAGCGTCGGAGAGGGACTGGGTACGCTCGAACTTCGCGGCGGTGGGCTACTCCTCTTCACGCCGTGTGATGGATCCTGATAAGCAGATCGAGAATGCCGCCCGGTCCCGGCGCGTGAATTTTCGGGTGATCACCAATTCCGAGCTGCAGATCCGCAACATCATTGAGAGGCTCGATGGAAATCAAGTTTGATTTTTCCGGGCTGTGGGCGCAGGCAAAGCGGATCGGCGCAGAGAGGGTCGAGACGATCGACTGGACCGCAGCGACGCAACTCGACCCGGTCGATATCGAACTGCTCCAGGGCCGTGAGGTCAAGCTAGAGGATCTGGATGTCATCAATGGCTTGTTGAGCGTTGATGGACGTCAGGTTCTGCTTTACATCCCGGATCAATTCAAGGCGGTCGAGGTCGTTCAAAGAACCCCGGAGGAGGGGAAGCGTTTTCACGTTGCTGATTGCAAGACACTGGCTGACATGCGTGCCAAGGGGCGCTTCGATCGCTACGTCGTCACGAACAACCTGAGCGGGGTTTTTCCGATCAGTGGGAGGAACTCGCGAGGTCAGCCGGCGGAGCTGGATTCGCGATTACTCGTGTGCAAGAACTGTCTTGAGAAGCTGAACTACCAGAACTATTGCCACGAGACGCGACGTACGTCGATTTGGAAGGCGTTCGAGATCGGCAAGTTCTTTGAAACATACAGCACAAGTTTCCGCTACCTGCCGCGCACCCTCTCAAACCGGTCGCTGGCCAACGAGTACACGCAGGACTGGGGGGAGATCTCCGCCAACGTGCGTCGCCGCTGTGGTTTCGTCTGCAATGAGTGTCGTGTAAACCTCTCGGAGCACCGGCATCTGCTTCATGTTCACCATGTCAACGGCGTGAAGTCCGACAACGCGGCGAGCAACCTACGAGCCTTGTGCGCCGACTGTCATCGAAAGCAGCCCCTGCACGACTGGATGTTCATCTCATCGGCTGACATGCAGATACTGACCCGCCTGCGTCGCGAGCAGAGCATTGTTGCCGACGACTGGGAACAGGCCATTGCGCTGGCCGACCTGTCCGTTCATGGAGCTCTGTTGCACGCGAAGCACAAAGGCTTCGAGTTGCCGGAGGTAGGGTATGAGTTCACCAGTGCTAAAGGCGTGGTGGTTGCCGAAGTGCAGCTTGCCTGGCCCTCACAGCGCTTGGCGGTTCATGTCTCGGAAGGAGTCGACTTCCCTGGATGGAAGGTGATGACTCCGATTGAGTTCATCGAACAGTGCTAGTTCTCAAATGACTTCGCAATTACACATGACCGAACCCGTAGACACTGCTCGCCTCGATGGGCTTCTCAACACCCACTTCGCCGGCAAGGTGGTCCGCAAGGATCTGACCAAGCTGATCAAGGAGGGCGCCAACGTTCCCGTTTATGTGCTCGAGTACCTGCTGGGGA
This sequence comes from Anaerolineales bacterium, assembly GCA_024710905.1. Taxonomy (GTDB): domain Bacteria; phylum Chloroflexota; class Anaerolineae; order Anaerolineales; family Villigracilaceae; genus JANJTV01. The sequence continues at coordinate 206 of JANJTV010000024.1, read as the reverse complement.
TGTATTGCGCGTCGGACGATGAGGCGACAATCCAGAACGGGATGACGATGGTCAAGCGCATCCTTGCCGAGAACTACGTGCGCCCGGACGAGGCCGAGAAGATCAAGTCGAAGATCCGCGAGAGCGGCAGCTACAAGGTCATCGACAAGGTGACCGTGAAGCTCAACGAGAAGCGCGACGTCTACGAGGCGCTGCTCTCGAACCTG
>JANJTV010000103.1 GCA_024710905.1 Anaerolineales bacterium | reverse complement strand
GCGCTGATTTTCAAGAAGCTGCAGCCTACTGCCCCGCCCCGGCGCGGCAAGCGCCTGGCTACCCACTGGGGCGAGTTTGGCCTGCTGGCAGCGTATTACTGTGCCCCTGGATTGCACGGCCAGCCCGGCCCGCGCAGCCTGCGTGATGCCTGGCAAAAAATTGACCATGCCATTCTGTTGTTTGTTTTTGGCAACGCCGATGAAGTGCCCGGCGAAGAGCGGGATCGCTATAAACTGGTTGGCGATGAACCGGAAGTGGCCTCCAATTCGACCATCAGCGACTGGCACCGCAAAGGCCTGCAATACCTGGCCGAAGCGGTGTATTCCCACGAATTACATTTGAGCGATAAAACCGGTCAGGGATCGCCATTGATTGGCAACCCGGCGGGCAACCCCAATCCCTTCCTGGCGGCTGCTCCTAAGAATCAATCCGGGTGGACGAGATTTATCCTGCCTGCTGTCTTGCTGATAGTGTTGGCTGTTTTTGCCTGGCTGGGCGGGAAAGCCTGGACAATTTACCAGTTGGGCCTTTCCATCCAGGATGGCTTGCGCCAGGCCCAGCAGGTAGATATTTCCTTTGAAGATCCGGCCAGCTTACAGGAAGTTGGCCCCATCCTGGGCAGCCTGCGTGAAGACCTGGGTGCCCTGGATGCTGAGATGACACCTTTTTATCCGTTGCTGCCCGCCCTGGGTTGGGTGCCGCAGTACGGGGCGGATATCCAGTCTGCGCAGGCGCTGATTGCAACGGCGCGGAATTTTGCCGCTGCAGGGGATGATTTCTATCGCGGCGCGCGGCCTGTGCTAGACCTGATGCTGGAAGATGGGGAGAACCGCCTGACTCCTGAAGCCCTGACAGGTGAACTGGTGAAGGGCTTGCCACGCTTTGAAGCCGCCCGGGTTTCGCTGGATGCCGCCATGGCTGCTCGGCAGCAAATTGATGAGCAAAAACTCTCACCAGAGGTGCGCCGCCTGGTGCAGCAGCGTTTGGACCCTTACCTGGTTTTGTTCGATGATGCCGTCAACATGGCCATCCTGGCCCCGCGCCTGCTGGGCGCCGGGGGTGCCGGGCCGCAGACGTATTTGCTACTGCTCCAAAATGAAGATGAAATTCGTCCGACAGGTGGCTTCCTGACGGCAGCCGGGTCGGTGGTGGTGCAAAACGGCAAATTGCTGACGATGAATATCGAGAGCTCTGATACGCTCGAAGACCTGAGCAAATTCCACCCGGATAGTAGTTGGTCCTTGAAGGAATATTTCGACATTCACATCCTGGTCTTGCGGGATGCCAACTGGTACATAGACTTCCCTGTGGCTGCCGGGCAGATTGAACGGTTATATGCCCTGACCCGCGCTTCCTCGGTGAATGGCATGATGGCCATTGACCAGCGTTTCCTGGTTGAACTTCTCAAAGTGACCGGGCCCGTACGTATCCCGGGCTCGTCGGTGCAGGTGGACAGCGAGAATGTGATCGAATACATGCGCAAGTCCAAAGTACCGCCCTCCCCGGCCCTGGCCGACGAGTGGAATCGCAAGGCGTTCCTGAGTGTGCTGGCCCCTGCAGTTGTGGAAAAACTGCTCTCAGGTGGGTACTCCCCGCAGCAGTTGTTTTCTTTTGTCCGTTGGTCGCTCGAGGAACGTCACCTGATCCTGCAATTTGACGACCCGACCCTGGCCGATTTCCTCCATCGCTACAATTGGGATGGCAGCGTCCAGGTGGGCGATGACGATTTTGTCATGGTGGTAGATAGTAACAGCGGCTATAACAAATCAAATGCGGTGGTCGACATGCGCCTGGCCTACTCGGTGGACCTGGCTGATATCAAGGCCCCGCAGGCGACCCTGGTGGTTAATCACCAGAACAAGGCCCCGGCGATTGACAATTGTAGCTGGAGCGAACGCCGCCAGTTGGAAAACCAACCGTTGTACGTCATCAACGATTGCTACTGGAACTACCTGCGTGTGGTGGTACCGGCAGGCGCAGAACTAACTGGTTACCAAGCGCAGGAGGTGCCCGATGAACTCTTGCGAATTGATCGTGACATCCCTGCGCGGATTGACATCCTCCCCGACGAGGCCGTTCCCAATGCCACTGTGTTTGGAACGTTCATGGTGGTACCTGCCGGGCAGGAGAATGAAACCCGTATTGACTATACCCTGCCATCCTGGGTTATGACCCGGCGCGGCGAAGAACAGATCTACCGGCTGGCCTTCAAGAAACAACCCGGCACAAATGCCATTCCCTTGCAGGTCAGCATCAGCCTGCCGCCTGGCGCAACCCTGGTCAGCGCCTCGGACGGTTTTGAGCAGGATGGTGACGTAATCACTTTTAATCGCAGGCTCAACCGTGACCAGTTCTTCGAGGTTATTTTCCTGCTACCATGAAACGCTGGCTGATTCTGGGTGATATCCTTGCCATTGCCATCGTGACCATCATCGGTTTTGCCACCCACGGTGAAGTCGGGTTATCATATGTGCCGCGCATGCTGACCACTTTCCTGCCGTTGCTGGCTGGCTGGTTTATCACCTCGCTCTGGCTGGGGTTGTTCGAAACGGAAGCCAGCCTGCGGCCCGACCAGCTCTGGCGGTCTGTTTTGGCGGCCATCCTTTCTGCGCCGCTGGCTGCCACCCTGCGCGGGTTCATGCTCGGGACGAGCATCCTGCCGATTTTTGTGCTGGTGCTGGCGGGCAGTTTCGCCCTGGGCATGCTGGCCTGGCGGGCACTGGCCCTCTGGCTGGCCCGCCGCCATCGTTTATAATTCCACGCATGGACGAAACAGCCCTCATTCGCGATGCCCAAAATGGCGACCTGGATGCCTTCAACCGACTTGTGCTGGCCTACCAGGATGCGCTCTACAACACCGCCCTGCGCATTCTCGGCGACCCTGAACAGGCTGCTGATGCCACCCAGGAAGCTTTTATTTCGGCTTTCCGGCACATCACCAGTTTTCGCGGTGGTTCGTTTAAGGCCTGGCTGTTGCGCACGGTGACCAATGCCTGCTATGACGAACTGCGCCGCCAGAAGCGCCGCCCCACCACCCCCCTTGAGCCGGAGACGGATGACGAAGAAGAAATAGAGTCGCCGCGCTGGCTGGCCGACAGTTCCATGACCCCGGAGCAAAAAGCCGAAGCCGACGAACTTGAGCATGCCATCCAGCACTGCCTGAACAACCTGCCCGAGGAATTCCGCGCGGTGGTGGTGCTGGCAGACATTCAGGGTATGGATTACAGCGAGGTGGCCGAGGCTGCCCGTGTGCCGCTGGGGACCATCAAGAGCCGCCTGGCCCGCGCCCGCCTGCGTCTGCGTGAGTGTTTACAGGGCTTCTGGGAACTTTTGCCCGCCCAATTTCGTCTTGGGGAAGGAGCAAACGCATGAGCGAGCCTACCTTCCGCGATGTTGAAATTTTATCCGCCTACCTGGATGACCAGCTGCCTGCCAAAGACCGGGCAGCCCTTGAAACGCGCCTGGCGGGCGACCCAGAACTGCGTTCCGTTTACGGGCAATTATCACAATCCCGGGCTTTGCTGCGCAGCCTGCCCCAGCGGCGCGCGCCACGCAACTTTACCCTTTCGCCCCAGAAGGCGGGCGTCAAACCGCCCCTGCCGAAACTTTTCCCGACCTTTAAGTTTGCATCTGTTTTTGCCAGCCTGCTCTTGATGTTTGGCCTGGCCACCAACAGCCTCTTCCCGGCCATGCAGGCGGCGCGGTTGGCCGCCTCGGATACCTTTGTCTATGGCATGGGCGGCAGTCCAGAAATCGATCTTCCAGTTGGCGGCGGCATGGATGAGCGCCCGCAGGGCGGCGGTGGCAGTGACCCGGAAATGGAAGCCGCTGCCCCGGCCATGGCTGAAGAAGCCCCAATGGATAGCACAACCGCCCAGGCTGTCGAACCGGAAGAAAGCCTGAAATCGGTCCCGCCCGAAAATGCGGCACCAGACGCCTCCCTGGCTCAGGAACCGCAGGGGATGCCCACTGTCGAACCGCCCATCCCGTCGCTGGCGCTGGGATTTGTGCTGGCTGTGGCGGTCGTCTCCGGTTTGGCGGCGTATGGCTCTCGTTGGTTGAATGACCGGCGTTGGCAAAATAAAAAATAATGATCATGTAATAAAAGCGGAGCAATCCGCTTTTATTTTTGCGGCATCAAAGTGACATAAAATATCCCCATGAGAAAGGCCGACATCCATTATTGTCCGCGTTGTGCCGCCCGGGTCGAATCCCGGGAAGGCTTTGGCCAGCTTCGTCCCACCTGCCCGGCCTGTGGTTGGATTTTTTTCGAAGACCCGAAAGTGGCTGCTGCGGTGCTGGTACAGAATGAAACAGCCCGGGTTTTGTTGGTGCGGCGGGTGAATGAACCGTTCCGCGGCTTCTGGACTCTGCCCGCCGGGTTCGTGAATGGCGGCGAAGACCCGGCCCTGGCGGCGGCTCGCGAATGCCTGGAAGAAACCGGCCTGACGGTTGAGATTACCGGCTTGTTGGATATTTATTCCCGTCGCGAACATGCCCGCGGTGCGGATTTTGTCATCTTCTACCGCGCCCGCGTCACGGGCGGCCAGGCGGCCCCTGCCGATGACGCTGATGCGTTGGACTGGTTTACCCCCGGGCAATTCCCTCCACTTGCTTTTTCAGCCACGCGCTATATTCTCGAAAAATTCACATAACTGGCTTGTCGCCGTGCTACAATGAATTTATCAACAGGAGGTTGTCATGATACAGATCCTCCAGGAACCTCGCCCGTCGCCCATTGCCGGGAGCTGGTACCCCGCCGACCCGTCCCGCCTGTCCGCCATGGTGGATGGCTTCCTTGAGCAGGCACGCCTGCGAGAGATTTACGGCCAGCCGGTGGGGATAATTGCCCCACATGCCGGGCTGGTCTATTCCGGCGCAACAGCCGGGCATGCCTTTGCCGCACTCAAGGGCCTCCAGCCGGAACTGGTGGCGGTTGTTTCCCCTTTGCATCATTACCACGAAGATTTGCTGCTGACCACGGCGCATGCCGCCTACCAAACCCCGCTGGGCCGCCTCGAGGTAGACCAGGAAAGCCTGGCCGTGCTTGAAAAAGCCCTGCGCGGGCGACTGGATGTCGGCCTGACGGCCATCAGCAAGGACCGCGAACATTCACTGGAAATTGAACTGCCTTTCCTGCAGCGGGTCTTCCCCAACCCAATCAAGCTATTGCCTGTCATGGTGCGGGCCCAGAACCCGCAGGTTTCGCGCCTGCTGGGTGAAGCATTGGCCGAAGCGCTCTCCGGGCGCAATGCCCTGCTGGTGGCCAGTACGGACCTTTCCCATTTTTATGACCAGGCCAAAGCCCGTCAATTGGATGAAACCATGCTGGCCTGTTTCGAGGATTTTGATCCGCAACGGGCGTTCGAGTTGGACCTGCAGGGTAAGGGTTTTGCCTGTGGCCTGGGCGCAGTGACGGCCGTGCTGTGGGCCTGTCGCGCGCTTGGGGCAGACCGGGTACAATGCCTGGCCTATGCCACTTCGGGCGATGTCACCGGCGATTTTTCCTCTGTGGTGGGATATGGCGCAGCGGTTATTTTAAAACCCGCTGGTTAGGCAGTTTTTTCCCGTTGCAAGGTGCGAAAGGCAATTGCCCCGACAAGCAACAACAGCCAGAAGGTCAGTCCGCGATAGGCCAGGGTCACCACAACAGCAGCCTCCCAGGGCACCCGCAGCGAGGTCAATGCCAGGGGAAGCAGCCCTTCCACCACGCCGATGCCGGAAGGAGTGGGCGAGATGACCAGGAACAGGTAGGCAGTGGCGAACCCGGCGATGATCGTCCCGGTTGAGAATTCCACCCCAAAACTCAGGAAAGTCAGCATCAGGATTAAGATCTGGAGCGTTTTGCTGGCCAACGCCCATAAGAATGGTTCAAGCAAACCCTGGTGTTGTTCACGCAAAATAGACAGCCCGCTGGCGAGCTCTTCGGCAAATTCCCGCGCTACATGCTCACGGAAATATTCTTTTTTGGTAACAGGCATCAGGATGCGGTTGATATGGTGGGCAAGCCAGACGAGTGCATTTCCCAGGCGCGAACCGGATTGGGAGCCGAGGTAAAGCAGGAAGCCCAGCCCTGCCACCAACCCGATCATAATGATTGACGCGCCAATCTCGGCAATATCCAGATCATTGCGGCGCACCAGCACCACAATCCCTAGGGCCAGCACGCACAGGAAAGCGGCATAATCCAGGAAGAGGAACAAAGCCGAGCTGGCGGCTGCCAGCCCGCGAGGCAGGTTGCGGCGGTGGGCATCATCCACCACAACCACCACGCCGCCAACCCCCGCGCCGGGCGTGACGATGTTGATAAAGTGCGCCGCTGTTGAAACCAGCACCAGCCGTGAGTAACTCTCCCGTACCCCCATACTTCGATACAATGCATGATACCCGGCTGCCTCGGTCAGGAACCAGCCCAATTGCGCGGTTAACGCCAGCAGCATAAAAAACGGGTCGCTGTGTTGCAGCGTCTTGATGATCCCTTCCAGTTCCGAAAAACTCAGTGTGACGATGGCTGCCAGGAAAAAGAAAACCAGCAGGGTGACAATATTTCGCATTACGGCATTATACGTGCAAAACGGCGCTTCCGTTTCGGAAACGCCGTTTTGGTCGATGAAAAGCAGGGGTAGGCTCAGGCGGGGGAGGGTTCCTCGGCCTGGGCAATCTGGTCGTGGTCTGGCAGGATCTCCTCGGCATTTCGGATAGCAGGGATGAAATATCCTGCGATCCCGACCAGCATGGCTACCACGCCGCAAAAAATGATCAGCAAACTCATGCCCGAGCCAACGCCGGTGCCAACCAGCCCACCAAACATTTGCGCCAGGGAGCTGTCACCTGTCCGCATGGCGGGTTCAAGTACAAAGTCGGCCAGCGTTCCGGCAATGATCGGGGAGATCGGGTTGGTGAACCAGGCAATCAGGCGGCGGGCTGAAAAGACGCGCCCCTGAACGTCCGGAGCGACCTTGGCCTGCCAAATGGCCTGATTGGAGCCGTTAACCCACGGGATTAAGCCGATATAAAGGGCCATGAAAATGCTCCACCACCACAGGCCGCTGCCCAGGCCGAACAACACACCGCCAAACAGGCCGCTCAGGAACCAACCCAATAACACGCCATGAACTTTCTTCTTAGTGCCACCCCAGGCGCTCATGATGATTCCGCCAATAATGCCGCCTACTGCGCCGGCGGTTTGCACTGAACCGAAGATCAGGCTGTCGCTGTTGGTGCGGGCCAGGATGAGCGGAGCCACCATTGTTCCGGCCATACCCGCGAACAGGTTGCCCGTAAAGAACGTCAACTGCAAGCCCAACAGGCTGGGACGGGCAAAGATATATTTGAAGCCATACGCCGCCTCTTTAAGCATGCTGCCCTGGCCTTCAACGCCCTCCACCGTGCGGACAGGGTTGGGGATGAAGACGAACATCAATGCCAGGATGGCAATGCCAAAGGTGATGACGTCAAACATCAGCACGCCGGTCAGACCGATAATCGGCAGCAGCACCCCTGCCAGGATGGGGGCAATTACGCCCGGTCCGGCTTCGATCAACGACATCATACCGTTTACGCGGCCAAGCTGTTCCTTCGGCACCATGGTGCTGATGGCAGCAGAATAAGCGGGCCACTGGAAGGCATTGCCGATGCCATTTAGCACGGCGGCCAGGTACAGGTGCCAGAATTCCAGCTGCCCGGTGGCGCTCATCACTAAGATGAAAACAGTGGCCACTCCGGCGGCAATGTCGCTCAAGGCCATCATCAGTTTGCGGCTGTAGCGGTCTACCATCACCCCTGCAAAGGGCGAGATTAATAAGAAGGGGGTGATGAAAAAGACCTGCAGTAGGCCCATGGCGGTGGCGCTTTCGGTTTGCTGGTACATGAAAATCGAAAGCGCAAAATGGGACATGGTGGATGTCATCACTGACAGGAACTGGGTAATCCAGATGATGATGAAGGCCACCATCCCTTTTGGCATTTTTGGTGTTTCGTTCTGCATTCTCTCTCCTTGGGCGAAGAAATATTAGGCCTAATATACAATAAATATTGTAAATAATCAATATTTTCGAATAATTATTTTGCTTAATTAATACAGGTTTTGATTTTACACAATAGAAAATTAATTTTATTAAAGCTGGTGTCCCGGCGCACCGTCCAGCACCAGCCAGCCGCGGTTGAGCCACTTCTTTTGCTGGCGCACCCGCCATCCATGCCGCGCCAACCCGGCCGCGCTGGCGGCAAACCACTGTCGCAACCCGAAAGCTTTCATTGCGGCGTTTTCCAGTGCGGCGGCCTTCCAGGCTTCGAAAAATGCATAGATCGGTTCTCCCGGAAACACCCGGTGGATGTAATTTTTTGGCAGGATGGTCTGGAACTCGGCTGGGTCGAACCCCAACCGGAAATTGGTATAAAAGGCCAGCCCTTCCTGCGCCCAGCCGCCTTCGGTCAATTTCCTAAGGATATTGGCCGCCCAGATGCTGCCAAATGGGTTGGAGGTTCCCTCCAGCAGCAGGCCGCCGGGCAATACACCATGCGACATCTCCTCCCAGGCCGGGGCGACATCCTGCTCTTCATACTGGCGTAAAACGTTAAAGGCGCGGATGGCGCGTACCTGTTCGCCGGGCAGCAGGGGCATATTGAAGCCGCCCAGCCTGAAAAAGGTGGATGGGTCTTCGAAAGGGAGGGCAACCGCTACCCGTTCCGGGTCAATTTCCACGCCGAGCACCGGCAGGGCGGGATTTAGTTTCCTTAAACGGGAGGCTGTTTCGAGGGTGGTCAGCGGCTCGGCCCCGTAACCCAGGTCCACAAACAGGGCACGGTCAAACTCCCCGTCTCGGCGCGAGATCAATCCGGGGTCATACATCAAAAAGAAATGGTCCACCTGACGCAGGCGGTTTGGCGCAGTTTTGCCACGTGTTACCTGCCCTTGCGGTTTGGCGGGTCGTGCCAGCGGGTGTTTGCGTGTCATGCGCGGCGATTATATCGCAGGCAAATCAGGTAGAATTGGGAGATGTCTTTCAGCACCCTGTTTTTCGACCTTGACGATACGCTTTATCCACAATCCAGCGGATTGTGGCAGGCCATTAAGGGCCGCATGAATATTTATATGACCGAGCGGCTGGGCATCCCGGCGGCGGAAGTGCCCGCTCTCCGGGAACGCTATTTCCAGACCTATGGCACCACATTGCAGGGATTGATTCGGCACCATGCGGTCAATGAGGTGGAATATCTGGCGTTTGTGCACGACCTGCCCCTGGCGGAGTTTATCGGGCCGGACCCTGGCTTGCAATCCGTTTTACGGGCCTTGCCTGGCCGCAAATTGATCTTTACCAATGCTGATGCGGAGCATGCCCGGCGGGTGTTGAAAACCCTGCAGTTGGAAGAATTCTTTGACGAAATTGTGGATGTCCAGGCCGCGGCCCCGTTTTGCAAACCGATGCCCGAAGCCTTTGCCCGCGCCCTGGCCATTGCCGGTGAAACCAACCCGGCAAATTGTGTCATGTTCGACGACCTGCCGCGTACAACTCGCGCAGCCCGACAATTTGGCATGGTGAGTATTTTGGTCGGGAACATTGCTTTTGATGCGCAGGATGCCCACGCAAAATTGGAAAACTGGCAGGCGCTGCCAACCTTGCTGGCCAGCCTGGAGGAAGAACGCGTATGAACACTGAGAATATGTGGATTGTGATCGTGCTGCTGGTTTTGATCCTGGGTGGCGCGAATGGCATGATGTATGTGATGCTGCGCGGTCTGAGCAAGGGCGGCGGCGAAATGAAATGGCTACCCAAAAAAGAACACCTGACTCCCTGGCAGGAGAAAGGCAACGAAATGACCGAGTTGCGTAAGCGGGTGCAGGCCTTGAAAGATGGGAAGGACGGGGAACCGCCAACAAATCCCTGATAAAAGTTTTACACAACTCTTACAAGCATTTTGATTGATTTCATTCTATTTTAATCCGCAGGTGCTACGATGCCCTGTAACTCTTGGAGGTTCCCGTGAATAAATTTGTGAAGTACACACTGTTCAGCGTTGTGATGATTGTTTTACTGCTGGGTTCGTTCTCCGGCGGTTTTGTGACCGGTCATCTGTCTGCATTGGGCGGCGGGTTGTTTGGCATGCCCGGCGCTGCTGCAGCTCCGCAAGCGACCAATATGCCTTCTGTTTCCACGCCGGATGGTTCCAGCCAGGCGACTCCTGAAGAACTGGAGAGCTTGTTTGTCCCATTCTGGGAAACCTGGGAACTGATCCATACCCAGTATGTTGACCAGCCGGTGGATGATGTGGCCCTGATGCGGGGCGCCATTCGCGGCATGCTGCAATCCTTGGGCGATGAACATACCTCGTTCATGGATCCCGACCAATACACCCAGGCCAATATGGCCATGTCTGGCGAATATGATGGCATTGGCGCCTGGGTGGACCCCAGCGGCGATTACCTGACGATTATCAGCCCGATGCCTGGTTCTCCTGCTGAGGCGGCTGGCCTGCAACCGGGAGACAGGATTATGAAGATTGACGGGGATGACATGACCGGAATCCCCGGCGACCTGGTTATCCGCCGCGTGCTTGGCCCGGCTGGTACGGTAGTACGCCTGACGGTGGCTCGTGAAAACGAGCCGGAACTGCTCGAGTTTGAAGTTACCCGTGCGCGCATTGTTGTTGCCAGTGTTGAAAGCCGCATGCTGGAGAATGATATTGCTTATATCAAACTGAACACCTTTGGCGACAAATCGGCTGATGAACTTCGTGACGCCTTGCGTGAAATGATGGACCAAAACCCGCGGGGATTGGTCTTCGACCTGCGAAATAATGGTGGTGGTTACCTGCAAACGGCTGTACAGGTGGCCTCACAATTTATTGGTGATGGTGTGGTGCTGATCGAGCGCTACGGCGACGGCAGCCAGGATGTTTATGAAGCCCAGCGCGGTGGTCTTGCCACGGATATCCCGCTGGTGGTATTGGTAAATGAAGGCACGGCTTCGGCATCCGAGATTGTGGCAGGCGCCATCCAGGATTATGAGCGCGGTAAACTGGTGGGTACGATAACTTTTGGCAAAGGCTCGGTACAGATTTGGTCCCCGCTAAGCGACAACCAGGGTGCCGTACGTGTCACCATCGCGAAATGGTTAACCCCTGACGAACGCGCCATTCATGGCGAGGGTCTGACCCCGGATATTCTTGTAGAATTAACGCAGGAAGATGTTGCTGCTGAGCGCGACCCGCAACTGGAAAAAGCCCTGGAAGTGCTGGAAGCCTTAATTTCTGGTGCAACAGAGTAATTTCATAAACGTACATGTGTATCAGAACCACCTGATTAGTGAATTGAAAGGAAGGAGAAACCATGTTTTTCTTTGATCCAATGTATCTGTTCTTTATGATTCCCGCTTTCATCCTAATGGGAATCACCAGCTGGTATGTGCGGCATGCTTATAGTAAATGGAGTCAGGTGCGCTCTTTGAGCGGCATGACCGGCGTGGATGCCGCCCGCCGCCTGCTCTCTGTCAGCGGCCTGAACAATGTTAACATCGAGGGCATTGCTGGCGAAATGACGGACCACTATGACCCGACCAGTAAGACCTTGCGCCTGTCCCAGGGTGTGGCAAACGTTCCCTCGGTTGCGGCGGTAGCCATTGCCGCCCATGAACTCGGCCATGCCCAGCAGGATGCCGAAGGGTACTTCCCGCTGCGCTTGCGTGGGGCGCTCGTCCCGGCGGTGAATATTGGCTCAAACCTGGGCTGGATTATGATCATGATTGGCCTGTTCATCGGTGCAACGGGTATCGCCTGGCTGGGTGTGATTGCATTCTCTGCGGGTGCGGCATTTGCGCTGGCCACCCTGCCGGTGGAATTTGATGCATCGGCCCGTGCCAAGCGCCTGTTGGTGGAATCCGGCATTGTCCGTACCCAGGAAGAACAAGATGGTGTGAACAATGTACTTAATGCCGCCGCCCTGACCTATGTGGCTGGCCTGGTGACTGCCGTGTTACAACTACTGTACTACGTCAGCCTGGTGGCCGGGCTTGGCCGCAGCCGCGAATAGACACTAAAAACTCCTTCCGGAAAACGGAAGGAGTTTTTTATGCAAGTTTTTTCCGCTACACAAGGGTGGGATGTGCCGCCCGTTGCGGGAAACCCGCCCAGATCTCCTGCGGGTAAATAATCTGGTTCGTTCCCGGTAATTGTTCCATGCTCAGGCCGGTATTCAGGTTGATGTCCACCTGTTGATAGGCCTTGTAGGCCAGTTGGCTGCAATAGAAAGCGTCTTCCGAATCCGGGTTCATGAAATTCAGGTTGTACGGTTTCCCGACCTGTGCCAGGCAATAGTTGGCGACTGCAACGCGCATGCTGGCTTCAGTCTCTTCTGGTAGCTGGATGGCGTCCAGCGGGGAGGCCACACCATAGAAGGTATCGAACAGGTGGCCTCGTTGTTCGGCCAGTTTTTCTGAAACCCACTTCTTGCCCGGCAAGTTAAAAATAATTACGCCCAGCGCGCCTGCTTCGACGCAGCGCCCACCGGGGCCGATATACATGGCGATATGATCCACATCACCGGGCACCAGCCGCCCGACCAGGCGCCAAAACTCGCCGGGCAGGATGTCTGGCTTGCCGTTCATGGTGCAGATCAGATCGCCGGTTTGAACCGGCAACCCTTCAATTTCGTAAGTGTAGATTTGGTCAAGTTTCATATGCATAAAGTACGTCTTAATCATACTCCTGGTTGCAGGAAATCAAACAGGGTCGGGAATTTTACTCCCCGACCCTGTTTGATCAATGTCATTGATTGGTTATTTTTTCTTGCCGAGTGTGGAAAGGCCAAACAGGGCATACAGCGGGCAAAAGCTAAAAATGCTGGTCAGCACAAACACCCCTCCCAGTACCAGCAGGATGATTCCCAGTGTACCGCCAACAATGCCGGTAAAGTACAGGGCAGCCAAGACAGCCGCCACAACCAGCCGGATGATGCGATCTGCTGTGCTCATGTTTTTGTTCAGTTTCATGATTCTTTCTCCTTGATGGAACTTACTTTGAGATGGATTCGATCATAAACACCATCAGGGAGATCAGCCCGATACAGGTCAGGCAAGCCAGTGCCAGTTTGATAAGCTTTTTATGGGTCGGTTCATCTTCTTGCATGGCATACTCCCGTAGTGTTCTCCTTCTTGGATGTATGACAAACAAAAAAGTTGCTTATCTTGTGACCAGGAAATCCATCTGGTGCGCAATGTACACCAGTTCACCGCGCGCCACCTGCCCGCGCCGCGCCGCCAGCCAGGATGCAAATTTTTCAGCATCCAATTGCGGGTGGCCGGAAAGTGACTCATCAAAAAAGTGCAGGATGCATTCCAGGAAGTACGATTCGTCGTGCGGGTATTTTCCGTCCACCGCGTGCACCACCCAGTCCGAGGCGCCCGCCGCCAGCAGCCTGCCCCCCGCCGCGTGGATGTGCCCGAACAGGTGTCGCCCGCTCTGGCTGTCACCGCCGGTGGGGCGTTCATCCATGCTCCGATGATACAGGTGTTCGATCAGCCGGTCCAATTCGGGGTCAATGGCCGGTTCCAGGCTGGTTACGCCATCAAAGTTAATCGTCAGCCAAGCCAGCCCGCCGGGTTTGAGCAGGCAGAGCATTTTTTGTAGGCTGCCCGGCATGGGCAGTAAATCCAGCACAGCGTGGCAGATGAGCACATCAGCAGGCTGTGGGTTTTGCTGGATGAAGTGGAAGATATCATCCGTAACCAGTTGGATGCCCACCCTCCGGGCGGAATCCTGCACCTCAAATTGGCCTGCTGCGGGGCTGGCCACCTCCAGGCCGAGTTCGGTTCCCCAACGCGGGATCCAGTCGGCAGCGTAGCCTGTGTTTTCCGGCATTTCATCGACTAATACATATTCTGCCTGAGACAGTACATCCCATCGCAGCAGGCGCGGAATCATGCTACCAATGCCGCCGCCCAGTTCGATGATGCGTGCGGGCCGTTGCGGCAGGCGGGCTTTGAGTTCGGACAGGACGTGTTGGTTGAGGGCGCGGTCATCCACGCTTTGTTTAGCGAGCAGGTAATGGGGGAAGGAAAATTGGTTCATGCTGTCTGCTCCAGAATGAATTGCCGGATACGCCCGGCGGTTTCGGGCCAGCGAGGTTGGCGCTGATAGCGGGCCAGGGCATGGATGGAAAGGGTTTCAAGCAGGGCGCGGTCGACTGCAATCTGGCCGAGCAGATGGGCCAGGTACGCGGAATCATCCGGCGGGATCAAATAGCCGTCCTGGCCGTCAGTAATAATCTCCGGCGCGGCCCCGGCAGCAGAGCCAATGGCTGGCAGGCCAAAAGCCATGCCCTCCAGGTAGACAATGCCAAATCCCTCGTAAGAGGAGGGCACAACCAGCAAGTGTGCCCGGCGAAGTTGTTCTGACAGGGCTGCATCGCCCAGTGCGCCATGAAACGTAACATGAATGTGGCCTGGCAGGCTGGCTTTAAAAGATTGCATGCTGGCGGCGTAAGCGGGTTCTGCATTCGCGCCGCCGATAATTTCAAGTTGCATGGGCGCAGCAACCTGTTGCAGGGCGGCCAGCAGGGTGTGCAGCCCTTTACGGCGAATCAGGTTGCCGACAAAGACCAGTTTCAGCGGCCCGGCTTCACGGCTGCGATTTATGATTTCTTTTTGGTTCATCGGCTGACCGAATCGGTCGGTGGGCGGGTGGGCGATGACACAAGGTTTGTTATGCGGGTTGACGGATTCCACGACCTGCCGGGTGGTCTGTGAATTGAAGATAAAACCATCGACTGATTTAAGATAGGCGCGTTCCACCTGGCGGTAGAACCAGTTTTCCCAAGCCGGGCGTTGCTCCGAGCAGCGCAGGTGATGCACCAGGCTGAGCACCGGGTAGCCTGCCCGGTGCTGGTTGGCAATAATCAGGGATGGGTGGTTTAACTCATCCTGGATGAGCACATCCAGCCCGCGCGGCAGGCGGAAGGTGAAGTTGTCTGTCAGGTGGGCAGGGTAATTACGCCAGGGCAGGGAAAGGATTTCAACTGAGTCGCCCTGTTGTTGCAGGTAGCCCACCAGTTTCCGGTCGTAATAATAGCCGCCGCTCAGGGTGTCGAGCGAACCATAGATCAGCAGGCCGATTTTCATGCTACCGGTCGAGGCTGTAGGATACCCAGGCGATGTCGTTTTCCCAGAGTTGTATTTTCAGGTTGGTGACATTTTTGGCTGCGATGACTTTACTCAGGCGGAACGCCAGGATCCTTGCAAAGTGTTCAATGGAGGGGTTTAGCCCGGAAAACTCCGGCAGGTCGTTGAGCATTTGTTCCTTGAAGTAGGCAACAGTTGCATCGAGGTGTTTTTCAACATCCACAATATCCACCAGGTAGCCGTGCCGGTCGAGTTCTTCGCCAGCCAGTTGTAACTCCAGGACGTAATGATGCGAGTTGGGGAAGTTCTCAGGTCCCCAGTCCCCGCCAATCAGGTAGTGGCGGGCAATAAAATCACGGCGGACAGCAAGGGTATACATGGGCAATCCTTAAGAATGAAATTTTCTCTTACTCAGGCCGAACCTGGTTTTCCACGCGCAGGAAACTGTGCTCATCGGATAATACCACCAACGTGTCCCCGGCTTCGAGCACGGTCGCTCCGCTGGGCATGATGAACTCATTTTTGCGGGCAATCAGGATGACCAGGAATTGGGCGGGCAGGCCCAGCTCGACGATGCTTTTGCCAACCACCGGAGAATCAGGCACGATGGGCAGTTCCTTAAGCTCGTTCTTGAAGCCGCTGACCGGCGTGAACTCGATAGGGTAGATGGGTTTCTTGCGAACTTTTGCATCCACGCCCAGCCAGCGCGCCACGTATGGGATGGAAGTTCCCTGCAGCAGGGCCGAGATCAGCACCACGAAGAAGACCACGTTAAAGATCAGGCTGGCCTGCTCCAGCCCGGCCAGCAGTGGGTAAGTGGCCAGGATGATCGGTACGGCCCCGCGCAACCCGACCCAGGAAATGAA
The DNA here is from genome assembly GCA_024710905.1 of Anaerolineales bacterium. Classification (GTDB taxonomy): domain Bacteria; phylum Chloroflexota; class Anaerolineae; order Anaerolineales; family Villigracilaceae; genus JANJTV01. The sequence goes on along the minus strand of JANJTV010000103.1, from coordinate 1,520 downwards.
AACCTTCTCTTTAATTGTAAAGCGCGAGGGCAGCAGGCTGATAAAGACAGACAACGGACGAGCGACAAAGACCAGCCCGAGTGCAATCAGCAGGCCGGGGATGATTTGCGGGATCAGTTCGGATGGATAGACCAGCAGGCCGAGCGTCAGGAACATGGCAATCTGCATCAGCCAGGCCAGGCCGTCGTGAAAGCGTACCAGGCTGCGGCGGTGGACGAAGTCTTCCTTCCCTGCCACAATCCCGGCCAGGTATACGGCCAGGAAGCCGTTGCCCAACAACAGGCTGGTTAATCCGTAGGTCAGCAGGGCCATGGCCAGGGTCAGTACCGGGTACAAGCCCTCAAAGCTGAGCTGGATGTGATTGGCAATGTAGGAAATGGCCTTCCCGAACAGCCAGCCCAGCAACAGGCCGATCATTCCCTGTAACAGGAATGAGACCAGCAATTGCCAGGGTGAGAAACCGGGGCTCGTCAGCCATTGAATCAACCCGATGGTCAGGAATACGGCCATCGGGTCGTTGCTACCGGATTCAAATTCCAAGAGTGGGCGCAGGCGGCCTTTTAATCCCAGATCTTTGGCGCGTAAAATCGAAAAAACAGCCGCCGCATCGGTGGATGAAATGATCGCGCCGAGCAGCATGCCCTCCAGCAGGGTAAAGCCCAGCAGGATGGTGGAGAACAACCCGACCAGCAGGGCTGTGACCAGCACACCGAATGTGGAGAGAATGATCCCCTGTCGGACAATCGGGCGTACGTCGCGCCAGTTCGTATCCAGCCCGCCTGCAAACAGGATTAAGACCAGCGCAATGATGCCGACGAATTGGGTCAGGCTGGGGTCGTCAAAGTAGATGCCGCCGGGGCCGTCGGAACCCGCCAGCATGCCAACCGCCAGGAATAACAAAAGGGCCGGGATGCCAAAACGGCTGGAAACCTTGCTGGCCAGCAGGCTGACCAGCAGGAAGATCGAAACAATCAGCAGGGTGGTTTCAAAACTCATCTTATGCTGGAACCGCCCGAATAATATAATGCCCGTTCTCCAAAGTCACAGGCATCGCAAAATTAAAGGTGTCCAGCGCGGCACAGCGATCCATGTCCCGATAAAACAGCGGGATTTTCAGCGCGTCCAGTTGGGCTTCGCGTGATTGGCGCACGCGCAGCAGGTAGGGCGCGGGGTCTGGCTGTTCCCCGCGTAGCAGCGATTCCACATATTCTGCGCAGGACAGGTCTTCATCGGCGTCGTTGCCGGTGCGCTGGCCGGTGATCACAAACGTCACCTTTTCCTGTTCAAATTGCTTGACATGGCGAACAGTGGCCCCGGCCACCACAAAACTGGCTGCCAGCAGGGTTCCGGCACCTTTGCTGTGCACAATGCCCTGTGTGCCCGCGCCGGTGCGCTGCACCAGCCGTTTGCCGGTCAGGTCTTTTTCGCTGGTTTCGGTGGGTGAGTTGCCCAGATCAAAACCGGGTGGGGCAAAACCACCTACTTCGCCGCTGGCCAGCATATCACTATGCTGCGCTTTG
>JANJTV010000069.1 GCA_024710905.1 Anaerolineales bacterium | reverse complement strand
AGCACTCCATGCCCCGCAAATTTGTGAGCAGACATAATGGCTAAACCTAAAATCACTAACAAACGCCACGAAGCCCATTCGGCTGTGGTACGCCGCCAGGCGCGCATGATCCAATATATCGCGCTAGGCATTATTGTCCTGGTGGTCGGCCTGGTTGCTTTTGGCATCTTGAGCAGCACGGTTTTCCTGCCTTTTCGCGATGTCGCTGTCGTCAATGGCGAGAGCATTAAAGCCGATGAGTTCATCAAACGCGCCAAGCTGGAGCGCGTCCAGCAGATTAGCCAGATGAATAACTACCTGCAAATTGCGCAGATGTTTGGCGCTGACCCAATGAGCGACCCAACCTTTGCTCCAATTTTCCAGGAAATCATCACCAAGCTGGACAATACCGACGTGCTCGGCCAGGCTGTCCTGGATGTCATGATTGGCGAAAGACTCATCAAACAAGAAGCCACAAAACTTGGCATCACGGTTTCGGAAGAAGACATTACCACACGGATTGAAGAACAGTATGGCTTTTTTGCCGATGGCTTACCAGCCCCCTCTGCAACGGCAACCATTCCTACCGAGCCTACCCTTGGGCCAACCCAACGAGCGCTTGTGACCATTACCCCGACAATGGCTCCGCCGACCATTGAACCCTCGGCTACCCTCGACCCGAACATGACTGCCGAGCCTACCTTGCCTCCGACAGCCACCGCAACAGTCGGGCCAACCGCCACCGCCCTGCCAACAGCCACACCACTTAGCCGCGAATCCTACGAAAACAGTTTGCAAACCACCCTGACTGGTCTTGCAGAGCAGACAGGCATTTCCGCGGAAGAGTATCGCGGCATTTTTGCCTACATCTTGTATCGTGAAAAACTGCGCGAGCATGTTACCAAGGATATCCAGCCATTTGATGAGCAAGTCTGGGCCCAGCATATCCTCGTTGCGACCGAGGCAGAAGCCAATGAAATCCTGGCCCACCTGGAAGCCGGGGAAGATTGGTCTACACTCGCCCAGGAAAAATCGCTGGATTCTGGCAGTGCAATTAATGGCGGCAGCCTGGGTTGGTTCGGAAAGGGAGTGATGGTTGCCCCCTTTGAAGAAGCCGCCTTTGCCCTGCAAACCCCCGGCGAGGTTAGCCAGCCAGTTGCTACCGCGTTTGGTTATCACATCATACGTCTGGTAGATCGCGGCGAACGCCCCTTGAACGCACAGCAATTCGAAGACCTGAAGACTCGTGTTTTCAACGAGTACCTGATCAACCTGCGAAACAATTCCGAGATTACCATTTACGATGATTTCTGGACCACCATCGTACCCACGGAACCCGCGCTTCAGTAAAAATAAAACTAATGTTAAGAAAAACCACAGGCCAAGGCCTGTGGTTTTTAATTACCCTGCTCGTACGGGAAAAGTTCTATCCGCGGTTGCCCAACATTTCGTCACTGACTTCGTCCAGGCGCAGGGAGATGATCTGGCTGGATGAGTCGCGTCCCATTGTTACACCATAGATGATATCCGCAGCCTGAACCGTATTGCGGTTATGCGTCACCACCACAAACTGGGTATGCTCGCCCAACTCGCGCAGCAGATCCCTGAATCGGCCCACGTTGGCTTCATCCAGCATGGCATCCACTTCATCCATCACGCAAACCGGGGTGGGTGAAATTTTAAGCAGCGCAAAAACCAGGGAGATGGCGGTCAGCGAACGTTCACCACCCGAAAGCAGGGCCAATCCTTGTTCGCGGCGACCAGGCAGGCGGGCCTCAATATCAATACCGGTTTCGGTCAGGTTATCCGGGTCGGTCAGCACCAGTCGGGCTGAGCCGCCGCCAAACAGGCGGGTGAAAATCTGCTTGAATTCAACCGCAACAGCTTCAAACGTCTTGTAGAATTCCTTGCGGGTCAACTCATCCAACTCAGCAATCACCTGCCGCAGGTCCACCTCAGCCTTTCGCAAATCATCCACCTGGGTAGTCATGAAGCTATAGCGTTCTTGTACGGATTCAAATTCCTGCTGGGCTTCCAAGTTCACTGCCCCCATGCGGCGCAACTGGGCGCGTTTTTGGGTCAGCGTATCTTCCAGATCAAGCGCCAGGGTTTCAACAACCGGCAATTGCTCCACCATGCCATCCAACGGAAGAGGCACAGGACCTGAAATATCAGCCTGATACTCGAACTGCACCAAGCCAAAATCTTCCTCGATCCGGCGGCGAAGGGCATCCAGGGCTTCACTACGGCGGTTGAACTCAATCTGCGCCTGGGCATTGAAACGTTCTACAGAAGCCAGCGATTTCTGCGCTTCTGTTTCGCGGCCCTGCAGGGAGAGTTCCTGGGCCTCGGCTTCAGCAAGGGATTTTTCTGCCGGGTCGATCTTCTCGCGCAGGGCTTCCAATTGCACCTGAATCTCCCGTTCCTGCCGGTGAAGGCTGGCTTTCTCCTGATCAAGCTGGGAAAAAGCAGCATCAATACTTTCGATGCGCCGGGCAGAACCTGCACCGCGATCCAGCACAGCCTGCAAACCCTGCTGCCGCTCCTGCTGGCGGGACTTTGCGTCGTTCACCGTCCGCTCGGAGACCTGCAAGCGTGCGCCCCAATACGTCAACTGGGATTGCATTTCGTCCAGCGCCAGTTCGGCCAATTGGTTATTAAAAGACCGTGACGCATCCTGGGCTTTTTCAATCTCGACACCCAGTTCTTCAATTTCAATTTCTACATTTTCACGATCAGATTCAAACTGGCGAATCTCGTCTTTAAGGGTTGCCTTCTGACCAGCCTGCCACTCAGACTGCCTGCGGGCAGATTCGGCAACCAGCCCGGCCTGCTGTTCGGCCGACTGGGCTGCGCTGGCGCGGGCCTGTGCATCGCGCAGGTTATTTTCGGCGCGGGCTATCTCACTGTTTAAGGAGGCAGTCTCGCCATTCAAGCCATCCACCGTTTTCTCAAGGCTTGCCAGGCGGGAATTCAATGCATCCAATTGCTCAGTCAATTCACGTTTTTGGCGGGTGCGACCCAGCGCAGCGCCGCGTGTTTCACGGCCTGCCTGGATGCCGCCATCCGGTCGGAAGACCTCGCCCTTCAAGGTAACCACCCGGGAAGCGGGATATTGCTTCCGGTAACGGCGTGCAGCTGCCCGGTCCCGCACGATGATGGTATTCCCCAGCAGGTGCTGAACAGCCTGCTTGACCTCATCTGCGGCATGGACCAATTCCACAGCCAGCCCCAGGCAATCTTCACTTTTTTTCACATCCGGTATCTTGGTGCTGCCTTCAGCACTCAACGGCAGCAGGAAAGCCCGGCCAGTCTGGCCGCTTTCCAACAAAGCCAAGGCGTGGTCTACATCCTGGTCAGTCTTGAGCAAGACAGCATCCACCGCATCTCCCAGTGAGGCCGCCAGGGCGGTTTCGTATTCAGCAGGCACCTCCAACGCGGAAGAGAGCGCCCCGGCCGCGCCACCCAGCTGGGATTGCCGGGCAGCATCCAGCAGATAGCGCGCGCCCTCAGCAAAACCGGAGAGCGAATCGTCGGCCTGTTGGAGCACTTCCGCCTGGGCCTGCAAACGGCTTTGCTCGGCGCGGCTGGTATTCAATTCCTCCTGCCGTTGGCGGCGAGTGGACTCAAGTTCCTGGTATTTTTGGCGCAGGCCCTGCAAACTGGCTTCCAGTTTTTGCATGGCCTGGCCTGCATTCTTGCTTTCTTTTAGTTTTTCACGCAGATCAGCTTCAGCCTGGCGCAGGGCCGTCTCGGCAGTCTGGATGGCCTGGTCAGCTTCCTGCAGGCGCGCGCGCTGGGCATCAATGCGTTCTTTTAACGAAGATTGGCGCGCCTCCAATTGAGCGCGGCGGGTGTTCAGGTTGTTCAGGCTGTGGCGCGCAGACTGCAATTGCTGCTCCACACTGGCGCGTTCGAGTTGGCGGCCAGCCAGCGCCGCGCGGGCTTCGGATTCCTGGACACGCGCTTCCTCAGCCTCGGCCACAATCCGTTCCACTTCTTTAATGGCTTCGTCAAGTCGTTCGCGGGCCAGCCGTTCTTCATCACCCAGGGTTTCCTGCTCTCGCAAGGCAGCCTGACGCGACTCGGTCAGCGAACGTCGTCGTTCCTCGCGCACAGCCAGGTCGCGACTGATGACCTCGCGGCGATTGTGCAGTTCTGCCGACTCGCGATGCCAACCATTGAGTTGTGTACGTAGGCTGAGCAGGCGCGAACGGATGTCTTCAAACCCGCGCGTGAGCTGGTTGTATTGCTCGCGGGCTTCCAGCAGGCGTGTTTCCGCTTCGAGGGCCGTGCCGCGCGCCTCGGAAAGTTCGCGCTGGGCCTGGTGCCAGTGATAACCATACCACTCGCGCAGGATGACCCGCAAATCTGCCTGGATCTGGGCATACTCCTGGGCGCGGCGGGCCTGCCGTTCAAGCATGCGCAGGCGCGGCTCCAGTTCAGCAAGGATGTCCAGTACGCGTTCAAGGTTACGCTGGGTATTGTCCAGGCGGCGCAAGCTCTCTTCGCGACGGGTACGGTACAGGCCAATACCAGCCGCTTCTTCGAACAGGCGGCGGCGTTCATCGGCTTTAAGCGCCAGAGATGCATCCACCATGCCCTGCCCGAGGATGGTATAGGTCCGTTCAGACAGGCCGGATTGGGCCAGTAACTCGTTAATGTCTTTCAGGCGTACAGACTGGCCGTTAATCAGGTATTCATTACGACCATCGCGATAAGCGCGGCGTGTCAGGGCCACTTCACTAAAATCCACCGGCAGCCAGCTGGCAGTGTTATCAAATGTTATTGTCACCGAAGCCATCCCGGCGCGCGGTCGTTGCTCGGAACCGGCAAAGATCATGTCTTCGGTCTTTTTGGCGCGTAACAGGCTATGAGATTGTTCTCCCAGCACCCAGCGTAACGAATCGGCAAAATTAGATTTGCCCGAGCCGTTCGGCCCGACAATGGAGGTAATGCCATCAGCAAACTCAAAGACCGTGCGCGAGGCAAAGGTCTTATAGCCGTGCAATTCAAGGGATTTCAATCTTAATGGCATAAATGCTTATCTCTTTGAAACTAAGATTTTCCGGCCAGGCCAAGCGAGTTCAGCGCATCCTGCGCAGCAGCCTGTGATGCAGTCTGTTTGCTGGAGCCCGTCCCGCACCCGACACAACGCTGATCAATATAAACTTCTATTTCGAATTGCGGAGCATGGTCAGGCCCATTGGTTGCCACGGTACGATACTTCGGCACACCCAATCCCTGCGATTGGGACCACTCCTGCAGGCGCGATTTCGGGTCGAGCGACAAGAACTGTGACACCACCTGGTCGGCTGCAGGTTCAATCAACGGCAGGACAAATTCCCTGGCCGCATCCAGGCCCTGGTGCTGGTACAACGCCCCGACAATCGCCTCGAAAGTGGCACACAACAGGGCATCCCGTTCCGCGCCACCCGCTTGGATTTCCCCACGTCCCAGGCGCATGGCCGGGCCAAGGTTGAGCTGGCGGGCAAACGCGGCCAGGGTTTCCGTCCGTACCAGCGCAGAACGCAGCTTGGTCAGGTCGCCTTCGGGCATTTCAGGGTAATGATGGTAAGCCCAGGCGCCGACCAAAAAATCCAGCACGGCGTCACCGAGGAATTCGAGGCGCTCATTATCTGCCGGGGTATTGAGATTTTCGTTGACGTACGAACGATGGGTCAGGGCGCGAGTCAGCAGGCGCAAGTCATCGCCAAAAGGCAAGCCAAGTCGCTGGGCTAAGTTGGCGGGAGATTCCGTCCCCACAGGGTTTATCTGATTGTCTTGCATTTTGCCTCCCGGAACTTAGGGAGCGCCAGCCGCCACATTTGCCTGTGTGCGGCTGGAGGCCACTCAGTTCCATTCAATTAAGTGCGGGCCGAATTGTACCTTTTTTCAGGGTGGATGACCACCTTATAATCTTAAAAAAAGTAGGCTGTGATACAATCCTGCCGAAAATCATGGAAACGACAACCCCTATAACGATACAACAAATAGAGATGGGCCTGGGTGCCTGGGCCTGGGGCGACCGCCTGGTATGGAACTATGGCAGCGGCTACTCGGATGCCGACATTGAAGCAGGCTTTCGGGTATCCGTTGAGAACGGTGTACAGATGGTCGACACCGCCGAAGTGTATGGCAATGGCCAGTCTGAGCGCCTGCTGGGCAAATTCCTGAAACATACCGACCAGCCACTTTACATCGCCACCAAATTCTTCCCGATGCCCTGGCGTTGGACCAAAACCAGCGTAGTGAATGCCTTGCGCGCCAGCCTGCGTCGCCTTGACCTGCCGCGGGTGGATTTGTACCAACTCCATTGGCCGGGGTGGGTCGTACCCATCGAATGGCTGGTGGAAGGCCTGGCCCTGGCCCAGCGCGCCGGGTTGACCCGCGAAGTCGGCGTCTCGAACTATGACCAAAACCAGATGCAGCGCGCCTATACTGTGCTGTCGAAATATGATATCCCGCTGGCTTCCAATCAGGTGGAATATCACCTGCTGAATCGGAGTGTGGAGAAAAATGGTCTGCTCGACCGCTGCCAGGAATTGGGCGTGCGGCTGATTGCCTATTCGCCGCTGGCGATGGGCCTGTTGAGCGGCAAATACAGCTCGGAAAATCCGCCGCCCGGCATGCGGGCAGGCCGCTATCAAGGCGTGATGCAAAAACTCCAGCCATTGCTGCGGCTAATGGCTGAAATCGGCCAGGACACGGGTGGCAAAACTCCCTCCCAGATCGCTATTAACTGGTGTATTTGCAAGGGAACATTGCCCATCCCCGGCGCAAAGAACGTCCGCCAGGCCGAAATGAACGCCGGGGCGCTGGGCTGGCGGCTAAGCCCCGAACAAATCAAAGCGCTTGATGATGCCAGCGACAAAATGTAACAGGAGCAAACCATGAAAACCCTGATCTCCAAACTGCGTGAACCCGTCAACGGGCTGACCCATTTCTTTGCCGCCATTGCCGCCCTGGTTGGTTTGATAGCGCTGTTGATCGTCGGCTGGGGGCAGGTCGGCAAGACCATTTCGCTAACCGTTTATGGCCTCAGCCTGACCCTGCTCTTCGCTGCCAGCGCCACCTATCACATGGTGCGCGCCCGCGACAAAGTAATTGAAATCCTGCGCAAGTTCGATCACTCGGCCATTTACCTGCTGATTGCCGGAACGTACACCCCGTTTTGCGTCAACATGTTCGAAGGATTCTGGCAGTGGGGCTTGCTGACCATCATCTGGTCACTGGCTGCCATTGGCATCATCGTCAAGCTGTTCATCATCCGCGCACCACGCTGGCTGAATGCCGGGGTATACGTTGTCATGGGCTGGTTGTGCCTGGCCGCCATCGGCGAAATGCTGCGCGTACTGCCTCCCGGCGCGCTGGCCTGGCTGGCAGCAGGCGGGGTAATTTACACCCTCGGAGCGGTTGTTTACATCACCAAAATCATGAACTTCTGGCCGGGCAAGTTTGGCTTCCATGAAGTCTGGCACATTTTTGTAATCGGCGGCGCCCTGGCACACTTCATTGCCATTGCCGTGTATGTCGCGCCGGTCAGTTAACACGAAACAAACACAATCATTTTCCCCGGCGTGGATTTCGCAGATTTGATAAAAATCGGCTAAATCCGCGTCGCTGTTTATCTCGGGAGGAACCCATGACCACCCAGGCCAAACTAATCGCCACCTTCATCTTGGTAACCAGCGCGCTGGTCTTTGGCGGCGTTGCGGCTTATCTTTTCATGGAGCAGCGCAACCTGGAACAAAACGGCATCGAAACCACAGCCATCATTGTTGAAATGATCCGAACCCGTGACTCAGAGGGCGATGATACCTACACCCCCGTCTTTGAATTCCGCACCCGCAACGGGCGAGGGTACCAAGTCAAATCAGGTTTTTCCTCCAGCCCACCGGAGTACACGGTTGGCGACCGTGTGACCATCATCTACTTGCCCGACTCCCCGGAAAAAGCAGAGATTAAAGGAGCTGGCAACCTGATCATGTATATCTTTGGCGGTGTGGCCATCATGGATTTCGCCATCCTGGTCTTCTTCCTGCTCAGGCCGTCCACATCGACAGCCGAAAAACCATCAGGTAGCACCGACTACCAGTCCATCGAACACTTCTAACCGGAGTCTGCCCCATGCGTTTCCTTGAAATCCTGATTCCCATCGCCCTGGGTATTTTTATCCTCTGGCCGCTCATTGGTCATCCCCGCCCCACCGCCATTAACATCCTGCCGGCATTTGCCCTGCTTTGCCTGCTGACCCACCTGAATGTGGAAGGTTCGCGCTGGCAGATGAGCCTGCTTTATTTTATAACACCGCTGATGTTTATCCTCAGCGTGCCCGCCTTCTCGCCGGGCCGGGTGATGCCGCCCACCGGGCTAGCCGTGACTCTCTCCGCTGCCGCCGTGCTCCTGATTGCCACAGCGCTTCCGGTCCTGTTGCCTGTTCCCGCGGTCCCCAAACCCACCGGGCCATACCAGGTCGGGACGACCACGTTTGTGCTGACGGACGACAGCCGCAGCGAGCTATATTCCGGGCTGGAGGAGCCACGCAAGTTCATGATCCAGGTCTGGTATCCGGCCCAGGCTGGACCGGAGAGCCGCCGCGCACCCTGGATGCAGGATGCCGACCAGATTGCCCCGGCCATTTCGACGTACTTAAACCTGCCGGGCTTCTTCCTCGATCACCTGGCGCTGGCAAAAAGCGATGCTTGGCAGGACGCACCAGCCGAATCGCAAGGTGGGCCTTACCCGTTGCTGGTCTTCTCGCATGGCTGGAACGGCTTCAGAGCGCAGAATACCTACCAGGTCCAGGAACTAGCCAGCCACGGTTATGTGGTGGTAAGCCTTGAACACACCTACGGTTCTGTAATGACCGTCTTCCCGGACGGCATACAGGCACCCAACAATCCCAACGCCCTGCCCGACTCTGAAGGAATGGGGATTGAAGAATATGAAATCATTGCCAGGCTGCTGGTCAACCAGTGGAGCGGGGATATCGATTTTGCTGTCCGCTTTATGGCCGGGTTGAACACCAGCGACCCGGACGGGCGCTTTACCGGCCTGCTCGACATGCAAAAGGTCGGCCTGCTGGGCCATTCCACCGGCGGTGGGGCAGCCATTCAATTTTGCGGGACACACGAAGCCTGCAAGGCGGCCTTCCTGATGGACCCATTCATGCGCCCCGTGTCTGAACAGGTATTACAGGACGGCATTCCCACCCCAGCCTTTTATTTCTTCAGCCAGGGCTGGGCGGATGACATTACCAGCCGCAACAACGCCCTGTTCCAACAATACTTTGGCCGCAACGGGAATGGCGCACCAGTGGTCACCATTCTCGGCGCAAAACATTACGATTTCAGTGACCTGCCCGCGCTCAGCCCGCTGGCACCATATATGGGCCTGAAAGGACCGATCAACGGTGAGCGGGTGCAGCGATTGATCAATGACTACACGCTAGCCTTTTTCAACCTGCACTTCAAAACCCAGGCATCTGATTTGTTAAGTGGCCCGAATGATGCCTACCCGGATCTGCGCTGGGAATATCAAAAGTAAGCTGTCATGAAAGTGCTGATTACAGGTCTCAACGGAACCCTCGCGCCAGTACTGGCCGGGAAACTTATGGCGGCAGGCCATTCTGTATCTGGTTGGGATCGTGCTGTCATCCCGACCAATGATTTTGAATCAACGCGCCGCCTTATCCGAAATGAGCGTCCGGATGCATTCTTCCACCTCGCCACCGGCAGCGCGGATTGGACCGAGCAGGCTGCCCAGGCCTGTGCCGAATTAAGTATCCCGTTCTTATTTACCAGTTCGGTCTCGGTATACTCAGGTGAACAGCAGGGACCATTTAAAGTCACCCACCTGCCCCGACCCAACGATGACTATGGCCGCTATAAGCTGGATTGCGAAACGCGCATTCGGGCGGCGCACCCGCAGGCGCATATCGTCCGGATTGGTTGGCAGATCGGCAACTCACGCGGTGGAAACCACATGCTCGATCACTTGCTGCGACTTCATGAGCAGGACGGGCACATTGAAGCCAGCATCAACTGGTTCCAGGCCTGCTCCTTCCTGCCAGATACGGCGGAGGGCCTGATCGACATCCTGCTATCCTTGCCCGGCGGGTTATATCACCTGGATGGCAACCCGGGGCTGAATTTTTTTCAGATCGTACGCGGGCTAAACCGTCTGCACGGGTTTGACTGGGGCATCATGGAAACCATCCAGCCCGCGCTCAATAACCGCCTGCTGGATGCGCGGGTAAAGATGAAGCAGGTGACAGAGTCGTTTGGGGGTTGATTCCAGCACGTCATATTTGCTATAGTAAGAGCAGGAAACATCACATCTATGGGGAGCATGCAATGAAAAAACTCCTTCTCGCCAGTCTGATCGTCCTGCTGGGTTGCACAGCCAACCCAAGCGTTCTGCAGGAAACGCAAACCCCACATACACCACCAACGCAAACCAACCCACCTGAGCCGGAGCCGCAAACATCGGTCAAAATCATCTCGTATAACATTCTGTTCGGTGGCGGCATTTTGCCGGAGTGGTATGAAAATATCGACAAGCGATTCCATCGGGACCGTACGCCTGAGTTGTTGGCTTATTTCAAATCGCTCGACCCGGACATTATCGTCCTACAGGAAGCCTGGGGATGGAATGAACCAGGCAACTCCATGACGGCGCACTTTGCTGAGCAGCTTGGCCTGCCAAATTATTATGTGGCCAGCGTCCCCGAATATGCCAATATCGCTATCTTGACGCGCTATGAAATCCTAGAAGTTGAATCGTTATACGGGCATCTCGGTTTCGAGGATATCATCCGCGCCCGGCTCCAGACCCCTGACGGAAACCCATTAAACCTGTTTGCCCTGCACCTGCACCCGTTTGATGACGAAATCCGGACCTGCGAACTCTCGCGTATTGTTGAAGAACTTGAGCCATACAGACACGAGCGGACCCTCCTGCTTGGCGACCTTAACTTTCAAATTAACCTGGTGGATGGAAGGGTTGCCCCGGAAACACTCTTCATGCAAGGAGCGGGCCTTGATTTAATCCTCCGGGACAGCACCTTGAACAGGGATCACCTGTGGATTCCAGAAACGGCGGCACCCTGGAAGATTCGCTCCTGGTTTGAATTACCCGACGGAGCCAACAATCTTTCAGACCACATGCCTATTGGTGCGTTGTTTGATTTCTATGCTTATGACGCCTCGACTTCGGGAAATAATGCGGCTGATGCTGGTTATCTTTTCCCGGATTTCCTGATTCGGGACATTGGCAGCCCTCACGTCATCGCCCAGATTGGGTTTGAAGATTCCTGCGACAATCGCAGGTGGTTCCCTGACGAAGTCAAAACCAGGTTTGCAAATGATACTTACATTATGCCAAGTAATGGAGATGAATGGGGCTGGGTGAATTTCCCCGGCCTGATCAATCCCGGGGAAGGGGTGCTCTTCCAGTTCAAAGCCCGCCCGGATTCGGAATTTTATTTCTTTTTGGAAGATGGCGAATGGGATACGGACAATTTCAGGGAAGTTGGGTTTTATTTTAACGAGCAGCTCGCCCAACCCTACCAATGGGTTGGCAAAGAATACCTCTGGGTTCCGCTCTCTGAGTCGGTGACAATCGAACCACAAGAGTATTACTGGTTGTCAATAGTCTTTAACCATGATGGGAATATTTTTGGATACCTGCAGAGCGAAAAAGCAGTTTTCCCCGCCCTGTCGTTTGAGTTTCAAACCGGCAAAAATGAAAACCCCAGGGATTGGGCTTTGCGGATTGCCTCGGTGCGGGGGGTTGTGACTCTGGATGAATTTATACGTTTCTCGTTCCCGCCCAATCAATAATCTGCCGCCTCAACAGCCTTTCGTAATATCGGCTCTGCAATTGCATTCGCATCCAATTTTTCTGCACCAAGAAACTGCGTAAAGCGGGCAAACCCGCGCGCTAGGGCCTGCGCAAAGGCAGAGTCCCGGCCCAGCGATTCCTGCTCCAGCCAGAAGCCAAGGATGACAAATGTATTACTGGTACGATCCAGTTTGCTGTCAAAGCGCGCCACCAGGCGTTCGCCCCACAAGACAGGCAAGGTGTAATAGCCATACTTGCGCTTTTCAACCGGCTTATAGACTTCCCAAACATAGTCAAAATTAAATAAAACTTTGGCCCGCCCACGTGCACTGACCGGTTCCAACGGGGCCAGGAAAGTCACTTCTTCATCGGTTGTGGAATCCAGCGGTTTCCACCCGAAAGGGATGCGCCCGGCAGCCAGTTCATTAAGCAGGGCCAGATCTCCGCCAAGAACATAGTGGATTGCTTTCCAACCCTCTACTTTTACTTCCAGCAGGTCCCCATCGGCCAGCATGTTATTGAGCAAAACCTTTGCAGACTGGTCTGGCTCCCCCCGCTGGTAGGAATCACTGGTGCGGGCCAGGCGCGCCAGGCCATAAAAGGCAACTTCCTTTTCGATGAGGAAACGATCCGTCTCATCCGGGCTGCTTTCATAGATCAGGTGGGCCGGGGCGACAGCTTCTGTAAGGGCATATACCCGTTCGAAGCGTTCACGGTGGTGGGTCATCACCTCGCCCACCCGCCACAGGTAATACAGGGCCAGCGAGCTATCCTTGCGTCCACGATAATTGTTGGTGCGGGTGCGGGTGGACATTTCAAAATCACGGTTACTGACCTGTCCGCGCTCCCCCAGGATGGCGCGCATTTCAACAATCGCCTCGGCATGGTCGCGAGCCATGGCGCGGATACGCGGCTGGCCCTCGCGTTCGCGACGCATGACTTCGCGCCAGTAGGGTAATTCTTCCATTGGGCGGGCGGCCAGCCAGCCACCCCAGTCGAAGAACTTGCGTTGCTGGTACGTGACCGGCTGCCACATCTCAGGGCGGGCATCCAGCACCCGGCCATACAGCGAAATATCCTGGCTACGGGCAAGAATCTGCAGCGGGTCAAGCTGCAGGTATTCCATGGCCAGCATGGCCGGTTCAATGCCCTCCAGGCCGCGCCAGCGCCGCCCCGGCCACAAGCCCTGTCTGCCTAGGATGAACCGCTTTGCTGTTTGAGGATCAATGGTAATCATGTATAAAATTATAGCGAATTTACCCGCTTTTTCGCCGCAGCAAAAATTAATTCGATGAAGCCGGCGTGCCCGCGTGGGTCAAATTGCAGGATGAGATCGGCTGTGCCGGGGCCGTCCGGTGGATAAAAGATGCCACAATTAGGATTGATCTCCAGCAGGTGCAGTTCCCCGCTGCCAGCCATGCGGATGTCGCAGCGCCCGTAGCCGCAACCATTCATGCGTCGGAAAAGGCGGGTGGCCAGGTCGCGCAGGCGGGCATCCAGATGCGAGTCTGTCACCGGGCGGCAGGTCATTTCTTCATAACGAACCCACTTGAGGGCTTCGTGTTTGAAACTGTCGCCGGGCGGGAAGGTAAATTCGACCGGCTGGAACGCCACGGGGGAACCTGCAGCATTCGGGTTTTCAGCCACAAGGACGGAAAATTCCCTGCCCTCAATAAACTCCTCCACCAGCGGCAGTACGCCATAATTTTCCATCATCCGGCTGGCCTGCTTTTGCAAGTCGGCCGGTGTTTCCACCCGGCTTTCGGGCAGCAAGCCGATGGACCCGGAACTATTGGGGTGTTTGACCAACAAAGGAAAACCCAAGTCGGAAGCCTGTTCTTTCACTTTATCCAGAGATTCTATTAAAAATGCCGCCGGGAAACAA
Source organism: Anaerolineales bacterium (assembly GCA_024710905.1). GTDB lineage: Bacteria > Chloroflexota > Anaerolineae > Anaerolineales > Villigracilaceae > JANJTV01. Next base: position 18,230 of record JANJTV010000069.1, on the reverse strand, counting down.
ATCCCTTCGGCCAGGCAGGCAGCCTTCATGGCAAATCGGCTGGGGTCGTAAAAGGCCTCATCCGCGCCGGTATACGCCAGGTTTTGGGAGGCCAGGGCCTGCACAATCTCGATACCCGGACGCTGCTCGGAGGCCGTGCCATCGCACAGGTTCAGGAAAATATCAAAACCCCACCCTGCCAATTCGGCGACCTGGGCCGGGCCTCGTTCATAATCGATTTCCGCAAGGTGATAGTCCCAGGCACTGAAATAGTGCGCCGGTTCAAATTCACCGTTGGTGGGGTCGTTCAGGATACAAAGTTGTTGATTCACAGGGCCGAATTGTAATCAGGAATTGCCAAACAGCGCAGGGAGGAAAAAGATGCAAGGGTTATAAATTGACTTTTCACCCCCGCTTTCTCCAATTTGCCTCTTGACAGGGTTTTGATTTTCCATATAATAAATTTAGTCTTACCTAATTTTAGGATTTGTCATGACTGAAACCACTTCTTCCATCCAGAACTATCTCAAGGCCATTTACGCCCTGACCACTGATGGGCGCAGCGCGAGCACCAACGACCTGGCCACCCGCCTGGGGATTGCGCCCGCTTCCGTGACCGGCATGGTGCAGAAGATGGCCGCCGCCAATCCTGCGTTGGTAACCTACAAAAAGCACCAGGGCGCACGCCTGACTCACGCCGGGGAGCGCGCCGCGCTGGAGGTCATCCGCCACCACCGCCTGCTTGAAACCTACTTGGTGCAGATGCTTGGCTATTCATGGGACAACGTGCACGAGGAAGCCTGCCGCCTGGAGCACGTCATCAGCGAGGAATTTGAGATGCGGATTGCTGCTGCACTCGGCCACCCCACCCATGATCCGCACGGTGACCCGATCCCCGATGAGAACTTTAACCTGCCGCGGGATGCCAGCATCCCGCTCAGCGGGCTGCGACCCGGCCAGGCCGCCATCGTACTCCGCGTTCGTTCGGCTGACGACCGCTTCCTGCGGCATGTCAATGAGCTTGGCCTGCTGCCCGGCACACCCCTTGAAGTGATCGACTATTCAGAATTTGACCATAACTTGACCATCCAGGTCGGGCAAAAAAACCTGGTACTGGGGCTTTCCATCACCAGTCAGATTTTTGTTGAAATAAATTAACTGCCAAAGGATATGAAAAATGGAAAATGACACCTTGTTTCGCATCCTCGCCACAATCGTACTTGTGATTGGCGCAGGAATCTCAATCTACTTTCGCCGCAAGGCCGATGTAGAAGACGGCGAAAAAATAACCTTCAGTGATGAAGGCTTGCTGATGACCATCTCCCTGCGCCTGCTTGGGCTGGCCGGCTGGTTGAGCATCTTCGCCTGGTTGGTCCACCCGACCTGGATGAACTGGTCGCGCATTGACCTGCCCGAATGGCTGCGCTGGGTGGGTCTGGGCATGGGCGTTATTGGTGACCTGTTGGCCTGGGGCGTTTTCAGCAACCTGGGCAACAACGTCACCCCGACTGTCATCACCCGCAAGAACGCCGAACTGGTCACCAGCGGACCGTATAAATATGTGCGACACCCTCTTTACCTGATGGGGCTGATCGCCTACAACGGCTTTGCCCTGCTGGCCGAAAACTGGTTCATTGCCCTCGCCACCACCCTGGGCTTCATCCTGCTCACCATCCGCGCGGACAAGGAAGAGCAACGCCTGATCGAAAAGTTTGGCGATGCCTACAAAGAATATATGAAGACTACCGGCCGATTCTTCCCCCGACTGTCCCTTGGAGGCAAGGCATGAACGAGATGTTTTTCAAGGCCGCTTTCTTTCTCATGTTCTTCAGCTTTGCTGGCATCATGGTGTATTTCAGCGGCAGGGCCAGAAATGGCAACGTAGATTCGGCTACCCGGGTAAGGATGCACAACCAGAAGGAAGTGCCGCTCCTGCTGGCAGTTCGCACCCTTTTCGGTATCCCGTTCTATATCGGTATACTGCTCTGGGCATTTGTCCCGAAGTGGATGAACTGGTCCACTCTTGCCCTGCCTGACTGGGCGCGCATGACCGGACTCTTCCTCGGCGCAGCCGCGATAGTACTCAACCTGTGGAGTCACCACACCCTCAGCAGGAACCTCGGCAATGAGTTTGACCCGGCGCTGCGGTTGAATACGGTCTCTGCGCTGGTAACCGATGGTCCGTATCGGGTCATCCGCCACCCCATTTATGCCTCATTCCTGCTGATGCAGGTGGCCACCCTGCTGCTTACCGCCAACTGGCTGATCGGCTTATCTGGCATCGCTATCATTCTGGCAGTCATACTGATCCGCATCCCGGAAGAGGAGAGGTTGCTTGCCAATTCCTTTGGGACGGAATTTGAAAACTATAAAACATCAACGGGAGCATTCCTCCCATCCATTGGAGAATTATGAACAAAACACTATTTCTAATCCTTGCCTTGCTCTTGATCATCGTACCTGCCTGCACCACCGCTCCGAGAGACAAAGGGGACATCGGCCAGCGTAACATCCAGGCCGTGGCCACCATCGGCATGATTGCCGATATTGTCCGAGAAGTGGGCGGCGACCGCGTGGAAGTAACCGCCCTGATGGGCCCGGGCGTAGACCCCCACCTGTATAAAGCCAGCGAAGGCGACGTCATCCTGCTCCAACAGGCCGATATTATCTTCTACAACGGCCTGCACCTGGAGGCCCAGATGGGCGAAGTACTCGAGCGCATGAACGAAAACGGTATGGTTACAGTGGCCATCAGCGAACAGATTGACCCTTCCCTGCTCAGCCCCTCGCCAACCTACGAAGGCTATTACGACCCACACATCTGGTTCGACGTCACATTGTGGATGAAGGCTGTTGAGCAGGTGCGCGACTCCTTGATCATACTTGACCCAACGCATGCAGAAACCTACCAGGCCAATGCGGATGCCTACCTGGTCGAACTCGTTGAATTACACAAATATGTTAACATCCAGGCTGAGCGCATCCCTGCCGAACAACGGGTGCTCATCACCGCCCACGATGCTTTCCATTATTTCGGCAAAGCTTATGGCTTTGAAGTTCGTGGCCTGCAGGGCATCAGCACGGAAACCCAGGCCGGCACTGCCGATGTGCAAGCACTGACCGATTTCATCGTCGAGCGCCAGATTCCTGCCATTTTTGTCGAATCATCTGTCGCAGAACGTAACATCGAAGCGGTGCAGGCCGCCGTACAGGCACGCGGATTTGACGTCACCATTGGCGGTTCGCTATTCTCCGATGCAATGGGCAGCGAAGGCACTCCTGAAGGAACCTACATTGGCATGGTTCGCCACAACATCGACACTATCGTGCGTGCCTTGCTGGGAGACTAAAATGATCGCCACCAACAAAGCCATTGAAATCACCGATCTGACCGTTGCCTACAACGACAAACCCGTGCTGTGGGATGTGGACGTGGAAGTACCCTCCGGCATCCTGATGGCCATTGTAGGCCCCAACGGTGCGGGCAAGACCACGCTCATAAAATCCATCCTTGGGCTGGTCAAGCCCGCCGCCGGCCAGGTGCTGGTCTACGGTAAACCTTATGCCGAACAGCGTCACCTGGTGGGGTATGTGCCCCAACGCGGCAGCGTGGACTGGGACTTCCCTACGAGTGTGCTGGATGTGGTCATGATGGGTCGTTATGGTGCACTTGGCTGGTTCCGCCGACCCGGCGCATCAGAACACATCGCCGCGTTGGACGCGCTCGAAAAAGTTGGGATGAAATCCTTTGCCCAGCGGCAAATCAGCCAGCTTTCAGGTGGCCAGCAGCAGCGCGTCTTCCTGGCCCGCGCCCTGGCCCAGGATGCCCAACTCTATTTCATGGATGAACCCTTCCAGGGTGTCGACGCCACCACAGAACGCGCTATCGTTTCCCTGCTGCAGGAACTGCGCGCCGCCGGGAAAACCGTTATCGTCGTACATCACGACCTGCAAACCGTGCCGGAATACTTCGACTGGGTCACGCTACTGAACGTACGCCGCATAGCCAGCGGGCCGGTCAGGGAAGCCTTTACCGAACAAAACCTGCGTCTGGCCTATGGTGGTAAGATCGCCTTTCTCAGCCGCGAAACAAGCAACCAGTAATCGCCATGAACCTGACAGATTTGCTCTACAACCTTTTCTTTGACTACACCATGCGCACGGTCGCGCTTGGGGCAGGCATCCTCGGGCTGGTCAGCGGCGCACTTGGGTCATTTGCCGTGCTGCGCAAACAAAGCCTGCTCGGTGACGCCATGTCGCATGCCGCCCTGCCTGGCATCGTAATTGCCTTCCTGCTCACCCGCAGCAAGGAGCCAGGCATACTGATGCTTGGCGCTTTAATTGCAGGCTGGCTCGGCACACTCTTCATGCTCAGCGTCGTCAAAACCACCCGCATTAAAAACGATAGCGCCCTCGGGCTGGTCCTTTCCGTATTTTTTGGCTTCGGACTGATGCTGCTGACCTACACCCAAAAACTCCCCGACGCCAAGCAAGCCGGGCTGGATAAATTCCTTTTTGGCCAGGCGGCCACCCTGCTGGAGCGCGATGTACTCACCATGGCCGCCTTTGGACTGCTGGCGTTCATCATCCTGCTGGCCTTTTGGAAGGAATTCAAACTGATCAGCTTTAACCCGGAATACGCTGGCAGCCTAGGTTACCCCGTCCGCGTCCTGGATGTACTGCTCACCACATTGCTGGTGCTGGCCATTGTCATTGGCTTGCAGACCGTCGGCGTGGTCCTGATGAGCGCCATGCTGGTAGCCCCGGCCGCTGCCGCCCGCCAGTGGACAGACCGGCTCGGCCAAATGATCACCTTGGGCGGCCTGTTCGGCGCGCTGGCTGGTGTGAGTGGCACCATCATCAGCAGTTCAGCAGCCAACTTATCCACCGGTCCATTAATCGTTTTATGTGCCAGCTTCATCGTGCTACTTTCCCTGCTCTTTGCCCCAAACCGCGGCCTGGTATGGAAAACCCTGCGCCAGCAGAGAACCCGCGGCGAACTCTCAGCCCGGGCTGTACTCAGCGACCTGAACGTGCTGGCCGCGCAACACCCGGATAAATCACACGGCCACTCCAGTGCCGTATTGCGAACCATGAGTCAATACCCGGCCGGGGTTTCGAGTGCACTTAAGGAATTGGCCCAGAGAGGCTGGGCCCGGGAGCAGGCTCCCGACGAATGGATCCTGACATCCGAGGGTAAGACCAAGGCTGACAGCCAGGACGAGGAACGATCATGAGCCAGGCGCAACTTGAAATCCAACTGATTGCTGCCATTGTGGCCGCAGCCTGCGCCCTGCCGGGAGTCTTCCTCGTTCTGCGGGGCATGGCCATGATGAGCGACGCCATCAGCCACACCGTCCTGCTGGGCATTGTGCTAGCCTTCTTTGTCACAGGCAGCCTGAATTCACCATTGCTTCTGGTTGGGGCAGCACTGACTGGCGTGTTAACCGTTACCCTGACCGAATTGCTTACACGCACGAACCTGGTAAAAGAAGACGCCGCCATCGGGCTGGTTTTCCCGGCCCTCTTCAGCCTGGCAGTCATCCTGATTTCCCGTTTCGCCGGGGACGTCCACCTTGACACCGATTCAGTACTGCTTGGCGAAGTGGCCTTTGCGCCGTTCAACCGGCTCAAGATGTTTGGCCTTGATTTCGGCCCGGAAGCGCTCTTCATGACAGGCGGAATCCTGCTCATTAATGTGTTGTTCATTAGCATCTTTTACAAAGAACTCAAACTGGCTACCTTCGATGCCGCCCTGGCCGCCGCGCTGGGCTTCCTGCCCGGCGTAATCCATTACGGCCTGATGACGATTGTCTCTGTCACAGCAGTTGGCGCATTCGATGTGGTTGGCTCGGTGTTGGTCGTGGCCTTAATGATCGCCCCGCCCGCAGCCGCTTACTTATTAACCGATCGCCTTTCACACATGCTTTATCTTTCCGTGGCGATTGGGGTTGCCAGCGCCATTGGCGGCTACTGGGTAGCCCACTGGCTGGATGCTTCGATTGCCGGTTCCATGGCAACCATGACCGGTGGGGCTTTCCTGCTAGCGTACCTGTTCTCTCCGAGCCGCGGCCTGATTGCCATGGCACGCCAGCGCACTCACCAGCGGATCGAATTTGCCGAAACCATGCTGACCATCCACATTGCCAACCACACAGGCAGCCCTGAAGCCGAGCAGGAAAATGCCATCGTCAGCCTGGATGAGCATCTCAACTGGTCGCCTGCATTTACATCGCAAGTGGTGTACCAGGCCAAACGCGAGGGGCTGGTCACCGAACAAAACGGCCTGCTTGCACTAACCGAAGATGGCCGAAAACGCGCCAACCAAACCTTCACTGCTTCATAAAAAGCGAACAGCCCGGAGAAATTCTCCGGGCTGTTGTTTGTAAAACCTGATTGGTTACGGTTGCTGACCAGCGCCATCACCGGGGCCAAAACCAGGCCCACGTCCACCTCGGCCACCGCGGCGTCCACCAAAGCCATCACCATCCATGTCGCAGTTGCCAAAGTTACCAAAACCGCGCTCCTGCATCCTCTCGAACATGGCATCGGCCTGTTCCTGGGTCAGTACGCCATCGGCAACTGCCAGGGCCAGGGCTTCCTGGTGAACATCTTCCATCCAGGCGGGGATGTCCGCTTCAGCAATACCGGCATCCAGAAGCACTTGCTGGAAGGAAGCGCTCTCAGCCAGTTGGGCGGCCAGTTCCTCTTCGGTCAGGCCGAGTTTTTCGGCAACCACCTGCTTGACGTAGGTGCGCATCACACCGCGCCCGCCAGGCCCCATGCCGTAAGGGGCATCGGGGTTCGCAGGGACATCCTGTGCATAAGCGGTGCCAATTCCAAAAGCTACCAGGCCTACGGCCACCAGGGCAAGTACAGAAAGCCAAATCAGTCGTTTTGTCATGAGATTTTCTCCTTTTTTTGTTTACGACTGTTCCAGGTTTTTATCCCTGAAACTTGACATCATGATAGCAAGCAAGGTTAAAGCTCTTGTAAAGATGGTGATAATTTTTCTCAAAGCTTTCCAGCGCTGGATTGAACCCTGTATAACGGCGAAAGCGCCTTCCCTGTTCCAACCCGAGAGATTTTGACATCCAGCAGGGGTACAATAAGGAAAAACTAATCTCAAGGAGCATGAACATGGATATGGAATATCGTCCACTTGGGCGATCCGGAATTCGGGTCAGTGTGCTGTCGTTCGGGTCGTGGGTGACGTTCAGCAATCAGGCCGATGTAAAAGCCGCCGCAGACATGATGGCTGCAGCCCGCGAGTATGGTGTAAATTTTTTTGATAATGCCGAGGTGTATGCCGGGGGTAAATCGGAAGAAGTGATGGGCGCGGCACTTAAGCAATTGGGCTGGCGGCGTGGAAGCTACCTGCTGACGACCAAAATTTACTGGGGCCTTCACAAAGGCGTCAACGAACAAAATACCCTGAACCGCAAACGACTGATGGAAGCCATCGATGGCTGCCTGAAGCGACTCGATATGGCGTATGTGGACGTGGTCTATTGCCACCGTCCGGATTCCACCACCCCGATCGAAGAGACCGCCCGCGCAATGAGCGACATGATCGTTCAGGGCAAGGCCATGTACTGGGGTGTTTCGGAGTGGAGCGCGGACGAAATTCGCGCTGCCTGGTCTGTATGTGACAAATACGGCTGGCACAAACCGATTACCGAACAACCGCAGTACAACCTGTTCCATCGTGAACGCGTGGAAAAAGAGTATGCCCGCCTGTATGAAGATATTGGCCTGGGCACGACCATCTGGAGCCCACTGGCCAGCGGCCTGCTAACCGGCAAGTATAACAACGGCATCCCGCAAGACAGCCGCGCCAGCCTGAAAGGCTACGAATGGTTGAAAGACAGCCTGACCAACCAGGACAAGCTCGCCAAGGTCAAGAAACTGGCCGAAGTGGCCGGCGACCTGGGCTGTACGCTGGCACAATTCTCGCTGGCCTGGTGCGCCAAAAACCCAAATGTGAGCACGGTCATCACTGGCGCCAGCCGGGTGAACCAGGTGCACGAAAACATGAACGCGCTGGAAGTGCTGCCCAAACTGACCCCCGAGGTCATGCAACGCGTGGATGAAATCGTGGGCGTTGCCCTGGACGAAGAGTAGGAACTTGAACCACAGCAACTGCCCGGTGTACGCTCCGGGCAGTTTTCGCTTAAAATGGATTTATCGAAAATAGGTAACCCAACCAAGGAGCCGATATGGATACCACAGATAGTCAGGTTGTCATTAAAGAAGGTGCACTCGGGAACTACCTCATGGCGGGGATTTTCCTTGTTGTGGCCGGTTTTGTCGCAATCGTTACAACGGGTGAGGCCTGGTTTTTTTCTGGCATTATGGCAATCGTAGCCCTGGCAATGGTTTTGTTCAGTTCCAGTCTGACGATTATTGCCGATCGAACCACCCAAACCCTGACCTTGGCTTATCGTTCCTTATTTAATAGTAATGAAAAAACATTCCGCTTTGCAGACATTGTTAGCATAGACCTGGCCATGAGCCGCCGCGACTATTCTGCAAATGCCAGGCGGCGGCGCAAGACCACCTATCGCATCGAAATGACACTGAAGGACGGGCAGGTTGTCCCGTTCCGTTCATATTATTCCAGCGGGCTGCACGACAAGCAGGGCAAGGTCAACCAGCTGCGCACTGTGCTAGGTCAGCCGCCTGTGGATTATTCTCTGGGTGGATTGGTTCAGGCAGCATCCAGTTCGGTGGCCGAGGCCTATAACCGGCACCAGCAGGCCATTTCTGGCCCACAGGGACAGATGCAGGAAACCAACGGCGTTCAGTGGATGACCGAAACCCGCGCTTTTGGCGCACAACCTGTCACACGCTGGTTTTCGCCAGATTTCAAAACGCCGGATTCTTTCACCTACCTGGCGCAAACTATGCCCGGCCAAAACTCCCTTGCAGGCGGTCTGCTGGGCGGCATCGGGGATTTCCTGTTCAAACAATCGATCAGCATCTATGGATTTGATACGCAAGATACCCCCCACTTCGACCAGGCGAAAACAATCGAATCGCTCGACCCGCGGCTGGCCCCCCATTTCACCGGTTTTACTTCTCACCCACAGCAATCCCGCCAACTGCTCAACGCGTGGATGTCACTCCCGTTAGTGCAGTGGGTGGAGCGCTATCCACTGCGCCAGGGCGACTCCAACCAGCTGGTGCTGATGTATTCCCCAAAAGGCACCACCCTGGCCGTGTTGGGGACCGTCAGCCAGCAAAAAATGGATGAGTTGATTTCCCTGGGCATCGAAATGGTGAAATCGCAGACTTAAAACCCAAGGCGGCCCGCTGGGCCGCCTTGGGTTTTATTCTTCCCCGGTCAGTAATTTAATCCGCTCCCAGGGTTTCAGGCTGGCATCATCTGCCAGCAACGCCTTTATCTCGTATAGCTCATCGCGCAGGGCAGCCGCCCGCTCAAACTCAAGGTTTTTGGCGGCTTCCTTCATCTGGCGTTCCATTTCAGCAACCACCTTTTCCAGTTCACGGCGGCCAGCGGCATCCATGCTGCCCTTGCCCGCCTTATACTTCCCTTTTTCCTCGCCAACCGCCAGGGCCTTTTCACGTCCTTCCAGTGACAAAGAGTCAGTAATATCGCGAATGGCCTTGTGGATGCTGACCGGCACAATTCCATGATCTTGATTAAATTTGACCTGCTTGGCGCGGCGGCGATTGGTCTCGTTAATGGCCGCATTCATCGAATCGGTCATCCGGTCGGCGTACATGATCACCCGGCCATTGGAATGGCGGGCGGCGCGACCAATGGTCTGAATCAGGGCGGTTTGCGAACGCAGGAAACCTTCCTTGTCGGCATCCAGGATGGCGACAAGGGAAACCTCCGGCAGGTCGAGGCCTTCTCTCAGAAGGTTGATGCCCACAACAACATCAAAGACACCCAAACGCAGGTCACGCAGGATGCCAATCCGTTCCAGCGTTTCCACTTCAGAATGCAGGTAATGCACCTTGATGCCTAATTCCATCAGGTATTCTGCCAGGTCCTCCGACATGCGCTTGGTCAGGGTGGTCACCAGCACACGTTCACCGTTTTCTACACGCAAACGAATCTCTTTCACCAGATCATCCACCTGACCTGTGGTCGGGCGTACTTCCACTTCCGGGTCCACCAAGCCAGTCGGGCGGATGATTTGCTCAGCCACCTGCTGGGCATGTTCCAGTTCGTATGGGCCGGGCGTGGCAGAGGTGTAAATGGTGTAACCCATGCGCTGCTCGAACTCATCAAACTTGAGCGGGCGGTTGTCCATCGCGCTGGGTAACCGGAAGCCGAACTCCACCAGGGTTTCCTTGCGGGCGCGGTCGCCGTTATACATACCGCGAATCTGCGGCACGGTCATGTGGCTTTCATCCAGCACCAGCAGATAATCAGACGGGAAGAAGTCGATCAGGGTCCAGGGCGGGGTGCCCGGCGCACGCTGGTCGAGGTGGCGGGAATAGTTTTCGATGCCCGAGCAATAGCCAACTTCCTTTAACATTTCCAGATCATAACGGGCGCGCTGCTCAATGCGTTGGGCTTCCAACAATTTGCCCTGTTCTTTGAACATGGCAATCCGCTCTTCCAGTTCCTGCTCAATATCACGAATCGAATCTTTGAGCTTTTCTTCAGCGGTAATATAGTGCTTGGCCGGGTAAATATCCACTGCAGGCAGTTCGGCAAAAATCTCGCCGGTCAATGGGTTGAACTCCATGATGCGCTCAACTTCGTCGCCAAAGAAGGCAACCCGGTAACCGCGCTTGCTTTCATAAGCGGGGATTAACTCGAGTGTGTCACCGCGCACCCGAAAGGTGCCCGGTTTGAGTTCCATATCGTTGCGGCTGTATTGCCCGTCCACCAATTGGCGCATCAGGGCATTGCGCCGGTAGATCTCCCCCACTTTCAGATTGACCGAGCCGCGCAGGAATTCATCTGGCGAGCCCAGGCCGTAGATACAAGACACCGAAGCAACGATGATGACATCCTTGCGCGAGACCAGGGCGGTGGTGGCAGCCAGCCGCAGGCGCTCAATTTCCTCGTTAATCTGGGTTTCTTTTTCGATGTACAGATCATGCCGGGGAACGTAGGCTTCCGGCTGGTAGTAGTCATAATATGAAACAAAATATTCCACCGCGTTGTTCGGGAAGAATTCGCGAAACTCAGCGTAAAGTTGGGCGGCCAGGGTCTTGTTATGGGCCATGATGATGGCTGGTTTCTGCAATTCCTGGATGATGGAAGCAATGGTAAAGGTCTTGCCCGTGCCGGTTGCGCCGAGCAATACCTGGTGTTTCAGCCCCTGCTGAACACCGTTCACAAGGGTGTTAATGGCTTCCGGCTGGTCGCCGGTGGGCTTGAAGGGAGCCTGGAGGTTGAAGGTCATGGTTTCCTTTCCGGGTCAAAAGAAGGAACAGGTGTTCTATTATACTCCAGAATATTCGCCCGGTGGTTGATTTTGCAGCGGTTTTTTTGTATAGTAAAACAATCACCTGTTCACAACTGGTAAAGAATGTCGGAGAATCGACCATGATACGAAAAGGATTCACCATTGAAAGCCCCCTGACCGGCTCACGCACCATTGTGCTGGAAAGCGACCAGGAAACCAACGGCATGGGTTGGCTGCTCGAAATCCATTGCCCGCCGCGCTCCATGCCCGATATCGGCGAGCACATCCATACCGACTGGACGGAGACCTTCGAGATTATTTCAGGAACCGCCTTCTACAAGTTAAATGGCAAGCGCAAAAAAGCTCAAGCCGGGGAAACAATCGTCATGCCGCCCGGCCAGTTCCAGGTTCATCCCTGGAACATGGGCGAGACGGAAATGGTCTACCGCCAGCGTACCGAGTTTGAGCGCCCGACCCCGCAGGCCGTGCAAGACGTGCTGGGTGTGTTCGCCACCATGGCCGGCCTGGCCCGGGACGGCAAGATTGATGCAAAGGGCCTGCCCAAAGACGGCTTACAACTGGCCGCAACGTTACAAACACTGGGCAAATACGGCGGCTACGATGCCAGCCTGCCCATCCCGGCCCAAAAATTCCTGGCGGCCACGCTCGGTAACCTGGCCCACGCGCTGGGATATCGGGCAGTGTACCCGCATTATGTTGGAGAATAGCATAAGGGCGGATAGCCGAGGGCACGATGCATCTGCCCACCACACATGTATATCTTTACTGAAACTACGGCATGGGCGGGAAGGCGCCATCCGGCGCATAAAAATCCACTGGCAGGATGTTTGGCGTAACCTGCCCGGCAATCACCGTAACCGGCAGCAGGCTGTGATCGGTACAATCCACGCTCAGGCCACAGGGCACAGCCGCCGTGTACCCGCCCGCAAAGAAACCATCCATCGTGTAAGCGACAAAATGATATTGGCCGGGTGGCAACTTGATTTCATAAGAAGATTGCCCATCCACCGTATCAATATAGGTTGGCGCGCCACCACTTAACGGGAAGGCCGCAATCCGCATGGCGGGGATGAACGAAGACGGGTATTGCAGGCTGCCGGAGACCACACCATGCGTTTCAACGGCGGACGAATCCACAGAACCGGCTTCCGCACCGGGCATGGGCGGCAGGTCAGGGATCAACCAGTCCTGCACATGCGCCTCAGTATAGGCCTGCCCGACGTTAAGGACGACATCCACCAAACTGTGGTCGGTGCATTCCACCGTCAAGCCACAGGCAATAGCAACGGTATACGCGCCAGACAGGCCGGAGGGGAACTGCCCGCTGGGGTCATGGACATAGCCAACCACATGGTATGTCCCGGCAGGCAGGTTTGAAATTTGGTAGCTGGCCTGGTTCAGGGGGGTATCCACCGTAAAATATTGATCGGAACCGACCCGGAAAGCCACTACACGCAGTGGCGGAATGAATTCGCTGGGATAGCCGAGGTTGCCGGAAATGCTGGCAGTCTGGGTATCTGCTTCAGGCTGCGGATTGGCAGCCAACGCTGTCAGCGTGGCACTGACCATTTGGGCGACATCCGGCGTGGGGGAGCCTGCCTCCGAGGGGCCGGTCAGGGTACAGAACATGCTCGCCAGCACGAGCGGGACCAGGAACAGCAATTGCTTCATTTCATTCTCCTTTGGTGATTGCATTGTAAGGTTGCGGAGCGCTGATTTGTTCCGCTCAGGCCACAAAGACCGAATCGATGGTGCGATTTTCAAGGCGCGAGAGCACCTCCAGCAGGCGCTCCCGCCAACCCTCTTCGCGCAGGAAACTGCACCAGTAGGCGTTCTTGCCGCCGCGCACACCGGGGCCGAGGTCTGAGAGCACACGCTGTGACAGGCTTTCGCTGAGGGCCGGGTAACGCAGCACAAGCTGGTTATTTTCTGCGCTCACCGATTGCAGCCCGGCAGCGTCGGCGCGCAGTTTAACGCGCATCTGGTAGATCAGGTTTTCAACCATCTCGGGCGGCGGGCCAAAGCGGTCAGCAAACTCGATGGCGAATGAATCAAGGTCGCTTTCCTGGCGGATGCTGGCCAGGCGGCGGTACAGTCGCAGGCGCAAGTCCTGGTTATGAATGTAGTTGGCCGGGATACCCACCGGCAGGGGCAGGTCCACGGTAACCGGTTCTTTAATGTCGAGGTCAGCCAGCCCCGGCTGGAAGAGAATAATACCGGCGGTCTGGGCCTGTTCGGTCAGCCCGGCCTGCTCGGCGGCGCGGCGCAGGCGCTTGATTTCGGCAGCCAACATACGGGTATAAAGATGAAACCCAACCGCCTGGATGTGCCCGGACTGGCGCGTGCCAAGCAATTCACCCGCGCCGCGAATTTCGAGGTCGCGCATGGCAATCGAATAACCGGAACCCAGTTGGGTATTCTCGGCGATCACTTCCAGCCGTTCCTGGCCTTCAATGGTCGGCGGTTTTTTGCGATGCCGGAAGAAGTAGGCATACGCACGCGCCGCGCCACGCCCGACGCGCCCGCGCAACTGGTAGAGCTGGGCCAGCCCAAAGGTGTCGGCGCGGTCCACGATCAACGTATTGGCATTGGGGATGTCCAGCCCGGACTCGATAATGGTGGTGGAAAGCAGGATGTCAATTTCACCTGCCGTAAACTGGTGCATGACGGACGACAATTCATTCTCATGCATCTGCCCGTGACCAATGCCAATCCGCGCTTCGGGCACCAGTTTTTCGAGGTGCATTTTCATCGCATAGATGGTCTGCACACGGTTATGGACGAAAAATATTTGTCCGCCGCGCTCCAGTTCACGCAAGACCGCCTGGCGAACCAGTTTTTGCGAATACGGCCCGACATGGGTGATGATCGGCAGGCGTTCTTCGGGCGGCGTCGCCAGGGTCGAGATGTCGCGCACGCCGGTTAAAGCCATGTAAAGCGTGCGCGGGATCGGCGTGGCCGTCAGGGTCAGCACGTCCACTTCAGTGCGATATTTTTTCAGGTGTTCCTTGTGGGTCACGCCGAAGCGTTGTTCTTCATCAATGATGACTAGCCCCAGGTCTTTGAACTGCACATCCTGCGAGATCAGGCGATGCGTGCCAACGATGATGTCAATCTGCCCCTGCGCCAGGTCATACAAAATGGCCGCCTGCTCACGCGGCTGGCGGAAGCGGGAAAGCATCTCCACTTTGACCGGAAAGGCTGCCAGTCGCTGCAGGAAGGTTTCGTAATGCTGCTGGGCCAGCACAGTGGTCGGGACGAGAATCGCCACCTGGCGGCCATCCATAACGGCCTTGAAAGCCGCACGCAAAGCCACTTCCGTTTTGCCATAGCCCACATCGCCGCACAGCAGGCGGTCCATCGGCCGCGCCGCCTCCATATCGCGCTTGATTTCGTTCAGCGCGCGTTCCTGGTCGGGCGTTTCAACATAGGGAAAGCTGTCCTCCAGTTCCCTTTGCCAGACGGTATCTTCCTTAAACGAGTAGCCCGGCACCGCCTGACGCTTGGCGTACAGTTCCAATAATTCTTGTGCCACTTCCAGCACCGACTCTCGCACGCGGGCTTTGGTCTGCGTCCATTCCTGGCCGCCGAGGCGCGTCAGGCCGGGGATTTCGCCTTCCGCCCCAACATAGCGGGTCAGTCGGTCGGCCTGGTGAACTGGCACAAAGACAGTGTCATTATTTTCGTACTCGATGCACAGGAACTCCCTGTCATGGTTATCCAGGCGACGTTGCACCAGCCCGGCATACCGGCCAATGCCATGATCAACATGTACGACATAATCGCCCACCTGGAAGTCCGCAAAAGCCGATTCCGGCGCTTCGGCCACCGGGCGCGAACGCGTGCGCGGGGCCGGGCGTTCCCAGCCAAAGATCTCCGAGTCGGTCACCAGGTGAATCGGCCCGGATGGCCCGGTTAACGTCCAGCCTTCGGAAAGCGACTGGTCCAGAAAGACCGGTTCAACCGGCAAAGCCTTCTCTTCCATTTCACTCAACAGGGTGGCCTGCTCACCGTACAACTCACGGATCCGTTCCACCTGGCGCGAGGTCAGTGTCACGGCTTCGTCCTGGCCAAGCAGAGTCAGCAAGTGCTCGATAAAGTGTTTTAAGCGCCCGGCAAAACGCGGCTGCTGGCTGAAGGCATCCGCCAGCTCGGTTTGCTCAGCGGCTGTTGAATAGCCCAACTCCAACCAAGCCAGGGCGTGCAGGTTGTCGTACAGCTCAGACCATCCCACATACGGCACAGGGAAATTCGACGGTAGGGTGCCTTCCTCAATACTCTCCTGCCTGAAGCGCACCGCCTGCTCCTCGAACTCCCCGGCCATGCTCTCCGCCAGACCCAGGTCATCCACCAGGATTAACGACTTCGACGGCAGGTAATCCAACAGCGTCGAAGACAACGGATGCAAAACAGGAATGTGAAACTCTGAAAGTTCTGTCTCGGCCGTAACCACCAGCTCCGGCAGGCTCTCCGGTACAAGGTACTCGCGCGCCGGGCAGACCAGGATCGATTCCAGCGTTGCCAGCGTGCGCTGCGAGGCCGGGTCAAAACGGCGGATGGTCTCCAGTTCGTCGCCAAAGAAATCCAGCCGCACCGGATGCGACGAGGAAAGCGGCCAAATGTCCAGCAATCCGCCGCGCCGAGAGAAAAAACCCGGCTCCACCACCGTATCCGCCGCTTCATAACCGGCCTGGCTCCACTGGCGCAGCAGCGCATCCGGCTGCACCACCTGCCCCACCGCCAGCCGCTTCGAGGCTTTGAGGAAATCGCGGCGCGGCATGCTGCGCGTCATGGCGGCCCGCACCGAAGCCACAATAATGGGATAAGTGGAAGGTTTTTCGGCAAAAGGCAGATGATAGGAACTGAGGGCTGTCAGCGTCTGGAGACGCTCCCGGCGGGTCAGGCTCCCCCAGGCCGCATCCTCGTAAAATAGCGGGTTCGGCTCTGAGAACAAAAACCGGCTCTGAGCTGGCGCCCAGAACGCCAGCTCATCGTACAGCGAAAGCGCATGGTCGGCGCGGTCGGTCAGCAAGACCACCGGGCGGTCCAGGTCGGCATGCAGGGCGGCCAACACCGGCAGGCGCGCGGCACGCGGCAACCCCAGCCCAGGCAAGACTTGCGGGCTGGAAATCTTCAATTGCCCCAACAACTGCTGGTAAGCAGGCAGGGCACGAATGGCTGAAACAAGCGTTTCAACAGACACGGGGTTTCTCCGAAAATTCAGGCAGGGTCGCTGCCATTGCCATTGAACTTGTTCATGGCGGCCAACAGGCCTTCATCCATCCAGCAAAAGGCGGCGTCAGCGGCGCGGTCCAGCACCTGCGAAACTGCAATCAGGTCGCCGGAGGGGAAATCCTGCAGCACATAGGCTGCGGCTTCCATCCGGCCGGGTGGACGGTCTATGCCCAGACGCAGGCGGGCGAATTCCTGTGTTCCCAGGTGCTGGATGGTATTCGCCACACCCTTCTGTCCGCCCGCACCGCCGCCGGGGCGCAGGCGAACCGTGCCAAAAGGCAAGTCGAGGTCGTCGTAACACAGGAGCAGGTTTTCAAGCGGCAATTTATAAAAACGCATCAATCCCTGCACTGACTGGCCAGACAGGTTCATGTAGGTTTGCGGCTTGGCAAGGATCAGTTTCCGCCCGTTATGCTGGGTGGCCAGCACAATGGCTTTGGATTGAATGCGCATGTTGCGTGCATTGAGACGCACGGCCAGGCGGTCTACCAGCATGAAGCCATAATTATGGCGATTATCTTTATACTCACGGCCAGGGTTGCCCAGGCCAACAATTAGGAACGGTAGATTGTCACTCATGATCAGTCACCTAAAAAACGATTTCGCAAATAAACCAGCCCGCCCAATACTGCAAACAAAACCAGTATCAGGCCGGCACCCTGCAACAAAGAGAGTGTAATCTGGTCCGTTGAAACCACCAGCGGGTTGGGCGGCAAATTGGTTGGGGTGGGTACCAGCGTTCGGGTCGGCGTGGGCGTATAAGTGGGCAGCAATGGGGTCGGGGTTAACGTTGGGCTGGGAGTGATGGTCGGCGTCAGGGTCGGGGTGGGTGTATCCACCGAATAATTGCGGATGCGCAATTCCTGCGAGATGACCTCCTGCAAGCCTTCACCTGTATATGCCCGCAGGCGCAGGCTGTAATTGCCATCCGCCAACAGCGAGGTGTCCCAGTCATACAAGGTGGCTACCGCGGCGCGTTCCGTCCCTGTGGCCAGCAGGAACCAGGTGCCGGTGGTATCCGCGGAATAAGAAAAAGAGAGTTCCCAGGATGTCAAACCCGGAACATCCACGCTGCCAGTTATCGGAATAACGCCGCGCAGGAGTTCTCCGCTCTGAGGAAAGGCCAGGCTGAACGCAGGCAGGAGCAGGTCCGGGGTGGCCAGTTCCAAGCCGCCCGGCGGGGAAGGGGAAGGCGTGGTAGTAGGCCCGGCCTGCTGCGCGGCAACCGGCATGGGCGTCAGTATCCAAACGAATAAAAAAATGATCGAGAAGGCTCTGAATAGGCTGTGCATGACTTTTCCTCACCGCGTGGTGGGTAACAAGGAAGTTTAACATGAAATGACCAGTTTCGCAAAAACAGGAGAGTGTCATGGTTTTGTAAATTGCCTGAACCGGTTTTGTTGTAGAATAGCCAAAAGTTTCCCCATGACAGGAAGGAAAAAATGAACGGAAAATTATTCGAGACGACCGAGTCGCTGACATTTGACGATGTGGTGGTGGTGCCTGGGGATAGTGGGGTGCTGCCATAGGCTGTGGAGGTGTGTGCGCGCCAGACTCGCGACATACAACTAAAAGTTCCGATACATTAGGCGGCCATGG
>JANJTV010000056.1 GCA_024710905.1 Anaerolineales bacterium | reverse complement strand
GGAGACGTTTGCCGGAGCGTATATGTCGGCCTTCACCATGGGTGCTGCAGGGGCAGAATATAAAGACATCTTCGCATTCACCATTCTCATTTTCGTGCTCATTTTCCGGCCGCATGGCCTGATGGGCGAGAATGTTGGGCAGAAAGCATAGGAGCGCACTATGAGTCAGCTTAATACACTGTGGCAAAAAGCCCAGAACGGGTATACCCCTTACATTCTGGTCCTGGCGCATATGTTCATTGGAGCAGTCCTTGTATACCAAAGCCCGCGCTCAATCTTTGCCTTCCTGATTCTTCTCTCGTCGCTTTTTACACTTTACGTCATTAAAAGCGACACACGCTTCAAGATATTTGCCGGATTCTTATTGATGGTCATTGTCATGCCCATTCTTGGCATCCGTAACATTTTTTATCTTGAAGTCATCTTCCAGATCAGTGTATTCGCCGCACTTGCGCTCGGGCTGAATATTGTGGTCGGGTTTGCAGGCCTGCTTGACTTGGGTTACGTTGCATTCTATGCGGTTGGGGCCTATTTATGGGCCTTCTTTGGCTCCCAGCAGTTCTACGCCATGTCCTATGCGCCAGGCACTCAACCCGCCAACCTGCCCTTCCTGCTTCCAGGGGATGCCTTCTACCTGTTTCTCTTTGTCGGGATTATTGCAGCCGCACTAACCGGCATCCTGCTCGGCCTGCCCGTGTTACGCCTGCGCGGCGACTACCTGGCGATCGTAACCCTGGGTTTTGGCGAGGTCATTCGCGTTCTCGCCAACAACCTTGATAAACCTGTCAACCTGACCAATGGTCCCCAGGGCATCACCCCGGTACAGCGCCCAAGTCTTTCGCCTCAGTTGGTGGAACTTGTAAACAACAACCTGGGTGGCGTGATTGGGCATAGCGTCAAAGAATCCGATCTGTACAATGTCCTTTTCTACTTTTTGGCGTTGGCGATCATTGTGGTAATCATCTTTGTGGCTCGCAACCTGGAAGACTCAAAGCTGGGACGATCCTGGACAGCTGTCCGCGAAGATGAAACGGCAGCCATTGCCATGGGGATTCCGCTTGTGCGCACAAAACTGGCGGCTTTCGCAGCCGGGGCCTCCTTTGCCGGAGCAATGGGTGTACTCTTTGCTGCCAGCCGCACATTTGTGAGCCCCGAGTCGTTCTCCTTCATGCAATCCATTGGCGTGCTGGTGATGGTAATCCTTGGTGGCATAGGCAGCATCCCGGGGGTAATCCTCGGTGCTGCCACAGTTACCATACTCAACCTGCAGATCCTGCAAGGCCTGTCACTGTACTTAAGCCAGTTACGTCAGAGTGACGCTGTCATCCCGCTGATTAACTTCGCCTGGCGCGATCTTTCAACCCAACTCGACCCTGCGAAATACCAGCGCTTACTGTTCGGCATCATCCTTATCTTAATGATGATCTTCCGACCGGGAGGACTAATCCCCTCTGCGCGCCGTAGCCGCGAATTCAGCGAGAACTCCCTGGAAAAAGGCCAGGGGTAGGAAGAGGATATCATCATGGCGCTACTCGAAACTACTGAGGTTGTTAAACGATTTGGCGGCCTGACAGCCGTTAATAAGATGAGCTTCAAGCTCGATAAAGGCGAAATCGTCAGTATCATTGGCCCGAATGGAGCCGGAAAAACCACCTTTTTCAACACCCTGACAGGCATTTATAAACCCGAAGAAGGTACGATCCAGTTCAGGGATCAGAACTTGATTGGATTACGACCTGACCAGATTGCCGCAAAAGGCATCGCACGGACTTTCCAAAATATCCGGCTTTTCAACAACATGACCGTCCTCGAAAATATTTTGGTTGGCATGCATGTCCACCTTAAACAACACCCAGTCGGAGCCGTTCTGCGTTTATCGGGTTTCCGCCACGAAGAAGCGGATGCGGAAAAAAGAGCTTTTGAATTAATGAAATATGTAGGCTTGGACCGTGTCGAAAACGAACTCGCTAAGAACTTGCCATATGGGGGACAGCGCCGTGTCGAGATTGCCCGCGCCCTGGCAGCTGATCCCGCCCTGCTTTTGCTGGATGAGCCAACAGCAGGCATGAATCCGCAAGAAACCGAAGATGCCATTCGCCTGTTCCGCCGCATCCGTGATGAAAAAGGCATCACTGTTTTGCTGATTGAGCATGACATGCGCGTGGTGATGAATATTTCCGAGCGCATTAGCGTAATGGATTATGGCGTGAAGATCGCCGAAGGTTCCCCTAAAGAGATACGCTCCAACCCACAAGTCATCGAAGCATACCTTGGCCGCGGCGCAGTGGCGAGCCAGCACGAGGAGAAAGTGAAATGAGCCTGCTCACCCTGGAAAATGTTCACAGCTACTACGGCCACATTCACGCGCTCAAAGGCCTCAGCATATCGGTTGAGGAAGGTGAGATTGTCACCCTGATCGGCGCCAATGGTGCCGGGAAAAGCACCACCCTGCGCACTATTTCGGGCATCATTCACCCGCGCGAGGGACGCATTATATTTAATGGCAAAGATATCTCGCAGATGGACGCCCATAAAATTGTGCAGAGCGGCCTCGGGCATGTACCCGAAGGGCGTGGCATCTTCCCCAAACTGACTGTTCGTGAGAATCTCGAAATCGGCGCTTTTACAGAAAATTCGCAGGTCGACATTGCAGGCCGCATGGAGCGCGCCTTCACCCTGTTCCCACGCCTCAAAGAACGTCTGTCACAAAAAGGTGGTACGCTCTCTGGTGGCGAACAACAGATGCTGGCCATTGCGCGCAGCATGATGATTAAGCCGCGCGTACTCATGCTGGATGAGCCTTCGATGGGGTTGGCGCCTGTACTGGTTGAGTTGATTTTTGACATCATCAAAACCCTCAACGAACAGGGGACAACCATTCTACTGGTGGAGCAGAACGCCCTTATGGCGCTTTCCATTGCCCACCGGGGTTATGTGCTGCAAACAGGCGGCGTCGTCGTGGCCGACACATCTGAAAACCTCAAGAAAAATGCCATGGTACAAAAAGCTTACCTGGGCATTGACTAAGACGGTTCACCCTTCTTAGCATTTTATTAACAAAAAAGCAGGGCGCAGAGGTCGGTTAATCCCACCTCTGCGCTCATTAATTATCCTTACCACTCGGAGCATCCAGGCCATGCCATCTGCTGAAATCGTTACCATCGGAACAGAATTGCTGCTCGGCGAGATTGTTGATACCAATTCCGCATACCTGGCACGAAAATTACGCGACCTGAACATTGATATCTTTCGTACCTCCACGGTCGGCGACAATCCCCAGCGCATCGCGGAGATCCTGCAAGAAACCATGGCGCGCGCAGATATCATCATCACAACCGGTGGATTGGGGCCAACGGTGGATGATCCAACACGTGAGGCCGTCGCCCTGGCGCTGGGTGTTGGAACGGAGTTCCGGGCTGAACTGTGGCAACAGATTATAGACCGGCTGGCCCGGTTTGGGCGAACCCCAACCGAAAACCAAAAAAAACAGGCTTATGTTCCCATCGGCGCAATCGGCATCCAAAATCCGGTTGGAACTGCCCCCGCCTTCATCGCCCTGAAAGGCAGCAAATGCATCATTTCCCTGCCTGGAGTGCCGCGCGAAATGGAATACCTGACCGAAAACGAAGTCCTGCCCTATTTACGCAAAACGTACCAGCTCAAAGGCTTAATTAAAGCCCGCGTACTACACACGGCAGGGATTGGCGAATCAATCGTCGATGAAAAGATTGAAGCCCTGGAAAAACTGGGGAACCCAACCGTCGGGCTGGCAGCCCACCATGGCCGGGTGGATATTCGCATTACAGCAAAAGCCGACGCGGAAGATCAGGCCGATAACCTAATCGCTGGTGTAGAGCAACAAATCCGCAGACTCCTGGCAAAAGACATTTATGGTGTGGATGGTGAAACTCTGGCAGGCAGCGTACTCCCCATGTTAACCCGGAACAACTGGCCATTGGTGAGCTTGGAGGCTGGCACCAATGGGACGTTATCACAAACCCTGGCCGGTGAAAAACAAGATGCCGTTTTCCTTGGCGGGAAAATCATTACCCAACTACCCGATCTCGATGAACTCGCCATCATGCTCCAGGCCGAGCAAGATTCGCTGCAGGCAAAATGTGGAATGGCGCTTTCACTACGGACTGTTGAAAAACAAACGGATGTCGACGTGGTCATCATCACCCCCGCCTTCCGGGTCAAAAAACACCTGTCTTACGGCGGGCACCCTAAAAGCGGGCCCGCCTGGGCTGTCACAAGCGCCCTGGATATCTTCCGCAGAAAACTCGCGCACCTGATTGATTAGTATTCTGTTGACTAAAATCATTGAACAACGAGAACATTTACAGGCCGAAAAGCTTGTTCACTTCTTGATTTACCGCGACAGTACAGTCCTGATATTAACCAACACGGCCCACATGGCCTGGTCCAATGCGTGAAGCAGTTCGTCAAGATTCCCGGGCTGCGATCCGACCAGTGCCTTCTCGACACGCAACGCGGCCGCTTGCAATGCATCAGCGCCAATCGTGCCTGCCGTACCCTTGAGGGTGTGAACATACAGCCGGGCGGCATCTAAATCACCTGATTGTAGCGCTGCTCGAATCTTTTCGACCATCCCCGCATGATCTTGCTCAAACATAGCCAACAGTCGCAGGTATAACCCTTCATTATCATTCAGCCGCTGCAAGGCTGTCGTTCTGTTCAGCGCCATCCCGGCTTGCGCTGGTGTATTCGGTTGTCCAACCGGTTCACGCCCAGGCAGCCAGCGGACAAGAATGGCGGTCATTTGAGCCAGCTCCACGGGCTTGGGGATGTAATCATTCATGCCGGCCTGTAAAACCTTGTCGCGGTCACCAGTCATCGCATATGCGGTCATGGCAATAATGGGGAAAGACGAGTTGGCATAGCGAGCATGATTGCGAATACGACGCGTAACTTCAAAGCCATCCATGCCAGGCATCTGGATATCCATCAGGATGGCATCAAACTCCAGCACCTCAATTGTCTTAAGCGCCTGCTCCCCGTTGGCGGCGATTGTCACTTCCACACCCAGCCCTTGCAGCATCTCCGCTGCAACCATCTGGTTAATCTCATTGTCTTCAACCAACAGGATGCGCCTGCCGCGCAAACTGACCGACTTCGCGCCCGCCTCTACAATCACCTTAGGCTGGCTCCTTCGACGCCTTGCCCCGCTTTTGTGCGGGAGTGTCAGACTGAAAACAAATTTGCTGCCCCGCCCATAAACGCTTTCAGCAGTAATCTCCCCTCCCATGCTCCTCACCAACCGCTGGCTGATGGTTAATCCCAGGCCAGTGCCGCCATATTTCCGGCTGGTGGATGTGTCGCCCTGATTAAATGGCTGGTACAGCGTGTCCAGCTGGGCAGGGGTCATGCCAATACCCGTATCTTCAACAGAAAACGAGATTGTTGTTTTCCTTCTGGCCTTTCCCGTGCATTGCGCCGACACCATGACCTGGCCTTTTTCGGTGAACTTGATTGCGTTCCCGACCAGGTTCAACAAAACCTGCTCAAGCCGGAGTGGGTCTCCCACCAGGCAGGCAGGGATTTCCGGAGCAAGTTGAAATGACAGCGCCAAACCCTTTTCCTGGGCACGGAACCCGACCAGCCCTGAAATTTTCTGGAATATTTCGTGAAGATCGAACTCCACAGATTCGATGGTGAGTTTTCCGGCTTCAATCTTTGAAAAATCAAGGATATCATTAATGTTGGCAAGCAAAATTTCGCCAGAAGCCTGGATTTTGGAGATGTAGTTTTTTTGGCGGCTGTCCAGATCGGTTTGCTGCATCAGGGCTGCCAGCCCCAACACCCCGTTCAGCGGGGTGCGAATCTCATGGCTGACAGTGGCAAGAAAATCGCTCTTGGCCCGGTTGGCGGCATCCGCCTGATCTTTCGCGATCTTCAATTCCGCCGTACGCTGCAAGACCTGCTCTTCCAGCACGTCACTGTAATTGAGCAGTTCGATCTCGGCTCGTTTCCGCTCAAACGCATGGCCCAGTTGTGTCGCTACCGAGGAGATTAGGTCAATGATTTTCTTCCCATCCGGGCGCGATTCCCGATTAAACAGCACAATGACTGAAACAACTTTATCCCGGGTATACACGGGAATGCTGGCGGCCATGGTAATTTCCGCCCGCTCTGCCAGAGCCTTTCGCACAAAACGCCGGTCAGCAAAAATGTCCGGTAGCCACAGGGGCTTTTTTTGCAGCCAGACATACCCGGCAATCCCCTCTCCGGGGACGAATTGCACTCCCTGACTGGCCCGGTGAAACTCAATCAGACGCTCATCGTGAGCGTAAAAAGCATTTGAAAGGACCAGCGCCTCCCCGTCCTCGGCCGGGAACCAGACCTCTCCATAATCCAGGCCCATATTCTCGCAGATCATTCGCAGGGATACAATAATCGCTTCATCAAAAGTCTCTGCATCGGCAATGGCACGGGTGAGATTCAACAACAAACGATACTCGCGCTCTGCCTGCCTGCGTTGTTCGATCTCAGCCTGTGCGTCCCGGTAAAGGCGCGCATTCTTGATCGCCAGGGAGGCCAGGCGGGCAAACTGTGCAAGAGTATCAATATCACCTGCATTGAAAGATCTATCGCTCGCGGCATCGTACGCCAATCCCAACACCCCGCATACCCGATTCTCCAGGAACAATGGAACGGCAAGAATAGAACCCAGGTTCCCCTTGCTATAAGCAGCGATGCGCCCCTCCCAGCGGTCATAATCATTTACAAGTATGGGGGATTCCTTCTCCCAAACCTTGCCAGCCAGACCCTCCCCCCTTTTCAGCGGAAAGTGCAAGGATTCTTGCAGTGCACCCAAACCCACCTTCGGGATCAGCAGATCCGCATCTTCATCCACCAGCGCGAGGTACGCCGAAGGGGTGGAAATCAATTCTCCTGCATGCCGTACAATGGAATCCAGCAGGTCATCCAGATCCAGTTCAGAAAGCAAACCGAGCGTGATCTCCTGCAACGCGTTCAGGTAAGCATTCTGCCGGCGCAGGGTATCTTCAGCCTGCCGGCGCAAAGTGACATCCTGCAAAACAGCGATAAAGTGTTCCACTTCGCCACGATTATTTCGTACCGGGGTAATGGTTTGTTCCAGGAAAAGTTGAGACCCATCCTTGCGTTTACTTATGACTTCACCGCGCCAGACATTACCACCAAGAATGGGAGCCCATAACTGCTCGGGAAAAGCCATGTCCGGGTCATCGGGCATCAGAATATTCAAACGCTGGCCGATGGCATCGGAAACCGAATGACCGGTCAGGTTCGCCCAGGCCTGGTTTCCCCAAATAAATACCCCGGCCATATCCACGATTACCATAGCGTTGGCCGCCGACTCAAGTGCAGCACTCTGTAAGCGTAACAAGGTTTCCGCGTTCCTCAAGCGGGTGATATCCTGTATGATGCCTTTTGCGGCAATTATCTTGCCAGATTCATCCACTTGACGATCGTTCAACTGTGCCAAAACCCAGAGAATGGCACCATCGGACCGGATAATGCGAAACTCTATTGGTTCGAGTGTGCTCTCACCTTGTATATGAGAGATGTACTCCAGGATGCGGCGTTGATCATCCAGGTGAACAAAGCGACCAAGCCAGGCTTGCAGGTTGTGCTCAAATTCGCCCTCTTCGACGCCAAAAATACGATACACTTCCTCCGACCAGGTTAACATTCCGCCCTGGAGATCCAACCGCCAACTACCCAGATGGGCAACGGCCTGGGCCTCCGCCAATTCCCTGGCGGTCTGCTGAAGAACTTCTTCGGCCTGCTTGCGCTCCAACCAGCGCCCAAGCGCCGAGGCAATGTTATCGAGGAAATCCTGCTCTTCCGGGAGTAAAAACGGAAGATTTTCTGTGTAACAGACCCGTATAAAACCACGCACAGATTTTTTGTCCCGCACCGTAGATTGGATGGGAGGTGGCAAATCCTCTCGCAGGTCACCTTTTACCCACCGACGGCCATCGATTTCCACCATAACCACAACACGCTCCGGGAACTGCATGGAAGGAGGAATACGCTCCAGGATACGGCCGGACAAATCATCCAGCGTTCGGGCGGCTTCCATGTCCTGGGCAATGGCATGCAAGCCACGCAATTCCTTTACTCGCTCTCGCAGGGCGTTTTCGATCTGTCGATGTTGGCGTTCAAGGAGTTGTTTCTCAAAGGCCGCATGGATGGTGATCGGCAAGCGCAATATATGGCTTGGGGATTTAATCACATAGTCGGCCGCGCCACGCTTAATGGCTTCGGCAGCCACTTCTTCTGAGCCCGTACCCGTCACAATGATGACAGGGATGTCCTGATTACGAGCCTTGACCGCATCCAATACTTGCAGCCCTTCAAAACCCAAAATGTTGAAGTCGCTTAAAACAATCTCAAATTCACCATCCTGCAGGGCCGCATCAAACTCGGCCCGGTTGGCAGCCAAACTGACAACAAAACCTCCGTGCTCTCGTACCAGGGCATCCAATACCAATTCACGATCGAGTGGGGAATCATCCACATACAGTACGCGAATCAGGTCACCCATTCAGCATCCTCATCACTGGCTATCTTCGGAGTTACCCACCATCTAAATTTATGCAGAATGTACTACCTTTGTCTATTGTGGAGTCTACGGATATTTCACCGCCCATCAAATCCAGGGCTTTTTTTACTGCTGCCAGGCCTATGCCAGTGCCCGGATAATCATCATCGGCGTGCAACCGCTGGAAAATGTTAAATATTTTCTGGTGATATTCCGGTGAAATCCCGATACCATTATCGTTCACATACACCTGGACTTTGCCTTCACCCGTGGTGGCCGTGATGTCAATTTGCGGCGACTGGCCGGGCCTGCGATATTTGATAGAATTTTCAATCAGGTTGGTAAACACCCGCCCCAGCAAAGAAGCATCCCCGAGAACGGTTGGCAGATTACCGGCGAAGGTCACGGTTCCGTTCAGCTCATCCAGTTCAGCCTGGAATTGTCCAATAATTTCAGGCAGCAGGACCCCGAGGGCAACAGGCTCCCGCCGAAAGCCATATCGCCCGAGGCGCGAATAGGTCAGCAGGTCATCAATCAACTGCGCCATGCGCCGGCTGGCCTGGATGATGTTCCCCAGATAGTGATGACCTTCCTCGTTGAGCACCTGGGAATATCGCTTGTCCAGGATGGAAGCAAAGCCATTAATGGCTCGCAACGGCGCACGCAGGTCATGGGAAATAGAATATGTAAAGGCTTCCAATTCCCGGTTAGCAAATTCCAACTGGTCGGTCCGTTCTGCAACCCGCTTTTCAAGCTCGGCATTTAGCTGTCGTACCTCCCGCTCGGCCTGTTTTTGGGCGGTAATATCCAAGAAAACCGCCACGCCACCAATCTTGTTGTGATCGTGGTCATAAATTGGTGCTGCATTGGTAAAGACAATTACATCCTTATCGTTACGACGAACAAGGAACTCAAGGCTGTTCGCCTCATCGAACATGATCGCCCGCGCCAGGGGCACTTCATTTTCCTGCATTTTTCTGCCATCCAGATGATAGAGCTTCCAACTGGCGACATACTGGCCCAACGAAACTGCGAGATCAGAAAAATCTTTAGAACCGATACGAAGCCCGCTTGCGTTGATGTAAGTGATGTTTCCCTGGGAATCAGCAATGGCAATACCCGCCTGGCTTTGCTGGAACGCGGTGTAAAGGAGAGCATTTGTATTTTGTAACTCCATCTCCATTGCCCGGCGCTTACTGATGTCACGGATAATCATGGTTGTGCGGTCCTGGCCATTACGATTCTTGAACAAGCGAGTGGAGATTTCCCCGGGAAAGGTCGTACCATCGCCGCGGCAAAAGGTCAATTCGCCATAGAAATAACCATTTCTGGCGCGCTCTTCCAAGGCATCAGCAAGACGAGGATCGGAGGTATCTACAATACCACTGCGGCCAAGCTCGATAATCTCCTGCTCGCTGCGCCCAAACATTTCACAGGCGGCGGGGTTGGCGGCAAAAATACTGCCATCCGGCGCAGTAAGCAGGATGGCATCGATACTGTTTTCAAATAATTGCCTGAAGCGCTCCTCGCTCTCGCGCAGGGTTTCTGCTGCCGCAACCTCGGTAGCAATCTCACGCCGTACCAGCAAATAGATAAGCAAACCACTCATCGCAACAAAAAACCAGCCCTTGTAGGTTTGCACCATGGTTAACAGGGTAATATCCCGAAAAAACATCACGGCAGCCTGGTCTGAAAGCACGATCCAGATAATCCCGAACAGCAGGTAATACAGTGCTACACGCATATCAACAGCAAAGCTGGTCAATTTCATTGTTACTCCTTGCCATAAATTAGCCTCGGCGGAAAAGAGTCTTCTTTTTTTATGATAGCTTATTATTGGTCAAAGAAATTAAGAGATAATATCAAGAATATATTAAACTAACAATGCCGTCTTTTGGACGGCATTGATCCTATCGGACAGCGTAACTTCACAAGTCTGTGAATGTGACCAAATTAATATCCCTTTGGCGAATGGCCTGCTTGATTGTGCCGCTGGTCAGGACCGCCAACTCCACCTCGCGTTGATAGGCATAATTGGATTCGGCAACCAGGCCTGCATCTGCATAGCCGGGATGACACATGATTTCAAAAACTCCATTTTCTTGCTGGCTATCCAGGATACGGAGAAATTCTTCCGCTGTAGCCAGCTCATCATAAAAAGACGCATAAAAACCATCCGGTGTTGGCGGGTTAAATTCCGCCAGCAGGCGGGGGGCGAATTCCCTGGCTGCCCGGACTGTCTCGGGAGGCAGTCCGGCCATCGTATCCCCATTGCCAAGATAGGTTGCCAGGCGAATACCAATGCCATACTGCCCGGCCAACTCAAGCATGGCGCGCATCAGTGGCTCGGTAAAATAAGAACTGTGATGATGCGAGTCCAGGTGGGTTGGTTTTCGGCCCGCTACACGAATATATTTTTCGACCTGGGCACGCCATTCAAGCTTCACCTCGTCAATACGAATGCTCCCCAGCAGGGAAATGAACTGCTCCAGTGGATGAAAATCGCTATTGGCTGTAACCAGGCCCGGGAGGTCTGAGGCAGGTAATACGGGTCGCCCGCCGGTCAGAACCAGGTGTACACCCAGGCCAAGGGTCGGCGCTTCCTCCAGGGCCAGCGCAATATCCTCCTCAACGGTCGGGAAATTCATCATGCAAGTGGTTGAAGTTACCACACCACGAAGATGTGATTCGCGAATACCGCGGGAAATTTCCGCGCTGCGCCCATAGTCATCTGCATTAATAATCAATCGCCGGGGCATATCATACTTTCATTTGACAGGTGCATCAAAACCAATCTGTTAAGTTGCATCAAAATCCTTGCGGATGGCGGCCATGATCTCCGGCGTGAGATAGGCGCCATACAGGTCGGCAACCTGTTCGACTGTCATACCAAGCACCATCTGCATTTCTGCAGCGCCTGCCAGGTCGCCGAGATGCTTAAACAGGATGGCGCGCCCGGCTTCATCTGCCAGCAGGAACCTGAACGTCATGCCGGTATGCAAACGCGCGCCTGAACGGGCCCCAGGCAGGATTTCAAGGCGCTTGGACAGGCGGATGTCGCGGCTGGAAGCGCCAATCAGGATATCAAAACGGCCAGGACGCACCTGCCATTCCTTCGATGGCACATCAAAATACCAGAAGGCCTCACGATCGAGCACAAAGCGCAGCGTTTTGGTTTCACCGGGCTGCAAGTGAACCTTGCCAAAGGCCTTCAGTTCCATGGGGGGGCGGGCAATGCCGGCATCCACGTCGTGCACATAGACCTGCACAACCTCGCTACCGGCTCGTTTGCCAGTGTTGGCCACATCTACAATGACTGTCACCTGCCCATCCACAGCCAGGATTTCACGATCCAGCGCCAGATTGGAGTACTCAAACGTGGTATATGACAACCCGTGCCCAAACGGGAACAGCGGCTCGATCTGCTTCTTGTCGTAATAACGATAGCCGACAAAGATGCCCTCGCCATAACGAACATGGCCGAATTCACCGGGGTAATTAATGTACGCCGGGTTATCTTCCAACCGGACGGGGAAAGTTGTCGGCAATTTCCCGCTCGGGTTGGCGTCACCGAACAACACATCAGACAGGGCATTGCCATGTTCCTGCCCGTTATACCAACACTGCAATATGGCCGGAGCCTTCCCGGCCCAGGGCATTTCAACCGCGCTGCCGGTATTGATGACAACAACCGTGTTCTTGTTGGCTTTCAATACACGTCGGGCCAGTTCATCCTGCCGGCCGGGTAACTTCATGTCTGGCCGGTCGAAACCTTCCGCTTCAGACTCGCGATCCAGGCCAAGGACCAATACCACAACGTCGGCTTTCTTCGCCAGCTGCACCGCTTCCTCCATCAGGTCGACGGCATGTGGTGGCTGGCAACCCAGGTTCACCGAGCGGGACATCTTGCTCCCCTGCCAGATATACTCCAACCGCAGTTCATACGGCTGCCCGGTCCGCAAATCCACCTCGGCGATCCTCTGCTGTCCATACTGGTCTTTTTCCCAGCAATCGAGCAGCAAATTGCCATTCATATACAAACGACTGCGCCCCACAGAGCGTAGTGAAAACTGATGCAAACCATCTTGCTGGGGGGTAAAGAACCCCTCCAGCAACATTGAAAAGTTTTCCTGGTCCACCTTGGGTACCGAATGATCGAACCAGTCAAAATGGGTCTGATCGGTTAGTTCTTTATAACGCGGCTTCCCGATCATCTCTGGCCCATTGAACAGGCTCAGGGCCAGACCGGGTTTCCCTTTAGGCGTGGATAGTGTTTCCGGGGCAAGTGGCGGCAAGGTTTTATAGATGAAACAACCAGGGGCGGTCTCAACCCGCACCGTGCTCCCGGCTCGATGCAATATCCCCTCCACAGGGGATACTGTGTAATAGGGCCTGAAACCCGATGAGCTTCCGCCACCGAAGATCTGGGCACTGGCAGCGTACGGGCCAATCACAGCAATGGATTTTACTTTTTTGCCGAGTGGCAGAAAACGGTCTTCGTTTTTCAGCAAAACGATCGTTTCCCGGGCAACTTCACGCAGCAACTGGCGATGCTCCGGCAGATTTAACTCGCGCTCCGGTGGGCGGGTGGCGGCGTCAAACAAGCCAGCCTTTTCAATTGTTCGCAAAAGACGCCGGACTTTATCATCCAGCCGGGCAAGGCTGAGCCGTTTTTGCTTAAGCGCCATCTTGACGACCGGGGCAGACATCCAACGCGCCGGGCCGGGCATCTCCAGGTCAAGCCCGCCGGCCGGTGCGCCTTCATCATAAGTACCAAACCAGTCTGAAATCACCAGGCCATCATAGCCCCACTCCCCTTTCAGAATGTCAAGCAGGGTATGATCATTCTGGCATGCATACTCACCGTTAACACGGTTGTAACCGGACATAACCGCCCAGGGGTTGGCGTTGCGAATGGCCAACCGAAACGGCTCAAGGTAAATTTCCCGCAGGGTGCGATCGTCCACGTCAGAGCTCATGCTGGTGCGCTCAAACTCCTGGTCATTGGCAACAAAGTGCTTAATACATGCGCCAACCCCGCGCATCTGCAACCCGCGAATGTATGCTGAGGCAATCATGCCGCTCAAATAGGGGTCTTCGGAAAAGCATTCAAAATTCCGTCCGGCAATGGGCGTACGATGAATATTTACAGTGGGGGCCAACAGGATATTCGCATTCTTGGCGTGCACTTCATCCGCCAGCAGGTTGCCCACCTTCTCTACAAGTTCCGGGTTCCAACTGGCGCCCAGGGCAATACCAATGGGTGTGGCCGCTGCCCGTGGCGACATTTTGCTCCACTGGCCACGGACACCATTCGGTCCATCGGCCATATGCAGGGTAGGGATGCCCACCCGGCGGATCGGCCTGCTGAACCATAAATCAGACCCGGCCAGCAGGGAAATTTTTTCGCTCAGGGTGAGCTTTTTCAACAAGGCATCGACGCGTGACATTAACCCTCCAGTATTTTTGAATGATCACAACCAGAAGTCAAACGAGGACTTCATTACACGCCTTCAAAAAATCAAAATTCTAATGCCATCCATCATAAGATAATCAACGATTTTATACACCCATTTTGAAAATTCATGTGGAATTTAGATGACAGCAAGTAAAATTGGCAGATGCCAAAGAAGAGACTCAGCACCCTGGTTGCAGCCATCTGGGGGATTAACTTGCTGGCCGCACTGCTGCTTGTCGGTTTTGTGGTCGTGTTTGCCAGCCCGTCCGGTTTGATCAGTCAACCAAACGTAGACGAAATGAGCCAATCGGCAGAAGCCCCAATTGCCTCCGGTTTCACGTCCAATCCCAGCACCACGCCCGTGCCTGGCCCCACGCGCCGGGCCACCATTACACCGTGGCCAACACCCTCGCCCGGACCAAGCGTTACACCAATGAATACCCCTCCCATCAACCAGCGTGCGATTGGTTTCTCGGTAGAAGGCCGTCCACTGGAGGTCTTCCGGTTTGGGCGCGGGACGGTAAACAAATTGATCGTTGCAGGTATTCATGGCGGGTACGAGTGGAACACAGTTGCACTGGCAGATGAATTAATTGCATACCTGAACGACCACCCGGAGGCCGTCCCGGCGGACACCAGCCTGTTCATCCTGCGCAACCTGAACCCGGACGGGTTTGAACGCAGCAAAGGATATAACGGCCGGGCAAATGCCAATAATGTAGACCTGAACAGGAACTGGCCTTATAACTGGAAGGCAGAATGGGATCGCCGGGGTTGCTTTAGTGCTTTACCCGTGGAGGGCGGCAGCTACGCAGGTTCTGAGCCAGAAGTACAGGCACTGATTAATTATATTGACACAATCAAACCCGTAGCCTTGATCAGCTACCACAGCGCTGCGTTAGGCATTTTTGCGGGTGGCCTGCCAGAATTCCCCCCATCTGTACGGCTGGCGGAAGCTGTCGCCGATGTCACCGATTACCCCTGGCCGCCGATCAACACTGGCTGCGATTACACCGGCAACCTGACAGATTGGGCCGCCAACACGCGCGGCATCCCATCCATTGATATTGAATTGACCAACCACCGGGATACTGATTTCGCACAGAACTTGCGCGTTTTGCAGGTTTTCCTAAACTGGAAACCCTAGTTTTCTTCCAACTCAATGACCGGGATGGAAAAGTAAAACCTGGCACCTTGATCCGCTTCGGCTTCCACCCAGACCCGGCCACCGTGTCGTTGAACCACACGTTGAACAATTGCCAGGCCAATGCCGGTGCCTTCCACTTCTTCGTCATGGTGCAGGCGGTTGAATACCCCAAACAGTTTCCCCGCATACTGCATATCAAACCCAACGCCGTTATCTGCCACGCAATACACCAGTTCGCCGGCCTCCTGTGAACCCCAAATATTGATTTCTGCCTGGCTGCGACTACGGGAATACTTCAGGGCATTGTCAATCAGGTTGGCAAAGACCTGGCGCAACATGGCATAGTCAGCCAGGCAATCGGGCAGGTTGCCGATATTCCACACGACCCGCCGTGAGGCCAAGTCTGCTTCAAAAGAGACAATCACATCTTCCACCAGGCCGCGCACATAAACGCGTTGCGAGTAAAGCCTGCCACGGCCCAGGCGAGAAAAAGCCAGCAGATCATCGATCAACAACCCCATCTTGCGCACATTCTCGCGAATGCGGTTCAGGTTTTCCTCACCAGATGCATCCAGCACGTCATTATAGTTTTGCGACAAAATCTCTGAAAACCCGCTAATGGCCCGCAACGGCGCACGCAGGTCATGCGAGACAGCATAGGAAAATGACTCCAGCTCACGATTGGAGGCTTCCAATTCGGAAGTGCGTTCGCGAACACGTTCCTCCAACTCCGCCTGGTGCACCCGGATGGCATTTTCCTTTTTCTTCCGCAGGGAGATATCCTGGAAGACCGTCTGGAAACGGCCGTCGGGTAATTTGCGGGAGGTATAGTAAATGGGAATATGCTGCCCATTTTTTGCGACCAGCAGGCGCTCACCAGAAATCGTTTCGCCCGCCTGTAATTCGGTAAAGCGAAAGGACTGCCCGGCCAGGTCACTTGCCTCGATCAGGGCAGTCATAGACGATCCAATTATCTCCTCCGATGAATATCCCATCAGCGAAACAAAAGCCGGGTTGACTTCAAGGATTTTCAACTGGGCATCAAACTGCATGATCGGGATGGGCGCGCCCTCCACCAGCAGGCGATAACGCGCCTCGCTTTCACGCAGGGCATCCTCGGCGCGGATACGCTCAGCGAGGGCCCGGCGGGTGTCTGAAATATTCTTGTTCATCCGTTGTATGACAGCCCACTGCAAAGCCGCAATGAAACCGACTGCAACAGCCGCCGCAATATAATCTGACAGTGAGTTATACGGTGTGAACGGTGAATTTACCCAGCCATTTAGTTCACTGATGTATAAAGCCGCCAGCAAGAGCAGGGCCACGATACCAAAAAAAATTGCCCCACGCCAACCATTCAGCAGGCTGGCCGCAATAACAAGCACAGGCAAGGCCAGGATGGCCATATCTCGAATGCCATAATTTTGGAACATCAGTGCGCCAAAAAGCACCAGGGCTGCAAAGGGGGCCAGTGAACCCGCAAATTTCACATTCCCGCGTAAGGCTAGCCCAATGGAAAGCATCAGGAAAACAACCATTATCCCCATAAACAGCGGATTAATCCCCATCAACAGCAACAAAGCAACACTGACCAGGGCAAGCAGTAAAACAACCAGCATCATCGTGCGATCCTGGTGCTGGTCAGACCGGACAAGACCGGTAAATTTGTCAAACAAATTCATACTGGGAATTATATGCCATGTTGCGGTTTGCCACTTTACAGGTAGAATTCAATTTCATTACAACCTTATTAACGGTAAAGAAGGAAAAATGAGCAAAACAATCACCCAACTACTGCTTTTTATTGCACTGCTGACAGCCTGCGCCGACCCCGTTGCCAGCGTTGAATCAACGTCCATTTTAACAGGGGCAACTTCCACTGAGCCAGCCATCGCCACACTTCCCCCGCCGACGCTCACCTTTACACCAGAACCCAGCCCAACGGCTACGCCGGAACCGCATCCATTAACCATTACAGCCATGCGGGATCGCGAGTACCCCGGCAGTGAGGTGACGATCGAGCAGCCGCTGGCGCCAGGGAGCAATTACTCCCGTTACCTGGCCTCCTACTACTCTGAGGGCTTGAAGATCTACGCCTTGCTGACCGTACCAAACGGCCAGCGACCGGAGACCGGTTGGCCGGTGATTATCTTTAACCATGGCTACATCCCACCTGCCCAGTATGTCACCACAGAACGGTACGTTGCCTATGTAGACCTGATCGCCCGTTCCGGCTACATCGTCTTCCGCTCCGATTATCGGGGGCACGGCAACTCGGAGGGCGAAGCGCGCGGCGGCTATGGCTACCCGGACTATACGGTGGATGTCTTAAACGCCACTGCCGCCATGAAGGCTTTCCCCGAAGCCGACCCCAACCGGATTGGCATGTGGGGGCACTCGATGGGCGGATATATCACGCTCAGGAGCATGGTGATTGACCCGGACATTAAAGCTGGGGTGATCTGGGCGGGCGTGGTCGCCAGCTACCCGGACCTGTTATACAACTGGCGGCGCACAACCTCCATTTTTGCCACACCGATCCCGGCCAGCTGGCGCGGGTGGCGGGTAAACCTGATCGAAACCTACGGCACGCCGGAGGAAAACCCTGCGTTTTGGGATTCCATTTCCACCAACAGTTACCTGCATGAGATTTCCGGCCCGGTCCAGCTGCATCACGGCACAGCCGATGAAGATGTGCCTGTGGAGTTCTCGACCATGACCTATGCCCAGTTGCTCTCTGCCAGCCAGGTCGCCGAGTTATACACCTACGAAGGTGACAACCACAACATCAGCAATTACTTTAGCAGTGCCATGATGCGCACCGTGGCCTTCTTTGACAAATACGTTAAAAACGCAGCGCCATAAGCCAAAAGCCGGGGAATTCCCCGGCTTTTTTCCTGCCCGATTGACGAAATTGTCAGACAGTACCATAATAGTATTTATATTGATAATACCCATCGAACAAGGAGAATGAATGACCGAAAAAGTGACCCTCCTGCTTGTGAATGCTCATGTGCTGACCATGGATGAGCAACTTAACCAGTACCGCCCGGGGGCCGTTGCCATCACCGGGGAGAATATCACAGCGGCGGGGGCGGAAAACGAGATCAGGCAAAAATATACAGCGGATGAAACCATTGACTGCAGCGGCAAAATCGTCATGCCTGGCCTGGTCAATGCCCACACCCACATCCCCATGACGCTGCTGCGCGGCCTGGCCGATGACTTGCGGCTGGATGTCTGGCTGATGGGCTACATGATGCCGGTCGAACGGGAGTTTGTCTCGCCGGATTTTGTGCGCCTGGGCAGCCTGATTGCCTGCGCGGAGATGATCCGCAGCGGCGTGACCAGTTTTGCCGATATGTATTATTTCGAAGAGGATGTTGCCAAAGCCACCGCCGAAGCGGGCATGCGCGGCGTTCTCGGCCAGACGGTGTTGAAATTCCCCAGCCCGGATGCCAAATCCTGGGAGGATTCGCTGGCCATGGCCCGCGACTTCATCCAACGCTGGCACGGTCACCCGCTGGTGGTTCCTTCTGTTTCGCCGCATGCGCCATATACCTGCACCGGCGAGATCCTGCGCGCCACTGCCCAGCTGGCCGCCGAATTTGATGTGCCACTGCACACACATATCTCCGAAACGGCTTTTGAAGTGGAGAATATGCGCAACGAAAACGGCATGCCGGTCGTACCTTATGTAAAGAAACAAGGGCTGCTTGAAGCCAAGGTGCTGGCCGCGCACTGTGTTCACATCGACGAAGGCGAGATGCGCACCCTGCTGCATGCCGGGGCTGGCATAGCGCACAATCCGTCTTCGAACCTGAAGCTGGCATCTGGCATTGCCCCGGTCAACAAGATGCTCGAAACCGGCCTGAACGTCGGCATTGGCACCGACGGCCCGGCCTCCAACAACGACCTGGATATGTTCGAGGAGGTGCGCCTGGCGGCCTTCCTGGCCAAGACGGCCTCCAACGACCCCACTGCCCTGCCCGCCCCACAGGCCCTGGCCATGGCCACCCGCATCGGCGCACAGGCCCTGCACATTGGCCACCTGACCGGCTCGCTGGAACCTGGCAAACGCGCCGACCTGATCCTGATCAACCTGGATGCGCTGCACAGTTCACCCAAGTTTGAGCGCGACCCCAACAGCGCCTACGCCCAGATCGTCTACGCCTCCAAATCCACCGACGTCACGGATGTCATGGTCAATGGCAAGTGGCTGATGCGCAACCAAAAATTGCTCACCCTAAACCAGGAAGACCTGCTGCAACAGGCCGCCAGCTACGCCAAACGGATTGACGGTTTCCTGATGACCCGCGAACAGAGCGTGCTTTCCAAACTGATTGCGCTGGGCGGCTCGATCGAAGAAGAATCCTTCGAGGTGCAGGTGAAGGTCAAGATCAGCAACCCGGACGAGGTGAAGAAAGCCATCGAGAACTTTGGTTTCGAGGTCCTCTACCAGCGCCATTACCGCCAGTTTGACCACTACTTTACTTTTGACGACCCCTCCCAGGGACGCCTGCGCTACCGCGAGGACGATTTCATTGACAGCAAGGGCAAGGTAACCGATGTACGCGCCCGACTGACGCTGATTGGCATCAACCGCGAAAACGAATTCGCCGAGGATGTGCTGCTTTCCCGCTCCCGCTACCTCGCCCCGGCCTCGCAAACCTTGCGCTTCTATCGCGAGTACTTCAAGCCCACAGAAGAAAAGATGATCGAGAAAGACCGCCTGCGCTGGCTGGTCAAACACGAAGGCGCCGAGTTTTACATCAACCTGGATACCATCGAGCGCCCCGACATCGGCCACTTCATCGAAATCAAAAGCCGCACCTGGAGCAGCCGCGACGCACGGAAGAAAGCCAAGCTGGCCGCCGAACTGCTCAAGGCCCTGGGCGTCTCAGAGGCGGAACACCAGACCCGCGATTATGTAGAAATGCTACGCTAGGAAAACCATTTCATGCGCCACTTCTTAAAAGCCACCGGCAACCTGCTTGCCGCCCTGATCGCCCTGCTTTTCATCGTGACCTTGCTGGCCTCCATCATCCTGACAGTCTTCGAAAACCGCTTGCTGGATGCCGATGCCTACCTGGAGGCCTTTGGCCGCGACGACTTCTACCAGGAGCTGCCTGCCATGCTCTCCATGATGATGGTCAGCGGCGCCCGGTCTGAACTGGCCGACGAAACCGGCGGCGAAGAGCAGCCTACTTTTATGAAGTACCTGACCGTGCAAGACTGGCAAATTATGCTGGAGTTATTGCTGCCCCCGGAAGCCACCCGCCTGATTACCGAAAACGCCGTCCGGGAGGTCTTTGGCGTGCTCAACGGACGACTGGAGCGGGCTACCTTTGACCTGCGCCCGATTAAGGAGCAGCTCCGCACCAACGGGGCCCAGGCGTACCTGCAGGTCATCCGCGCCCAGCCCCCCTGCACCGAAGAAGAACTGGCCCAGGTCTGGGGAGACAGCGAGGTCAACCCGGAAGAACTGCTCTGCCGCCCCGACGAAGAAGTGCTTGCAACCCTGCTGCCGGGCATCCAGGAGAGTGTGCTTGCCGAAACCGAGGCCATGCAAGATGTGGTCATCCTGCTGGATGCCACCCGGCAGCCGGTGGCTGAAACGTTCCAGGAATTACGCACCGCAATGCGGCTGACATTACTCGTTCCACTGATGCTGCTTGCGCTCATGACCGTACTGGCCGTGCGCACGCTGAAAGAATGGCTGCGCTGGTGGGGCATCCCGCTGGTAATTGGCAGTGGATTAATGGTGCTGAGCGGTTTTGCCGGTTCACCACTCTTGCAGATCGCCCTCAACCGGGCTGCTGCCGAAGGCGGCGAGGGTCTGCGCACCGGGCAGGTGGCGCTGGCGGTGGTGCACTCCATCAGCCAGATCCTCTTCCAGCCCGTCTCATGGATTGGTCTGTTGCTTGGCCTGCTTGGCGCAGGGCTCTGGCTGGCCTCCCTGTTGTTGCCGCAGGAGTTGCTCGAATCGGAATAGCTGCTATTAAAACTAAGAGCCACCAGATTTAAAAATGGCCTGGCGGCTCTTAGTTTTTTATTTCATCTTTGCGCCCGTCCGCCAGGCTCCCTACTGGCAGCCATTCGCCAGGTGTTCCTCGAAGGTGACAGCAAAGGCGTGCGCGCCGGAACCGTCACAGGCGGCGCGGAAAAAGTAATAGGGGGATTGCTCAGGGAAGGCCACGGCCTGCAGGGCACTCAGCGCCGGGCTGGCAATTGGGCCGGGCGGCAGGCCTCCGTAGACATAGGTGTTATAGGGTGAATCCACTTGCAGGTCCGCAAGGGTTAATGGCACCGGCCACCAGCCATTGCGCAACGGGTCGTAACCCAACGCATATTGCGCGGTCGGGTCGCTTTCCAGTTTCATGTTAATTGCCAGCCGGTTATAAAACACCGAAGCAATCAACGGTTGTTCTTCGGCCAACACCGCCTCGCGCTGCACAATCGAGGCCAGCGTAACCGCCTGGTACACATCCAGCCCTTGCGCAGCAAAACTGTTGCGTAGTTCCTCGCTCAGGACCAGGGCAAAATTCCCCACCAGGAGGTTCACCAATTCATCGGCAGACACGCCACGGAGCACGGTGTACTGGCCCGGGAGCAGGAATCCTTCCACTGAAACGGAAGGCGGCAAAAAGTCGTACGCCACACCCGGCGACCGGGCCGCAGCCAGGAAATCATCCGGGGTGATCGACAATCCCGAGGTCGGCAACGAAGCCGCCACTTCCTCCAGCCGCCAACCCGGTAACACCGTAAATTTCACTTGCGTCGGCGTGGGGTCCTGCAGGCGTTCGGCAATCTGCATGGCCGTCAACGCCGGGCTCAGGATGAACTCCCCGGTCTGGATGCGCGTATCAAACCCCCGGTAAATCAGGTAGGCCCGGAAGGCGGCCGCGTCGCGAATGAAACCATCCTGCTGCAAACGATTGGCCACTTGGAAGGCCTGCTCGCCGGGCGGGATGGCAAACAGCCGCTCGGAGGCATAAGGGTCTGCCGGGCGGGTCAGCAGGCCGTTGGCCCATAACAGGGTGGCCGAGTATTGAAAGCGCTGCCAGCCGCCCAGGTACGGGGCCGGGTCGCCATAGGTTTGCTGGGCGGCCAGAGGCACGGCCAGGTAGGCTGCCAGCAGGAGGACAACCAATAAGGCAATCAGCACTACAAAAAAAGAACGCATCGCCAAATCCCTTTCAAGGAGTGTTTGCGTCGAGATAGGACTGCAACAATACCGCCGCCGCCACATCGTCCAGGTGCCCGGCGCGATTCTTGCGCGAAGCCCCCATGCGGATGCGCACTGCGCGCGCATCTTGGGTGGTCAGGCTTTCGTCCCAGGCCGCCACTGGCAGCGGGCATTGCAGGGCCAGTTCCTCCATGAAACGCAGCGCACTACGCCCGGCCGGGTTGGGCTGGCCTTCCTCGCCGTACGAGACACCCACAATAATTTTTGCCGCCTGTTCAGCGGCAGCCAGCTCCGCCACGCGGGCCGCATCCAACCGACGCGCCACATGCGGGATGACGATTAACGGGCGGGCCAGCAGGCCGGTCTCGTCGCTCACCGCCAGGCCGATATTTTTAATGCCGTGATCGACCGCCAGGACTTTCATTATGGAGTCACCACCCGGATCTGCACCGGCAACCAGGGCAGCCACGGCCACCCCGGCGGCATCATCCCGATTTCGGGGGTGGTTTCCAGCCCGTAGGTTTGCTGCAACACCCCTGCCGCCGCATGGACAGTTTTCCCCAGCGACAATGAAATCACCTCGGCAGGGTTAATCTGCCGTCTTAACATACGGCTGGCCGTAAGCTGCCAACGCGCCACACCCTCATCATTGGTAAAAACGGAGCTGGCCGGGTCTATGCTCAGGCTGCCCGGCACGGGAGCATACCCGGCTGGCAGGGTTGCATCCATACCCAGCTCGGCTAGTTGTTGCAAGGCTAACGCCGAAACAAAATCGGCCTGTATTTCCAGGCGCAATGCCAGGGTCGCTTCGAGGGCTGGCTGGCCTTCAACAGGGGTGATTGTTTCACTTAAAACATTCACTACACGCAAAGAAGTGGGGATCAGGACATCCCCGGGTCGCAGCAGGGCTTCCACCTGCTGGCGGGCCTTCAGCAATAATTCCTGCTCGAGGGCCTGGCGCAACTTGCGCTGGTCGTTGGCGGTCGGCGCCGGGCGAATCATATCGGTTCCGCCTTGCGCATCCTCGAGGTTCCTGGCCGTCAACTGCAAGCCCAGCGGACCTTCAAACGCGACAATTGTGCCAACTGGCACATTGCCCGACGCGCCGGCATTCACCGCCTGGACATTCACCCGTGCGGTTTGCTCCACTTCGATGGTTATATCCTGCATGACAGCGAACCGCACCGCCGGGCTGACCCCGCTGGTCAACAGGATCGTCCCGGCCGGGACAAATACATCCTGACCGGTGATGTTGGTCAGGGTCACCACCGCCTGCGCAGCCTGGCTCGGTACCGTCACCTGCCCGGTTGCCTTGATAAAATCACTTCCCTCGACTGTAACAGTCAATGACTGCACCGGGATTTCACCGGCAATCGAAACCCGCAACACGCCCGGGCTGGCTGTCACCGGAATGGTAATCTGTTGGGTTTGTTCCGGCGGGCGGATGCGAATCTCAGCCGATGGCATAAATGCCAATACCACCAGCAGCATGGCCAGCACGCCCGCGCTGAAGATGCCCAGTCGGCGGGCGGGCGTCAGTCCGCCAAACGGGTCGCCGGGCAGGGCCGCCCGAATGGCGCGTACATCCACCCGTTGATGCGATTCGGGAATTGGTTTCAAACCAGCGGGGCTTTTCCCTTCCCAGGCACTACGCTGGGCATCGGCGACTTGCTTAAACACCGGCAACCCCATGGCTTTGGCCGTACGCCGCAAATCCCATTGCGTGACGACCAGCCCGAGTTGCGCACCCAGGCCTGTGGCATGGCGCTGGAGCAGGGTTAACTCGACCGGTTTGAGGGCCAGGCGGCCTTGCCTGGGCCAGACCAGCAGGATGCGCGGCGTCTTAGCCCAATCCATGCGGTCACGGATCGAGATCAACGTATCGTGGCTTTCAAGCTGGAGAATGGTTGTTTTCATGGCCAAAGAAAAGAGGAACGGTTGCCCGTTCCTCTCCATTTTACTGTATCCGGCTTGCGGCTAGCGCTGAAAGTTCCGGTCTTAGAGTTTTTCTTCGAGCCAGCCAGTCACACTGGCCAGTGCGCCCGGCAGTTTGGAGACATCCTTGCCGCCACCAAAAGCCAGGTGTGGCGCCCCGCCCCCGCCCGCGCCCAACTGGCGGGACAGGTGATTCACCAGGTCGCCTGCTTTGACGCCGCGCTTGACCAGGTCCTGCGTTACCGCCACCATGACCAATACACTTTCGCCAGTCGAGGCAATCACACACACGCCGTTTTCGGGAAATTTCGCACGGAACTTGTCTGCCAGGCTGCCCAGGGTATCCTTGTCTACGCCAGGCATTTCCACAGCCAGGAACGCCACATCTTTGATGCGCTGTACCCCGGCCAGTTGTGTTTCAAATGAAGCGGCAGCCAGTTCCGCGCGCAACTGGGCAGCCTGCTTGCGGGCAGCAGCCAGTTCTTCGTGCAGGGCTTCCACCCGGGCAGGCACATCCTCCAGCCCGATCTTGAGCGCCGCCGCGGCCTGCTT
Source organism: Anaerolineales bacterium (assembly GCA_024710905.1). GTDB lineage: Bacteria > Chloroflexota > Anaerolineae > Anaerolineales > Villigracilaceae > JANJTV01. The sequence goes on along the minus strand of JANJTV010000056.1, from coordinate 118 downwards.
AAGTGTCTTGATGCGCCGGGCCGCCAAATCATACGCGCCGCGCCCGGTCACCGCCTCGATGCGGCGAACGCCGGCGGCCGCCGATCCCTCGTTGACGATGAAGAACGCGCCGACATCT
>JANJTV010000062.1 GCA_024710905.1 Anaerolineales bacterium | reverse complement strand
GAGGGTTGCAGTTATCTCGATGCAAGGCGTTGGGGTGCCGCTGCCAGGGTCGTTACCGCTGCCGGGCGTCTCGTTTGGCGGCGGCGTTCCTGGCTGTTCAGCAGGCGGGGTCGTTTCTGGCGGGCCTCCCGGCGCACACACCGCCAACCCCACAATACGCTCAAGTCCCCGTAATCAAAGCGCAAGACCCGTTCAAAATGAACGGGTCTTTGTTGAGGGGCAAACAATGGGGTGTGAGAATGTTTGCCTATAGAGCTGTGCTCCCAAGGGGATTCGAACCCCTGTTTAAGCCTTGAGAGGGCTTCGTCCTGGGCCCCTAGACGATGGGAGCGGGGCGGGCTGTATTTTATCACCCGCTTTGTAAGGCGTCAATTGAAAATGCGAGGTGAAACAAATATCCCATCGGGGTGTTATGCTTTCGGGGGTGGGTTAATTTATTTGCTAAAGTAACTCCCTCCTGCGCCGGTTGTCTAGCCCTTCGTGGTATCATAACCGCCGCTATTTTAACTTTAGAAGGAATCTCATGACAAACTTTCGTTCGAAACTTCCCAACCATTTTGACCTGCCCCGCCGGATCAATCGCCTCGGCGAACTGTCTTATAACCTGTGGTGGACCTGGACCCCAACTGCCCAGCGCCTGTTCAACCGCATTGACAATAATCTGTGGGAACAGGTTCATCACAACCCTATCAAGTTCCTGCGCCAGATTGAACGCAGCCTGCTCAACGCGGCCGCGCAGGACAGCACTTACCTCGAAACCTACGACCAGGTCTTTAAGGATTTTGATGATTACCTGGCGCGTAAAGATACCTGGTTTGCCAGGAACCGCCCCAAAAGCAAAGACCAGATTGCTTACTTTTCGATGGAATTTGGGCTGCATGAAACCCTGCCGATCTACTCCGGCGGCCTGGGTGTGCTGGCGGGGGATCACCTGAAAGAATCTTCCGATCTTGGCCTGCCGCTGGTGGGCCTGGGTTTGCTGTACACCGAGGGTTATTTCTCCCAACATATCAGTGAGGATGGCTGGCAGGAGGCCATCAATAACCCGCTCGATTTCTCAAATCTGCCCATCCTGCCTGTCCTGGATGAAAACGGCAACGAACTGACCTTCCAGGTTGATTTTCCGGATGGCTCGGTGACCACCCGCATCTGGGAAGTGCGCGTCGGACGGACTCCCCTGTACCTGCTCGACACCAACCTGGACGTCAACCCGCCGATGGTACGCCAGTTGACCATGCGCCTGTACTGGTCAGATATCAACCTGCGTGTCATGCAGGAAATTCTGCTCGGCATTGGCGGTGTCAAGGCGGCCCGCGCCATGGGAATGCATCCCACTGTCTGGCACATGAATGAAGGCCATGCCGCCTTTATGACCCTGGAGCGCGCCCGTGAACTGGTGCAGGAAGGTAAGACCTTTGCGGAAGCCATCGCCGAGACCAAAGCTCACAACGTATTTACCACTCATACACCCGTCCCGGCAGGCAATGATGAATTTCCGCTCTGGCTGGTGGATAAGTATCTTTCCAACCTGTGGCCCCAGTTGGGCCTGAGTCGTGACGAGTTTGTTGACCTGGCGCGTCACCAGCAAAGCTGGGGCGAGACCTTCTCCATGCCGGTATTGGCGCTCAAGTTCTCCGAAGGCCGCAACGGCGTTTCGGAACTGCACGGGTTGGTCAGCCGCCGCATGTGGCAGGAACTCTGGCACGCCAAAGATACTGACGATGTGCCGATTACCCACGTCACCAATGGCGTGCATACCACCACCTGGCTGGCGCGCCGCATCCGTGTCTTGTACGAAAACTATTTTGGTGCAGACTGGATGGATTACATTGACGACCCTGAAATGTGGAAGAAAATGGAAACTATCCCAGTACATGAATTATGGGCCGTGCGTAATCACCTGAAGCGAAAAATGGTTTTCTACATGCGTGAGCGTACCCGCGAACGTTGGATGAAGGGCGGTTATCACCCCATCCAGGCGATTGCCTCTGGCGTGCTCCTGGACCCCTACGTGTTGACGATTGGCTTTGCCCGTCGTTTTGCGACCTACAAACGCGCCAGCCTGGCCCTGAGCGAGTTTGACCGCCTGCTGGAGCTGATTAACCGGCCCAACCGCCCTGTGCAGATCATCTTCGCGGGGAAGGCTCACCCGGCTGATGAGCCCGGCAAGCACCTGATCCAGGAAGTCTATCGCAAGGTTAAAAAAGCGGAGAACGGTGGCCGGATTGTCTTCCTCGAAGACTACGATATGAACGTTGCCCGCTATCTCGTTCAGGGTGTGGATGTGTGGATGAACACCCCACGCCGCCCCAACGAAGCCAGCGGCACCAGTGGTATGAAGGCCGCGTTGAACGGCGCACTCAATTTTTCCGTGCTGGATGGCTGGTGGCGCGAAGCCTATAATGGCCTGAACGGTTGGGCGATTGGCCCGGATGCCGACCTCGATGAAGGCGTACAGGATGATGCGGACGCGGAAAGCCTGTATGCCACACTGGAAAACGAGATTATCCCGCTTTACTATGGCGAGCGTGACGCCACGGATATGCCTGTCAAGTGGCTGGAGCGTGTCAAGGAATCCATGCGTACGGTCACGCCCCAGTTCAGCACCCGCCGTATGGTGACCGAGTATGCCGAGCGACTGTACCTGCCCAAGAAATAAACATGCTGGAAGATTTTGAAATCTCCGTCCAGCAGGTGGCGGAAGACCTGAGAACAGACCGGCCCTTCCATATCATTGATGTCCGTGAAGAATGGGAAGTGGCTGCCGTCCGGCTGGAAGATAAACGGGTCAGCGTACTTCCGATGAGCCGCATCGCTGTTGAATTGGAGGCCGCCTACCCTGGTTTTTTAAAAGACCGCCAGGCCGAAATTGTGGTGATGTGCCATCACGGCGTTCGTTCGGCCAATGTCACCCGCTGGATGATGCAAAATGGCTGGCAGAACGTGAAAAGTATGGCGGGCGGTATTGATGCCTTTGCTGCACAAATAGACCCTTCAATCGGTTTCTATTAAATCTCGGTAACAAAAAAAAACAGGCGGTGAATTTCCTCCGCCTGTTTTGATTCTTGTAGGTGCTACTAAACGAACTGCCCGTTCTTGTAGATCACATCGCCATCCACCGAAATGTGCGAGTCTTCGCGCATGTCGCAGATCATATCCCAGTGGATCACGCTCGTGTTTTTGGAACCCGTTTCGGGATAGCCCGCGCCAAGCGCCATGTGGAAGGTGCCGCCGATTTTTTCATCGAACAGGATGTTGCGGGTGAAGCGGTCAATTTCAAAATTGGTGCCAATCGCAAACTCGCCCAGGTAGCGGGCGCCCGCATCCGAACTGAGCATTTCCATCAGGTATTTTTCATTCTTCTGGGCCTTGGCCTTGGAGACGCGCCCGTCGGTGAAGGTCAGTTCGATGCCTTCCACCGCCACGCCATTGTAGATGGCTGGGTAGGTGAATTTGACCCAGCCGTTGACCGAGTCTTCCACCGGGCCGGTGTAAATTTCGCCATCGGGCATGTTGTGGGTGCCGCACGAATTCATGAAGGTACGGCCCTTGACAGACAGGCTGAGATCAACGTTCGGGCCTTGCAGGGTGACCATGTTCTTGCCCTGGATGCGCTTGATGAATTCGGCTTGCTGGGCTTCCACTTTCTTCCAGTAGGCTACCGGGTCAGGTTCATCGGCGTGGCAGGCACGGTAGACAAAATCTTCGTAGGCTTTGACGCCCATTTCGGCTTCGATGGCGTAACCTTCGGTAGGGAAGAGGGTGGTGACCCATTTGAATTCGCCGGTCGCACCGCGTTTCATTTGGGTTTGCAGGATGGAGGAAAGCGCCTTCTGGCGTCGGCCTAGTTTGGCGGGGTCCACGTTGCTCAAGGCGCGGGTGTTGGTGGAGGAATGGACGCGGAAGCGTGACTCGAATTGTTCATAAGCCATCTTACGAAAGACTGGCGGGTAATCCAACTGCGCGTCGGAGGCGTGCGCGTAAAAAAGTTCGTCCTGGTCAGGGAATTCCATCATCGGGTAAGGATGGCCGCCAACTTCCATAATGCGGTTGTACAGGGCGCGCACGAGCGGCTCTGCAGCGGTGGTGGCTTCGATCAAAACCCGATCACCGGGCTTAATTTTGGCGGAATAGTCTACAAGGATGCGGGCAAATCGGTCGATTCGGGCGTCAGTCACGTCGTGCTCCTTATACGAAGATAATGAATTATATCACCAACAGGCAGTGATTTTGTTTCCGTCGCATTGCGGTATACTGGCAGCCATGAAGCAGCTATTACAGAACTTAAAGAACGGAAAAACCACTGTTGTGGATGTTCCTGTCCCTACCCCCCGCGTCGGGCAAGCTCTGGTGCGGGTTTCTGCATCGCTGGTGTCGGCGGGCACGGAGCGCATGGTGGTGGAATTTGCCGAAAAAAGCCTGGTGGGCAAGGCCCGCTCCCGGCCAGACCTGGTGAAGCAGGTGATGGACAAGATGCAGCGCGAGGGGGTCCTTCCGACCCTGCAGGCGGCTTTCAACCGGTTGGACCAGCCCATGCCGCTGGGCTACTCTTCAGCGGGCACAATTGTTGCGCTTGGGCCCGGTATGGAGGGGTTCAGTGTGGGCCAGCGGGTGGCCTGTGCGGGCGGCGGTTACGCCGTGCACGCCGAATATAACCTGGTGCCGCGCAACCTGCTCACGCCCCTTCCCGACGGCGTGGATTTCGACTCGGCGGCATTTACTACACTGGGCGCAATTGCCCTGCACGGCTTCCGCCTGGCCGAGCCGCAGCTGGCTGAAAATGTGGCCGTGATTGGCCTGGGATTGCTGGGCTTGATGACCATCCAGATGGCGGCGGCTGCCGGTTGCCGGGTGTTTGGGATTGACACCAACTTGCAGCGGGTGGAACTGGCGCACGGTTTCTCCGTCCAGGCTGCCCAGCGTGACCAGGCCGTGGAGGCCGCCCTGGCATTTACCGCCAACCGCGGTTTTGATAGTGTCATTATCTGCGCGGATACGACCTCTAACGACCCGGTGGAACTGGCCGGGGCGATTGCTCGTGACCGCGCAAAAATTGTCGCAACCGGGGCGGTGGGCCTGACCTTCCCGCGCAAGGTCTATTTCGAAAAGGAACTTTCTTTCATTAACTCCCGTTCGTATGGGCCGGGGCGCTACGACCCCAATTATGAAGAGAACGGCCAGGACTACCCGATTGGCTACGTCCGCTGGACGGAGGGGCGCAACTTTCAGGCGGTGGTGGAGATGCTGGCAGCAGGCAAATTACAGGTCGCCGGCCTGGTGACTCATCGTTATCCCATTGAACAGGCTGCGAAAGCCTACAAAATCATTACTGGAAAGACAAAAGAACCCTTCCTGGGAGTTTTATTGACCTACGAAGGGTCGGCGTCCGAGGCGCAAAGCACGAAAATTACATTTGTGACGCAGTCCATGCCCGGCACGGGGCAGGTAAAACTGGGGGTTCTGGGGGCCGGGTTGTACGCCAATGCCACCCTGCTGCCTGCCATTAAAAAAATAAAGGAAATTGAGCGTGTAGCCATTTCGTCTTCGGGCGGATGGCATGCCCAACACTCCGGCCAGAAATATGGCTTCCAGTACGCTTGCTCGGATGAGGCGCAGGTCTTTGCGGACCCGAATGTCAATACGGTCGCCATCCTGACCCGCCACGATTCACACGCGGAGTTGGCGGTCAAAGCCTTGCAGGCTGGCAAGCACGTCTTTGTTGAAAAGCCGCTGGCGCTGGATGATGAACAACTAAGCCGTGTGGTTGAGCAGTTGAAAGAAACCCAAAATGCCCTGTTGATGGTTGGTTTCAATCGTCGCTTTGCACCGCTGGCGCAGCGATTACATTCCGCGCTGGCAGGTCGCAGCGAGCCGTTGTACATGCATTACCGCGTCAATGCCGGGTATATCCCGCTCAATCACTGGACCCACGACCCGGTACAGGGTGGTGGACGAATCATTGGCGAAGCCTGCCATTTTATCGATTTGCTAACCTTCCTGTCGGGCTCCCTGCCGGTTTCTGTTTCCGCCCGTGCCCTGCCGGACAATGGCAAATATCGTGAGGACAATGCCAGCATGACCTTCACATTTGCCGATGGTTCGGTTGGCGTGGTGGATTACCTGGCTAACGGTGACAAGTCTCACCCGAAAGAACGGGTGGAGGTGTTCTGCGGCGGATTGGTGGTGGTGCTGGATGACTTCCGCGCCCTGCAGGTCACGAAGGATGGCCACCGGAAGGAAAGCAAAACCAGCCAGGACAAAGGCCATTTTAACGAGATGCAGGCCCTGGTGAGCGCGATCCGGGCCGGGGTTCCGCCCATCCCGTATGACCAATTAATCGCTGTGACAAAAGCCAGTTTTGCGGCGGTCCAATCCATCCGCAGCCAGGGACAAAACCTAATCATCGAATAGGAGCTTAGCATGCAACTCAAAGGTGTGTACGCCCCCACCATCACCCCGTTTAATGAGGATGAGTCGATTAACTATTCCGCGCTGGAAAAGGTGATTGACTATGGCCTGCAAAACGGGCTGGCCGGGCTGGTGCCCGGCGGCACAACTGGCGAAGTGTATGCCCTGACCGACGCCGAACGGCTGGATTTATTCATGTTTTTCATGGATTATGCCGGGAAGCGCACCACCCTGATTGCCGGGACGAACTCCGGCGCGACGCGTGATGTCATCCGTTACTCGCAGGCTGCTGAAAAAATGGGCTACCATGCCCTGATGGTGGCCGTGCCGCCTTACTCACGCCCCAGCCAGCGCGAACTGCTGGCGCATTATATGGCTGTCGCCGAAAACGTCAGCATCCCAATTGTGCTGTACAACTTCCCCTGGCGCGCGGGCACGGAAGTGGGCTACGAGGTGCTGGATGGCCTGACCCGTTTCAGCCATGTAATCGGCATCAAGGAAGCCAGCGGCGAGATGGCACGCGTCTATGAGATGCGCCTGCGCTACAGCGACCGCTACCAGATCATCTGCGGCTCCGACGACCAGGCCCTGGATTACTTCCTGTGGGGCAGCGCCAGCTGGATTGGCGGCGTGGCCTCCTGTGCACCCGCCCAGCACGCTGCCGTTCTCAACGCGGCCAGCAGCGGCGACTATGCCTTGGCCCGGCGCGAGATGGAAAACCTGCTTCCCCTGCTGCGCAGCATGGAAAGCGGCGGCTACACCCAGAAAGCCAAACTGGGTTGCGAACTGCTCGGCCTGTGCTCCTCCCTGCCGCGCCGCCCATTGCTGCCACTCGAAGCTGCCGAGCGGGCCGAATTTGTTAAGATTTTCAACGCCATTTAATTTACATGGTGGATGGAGAGGCGATGAAACGCATCCCGTTCCTTGATTCACATACCGGCGGGGAGCCGACCCGTTTAATCAGCGAGGGCTTCCCCGGCCTGGGGCGTGGTTCCGTTGCCGAACAACTCAGCGCCCTGAAAGCCCATCACGACGACTTCCGCATGCAGGTGTTGAACGAACCGCGAGGTAATGATGTTCTGGTAGGCGCGTTGCTTGTCCCGCCAGCCGACCCGACTTGCCAGCTGGGGGTGATTTTCTTTAACAATGTCGGTTACCTGGGCATGTGCGGTCATGGCACCATTGGGCTGGTCGCGTCTTTGTCTTATCAGGGAAAAATCTCGCCGGGAACGTATCGCATCGAAACCCCGGTCGGCATTGTGGAAGCCACCCTGCACCCGGAAGCAGGCTCTTCCGGCTACCCGAACCGGGTTTCTGTCCAAAACGTCCCGTCGTATCGTTACAAACAACACGTCGCTGTGGAAGTGGACGGACGGGTGATTCATGGTGATGTGGCCTGGGGTGGCAACTGGTTCTTCCTGTGCCACGACCACGGGCTGGATGTTGCGATGAGCAACATCCAGCCGCTGACGGAGTTCGCCTGGCGGGTGCGGGAAGCCTATACGCGCATGGGCCTGGTCGGCGCGGATGGGCGAGAAATTGACCATGTGGAGTTGTTTGCCGCCACGCCGGAAGCGGATAGCCGCAGTTTTGTGCTTTGCCCCGGCAAGGCCTATGACCGTTCCCCGTGCGGCACGGGCACCAGTGCCAAATTGGCCTGTCTGGCTGCGGATGGTAAACTGGCTGAGGGGCAGGTCTGGCGGCAGCAATCGGTGGTGGGCAGCATTTTTGAAGGCCGGGTTCGATTTGACGGGCAGCAAGTCATCCCGACCATTACCGGCGAAGCCTGGGTGATGATGGAAGGCCAACTGCTGGTGGATGAACGCGACCCGTTTGGGGAGGGGATTCGATGAATTCGGCCGAAGTGCTGGTGATTGGCGGCGGCTCGATTGGCCTGCATGCGGCCTATTACCTGCTGAAATCCGGCCGTAAAGTGACTCTGCTGGAATTCAAGCAGGCCGCCCGGGGCAGTTCGTCTGGCAATGCCGGGCACATCGTCCCCAGCCATATTGTGCCATTGGCCGCGCCGGGCATCATCCCGACGGCGATAAAATGGATGTTGGACCCTAAAAACAGCCCGTTTGGGATGAAATTCAGCCTCGACCCGGCCTACCTGCGCTGGCTGTTACGCTTTGCACTCTCCTGCACAGAAGCGAACGTGCAGACTGCCATCCCTGTATTAACTTCGCTTGGCTTGCTCAGCGCTGAAAATTTTACCCGTCTGATTGCCGAAGAAAAGTTTGATTGCCATTATCGCGATAGCGGCTTGTTGTTCCTGTACAAAACCGAATCCGCTTTTGCGGATGGCCGCCACGAAGCCGAATTGCTGCACCAGCGCGGCTTGCCCGCTGAAGTGCTGGATTCTGCTGCCGTGCATACGCGCGAACCTGCGGCCCTGCCGGAGGTGATTGGCGGCGTACATTTCACCGGGGATTCTTCCCTGCACCCCGCCCGTTACCTGGAATTGTTGCTGAAGCGGGTGAAACAAATGGGTGCGCTGGTCTATGAGAATAGCCCGGTGACCGGCTTTGAAACACGGGATGGGAGAATAAGCAAAGTCTTTACGCCGGCTGTTTCCTTTGAGCCGCAACAGGTGGTGCTGGCCGCCGGGGCCTGGTCGCCGGGTGTGGTTATAGGCCTGGGCCTGGATATTCCCGTCCAGCCGGGCCGGGGTTACAGCCTGACGATGAAGGCCACACAGGTCATGCCAAAACAGGCCCTGCTGCTTGGCGAGCGGCGTGTGGCGGTTACGCCGCTGGGCGACCAGTTGCGTTTTACCGGGCGGTTGGAATTAAGCAACCATGACACTACGCCGAATCCCAAACACATTGCGGGAATCCAGCGCGCAGTACGGGAATATATCCAATTGGATGACGAACTGGACATCCTCGAAACCTGGGCCGGGCTGCGCCCGACCACGCCGGACGGCCTGCCAATAATTGGCATTTCACCGAAATATGATAATTTAATTCTTGCCACCGGGCATGCCATGCTGGGGTTAAGCCTCGGGCCAGGCACCGGCCAACTCGTGGCGGAAATCGCCAACCGGGTGCAGCCCGCTTTTGATGTTCATCCGCTGAGACCAGATCGCTTTTAAGAAGGGATAAACCATGAGTCACACTGCCTTTGCCACCACCAC
>JANJTV010000010.1 GCA_024710905.1 Anaerolineales bacterium | reverse complement strand
CCACCTTGATGCGCGGGTCGAGGCGGTGCAGCGGCCCATCGCCATGATGGTAACGGTCAAATGCATCTGCGTGCACAGGTTACCCGGCCTGCTTTCTTAATATGCGTCCGAGGACAATCATCAGCCCAAGGACGACCAGCGCACCAACCACCCCAGCAACAATGGTCGAAAGGGCTGTCTCGCCAAGGAAGGGAATGGTGTAATCTGTCAGGAGCTGGTACGGCGCATCCACCCCGGTTTCAAGGAAGCCCAGGTCGTCGGCCACACGCTCCAGGCCATCCGGGTCGCCGGAGGCGAACGGGGAAATCAACACAGCCAAGATGGAAACAATCACGCCGCCGTACACCCAGCCCATGCCGCCTTGGGACTCGGTCTTCTCGGCATTTAACAGGTCGGGGCGGGTCTGTTCAATGAAAGCCAGCGCCGCCACGGTGATAATGGCCTCGCCGATGCCAATCAGGGTATGCACGCCCAGCATGGCCGGGACAACAATCTCCAGCCGGGTAGTGCCGCTCAGCCACAGTTGCAGGGCAGTGATCAGGGCCGAAGCCATGGTCGAGAGCCAGGCACCCGCCCCGGCCGCCGCCAGGCGGGTGGTGCGGTTCTGGCCCGACACCATGCGGTATAGGCCAAACCCAATCAGCGCGGTTAGCACGCCCATATTAAAGATATTTGCACCCATTACCAACAGTCCGCCATCCTGGAAAAGCAGGGCCTGCACGGCAATCACAGCCGTCATCACGAGGATACCCGCCCAGGGACCCAGCACAACTGCAGCCAGCGCACCACCTAAAAAGTGGCCGGAAGTGCCGCCCGCCACCGGGAAGTTCAGCATCTGCGCAGCAAAAATAAAGGCTGCCATAATGCCCATCAAAGGCACCTGCTTGTCGCCCAACTGGTGATTGGTCTTCGAAATCGCCAGCCAGACCGCCCCAGCAGTCAGCGCCCAGAACACCAGCGAGATGACCAGGTTCAGGAAGCCGTCAGGAATGTGTAAATAAGATGGTGAATAATGCATTTCTGTCTCCTTTAATCCTTACAATGCGGGCACAGCCCATTGAATGTGATGTGTCCCTCGGTGAGCCGGAAACCGGTTAACCGTTCAAATTCCTCCACCAGGCCCAGTACCTGCTCATGCGGAATTTCCATCTCAACGCCACAGGCGCCACACACCAGGTGATGATGCGCCCTGGCCGCCAGTTCATATTCCAGCCGCCCACCCCCGGCATGCGTCGAGCGTACAAACCCGCTGCGGGCTAAAAAATCTAGGTTGCGATATACCGTCGGTTCGGTAAATCCAGGCATGGTATGGCTGACGCGCTCATACACCTCGGTAGGTGAAAGGTGACCGGCGGCGTGCAGGGTATTCAGGATTGCCATGCGCTGGGGCGTCAGGCGGAATCCCTTCTCGCGAATCTGGCGAGCAATGTGTTCAGGGTTACAGGACATGTTTTTATTGTAACTACTTGCAATAATAAGTCAATACATAAATTGTACCGTCCTGGCGGGAATTCCCTTGGTAAAATCGGATATTCCGGACTGTCAAAACATATCAACCTTGGTCAGGGAAACCTGGCTGGCTCCCCCGCGCCTGCCCCCGCCAAGGCAGCGGGTCGCCACATTGACAGCAAACCCCTTTAAGGTATAATGTTGTCCGCTTCGCTGGCCGACTAGCTCAATGGCAGAGCAACTGACTCTTAATCAGTGGGTTCAGGGTTCAAGTCCCTGGTCGGTCACAAATAAAAAGACACCCATTAAATGGGCGTCTTTTTATTTTTCATTCTTCTTACTTGATTGGTTGGGCCGCCTCACCATGATTAATCCCGTCCTGCAAGGTCTGCATCATCTGCTCCAGCGGCAGATTGTAGAACGCGGCAACGTCCTCCAGCCTGCAAAAGCGATCCAGGTAACAGCCGACACAATCAGTCCTCAGGCCCAAGAAAACCCGGATGGTCTGCGGATATGTCTTAATCACCTGTTCAACTGTCCAGTGTTGGGAAACAGAAGTCGCCATACAAAAACTATAGCCAACATCAAAAAAATCTTCTTTGCTTTAACGCAAAGAAGGCCAACGGTTAAGTCTTATGATGTCTTATATGAAGAAAATTCGAATTCCAAGAGCCCGCTGGACCGTTTCTTGGATCCTGCGTAAATACCCCGAATCAATCAGGGTATTCCAGCGATTGAATCTTTGCTGCCCGGGCTGCGGATTGAGCCGCCACTGCACCCTGGCAGATGTTGCCCGTCTGCACCGTTTGACACTACCTGCCTTGCTGGCCGAGCTCACACCGACTGCTGGAGGCGCGATTACTGCCCGGATTGCCAACTCACCAACCCAGCAAGCCTGACAAACAGGATTGCCCTGGTTTCGATGCGCAGCAACAACTTTTTAAATATATCCTTGTCACATGTAAAAACCATTAACGGCAAAACTCTCCATGCACCCAAGCCCGCAACCCGGCCACATCACTGACCGGCCACCAACCGGCAACTTCTTCTCCCCGTATCACAAGCCTGTCACCTTCGCGGGCAATTCCCAGCACCGCAAAATTCGTCCCAGGGCCTTCCCGTAAATAGAGCGTTCCGCCGCGTACCCCGGTCTGGACAACGCAGCCCTGATCGACCACTGTAGCTGTAGGCGTCAAGGGGATCGATGTGGCCTGAGGTAAGGGCGTGGGAGAAATCTCCTGTGTGGCAGTTGGGCTAGAGATTGGCAACTTCATTTGGGTGGCCGTAATCAGTATGACCAGCGGGGCAGGTGGAGGTTGCGCGGGTGACAAAGCCTGCCTACCCAACCAGCCTCCCGCAAAAATCAATACCGCGGCCAGTCCAGCCAGCAAAACCCTGAGCAGACTGCGCCGAAAAATCATTTTCTGCGCCCGGGCAATACCCTCCTGCGCACGGCGCTCATCCGGGTTAACATCCAGCGCCTGCTGCCAGGACTCAATGGCTGCATCCAGCCGCCCGACCTGTGCCAGCAGCTTGCCCTGCACAACCAGCCCGTCTACATGGGCCGGCGCCTGCAACAACAGCGCCCCCAGGGTCTCAAGCGCCTGGGCAAGCTGCCCCGCCTGAGCCTGTTCAAGCGCAGCAGCATACAAGCGCGTATTTACCGTGGCCAGCGCAGCCAAGCCGGAAAGGTCCGTATCACAATTTGGATTGGGACAGCGTGGCGAATCGATGGGAACAGCGCTCTTACAGACCGGGCAGGGATAAGTATCAGTGGTCATCACTTTTTCAGGCTTTCTGGAAATAACTCTCCAACTCAGTGAACAGTGTGCGTGCCTCCTGGAAAGATGGGACCAATTCCAGCGCCTCGCGCAGCATCTGGCGGGCTTTTTTTAAGTCCCCACTGACCAGGTTATTACGCCTAGACTGGTGGACAGCCCGTTTCACAATCTCCACCGACCGGCGATAGAGCAGGGTGGCATAGGTAGTGCGAATTTGAGGATCCTCCGGCGCTTTTTCGTAAGCCTGGCGATACAACGAGTAGGCTTGGGCCAAGTCTCCCCTTCTGTACATGTCCTCGGCGCGTTGGAAGATTTCCCCGGCTTGCTGGCGGGCCACCCGGAGGGCGGCCTGCTCACAAGCCTGCTTGTAGGGCGCATGGTCAGGGTGCAACTCAAGCGCCCGGCGCATTTTCAGGTAGGCGCCAGTCAGGTCATTGTTTTCAAGCAACCGGGTGCCCCAGGCGTGGTAAACCTGTGCCCGTTGCCGGTCAATTTCACGGGCAGATTGTTGCAGGATGTCCAGCGCTGCTTCGAAGTTCTGCCTACTCACAAGTGTATCAACCCGATTCTGTGAATCTTCCCCACTGGCGGCATGCGCTGGTAATGGATGGGTACTGGCAGTCCGCTCCAGCTCCCCTGCCAGGCGGCAGGCACCAAAGGCCAGGGCAAATTCATCCAGATGGACGAGGTTCCTGTTCAGGCTCATCAGTAGGGAGCCCAGGGCCGGGGTCCGGGTGGCGTTCCCGGCCAGCCAGATTCCGGACAGATCAGCTTCTCCAAGCCCAGCCCGATGAAGGACCTGCCCGCAAGCCGCCAGGACGCGTTCCAAATCCGGCGCGATCAATTTCTCATAGTCGGTCCGGGCCACAGCCAGCCCCAGGACATCCGCCTGCTCCTGGCTGCTGAGCTGTTGTTTGGCCCGTTCAGCCGCATCCCATAGTCGTAATTCGTCTGGCGCATCCAAACGCACGGCCAGGTGGTCGGCCAGACGGCGGGTGAAAAGCGTCCCCGAGATTCCGGGGAGGCTCTCGGCAGCCAGTTCTTCGTACCTCCCCTTCGCACGGCGACAGGCTGCCACTTCCAACCCCGAGGCTCCAAGCAGGACAATCAGGATACATTGTTCCCGGGATGGGGGTGGTTGGCTGGCTGACGCAGCCTGGGCAGGTTTCAGCAACCGAACAGACTGGAAACCGCTCTCCAGGCTGATCTCACGCAACCGGTGGCGTACCAGGCTGCCACTCCCGCCACCCAGGCAGACGGCCAGGCCATCGACATCCTCCTGCAACTGGTGTCCGGCAGACTGGTGGACATATAGCAGGGCCAGTCCGCACAAAGCAGGCCAGGTCGTGTGCAGGCCATCCAGGATCAACTCGTCGTCTGAGGCCAGCGAGGCCACCACAGGCAGGTCTGCACCGGGAGAAGCCGACAGCCCAAGCGCCTGCCAGATCGGCAGGGGAGCGCCAAGCGCCCGCGGCACACCTGCCTCCAGGACAGCCATTCTCAGATGTTGTGAACCGAAATCCAGGCCAATGGCGCGGGCCACATGTCACCTAAGATCACTGCTGCTACCACGCAGCAGGTTGGAAAGCGGCACGGTCCGATCTCCTTCGGAAATAATCTGGATGATCTGTTGGAGACAATCCTGTCCGACCATCACTGCACGGGCCATGTCATTTCCAGCACCCAACTGCCGGGCGCGATCCGCCTGGCTCAGGGCCGCCTGCAGGCGTGCCATCAGGTCTTCAAACTCCTTACGCTGGCTCGTGGGTACCTGCGTAATCAATTCGTTGTTCTGGGACAGGACACGCATCATGCCCAGCATGACAAAGACCTGGTACGATTCGATCAACTTCTCCAATTCTGCCATCAGCCGAATGCCACGCGCCTGGTCTTCCGTTTGCAGGGCGGTCAGCAGTTCGGCCGCCTTTTGCATCAACGGGGCCAGTTCGGCCGGGGATATCAAGCCCTCCCCTTCGTTCTTGACCGCGGCGGCCTGGAAAAGCAAGAACTGGGCCTGATCCTTCCAAGAGATGGGTTGTCCCGGGCCATGGGGATCGTGGGGTTCATCACTGCCATATTGCGATGGGGAAGGTGCCCCCCGACCCTTCCAGTCCATATTGAAATCCAGCTTGCCATTTGGCCGCTCCGGCAGGATACCATCCAGAAAGATGATGCCATCACTATCAAGCGAGAAGGAAAGCTCAATGGCCGTGCCCTCCGGCAAGCCATCCGGCAGGTGGCTGGTGGCCTGTCCCAGGTACTGGTTGGCGCTGGCCACCGCTTCAAATCCCTCATAAATCGGCACTGCCACTTCGGACTGCCCAGGGCGATTGGTCTTAAAGGTATGACGGTGCGGTTCCCCGCGGGTCGGGTAAGCCGTGCCTGGCGGGATGACCACCTCCATTTTGTCGCCGACAACCTGTACTCCGGTTGGCAGCGGGGTAGTATTAATTGGCGCATCCATCGGCTGCTGGCACTGATTGCACACTTTGGTTCCGAAAGGATTCCTGGACTTGCAGTTCAGGCACACCACCTCGTTCTCGAGCGGCGGGGCAGGCGGCGGAGGCGGCGGAGGTGGACTGCTTGAATCAATGGTGCGTGCACACCAGCGACAATCGGCCCGTTCCGGCAAGTTTAAGACACCGCAGTGCGGGCATTGCCGCAAGGGCGTCTCATCACTTCGGCCAGCTTCTTCAGCCATCATGGTCTGGATGGCTGCCCCCTGGGCGACGCAGTGCATCGGGTTGACCTCGCCATGAATCACCTTCTCCCCGAAGATCTGGCGTACGGTCTCCTCCACCAACGGCACTTTGGTAGACCCACCGACCAGCAGGATCTTATCAATGCCATCCACGGTCGTGCGTGCCACCCGGATGGCCTCGTGGATCAGGTCAATTGAGCGGTCCACCTGCGGCTTGATCATGCGATTGAATTCCTCGCGCGTCAATTCGCACTGCAGGTGAATGTCCCGGCCATCCACATTCAGGGCCGGGATGATAATCTCGGTCCGTGAGGTGCGACTCAGGCGGATCTTAGCCTCCTCGGCTGACGACTTGAGCATCGCCCGGCAGGCATGCAGGCCGGTACGCCCCTTGATATCGATACCATGCTGGATGCGAATCTGTTCCACCAGCCAGTCCATAATACGCTGGTCAAAGTCATCCCCGCCCAGGTGCATGTCGCCAGACTTACCCTGATCTTCAAATAAACCTGCTGCAATGAACATGACCGTAACATCGAAGGTCCCGCCCCCCAGGTCATAGACCAGTACGGTCTGGGCTTCACTCATATCCCCCGCAAACCCGTAGGCCAGGGCTGCTGCCGTTGGTTCTGGAATGATACGCATGACATTCAGGCCTGCCAGGCGTCCGGCCAGGCGGGTCACTTCGCGCTGGCGATTGCCAAAATACGCCGGTACGGTGATGACCGCGTGAGAGACGCTGGCATCCAGGTATGCTTCTGCACCACGCTTAAGCGACTCAAGAATGACAGCGGAGATCTCGGGCGGAGAATACGCCCGTCCGCGCAGCAACACATCCACCTCGCCCAGGTGTGATTTGGCCATTTTATACGGCGCAGCAGCAATATCCCGTGCGCACTCCGGGTCATCGAAATCCCGACCCATAAACCGTTTAATTGAAAAGACAGTGTTCTCGGGGGAACTACCACCGCGATGACGTGCACCCTTGCCAACCACCCATTCGTTGGCTTCGGTCAGGTAAACCACCGAGGGAGTCAATGGCTCACTGTCCTCGTTATCTATAACCCGCGGCTCTGTGGCCTTAATCTGGGCGATGACTGAATTGGTAGTACCGAGATCGATCCCAACAGCTCGATTGGCCATATTTCACGCTCCTTGTTGATAAGCGATAATGACTCGCGCCGGGCGCAGCAGCCGGTCCTTCCACAGGTAGCCCCGGCGCTCGACAGCAATCACTGTCCCAGGCTGCAAATCCGGACGTTCCCTGCGTTCGGCCACCTCGCACAGGTCCCCATTAAAGGAGTCCCCCGGGGAAACCTCCACCAGACTGACCTGCTCATCTTCCAGGATCTGCAGCAGCTGCCGTCTCAGGATGGAGATGGTCTCGGCAGACTCGTCAGTGGAGGGCAGGCCATGCAGGATGCGGTCCATACTGTCCAACACAGCCAGAATCCGGCGCAGGAAAGCCCGCATGGCATGCTGGCGGTCACGGGATTGATCTTCCAGTTGCAGGGACAGCCGGGTACGCTGGCGGGTCAATTCCCCGACCACTTCTCGGGCCAGCACACGCGGCAGGGACGGGGCCGGGAGGCCGGCCCGCTCTATCCCGGCCAACGGTTCCGGCAGTTCGGGCGGCAGGGGAGGCAGTTCAGTAATCGCAAAAGGATCAGACATAATTCACCTGTCAAAGGGGACGGCCAGCAAATCCAGGCGCGGATCGCTGTAGTGGGAGAGCTGCGGCAGTTTTTCGCCCTGCCTGGCCACCAGTGGGACAGGAGGCAAGGGCTCAAGCAGGAAGGTGAGCGGCGCCAGCCAATCCAGGGGTGGCTGCGGTACGGTAGGCGCCTGGTCGATCATGGTAATCAGGGAATCGATCTCGCGCGCATAAGAAAGTGTGCTGCGCAGGAAAGCATCTACCTCGATGCGATTAGGGAATCCCAGCGCCTTGCGGGCCTCGGTCAACTGGTGGGCATCCCGTACCCGCGCTTTGAGTAATAAGCCAACGCGGGTGGTTACGTCCTTCTGGCGCGACTCGGGAGTAAACAATCCCAGCGCTGTGTCATCCGGGACAGACAGCCGGTCGTAGGGAGTATCATCATAGGGATTTTTAACGTTCATCCTTGTATTCCTTTCCTAGCAGCCAGTCTGAATCCTGAGC
>JANJTV010000145.1 GCA_024710905.1 Anaerolineales bacterium | reverse complement strand
CTACTCGCCGGATGAACGAAACCATCTGACCCGCAGTGATTTTGTAACCGTTTTTGATGCCGGGCGCATTCCATATATTTTGAAGACATGTAATCTTGAAATCATCCCCACAGGACTAGCAGCGGATGAGCGCTGGCAGGTTACCTACCAGCCATAAACGCAAACGGGAGGGCAGTTTAGAAACTGCCCTCCCGTTTTAGAACCTGAAGTGAATGAAAACCCGACCAAAATTCTTGTCATCTTTTTCAAGGCGGTGATAAAGTTTTTTGATGTGCCCCTGGTTTAAGAAGCGCAGTACCTTCTTTTTGAGCTGCCCGCTGCCTTTGCCGGGAATGATCTCCACCAGTTCGATTTTCTTCTGGATGGCTTCCTGTACAATGCGGTTAAGTTCGGCGTCAATCTGGTCGCTGCGGTTGTAGATGGCATGCAGGTCAAGTTTTAGTTTTGCCATAAGGCCTCGCGACGGGTTAATTTATTCCAAGCCGTTTGAACAAGCAGACCTGTGCGCCAGAAGGCCACAGCCGCCATGCCATGTGCGAAGACAGCAAAGACGGGTGGTGTTTCATAGGTGTAATACGTCCAGCACTCACGGGTGGTGCCCCAAAGCTCCAGGAAATATCCCAGCCCGGAACCGGCGATGAAGGTCAGCAGGGCAGTGCGCTGGTTGTGCGGGGCGATGATCATCAATGCGCAAATCAGCAGGGCAGCGATGGTGTAGGGTTTATCCATTGTTGGCCAGACGAACCAGAGCATCAGCAGGTAAAAGGCCGGGAAGGTGAGCCAGTAGGCAGTCTGGATGATGGAATCGTTTAGTTTGGCGGTGGCCCAGCCCAGGGTGCGCCCGATGCGGTCTATGCTCAGGCTGGCAATCGGCCAGGCGGGGATAATCCACAATGGCGGGCGTTCGGCGGTGTAATAATGCCACAGGTTGGTCTGGGTGCCCCAGCTTTCGATCACTAGCCCGCCGAAGGTGCCCACCAGGATGATCAGGCTGTCGGTTTTCAGGTTGGCGCGTGCCATGATGGTGACGCTCATAAAGGCGAAAATCCCCAGCAGCAGCCAATCTACGAACAGGTACCAGGGATATTGTCCGGTTTCCATGTAGGGCTGCATCAGGGCGAAGTATTCCTCGACCAGCGGCCACCAGATGTAAACAATTAGGAAGCAGGTGAGCAGGAAGGCTGAAAACAGGTAAGACGAGTGACGGGTGAAGCCCAGGCTGTTCCACAGTTTGGCGAGCATGGCGGGGATTATACCGAAAAGTGCTTATGTTATAATTTTCAGGCTATTTTTCAGAATTTGAACTTCAGAAGGAGTAAGTGGTATGTCCGGGCATTCCAAGTGGTCTACGATTAAACGTAAAAAGGGCGCGGCAGACGCCAAACGCGGGGCGATTTTTACCCGCCTGGCGCGCGAAATTGTGATGGCTGCCCGTGATGGCGGAGGCGACCCTGATATTAACTTCCGCTTGCGGCTGGCAGTGGACAAGGCCCGCGCCGAGAACATGCCCAAAGACAACATTGAACGTGCCATCCGGCGCGGTACGGGGGAGGATAAAGACGGTGCGGCGTACGAAGAACTGACCCTGGAAGGCTACGGCCCGCATGGCTCGGCCATCATGGTGGAATGTGTGACGGATAATCGCAACCGTACGGTCTCTGACCTTCGCCATGCCTTTAGCAAGAGCGGTGGCAACATGGCCGAAGCGGGCGCGGTGGGCTGGCAGTTTGAGCGCAAGTCTTACTTTTACTTCCCGGCCAGCCAGCTTTCGTACGATCAGGCCTTTGAACTGGCGATCGAAGCCGGCGCGGATGATGTGCTTGAAGATGGCGACAATATCGAAATCCTGGGCCCGGTGGATGCCTTCAAGATGATTGGCGACGCCCTGAACAGCAGGAAGGTCCGCCCGGAAGAATCAGGCCTGCGCCTGATCGCCAAGCAGGAATTGGACCTGGGTGTGGAAGAGACCCTGCAGGTGCTCAAGGTGGTGGATGCGATTGAAGAATTGGATGATGTACAGTCGGTTTACCACAACCTGAAGATCTCCGAAGATGCCCTGGCGGCGCTCGAAGCGGAATAGTTTCGTATGTTTAACTGCAAGCGTGATGACCACCCTTGCAGTTTTGATTTAACTTGTTGAGGTAAATGTGGCGCACAAATCAGTTTATTGGCTTGAGACATTTATTTTATTGGCTGGCGCAGGGATAATGTTGATAGTGGGGGTAATTCAGTTGCCAGATTGGTTGCCTGCTGGGGTATTGAAACGTCCCCATGGAATTGCCCAGGCGGCTGTTTTGATGGCGGTTGTTCTTCTGGTTATGGGGAGTGTCAGTTTTTGGCGTTTACGAAAAAATCATGATGGGCTTTTTGTTTGGTTGTTTAATGAGATTAAACAGTTTCCCGCTCTTTTTTATCGCCAGTGGAGTTCTTTGAGCAATTTTTCTTCTCATAACCCGGCTGAGATGGTCGGGTTGTCAGCGATAATACTGTTGGGAGTTGCAGTCCGTTTGCCGTTTATGAACCAGCCCATGCGTGGTGACGAAGCTTACACCTTCATGGGATTTGTAAATGAAGGTGTAGTTCGGTTATTCGATTATTTTGCGCCGAACAATCATGTTTTCCATAGTGTGCTTGTTTTCATTTCAACATCAGTTTTTGGCGGTCATCCTTTTGATATTCGCCTGCCGGCATTTCTGGCTGGATTGGGGGTGATTGGTGCTTCTTTTTGGCTGGGTCGTTCCATCTCAGGTGAATACAAACTTGGTTTTGTGTCGGCACTCGCCAGCGCGGTACTCCCCTACTTAATCTTATACTCCACCAATGCCCGTGGGTACACGCTCGTCTTGTTAATCAGCTTGGGTTTGGGATTGCTAGTGATAAAGATGGTTGAACAACCAACATTTATCAGGAATTCCCTCTTTATACTTTTAACTGCACTTGGTTTATGGACAATGCCTGCTACGGCACTGCCGCTGGCTGGTATTTTCATCTGGCTGTTAGCGCTTATGCTGGTGCGCGGAAAATCGTGGCACGATGCTTTTCTTCAGGTACTTTTCCCTATTGGGGTTGGGGTTGTAATCTTCACCATCCTGCTCTATTTGCCAGTGATTGTTGTTGCTAATGGTGTAGAACTAATCATCAATAATAAGTTTGTTGCACCACAGGCGTTCTCAGACCTCCCGGTTAATTTGATGACCCAGTTTCAAAAAGTAGGCCCCGAATTTTTTCGGGATATTCCCGGATGGTTTTTGGTGTCTGCCGCAGGGTTGACCTTATTCGGCAATATCGTAGCCTTGCGTAAACGTGATTGGACGGTTGGGCTGTTGTTGCCCGCTCTTTTGCTGGGGGCGACACTAGTCATAATACTACAGCGGGTTGTTCCATACAGCCGTACCCTGATGTATTTCCTGCCATTTTTGTTCGTTGTGATGGGGTATGGCCTGGCCAGCCTGACTCGAACATTCTCCCCCTTGTTGCAGCAGGCAATAAACTGGGGGATGTTTGTTGCTGGGGTAATTTTTTGTATTAATCTGGTAGTGAATGATGTTGTTACTCGCTACCCAGACACAAGCGCTTTTCGCGGTGCACCGCAGGCCGTCCTTGCCCTAAAACCAATCATCACCCAGCAGGACCGCATCCGAATTTCGCCGATGAGCAACTGGTCTATATATTATTATTTTTGGTATTATGATGTTCCTTACCCACCGGGAGATAATGACCAGGGAAACATTTATTACATTGTCAAAACAACTATTAATACCATTGATGATATTACCGACCGACCTGTCATCAAGCTGTATGAATATGATGATATGCAACTCTATCAATTTAAAAAATGACCCTCTCCCTTGGTATTGACCCTGGTACTGCCACCACTGGCTATGGCCTGGTACGTGAACATCGTGACGGCTCGCTGGAATCTGTCTCGTACGGGGTCATTCTCACTCCCAAGGAACTTCCCCAGCCGGAACGGTTAGATTTGCTTTACCAGCAGCTCAACAAATTACTCGCTGAACATTCACCCGATACTTGCGCGGTGGAAAAACTCTTTTTCCAGAAAAATATATCTACGGCAATCACGGTCGGCCAGGCGCGCGGGGTGATCCTGCTGGCGCTGGCGCAAAATGGGCTTGGCGTATCCGAATACACGCCCAACGAAGTGAAGCAGGCCGTGGCAGGGTATGGTTCAGCCGACAAGAAACAGGTTCAAGAGATGGTACGCGTGTTGCTTAACCTGCCAAGCATTCCCAAACCAGACGATGCCGCCGATGCCCTTGCAATTGCCATTACGCATCTCGCGATTTACAAGTACAACTCGCGGTAAAATCAACCCATGATCGCCTCGCTGCTCGGAGAACTGCAACACAAGGAAGAGGCAACCCTGGTCATTTCAGTAGGTGGGGTGGGCTTGCGCGTGTCTGTGCCCAAAGGCCTGGCCGAACGTTTTTCCGTCGGGGATCAGGTGTTCGTGCATACCCATCTTGTGGTGCGCGAAAACGAACTTTCTTTATATGGATTCGAAACCACGGAGGAGCGCGCCCTCTTCCTGGCTTTGCTCGGTGTGGATGGGGTTGGCCCCAAAGTGGCGCTCTCGGTGCTCTCCACCCTCAGCCTGGATGCCGTTCAACGGGCTGTATTCTCCGAAGAAGGGGACCTGTTTGCCCGTGTGCCTGGCGTGGGCAAAAAGACCGCCCAGAAGATTGCCCTGCACCTGAAAGACCGGCTCAAACCGACGGATGTCCTGGGTAAAGTGGCGACCATGACCGATGTGGATGGGGAGGTGCTGGCCGCCTTAACCGCCCTGGGGTATTCTGTGGTCGAGGCCCAAACCGCCATACAATCCATTCCAAAAGACGCCGCGCAGGATGTGGAAGAACGCCTGCGCCTGGCGCTGGGGTATTTCCAGTAACACTTATTTTCCGGTTCCTGTTCCGAGGAGTTCCACATGTTAAATAAGACCATTGCTTTTATTGGCCCCGGCGCAATGGCCGAAGCCATGATTGCCGGTTTAATCCGCCAGAACCTGGCTGAACCTGTGCATCTGCTGGCCTCCGGCCCGCGCGAGGAACGGGTTAATCAGTTGCATGAAAAGTATGGTATCCAAACCCACACTGAGAACCTGGCTGCTGCCCTACAGGCTGATGTAGTTGTGCTTTCGGTCAAACCGCAGCGCCTGAGTGAAGTGATGAAAGGCCTGAAAGGGATTCGCCCGAATGCACTTGTCATTTCCATTATTGCCGGGGCGGGCATAAAAAAAATCAGCAATGGCCTTAAGCACAATGCCATTGTGCGCTCCATGCCCAATACCCCGGCTCAGATCAGCCAGGGAATCACCGTCTGGTGCGCCTCACCCGCCGTTAATGACGAGCAAAAGGAGACTGCCCGGTCTATCCTTTCGGCACTTGGCGAAGAAGTCTTTGTTGAAGACGAACACTACTTGGATATGGCGACAGCCCTCTCCGGCACTGGCCCGGCCTACGTCTTCATGTTCATGGAAGCGCTGATTGACGCAGGCGTGCATATGGGTTTCCCGCGCCGCATCGCCGAGCAGTTGGTGTTGCAGACCATCAAAGGTTCTGCGGCATACTATGAAACAGCCGCCCGACACCCGGCCACCCTGCGCAACCAGGTCACCTCGCCGGGCGGTACCAGCGCCGAAGCATTGTATTATCTTGAAAAGGCCGGTTTCCGAACAGCCATCTCGCGTGCAGTCTGGGCGGCCTACCAGCGTTCACTGGAACTGGGTAAGGAACAGCCAGTGCACATCCCCGAAGCGCACCCGCCCCAGGAATGAGCATGCAACTCCCGCCCATTTTGGCCCGCCCGGCCTTTCAATTCTTCTATCCCCGCCTGCGCAAACGCCTGGGAAGCCCGATTCCACCTACGAAACGGAAAATCACCCTCCCTGAGCCAGCCCGGCGCGAAGCGTTTGATTCGCTGGTGGATGACATCCTGGCTGGCTCCCCCGGGGTGGAAATCCGTTATGGATTGCCATATCCCAAACCCGAATTTTTGGCCTATGTCTGCGATTGGGGCGGGTTGGTGTTGCATGGCTCGCCGCGCAAGGACCTGCAAACCCTTGAGCCGATCCGCTTAAGTGGGGACAACAATGAGTTTGGCAATCGCCAGCAGATTTTCGCCTCGCCGGATGCTTTTTGGGCGATGTGGTTTGCCATCCTCGACAAAACAAAATTTAACTGGACGCGTAATGGCTGCCTGCGCCAGGGTCGCGGGCCCGGCCGCCTGAAGTACTATCATTTTGAGTTGCCGCTGAATAACCGCGAAAACAACCCATTTGCTGACGGCATGATCTATTTTTGCCGCGCGGAGGATTTCCCGGACAAACGACCTGACCGATTGCTGGACTGGTTTGATGCCGAAGTGGAAGAGTGGGGAAGCACAAAGCCTGTAGCGCCGTTGGCGCGCATGGCCGTTACGCCGCAGGATTTCCCCTACCTTAATATGGTCCAGTTTTGTTGATAACCGGGTATGTTGATTGTCCTGCCAATCCTGTTCTTTGTTTATCTGTGGCGCTGGCTTAGTTTAAGAATCGCCTGGCGGGAGGCTTTTTTGTGGGTTGCAGTGGTCTGGGGGATTTTGGTGACGGGTAGCACCGAATTACTAAGCCTGGCAGGTGTATTAACTCCCTCAGGGTTAATTATCTTTTGGTTGTTTGTCCTGTTATTGTTGGTCTGGGCGTGCCGACCTGAAAGCAGGTTGCTAGCCTTGCCCCGTTGGCCTATGCTCACGAGGCTGGCATGGGTGTTCCTGGCCTGCATCCTGGTGATATTTATCCCTACCGGGTTGGCGGCAATCATTTCCCCGCCCAATTACAGTGATGGCCTGTCCTATCACCTGCCGCGGGTGATGCACTGGCTGCAAACCCAATCGGTGGCTTTTTATCCGACATCCATAGACCGCCAACTGCACCATAACCCCTGGAGCGAGTATGCCATTTTGCACCTGATGGCCCTAGCCGGGGGGGATTGGCCTGCCCAGTTGGTGCAGTGGTTCGCCGGGTTGGGTTGCCTGGTTGCAATTTCACTTTTGGCCGGGTTGTTCGGCGCAGATCAGCGTGGGCAGTGGCTGGCGGCATTGTTGGCGGCCAGCATGCCTTCTTTTATTATGCAAATTACCAGCACAATGACAGATGTGACGACCGGTTTTTGGGTATTGTGCTTTGTGTTCTTTTCGCTGCAATGGATGAAACATCCCGGCTGGCTAATGGCCTTGGGGTTGGGCATTGCATTGGGGCTGGCTGTGCTGACCAAAGCGACGACGTATCTTTATGCTTTCCCGTTTGTGCTCTGGCTGGGCACAGATTGGATTCGGCGCAGGAACTTGGCTGAACTTGCCCAACTTGCAGTTGCGGCTGGCCTTGTGCTGACGCTGACCGCCGGGCACCACTTGCGCAATTATGATCTGTATGGCTCGCCTTTGGGGCCAATCTATGCGCCGGGGGAAAGCCCCTACCAGAATGCATTTTTCTCTGTCCCCGGGGTGGCATCAAACCTGATTCGTAACCTGGCCCTGCACATTGGCCTGCCGGGCGGCTGGCCGGTTACTCAGTGGATGCAGGCGGGCATACAACAATTCCACGAACAGGTGCTTGGGATTTCAATGAATGAGCCCGGGCTTAATTTCTTGTCTACAAAATTTATGATCCACCCGCTGACGCGCATCGAAGACCGGGCCGGGAATTTATTGCACCTGCTCTTGCTTTTTGCCGGGGCGATTTTGTTCTTGCTGAAGACACCCTGGCGCAGCCCACAAATGATCTATTTTGGTGTTTGCCTTCTGGCGGGGCTGGCTTTTTCAGCCTACCTGCGCTGGCAGCCCTGGCATACCCGTTTGCATACGCCCATCTTCCTGGTGTGCATCCCCTGGCTGGCCTGGCTGCTAGACCGCCATTTTTTCCCTAGATGGGGTAATGTGCTTGCAATCAGTTTGGTTTTGTTGAGCTTACCCTGGGTGTTCTACGGGCGTTCCAAGCCTTTTTGGGGCTCGGGCAATATTTTTACCACTCCGCGCGAATCGTTGTACCTGATCGACCGCCCGGAAGCAGATGATTACATCGCCGGGATGGATGTTCTGGGCGCTTCCGGTTGCAATACAATTGGCCTGGTGGCCCATGTGAATGCCATGGAGTATCCCGCCTGGGTCTTTTTACAGGACCGTCTTGGGGAGGATCTGGTTATCAAGCATATCCTGGTAACTGACGAGAGCAGTCGCCAGGGCGATTCCTACTGGCAGGGGTTTGAACCCTGCGCAGTGCTTTCCCTGTACCTGGACACGCCAGAGACGATCACTTTCAAAGAACAGGCCTATCACCTGGCCCGGCAGGGGCAGTGGGTGGGGGTGTATCTGCCGTAAACTGTCCACCTGGTTTCAATGTATAATCTCGCCGCGCTTGTGTCCTGTTCGAATTAACGATGTCCATCCTTACCATTTCCTCCCTCACCAAATCTTATGGCCACCGCGATATTTTCGCCGGTGTGACATTTGGTATTGCCAGCGGCGCGCGGCTGGGCATTGTTGGCCCCAATGGGGTTGGCAAGACCTCGCTGTTGCGCATCCTG
>JANJTV010000139.1 GCA_024710905.1 Anaerolineales bacterium | reverse complement strand
GGTTGGGGTTGACCAGGGTCGTCCACTTGTCTTCGATCCGGCGGCCATTGAAGCGCACGGCGGCGATTTCGATGATGGCATCTTTTTTCGGATCCAACCCGGTGGTTTCGATGTCGAGGGCGACGATTGGTTGCATGGGCGTAGTGTATCATGAAAGATCGGCGGGGATTTTCCAGCTGACCGTGAAAGTCACCCGTGCCGGGAGTTTAAATCTCGGGGTGTTGAGGTGGGCTGCCGTGGTGGGTTTACAATTCTGAAGAGCTGTCGTAGCTTCTCCTTTGAACGCTGAGACAGAGGCGGACGTGTTTTTAGCCGAAGCACCCAGCGCCCGAATGCATAAATATAAGCAGCGAATGCAGCCATTGCCACGGGAATGCGAAAGGGGGACTCAACAAGCGTGGTGACAAGTTGGAATACAATCGCAATGCCAACACCAAAGCCCAAGGGATAGACCAGAAGAACCAGGAGTGTTTTCCCGATCGTTCCCAGCACAGATATCATTTCTTTCATCAGCAGGCTCAACCGGTAGGTATGTGAACTGTTATTGGATGATTATTCAGCATCCTTGGGGAACGTCCCCTGGATGCGTTTGACGGTTTCTGCGTCCAGGGCATGGTCTTTTGCCTGCTGGCGGATGAATTCCTTGAGTCTGGCGATCTGCATGGTGGCAATCGGAGCCTCATCGGCCTGGATCTCGGCGCGTTCGTCAGTGAAGACCAGCACGGCATTAACGGCAGGCATTTCATCCTCGCCGAATTCTTTTGCAAAGTGTTTTTGCAGGTTGAGCTGGTCGGCTTCCAGTTCGAGGTCCGGGCGGCCGATGCCTTCCTGGGCAAAGATTTTCAGGTATTGCAGCAGGATGCCGCCGCCTTTTTGGCGCCAGCGGCCTTTTTCGTAGGTGATGGTGCCACGCTGGTAATACGGTTCGATGATCCATACCCCGGCCGGGCCAACCAGCAGGTGCGAGACGGGTGTCAGGTAATGATAGAGGGTGTAGTCGCGGGTCAGACCTTTCAGGCTGGCGGTGATGCGCTCGTGTACGCTCGGTTTGCGCCCCCAGCGGTTGCCAAAATAAATGCCAAACTGTGAGAGCAGGAAGCCGAGAATGAGCGCCCCGAAAGAGAGCACGACCTGCTCGGGCCAGGCGTAGGAGGCGTACAGGCCAAAACCGAGCACGATCAGTGCGCCGAGGCTGGTGAACTGGCCGACCTTGAGGTTGCGGCTGACGATCTTTTCGTTGATCAATACTTTCATGATGGGTGTCCCTGTGTGGAGTCTAACGAAAAGGGCGCGTTTCCGCGCCCTCGGAATTGTGAAAATTGTACCAGACGGTTTCCCTAGTTTTCAAACTTCTTCAGCACCAGGCAGGCGTTTTGCCCGCCCAGGCCAAACGAATTGGAGATGACCGTGCGCACTGCCTGTTTGCGGGCTGTGTTGGGCACGTAATCCAGGTCCAGTTCGGGGTCGGGATCCTCGTAGTTGATGGTTGGCGGGATGATCCCCTCGTAAATGGTCATCGTGCTGGCGATGGCCTCCAGTGCGCCGGAAGCGCCCATGGCATGCCCCAGCATGGATTTGACCGAGCTGATGGCCAGCTTCTTGGCGTGGTCGCCGAAGACAATCTTGATCGCCCTGGTTTCGGTCTGGTCATTTAATGGTGTGGAGGTGCCGTGTGCATTGACATAGTCAATATCGGCAGGTTTCATCCCGGCGTCGGCAATGGCCCACTTCATGGCGCGGGCAGGGCCGGAGGCCTCGGGGTCAGGGGCGGCCATGTGGAAGCCATCGGATGATGAGGCATGCCCGGCCACCTCGGCATAGATGCGTGCGCCGCGCGCCAGGGCGTGCTCGAGTTCCTCCAGCACCAGCACGGCCGAACCCTCCGAATAGACGAACCCTTCACGGCTTTTGGTGAAGGGGCGGGAGGCTTTTTCAGGTGCTTCGTTGAAGCTGGTCGGCAGGGCGCGCATGGCGCTGAAACCACCGATGGCGAAATCGGCGATCAGCCCTTCGGTGCCACCCGCCAGGACCACATCTGCCGCGCCGCGACGGATCATCTCGGCGCCTTCCCCGACCGCCTGTGTGCCGGTGGCGCAGGCCGTGCCCACGGTCAGGGTTGGCCCCAGCGCCTGGAAGCCCTGGGAGATGAGATACGCCGAGATGTTGACCAGAGAGGTCGGTACAATGAAGGGATTCATCCGGTCATAACCCTGGCTGCGGATAATGGCGATGCCTTCATCGGCGCGGTCCAGCCCGCCAATGGCTGTGCCCATTGAAACGCCGGACCGCTCGGGGCTCGCCAGCGGCATGGGCATCCCAGCATCCTGCACGGCCATTTTGGCGGCCGAGAAGGCGATCTGGGCCGAGCGCGGCACGCGCCGGGCTTCCTTGCGATCCATGAATTGTTCCACGTCAAAATCAGGGATTTCGCCTGCGATCTGGCAGGGGAAGGCACTGGCGTCGAACTGGGTGATGCGCCGTACACCGGAGCGGCCTGCTTTCAGGCCTTCCCAGTAGGCTTGCAGGCCGGTTCCTAAAACGGTGACGGCCCCCATGCCAGTGATTACTACACGTTTGCGACTCATCGCATTCTCCTTGCCAAAATTGAATTATTTCAGCCGTTCTTCGATTGCGGTTTTCATTGATTCCAGTACATTGGCTCGAGCGGCGGCATTGGCCACGCGGATGGCGTTCTTAATGGCCACATCGTTCGAGCGGCCATGCCCGATGAACACCAGGCCGTTGACACCGAGCAATGGCGCCGCGCCTTCCTCGCTGGGGTCGAGCAGTTTCTTGATTTTGCCAAGCGCCGGTTTCACCAGCATGCCGCCCAGCAGGGCCAGCGGCCCGCCGGTTTTAATCGCTTCACGGATTTTATCCACGACCAGTTTGGCGACCGCTTCGGAGGACTTGAGCATGACATTGCCGGTGAAGCCGTCGGTGACGGCCACATCTACTTTGCCGCCGATCACTTCCTTGCCTTCCACGCTGCCAAAGAAGTTCAGCCCGGCATTCTTGAGCAGCGGGGTGGCATCCTTGACCAGCTGGTTGCCCTTGCCTTCCTCTTCGCCGTTGGAGATCAGGCCGACCTTGGGATTCTTCACCCCACGCACCTTTTCGGCGTAGACACTGCCCATAATGGCAAACTGGTGCAGGTTTTCGGCTTTGACGTCCGGGTTGGCGCCGATGTCGAGCACCACACAGAAGCCGGTGGCGGTGGGGAAGACCGGCGCCAGGGCGGGCAGGTCGACACCATTAATGGTGCCCAATCGGAAGTAGGCGGTGGCCATGGCTGCGCCGGTGTTCCCGGCGGTGACGAAGGCATCGGCCTGGCCGTTCTTTACCAGGTCAATGCCGATGGCCATGGAATTCTTGGCGTTCGGGCGGCGGGCCTTGAGGGCCAGGGCCACGCCTTTGTCTTCCATGGTCAGCATTTCGGGGGCGTGCACAATGGTGATGGGCAGGTTGCCGGGGTTCTGGGCCTCGAGCACAGGTTTGATCTGCGCTTCGTCTCCGACCAGGATGATCTCCACGCCGTATTCACGGGCAGCCTGGACAGCCCCGACCACATCGGGGGTAGGGTATTCATCACTTCCCATGGCATCTACAACGATTTTCGTCATGCGTCTACTCCTGTGTGATTTTTGATATTAACCCGTCCCGATACGCCCGGTTGCTGGGGCGAGGTTGACAGGAAGGCAAAGGTGATTATAATACCTGCTTGCTTGCGCTGGTGCTGGAATTGGCAGACAGGCATGGTTGAGGGCCATGTGCCGCAAGGCGTGGAGGTTCAAGTCCTCTCCAGCGCACAAATGAACGTGACGTGGAAATCCCACGTCACGTTTTTACTTTGTACCATTTACCCAGGAGCACCAGGAAATCTTTCTCGGGAATGGGTTGCTCGGAGATTGGGGACAACAAGATGTAATCGGTTACATCATAAATGATCTCTGCCGCTGCTTCCAGTTTCCTGGCGTAATCCACTTTGATATTCTGATCATTTAATAATAGCGAGATATTCAAGACCGTGCTTGCCTGTTCCCGCAGCACTTTTGCCGCCAGGATTTTCTCATTGACTACCTGTTCGAGCGCAGATTCCAGCCTGGCTTTTTTACTTTTTGGCATTGAATGTCTCATTTCCTTGTCATCTGCATGAAGGCCTGCTGCGAATCGACGGGTTGATCCTTTTCACCCGGCTTCAATCGTTTGTACGAGCCATCAGGCAGCATCACCCGCGCACGCAGGTTGTCGCGCAGGTAGGTCTCCAGCGCAATATCACGGATATGGCGCACCTGCCGGTTGTCCTCGATCGGGAAGACGACTTCCACCCGGTGGTCGAGGTTGCGCGGCATCAGGTCGGCGCTGCCCATGTACAGTTCTTCTTTTCCGTCATTCTGGAAATAATAAATGCGGCTGTGTTCCAGGTAGCGGCCCACAATGCTTTTCACGCGGATGTTCTCACTGACTCCCGGCAGGCCTGCTTTCAGGCAGCAAATGCCGCGCACCAGCAAATCCACCTTTACCCCGGCCTGGGAGGCTTCGTAGAGCAATTTAATGAACTTCGTGTCCACAAGCGAGTTGGTTTTGAAGATCAATCGCGCTTCGCGTCCCTGACGGGCATGTTCGATCTCGCGCTGCACCAGCTCCTGCAGGCGGCTGCGCAGGTTGACCGGGGCGACCAGCAGCTTTTGGTAATCCTGCTTGGTGGAGTAACCGGTCAGGTAATTGAACAGGTCCGTGGCGTCGCGGCCGATCGCCTCGTCGCTGGTAAACATGCCGTAATCTTCATACAGTTGCGAGGTCACGGCATTATAGTTGCCTGTCGCCAGGTGGATGTACCGGCGGATGCCTTCCCCTTCCTGGCGTACAACCAGGGCGATTTTGCTGTGCGTTTTCAACCCGACCAGGCCATAGACGACGTGCACCCCGGCCTGCTCCAGTTTACGCGCCCACCCGATGTTGCTTTCCTCGTCGAAACGCGCTTTCAACTCTACCAGGACCGCCACCTGCTTGCCGCGTTCGGAGGCTTCCAGCAGGGCATCCACCACCGGGGAATTCTTGCCCACCCGGTAGAGGGTTTGTTTGATGGCCAGCACCTGCGGGTCGCGGGCGGCGGCGATCAGGAAGTCCACCACCGGCGCAAATGAATCGTAAGGATGATGAATCAGGACGTTCTCGTGGCGGATGGCATCAAATACATCTGACGGTTGGGTCAGGTTGCGGAAAGAAGCCGGGATGCCCGGTTTGTATTGTTCGTATTTCAGTTCGTAGCGTTCCACACTGTTATAGATCTGCCACAGGCTGGCCAGCCCGAGGTGGCTGCTCAGCACATAGACGTCCGAGGCAGTCACTTCCAGGTTTTCCACCAGGATGTCGCGAATTTCGGCAGGCATGCTTTCATTGATGGCCATTTTGACCACCAGCCCGAAACGCCGTTTTCGGATGTTCTGCTGCATCGATTCGAGCAGGTCGTCGGCTTCCAGCTCCTGGATCTCAATATCGGCATCGCGCACAATACGGAAGGGGTGCACTGCCACCACCTGCATGCCGGGGAACAGGCGGCCGACATTGGCCATGATGATCTGCTCCAGCCAGACAAAATAATGATGGTACGGGATGGTGCCGTCCCGGCGTACGCCTCCAGAAGACTTTTTGATTGGAACCAGCCGCGGCAGCGTGTCAGGCACTTTCACGCGCGCAAATTTCTCGTTCCCCTTTTTATCCCGAATCACGACGGCCAGGTTCAGGCTCAGGTTGGAGATGTGAGGGAATGGGTGGCCGGGGTCGAGGGCCAGCGGGGTGAGCACGGGGAAGACGATTTCGTCAAAATAACTATCGGCGCGTTCTTTCTGGACTTTGCTCAGTTTGGCGTAGTCAATAATGTGGATCCCGGCCTTGTCCAGGCGCGGCAGCAGTTTTTTCTGGTAACAGGCCTGTGCATCGGCATATAGTTCGTGCGCCCGCTTGCGGATGGCCGCCAGCAGCTCGCGCGGGGTCAGCCCGTCTGACGTGCGGTCGGCGATGCCCGCTTCGACCTGCTTGCGGATGCCGGACACGCGCACCATGAAGAATTCATCCATGTTGGAGCCAAAGATCGCCAGGAATTTCACCCGTTCGAGCAGCGGGTTGTTTTCATCGTAGGCTTCCTCCAGGACACGCTTCTGGAAGTCCAGCAGGCTGAGTTCGCGGTTGATGAAAAATTCCGGCAGAGTGAGGGTGGTATCGGGCGCGTTGCTTTCCATGGCTTAATTTTACCTGTAAGGGGCGTTTCAAAGGTTAACAAAACAGCCGCGCTGGGCGGCTGTTTGCTGGGTAGTAGGGGATTATTCCTGGATGCGCATTTTTTCTTCCAGCCAGCGTACGAAGGCAGAGAGCAACAGCGTCATGGCCAGGTACATGAAGGCCACCATGTTGAAGGTTTCCAGTACCCGGAAAGTGCTGGCGCGGCGCAGGCGGCCCAGCTGGGTCAGTTCGTTGACGGCCAGCACGGTGGCCAGCGAGGAGTCTTTCAGCAGGGCGATGAAGTCATTGCCCAATGGGGGCAGTACGCGGCGAATGGCCTGGGGCAGGATGACAAATCGCATGGCCTGGAAGTAGTTCAGGCCGAGCGCACGGGCGGCTTCCATCTGGCCTTTGCCAATGGACTGGATGCCTGCGCGGAAAACTTCGCCTTCATAGGCTCCGTAGCCGATGGCCAGGGCGATGATGGCGCGTAGTTCCATCGGGATGTCGCGAATGGAAATGCCCAGCCCGAGCCAGGTGGAAAACTCAATAAAAAGCGGGACAATGGCAAAAGCGATATAAAGCAGCAGGACCACCAGCGGTACACCACGAATGGTTTCCACATAAAAAGTGGAAATGTTGTACAGGATCGGGTTCTTCGAGACCCGAAACAACCCTGTGAACAGGCCCAGGATCGTGGCCAGGATGTATGAAAAGAAAGTGATGCGCAGGGTGGTAATGACGCCATCTTTCAGGAAGATGAACGTTTCCTGGTAATTTTGGTCGGTCAGCACCAGCCCGACGATCGCGGCGGCTCCCAGCAGGAGGGTAATCGCCCACCATGGCCACTTGGAAGCGTCCACGCCGGGCAGCAGGGTTGGGCGTTGGGGCATTTCAGCAGTTTGCATCCTGGTCTCCTTTTGGCGTACCGGGAGGCTGGCAGGCCAGCCTCCCGGCGATCGGTCAGAAACGTCTCCTGTGCTTACAGGAGGTTTAGTCGCTCAGGCCCCACTTTTTATTCAGTTCAGCCAGGGTGCCGTCTGCTTTCATCGATTCGAGCGCGGCGTCGAAAGCGGCTTTCAGGTCGGAGCCGGGCGGGAACACAAAAGCCAGTTCTTCATCAGAAGTGATCTGGCCGCCAATGGCCAGCTGGCCTTCGTTTTCAGCCATAAAGCCCGAAGCGGAGACGTTATCCACCACAACGGCATCAATATCGCCGGAGAGCAAGGCCAGCACAGCGGCGCCGAAGTCTTCAAAGGACTGGATCTCCTTGTCGGTGAAGGTTTCCTTGGCGACAATTTCGTTGGTCGTGCCAATCTGGGTGCCTACGCGGGCATCGGCATCCGCCTTCATGGCTTCCAGGTCGCGGGTTTCACCAGCGCGAACCAGGAGCACCTGGCCGACCACCACATACGGGACTGAGAAATCAACGATCTCATCCCGTTCGGCGGTGAAGGTTACGCCGTCGGCCAGCACATCATATTCGCCAGCCTGCATGGCCGGGAAGATGCCATCCCAGGCGGCTTCTTTATATTCAGGCACGCAGTTCACGCGCTTGCAGATTTCATTGACGGTGTCGTAATCCCAACCGACCGCTTCGCCGGTGGCTTCGTCGATTGAGTTAAAGGGCGGGTAGGCGTTTTCCACCGCGACGGTGATGGTGCGGCCACCCAGGTCGGGCAAACCTTCCATGGCCTGTCCGCCGCCGGTTGCGGGAGCAGTGGTGCCACCGCAGGCAGCCAACACCAACATGGCAATCACTGCCAATGATGTCAAACCAAACAGTTTTTTCATTTGTCTTCTCCTTTTCATTTTCAAGCCGTTCGTTTCTGACCAGTTGTTGCCACTTTAAGATAGACGAAATTGCCCAATAATGCAAGTGGGAAAAGGCACACTTTTAGTG
>JANJTV010000042.1 GCA_024710905.1 Anaerolineales bacterium | reverse complement strand
ACTTTCTTGTTTTTTAATTCTTGCCTGCTTTCTCCAAAACCTAAAATCACTGCAATATTGATCATAAAATTGACTAAAAGCGCCAATCCAATCAGCAGAAAAAAACCCAGGTATAAGAAAATAAAAGAGATGGTCAAGTAGAATGCCAGATTGCGCTCTCCGTTGAGTGGTGATGAAAGTAGCGCATAAAAGAAGAATGACATAAAAACTGTCGTCGCTGCGCCAAAAATAACCATCAAAACCAGATGGAAGGGATTGCGCGTCCTGAGCCTGAAAGCAAACAGGTTACGCAAGAAAATTCCTTCCATAAAAGCTACTTCGCGATTTGTGTCAAGAGGATCCAAACCCGAACGACCTTGACGCGTACGGTAACCCGGGAAACCAGGAAGCAAGTTATCATCACCTAATTGCTCATCTGTTTTTAGTTTGTTCTGGGGCATACCATTCCTTATGTTTAACCTGCTCAACGGTTTGCGACATTGTCCCTTTTAGGGGATACCTGCTGGTGGCATGAACGAGACTTGCCAGCGAAACGGGAAAACCCAAGATGCATTCAATGAACGCCAATGGACAATATTTTTTCAAATATTTCTACTGCGTTTTCAATTCCTTTGTCTGCTCGAATCCTTTGTCCAAGTTCAAATGCTTTTTGCTTTGTTTGCGGATTGTCAATCCCAAAGCGAATGGCTTTTGCCAAAGCCTCAGCGTTTAATTTCTTGTAGGGTATCGGCTTGTGACCTACGCCCAACTGGGCAATGCGTTCTCCCCAGTAGAATTGGTCAAACACAAAAGGCACGACGCACGATGGTCTCCCTGAACGAAGACCAAAAGCAGTTGTCCCGGAACCTCCATGATGGATGATCATTGCCATTCTTGGGAATAACCAATCATAGGGGGCATAATCAATCTTGAATGCGTAGTCTGGTAACTTTTGATTTCCAATGCCGCCCCAGCCCATATGCAAGATTCCCCGTTGCCCGCTCTGCTGCAACGCATTCAAAATGATCGTTGTTGTTCGTTGTGGGTCTTTGATTGGCATGCTTCCAAAGCCGATCAACACTGGTGGTTTGCCGGCTTCAATAAAATCTAATAATTCACGGGATGGCCGCCAATGTTTATTTTCGGGAAACCAGTAACCTGTGATATGGACGTGCTCATTCCAGTCCTGCGGACGTGGCACAACATGTGGACTGAAGCCATTCACGATGGGAATTCGGCGTGTTCCCACTTGGTCAAAATAGCCATTTATCGGTAGTGCGCTGAGATTCAGGGTTTCTTTACGCCAACGGTTTATCGTGGCTCGAAATATTTGCCAAGCCATCTGTTCGCCGAAATAGTATGTGGCTTTGTTGTAACCAGGCATGGATAACCTGGGGAATCCCATCAGGGGAAACAGTTTCGTCCGTGCCAATGGAATGACAGATGCCATAACCATGGGCACGCCGTATTTTTCTGCCAGGTCAAAACCATATAACCCGGCTGGTAATTGGTTGATGATCAGGTCCGTTTCACCCAAATGGGGGTCAGATAAATCGCGGGCATACCCCTCTGCCAGGGAACCAAAAGATTTCATAAGCCCAAGCATATCTGTCCCACCTTGGGCAACCAATGCTTGGGCGTTTCCTTGCATAGGGTGAAAATCCAATTTGTTTTCGGCAACCAGGGTAGTAAAACTCTCGAAGGTAATAAAGCGAACTTGATGCCCGGCGATTTTTAGCCCATTGCCTAGGGCGGCATAAGGCTGAATGTCACCACGCGAACCAAGAGCAAGAATGGTTATGTGCATAAAGAGGTACTTTTAGTGTGGGGGTTAATGGTTTTCGACATTGCTCCCGAAGGGGATAACTGCGCGGTGTCTCGACAGGCTCGACAACCAGGGCGGGGATGGCGATACTGTCCAATCGGGAAAATGCTTGAAAACGCGGCGCGCACCGACCTGTCCAGTGCCCGACTTGCTGGGTCGTTCTTGACCTTGGAAGATGTATTGCCTGAAGCGATGATAAGCTTCGTACTTATCAATTTTCTGCTTCCCTGATAAACCCATTTCCAATGATAACGATCTGGCTAGAAATAATTAACACATTCAAGATAAGCAATAATGCACCGACCCAGGTCAGGTTTACATGCTGGACGGGAAATGCCATATTATTAAATTCTGTGCGGACAAGGTTGGCGACTTCACCGATGGGAAGTTCAGAATAGGCAATCCGAGTGACGTTGTATACATTTGTATCAATCATGATTGAGTAATATGTTCCATATTTCGAGATGTCAGCATCCTTTTCGGTGACGATGCCAGTCAGTGGAGATGGCTCGGCTAAGAAACCCATTACAGCGTTTTTTGTGATCGGGGCCAAAAGAACAATGCTCACCACTGCCACGATCGCTATCGTTGCGATCCACCGTGCGGTCTCTGGGTGCCTGGGAAGCTGCCTGATTATGGCCGTAATCACTAAAACAATAAACCACCAGATTGCAAGCAGGCTCAAAAGACTGGCATAGAGATAATCGTAAAAGTGAGAGATAAAAGGTGTGCCCAACCAAGCGAAAAAAGCACTTACAAACGTTCCACCAATGGAAAGGAAGGCGATTTGGGCGGTGCGCGTCGGTTTTGTGTACGCGCCGGTGTAATCTCGATTCATAAACTCAGGAGGCAACACATCCGCCAGCGAAATTGAGAGCATGATCGTAAGGAATAACCATATACCTGTGATGAGGGTTGCAAGGAATGAATAAGTCATGCAAGGCTTTTCTTAGTTCTTCAGTGTGAAAGTAACAACCGAACTACTCAATACACGGCAAGTTAACCCGCTTTCAATACTATACAAAAAATTCCCGGCAGAATCAAGCGGGCGGCAGTCACCTTTTGCGATGACTGCCGCCTGAGAAGTTTGAATTGGCTGGCTATTGCGTCAGGCTGTAGGCCACGCGCTCGAACAGCTCCAGGTTGCCATAGAAGGTCACAAAGACCAGCTGGCCGTTCACTTTGGTCAGCAGGGTGCGGGTGTGCCCGGCCATGCCCTCGCCATCATACACAATGGCCTGCAGCCCGCTGGGCAGCACGATGGCCTGCTGGCTGGTAATGCTGCCGCCGCCTTCGCCCTGCCCGATCAGCACTTCTTCGAGCGGTTTGTCTTCCTTCCAGACGGCAATCTCGATCTTGGTGCCGCCCTCGGGGAAGCCGCTCTGGCCTTTTTCGGTCGGCTGCTGCACGGCAGTGAAATCATAGGAATAAAAGCCAACTGAGTAGGCCACGCTTTGTTCAGCCACGGCCAGCGCACCGGTTTCGGCATACCATCCGGCCGGGATGTCGATGCTGAACCCGGCAAAGTCGTCCCGGTAGGGGCTCATGGCAAGGTCTGGCGCGGGCAATACCGAGACGGCGGCAGGCTCGCCGCTGTCGCTGGTGGGCTGCGGCAGGACCGTGGCCTGGGCGGTGGATTCCGCTTGCGGCGTGGCGGGCAGGTTTGGGGTGGCCTGGCAGGCGCTCATCAGCATGGAAAGGATCATCGTGATGAAAAGGGTGTTCTTTGTCATGGTTTTCTCCTTGGGTCTCCTTACCAAAACGACAGGAGAATGAAATTTGTTCCCGGTGCTTGTCGGGTAAAATTTGCCTGACAAAGGAGAAACTATGAAGCGTGGTGTTTGGTTTGCCCTGGGCGCTTACCTGACCTGGGGCCTCTTCCCGATTTACTGGCAGCTGCTCAAGCATGTGCCTGCGTTGGAGCTGCTCAGTCATCGCATCATCTGGTCACTGGCCAGCCTGGCAATCGTGATCAGCCTGGCGCGGCAATGGGGCGATTTTCGCGCGCTGGCGCTAAACCGTAAGATGCTTGGCCTGTATAGCATTGCCGGGGCGTTGATTGGCGTGAACTGGCTGATCTACGTCTGGGCGGTCAATTCGGATTTTATTGTGGAGACCAGCCTGGGCTATTTTATTAACCCGCTCTTGAGCGTGCTGCTGGGGGTGATCTTCTTCCGAGAGCGGTTGCGGCCTTTCCAGTGGTTCCCGGTCGGGCTGGCCGCTGCCGGGGTGGTGTACCTGACCAGCGTGTATGGCCGCCTGCCCTGGATCGCGCTCTCGCTGGCTTTTTCGTTCGGGTTTTATGGCATGGTGAAAAAGATGGCTCCGCTCAGCTCGATGTTCGGTCTGACGCTTGAAACCGGCGTATTGCTGCTGCCTGCGCTGGGCTACCTGCTTTATATGGAGTTTACCGGGCAGGCTTCCTTCCTGCACACTGGTTTGCCTTCTGATGCCTTGATGGTTGGTGCAGG
Source organism: Anaerolineales bacterium (assembly GCA_024710905.1). GTDB lineage: Bacteria > Chloroflexota > Anaerolineae > Anaerolineales > Villigracilaceae > JANJTV01. Next base: position 23,170 of record JANJTV010000042.1, on the reverse strand, counting down.
CCTGGTGACAACCATCCCGCTGCTGATGTTTGCTTCGGCGGCGCGGGCCATCCCGCTCTCGGCGCTTGGCATTATGCAATATATTGCCCCGACCCTGCAATTTCTGATCGGTGTGCTGGTTTTTAAGGAGCCGTTTACGCCGACCATGGCGATTGGCTTCGGGATCGTCTGGGTGGCGCTGGCGCTGTTCTGGGGAGAGGGGTTTTACAACAACAGCCGTAAACCTGTCATTGAGCCACTGCCGGGCGGGTAACCCTTTAAAGTAGAGTATTTTTAGCAAATTGGTATTGGTTTGTTGTAAAATCGGGTATCAAATTTTGAACGAGGTGAAGATATGAATTTTGCGATGTGGAAGAAGGCTTTGCAGGTCATCCCGGCGGTATCGAAGGAAGAATGGGACGCGCTGGACTTTGTCTCCAAGTGGCTGATCAGCACCCGTGCTGCGGTGTTGGTGATGACCTTTATCTCCTCGGCACTGGCGGGATTGTTTGCCCTGCGCGATGGCAAGTTTGACCTGCTGCCCTGGCTCGCGCTGACCGTTGGCCTGATCCTGGCGCATGCCACCAATAACCTGTTTAATGATTACACTGATTTTGTCAAAGGCGTGGATAAGGATAACTACTTCCGTACCATGTATGGCCCGCAGCCGGTGGCCAACGGTCTGCTCACCACCACCCAGTTGCTGGGGTATACGGCGGTGACCGGCGCAGTGGCAGCGGCCCTGGGCATCTGGCTGATCGCCATCAATGAGTGGGATCTGTCCATCTGGCTGCTGCTCGGCCTGGGCGCGTTTTTTGTGTTGTTTTACACCTGGCCCTTGAAATACATCGCCATGGGCGAGATTGCCGTGCTGCTGGTCTGGGGTCCCCTGATGATCGGCGGTGGCTATTATGTGCTGGCAGGCAACTGGGATTGGAACGTTATCTGGGCCAGTGTTCCGTATTATTTTGGCGTGACGACCGTTATTTTTGGCAAGCACATTGACAAGATTTCAGTTGATAAAGAGAAGAAAATTTACACCCTGCCGGTGGTGCTGGGAGAGAAGCTCTCCCGCTATGCGGTGGTCGCGATGATGGTGCTGCCGTACCTGCTGGTGCTGGCGATGATCGGCCTGCGCTACTTTACGCCGGTCATGCTGGCCGTGCTGCTGGCCCTGCCGACGCTGCGAACCATCCTGCCGTCCTTCCTGCAACCCAGGCCCGAAACCCGCCCGGACTGGTTCCCGGATGGGCAGGGCGGCTGGCCGCTGTTCTTTGCGCCACTGGCCTTCCGCAACAACCGCGCCTTTGGCGGCCTGTTCATGCTGGCCCTGTTTGTAGATGTGTTGCTGCGCCTGTTCCTGCCGGAGTTTTGGCGCTAAGTTGCTCCGCCATTGGTTCGCAACCCAGCCCGTCGGTAGCCTGCCGCCGGGCTTTTTCCTTGTTGCGGGTGAGTGAAAATCAATCCACCAGAATCCCGGGAAAAAGTACAAATTTTCACATACTGGTGGGTATAATTCTGCGCGGAGAGTGAAAGGAGAGCAATATGGGCATCAATTTTGCAATGTGGCGCAAAGCCGCCTGGGAGTTGATTAAGATGGAGGACAAACAGGAGTGGGACAACCTGGATGTCATTTCAAAATGGTTGATTGCCACCCGTTCTGCGGTGACGGCTGTCACCGTGTATTCCTCCCTGATTGCGGGCCTGCTGTACTGGCGCGCCCAGTCGATGGGGGAGGCCTTCCCGCTGCTGGCCTGGTTCATCGTAACCCTGGGCCTGTTTATTGCCCACGGCACGAATAACCTGCTGAACGATTACACCGATTTCACCCGCGGCGTGGATAACGACAATTACTTCCGTACCCAGTATGGCGTTCACCCGCTGGTGCAGGGTTTCTGGACCAGGAGCCAGCAACTCCAGTGGTTTGCCGCCAGTGGCGTGATTGCTTTCATTTCGGGTCTGTTTGCCCTGTGGTACACCAACTTTAATCCCCACATCCTTGGCCTATTCGCCTTTGGATCGTTGGTCTTGCTGTTCTACACCTGGCCAATGAAATACTGGGCGGTGGGTGAGCTTTCGATCTTCCTGATCTGGGGCCCGATTATGATTGCCGGGGTCTACCTGGTGCTGGCGCTCGGCGCCACCGGCCAGCTGCCGGCGGACCTGTGGCTGGTGGCCCTGGCAGGTGTGCCGTTTGGCTTGAGTGTGGCCAGCATCAATGTGGCCAAGCATACCGACAAACTGGAGGATGACAAGAGCAAGGGCGTGGGCACCTTCCCAGTGCGCGTCGGGCAAGTCGTTGCCCGCTACACCACCATCGCCGCAATCGTGCTGGCCTATGCCATCATCATCTACCTGGTGGCGATTGGTTACTTCTCAACCTTCATGCTGCTGGTGCTGTTCGGCTTTCAGCGCGCGTTTTATGCCGTGGCTGTGCTGGCCAAGCCCCGCCCGGATGGCCCGCCCCAGGGTTTCGAGGCTTTCTGGCCGACCTGGTTCAGCGGTTTTACTTTCTACCATAACCGCATGTTTGGCGGCATGTTCGTGCTCGGTATCCTGCTGGATACCCTGATTCGCAAGCTGCCCATCCAGTGGCCGCTTGAGATCAATTGGCTAGGCGCGATTGCCCTGGCCATTGGGCTGGCCTATGCGCTGATCAAAATGCAGCTGGCAAAAGCCAGGAAATAAATAGTCTCCCCAGATAGGGCGCAGCAATGCGCCCTATCTTTTCATCTCCACATCCCCAATTTCCAGCCAGCCTCCCGGCCCGGCCAGGGTTCCGGCTCGGATCGTGCCGTCCGGTTGCCAGGCCATAAACTGGTTGTCGATCCAGATGACCAGCCCGAGTTTTCCCACGGGGGCAAGGCTGGTCTGGAAAACGATCTTTCCATCCACTGAAAAACTGACTCCAGGCTGGCCCCACCCGAGGCGATAGGCATGCCATTCGGTCGGATCCAGATCCAGGTGCTGCCCCTCCTGTCGGACGAGAGTCCCCGCCAATTGGCGCAGCCGCCTGCTGGCAGGCTTCCAGAGCAGGGCTGGCAGGCCGGGCAAAGCCAGTACTGAAAAAATGGAGGGGATGGGCGGCGACCGGAAGACCTGCGCCAGCAAACCGCTGCCGGGTTGTTGCTGGTGAAACGACAGGTGATTCTCTGGCGAAGCGTAAAAGAACCAGCAGGCATTTGGAAGGCAGGGCAGCCGTGGGGGCCAGGCCGCCAGGCTGAATGGGTCATTCCAAAAACCAAAACCCCAGGTGCCGGGCAGGGAGGGGGAGGAGACCCGCGCCTGCAGTCCCAGTTCGGCGGCCTGGTGCGGGAATGCCTCCCGTGAAAACTTCGCATAGTCGTATACTTGCGAGACCCGGTATGTTGACCGATTCCCGTCAGGAATGGCAAGCTTCCACCCGTGCTCGGTGGGCAGGGCAGAGGCGTTTTTTGTTAAGAGGAGGTCAAATTGATTCTTTAACATTGTTTAAGAGGAGGTGGCTCACGCCAAATATTAATGATAATCATACCTCTGTTGCCAGGGTAGGCACAGGCAGAGCAGGTTATAATTGACGTGGAGGAATCAACATCGCACATGGAAATTACCTGGTATGGACATTCCTGTTTTCGGCTGACCGAACGTAGCATGGCAACCATCGTCACTGACCCGTTCGACAGCGATGTCATCGGCTACTCACCGCTCAAACTCCGCGCGGACATTGTCACCGTCAGCCACGAAGCGCCCGGGCATTCCTTTGCCAGTGCGGTCAAGGGCACATCCCATGTTATTGACGGCCCCGGCGAATTTGAGATTGGCGGTGTTTTTATCACCGGCGTGCAGACCGAGAACGGGAAAAAGGATGCAAAACACACACGCAACACCCTGTACGTTTTTGATTATGACGGCCTGACCGTGGCCCACCTCGGCGACCTGAACCAGGTGCCCAGCCAGGCTGAAGTGGAAGCCCTCGGCACGGTCAACCTGGCGCTGGTTCCCGTTGGGGCGGGCAGCAGCCTGAATGCGGCCAAGGCGGCTGAAGTGATCAGCCTGATCGAGCCAAACATTGTCATCCCGATGCACTATGGCGTCCCCGGTGCAAAACTTGAACTGGACCCGTTATCGAAGTTTCTGAAAGAGATGGGCCTGCCCTCGGTGGATGCAGTCCCCTCGCTAAAATTGACCCGCTCCGGCCTGCCCGCTGATACCAAGGTTGTCGTGCTCGACCTAACCGTCAGCAGCTAAGGTTAAAATGGCCGTGAAATTGTTGATGACCTGGGATATATCCCCCGAACGCGAACAGGAATATTTTGAGTTCGTGATTGGCGAGTTTATTCCGGGTATCCAGCGCCTGGGATTGGACCCTGTCGAAGCTTATGCGACGGTCTACGGGGAATATCCGCAGATCCAGGTGGCCATGCTGGCAACCGACCTGCCCAATGCCCAGCGCATCCTGAACTCCGCCGAATGGCAAAAACTGCGCGAACAGTTGTTCGGGTTTGTCAATAATTATTCATACAAGGTTGTCCCGGCCAGGGGCGGCTTCCAGTTTTAGTTCCCGGTGACAAATCAACACGCCCCGCACAACGGGGCGGTTTTCTTTCATGAACCCAATTGCTGAAAAACTCCTTCACTGGTACGACCAGCACGCCCGTGACCTGCCCTGGCGCAACCATCCCGATCCTTATGCTGTCTGGGTCTCCGAGATCATGCTCCAGCAAACGCGGGTCGAGACGGTCATCCCGTATTTCCAGCGCTGGTTGATAACCTTCCCGACCCTCCAGTCCCTGGCCGAGGCGGACGAACAGCAAGTGCTTGCGCTGTGGGAAGGGCTGGGTTATTACAGCCGTGCGCGTAACCTGCACAAGGCTGCCAGGATTGTCACAGGCCAGTTTGGCGGTCAGCTGCCTGCCAGCGCCGCCGAACTGCAAAAACTGCCCGGCATTGGCCGCTACACCGCCGCGGCCATCGCCTCGATGGCGTTTGGGCAGGACATTGCCACGCTGGACGGCAACCTGAAACGGGTCTTTGCGCGGCTGTTTAACGTTGCCGAACCAGCTGACAGCCCGCCGGGCGAGGCGGTGCTCTGGGCGCTTTCGGAGCAGCACCTGCCGCCGGGCCGCGCTGGCGATTATAACCAGGCGCTGATGGACCTCGGCGCGACCACCTGCCTGCCGAAAAATCCGCTTTGTTCATTGTGCCCACTTGGCGAATTGTGCCAGGCGCGCATACTGGGCGTGCAAGAACAGCGCCCGATGATGAAGCCCAAAGTGGCTGTCCCGCACAAATTCAAAATTGCGGCAGTGATTGTTGAACGGGGGAAAGTGTTGCTGGCCAAGCGGCCAGAGACTGGCCTGTTGGCCGGGTTGTGGGAGTTCCCTGCCGGGGAGGTGGATGCGGATCGTCCCGAAGCCGTGACTCCGGCCCTCGAAACGGGATACAGGTTGGGGGTGCGTCCGCTGGACCGATTGGCGGAGGTGAAGCACGCTTATACGCACTTCCGTTTAACCGAGTGGGTTTACCGCTGCGAACTCATCCACCTGCCTGAAAACGATGTTTTGGCCTGGGTGGAAGTTTCCCGATTGGAAGAGTACCCGATGGGCAAGGTGGACCGGGCCATTGCCCGTTTGGTGGGTTGAATTTACGCCTGCCACTTCGGCGGGTAGATGCGCGGCCAATTGCCAGCCGCAAATGCAAGCAGGCCAACCGACTGCAGGATTCGGGCTGCCAACGCCAGCCATTCCGTTTTAAGGAACGGGACCAGGATGTAGAATACTATGCCCAGATTGATCAGTGCATAGGCGGCCCAGCTCAACCGTTCGTCTCCCCGTGGCGCAGGTGTATTGCCCAGCCGGGGCAGGATCCAGAAGGCCACACCCATCGCCAGTTGGGTAAGCCAGCCCATGATCAGGAATTCGATGTGAGCCGGGAGCAGCGCCCAGAGCGCGGGAGCGAACGCCAGGCCTTTGTTCGCCAGTAACAATCCACCTGCGGTGATTCCCAGCAGCAGGTAGATCAACGCTGTATGGATGAATACCCGGCTGAGTGGGGGCATTATTTTCCTCGTACGCGCGGCCAGAGGATGGCAACAAATGCCACGCCTGCCAGCCATTGCAGAAAAGCCGATGTGACCAGCATCCAACTGCCGACCCCGGTTGGGGCAAAACCCTGGAGCGGTTCGAAAATGGCACGCAGGGCCAGGCCACTGTTTAGGGCGAGAAAAATTCCCCAACTGATCCATTCCGGCCCGCGAGGAAACTCTTTGCTGTAGACGGGGAACATCCAGATTGCAACACCAAAAATCAACTGGGAAAGCCAGCCAAAGACCAGCAGGTGCATGGAAACCGCAGAAAGACCGCTGATGGCCGCGCCAGGGATCTGTTGCCAGATACCCACGCTTGTGCCCAATACAAGGTGAACCAGCGATGCTTTTATGAACCAACGGGTAGTCTCGGGCATGGGCAGATCCTTGTTTGTTGTTGCACGCTTATGCTTCGGCAGCGAAGGGGGAATTCCCGACCAGCAGTTGTAAGTCATTGTGGTCTGGCGCAGAGCAGACGTCGGCCAGCAGGGCCTTTGCGACTTTTTCTGCAGCGGGCGTAAAATAGGCGATTACGTCACAGTGCAGTGGTCCGGGAATTTGCTTTGTAAATACAGCCATTCCCGCCGGGCGTCCCGCCTTCTCAAAGTATGCGGCGAAAACCTGTTCAATCTCCCGGGTGTAAATCGCTGCTGTGACAGCGTCACCCAGCGTTTTATGATGCCAGTGACTCACGGGAGTTTCTTCCCTGGAGGGTGGAATTAACCGTTAACACGAGAAACAGCAGGCTGGCCAGCACAAGGAAGGGGATAGGATAGTAGCGGGTCTCATGCTTCATGCCGCAAGTGTATCAAATTATGAAGCGTTGGCTACCATACGAATCAAAAATGCGCTTCGGGGATCACCGAAGCGCATTGGCTGTTAAGTTTTTGTGATGGTGACGAAGACCAGCGGCTTGCGCCGGGTCTCGTTATAGATGAAGCTCCGCACCACCTGGGCGATGTCTTTTTCCATGTCCAGCCCGCCGCCATGGATGATATCGGTGACCCGTTTTTGGATGGCCGGGATAAGCGCATCGGCATCTTCCTTCGAGACGAATCCGCGGGTGATGACCTCGGGCTGGTCGCGTAGGCGGTTGGAGAATTTGTCCACGCCGAGGTTGATCAGGACAATCCCGGCGCGGGCAAGTTGTTCGCGTTCGCGCATCAGGTTGGGATCGTGTTCGCCAACGCTGCCGCCTTCCACAAAGATGTAGCCGCCGGGAATACGCTCGCCGAGTTTTAGTTTGCCGTTAATTAATTCAACCACCTGTCCATTTTCAACGACCAGCATGTTCTCAGGGGCGATGCCCATTTGCTCGGCCAGTTTGGCGTGGTGTCGCAGTTGGCGTAATTCGCCATGCACGGGGATGAAGTTGCGCGGGCGCACCAGGCTGAGCATGAGTTTTTGTTCTTCCTGGCTGGCATGCCCGGAGACATGCACCTGGGCAATGGCGTCATGAATGACATTCGCGCCCATGCGCAGCAGGCGGTTGATGGTTTTACTGACCGACTCCTCATTGCCTGGAATGGGATGGGAGGACAGGATGACCGTGTCACCCGCTTTCAGGTCAAACAGGCGATTGGTGCCTGTGGAAAGCCTGCCCATGATGGAGGTCGGTTCTCCCTGGGAGCCGGTGCCCATGATGCAGACTTTATCGTCTGGCAGGGTCAGGGCATTTTCAATGCTGATCAGGGTGTCATCCGGTACTTTCAGGTAACCAAGTTGGCGCGCCATTTTAGCGTTATCCACCATGCTGGTGCCCACAAAAGCAAGCTTACGTTTGTTCTTTACGCAGGTATCGGCAACCTGTTGCATGCGGGAAATCAGCGATGCAAAGGAGGCCACAATGATGCGGCCAGGTGCTTCCTTGAACACGGCATCAAAGGCAGGCGCAATTACCCTTTCGGATGGGGTCCAGCCGGGGCGCTCGGCGTTGGTTGAATCGGAGAGCAGCAAATCCACGCCGCGGCTGCCCAACTCGGCCAGTTTGGCATAGTCGGTTGGCCAGTTGTCGGCGGGGGTGTGGTCAAATTTGAAGTCGCCGGTGTGAACGATCAATCCGGCGCCGGTGGTAATCGCCAGTCCGACCGCATGGCGACTGGAATGGCAAACATGGAAGAATTCCACTTTGAACGGGCCGATCTGGACGGTTTCACCTGCCTGCACCGGGCGTAAATCCACTTTGCCGCTCTTGCCATTCCGGGCGAGCTTCACATCGATCAGGCCGGTGGTGAGCGGTGTTCCAAAGACAGGCGCGGGGATGTATTCCACCACGTGCTGGATGGCGCCAATATGATCTTCATGACCGTGGGTGATCACAATGCCCACCACCTGGTGGCTTTTGTCATGGAGGTATTCGAAATCGGGGATGATATAGTCAACCCCCATCATATCGTTTTCAGGGAACATCAGGCCTGCATCCACGATCAGGATGCGTCCTTCATACTCGTAGGCCATCATATTCTTGCCTACTTCGCCCAATCCCCCGATCGGGACAATTCTTAACTTTTTACTCATCGAACTTAATCCTTAATATTGAATATCCGCAAATTGCGGTGAATGGCAGAAAACAGAAAAATACCCCTGACATACCGGGGTGACTGGTCTGGCTTCTTCAAGCTGGCTTACACAAAAACTGCCCATTGGCAGGTTAGGTCTCGTCACTGGTTTTTAGTATAGCAGCGAACAGGCGTTCTGTCAAAGCCAACGGGCAGTAATATGTACTTCCCGTTGGGAAGGGTTCAGCGATATTTTTGAAGGCGATCCATCAGGATATTGTATTTCAGCTGCCGGTCGTGGATATCCCGCTGGAGCGTTTTGCGTTTTTGTTCGTCCCGCTCGGCACTTAATTGCTCTTTAAGCTCGCCAATTTCTTTCAGCAGGGTAATTTCTTCGGGAACGTATTCGGCCCCTTTTAGGACTGAATACCCTACACGCACATCTTCCGGCGTGGCGAAGTAATCATCCAGGTTGAGTTTCTTGCCCTTGTTTTTCAGATTGTCAAATTCACCGCGTTGAATGGCGGCACGGATGGCTTCATCACCGGGGTCGCTCATACTCGCCTCGTTTTATAAAAAGGGCGCAGTCCATTGCTGGCTGCGCCCTTGGTCGAACAGGTCGTGTTACTTGATCAAATTCTGCGGGATGTTCCCGCCGTTTTCGGCGATTTTCTGGAGCACGGTTTTGTGCAGCCAGGTATTCATCTTGGCAGAATCACCCATCATGTCCGCCGGGCAGCCCAGTTCGGTGGCCAGCGCCTTGCGGGCATCGAAGCTGCTGTCCATACCAAGCAGTTTCAGCAGGTCAACAATGGAGACCTTCCAATCCAGCTTTTCCTTGTTGCTCTTGGCCATGCCTTCGAGCTTGCTCATCACGTCAACCATTTCCATGGGGGCAGGCTTGGCGGCGGCAGTGGCTTTGGCTGCAGCAGTAAACTTGGCTGCGGTCTTGGCATCCGTTGGGACGCCAGAGCTGGAGCTGGGTTTGGCAGCAGCAGGTTTGGCTGCGGTCGTTTCAGGCTTGGATGCTTCGGGTTTCTTGAGACCGATCTTTTCGAGGATTGTATTGAAGATGCTCATATTTTCTCCTTATGAAATATAGGTTTTGAACAAACCTTTGTATTAACATTATAGCGAAGATTACACCTTATGTATAGTTAATAGGCGTAATTTTCGGTTATACTGTTTTTAACAATCGAAATTGTCCATCGAAAAGGAGAAACTCATGACCGCACTTTCTGCAATCGAAGGCATTGGCGCTTCCTATGCTGCCAAGTTGAAATCTGCTGGTGTCGGTAGTATTGAATCCCTGCTCAATGCAGGGGCCAAATCCAAGGGCCGTAAAGACCTGGCTGCTGCCACCGGTATCAGTGATAAGTTGATTCTTGAGTGGGTCAACCGCGCCGACCTGTTTCGTGTGAAAGGCATTGGCGAGGAATATTCCGACCTGTTGGAACAGGCCGGGGTGGATACAGTTCCCGAACTGGCCCAGCGCACCGCCGACAACCTGTACAAGAAGATGGCCGAGGCCAATGAGAAGAAGAACATTGTCCGTAAGCTGCCCTCCGAGAGCCAGGTGGCTGGTTGGATCAAGGCGGCCAAGTCGTTGCCGCGGGTTGTGGAATACTAAACCCAGTGAAATTTCAACCGGGCGCATCTGCGCCCGGTTTTTGTTTCCCCTTTATCCTGTACTATAATTTACTCAGGTATTCGTCGCATATTTTTAGGAGGCCAACATGCAGGATTATGAAAAACTAGGAGCGTTTTACCTCGGCAAGGAATTTGACCTGAAGGCAGGCAAGCCAAAGGATGACCTTTTGTTGTACGACGCTCGCGATCTGGTGACTCATGCTGTTGCGGTTGGCATGACCGGCAGCGGCAAGACCGGCTTGTGCATTGGCCTGATTGAGGAAGCCGCCATTGATGGCATCCCGTCCATTTTGATTGACCCGAAAGGCGACCTGACCAACCTGTTGCTGACCTTTCCACAGCTACGCAGTGAAGACTTCCTGCCCTGGGTCAACCCGGATGACGCCGCCCGGAAAAACCTTTCCGTGCAGGAATTCGCCAGCCAGCAAGCTGCGCTGTGGAAAAAAGGGCTGGGGGAATGGGGGCAGGATGGCGAGCGCATCCAGCGCCTGCGTGATGCTGCTGAAATTGTCATTTACACCCCGGGCAGCAATGCGGGCATTTCGGTCTCCATCCTGAAATCATTTGCCGCCCCTCCCCAGGAAATTGTTGATGACAGCGAATTGTTCCAGGAGCGTATTTCCACCACGGTGACCAGCCTGCTCGGGTTACTGAACATCCAGGCAGATCCCCTGCAGAGCCGGGAGCATATCCTGCTGTCCAGCATCCTGGCGCACATGTGGCAGAACGGAAAAGACCTGGACCTGGCTTCCCTGATTAATAATGTCCAGGCACCGCCCGTCACCAAGGTTGGTGTGCTCGATATTGAAACATTCTATCCATCCAAAGACCGCTTTGGGCTGGTCATGGCGTTAAATAACCTGCTGGCTTCCCCCGGCTTTGCCGCCTGGATGGAAGGCGTTCCTTTGGATATACCCCAGATCCTGCATACCAATCGTGGCAAACCGCGTGTAGCCGTATTCTCCATTGCTCACCTTGCTGAGAACGAGCGCATGTTTTTTGTTTCGTTGTTGCTAAATCAAATCCTGGGTTGGATGCGCACCCAGCCGGGCACAACCAGCCTGCGGACGCTGGTTTATATGGATGAGATTTTTGGTTACTTCCCGCCGTCGGCCAACCCGCCCTCCAAGAAGCCATTGTTGACACTGCTGAAGCAGGCCCGCGCTTTTGGGGTTGGAATGGTGCTTGCCACCCAAAATCCGGTCGACCTGGACTATAAAGGCCTGGCCAACGCCGGGACATGGTTCATTGGCCGCCTGCAGACGGAACGTGACAAGGCCAGGGTGATGGAGGGCCTGGAAGGTGCGGCTGCCAGTGCAGGCGGCAGGTTTGATAAGAAAAAAATGGAACAATTGTTGGCCGGGTTGGGAAGCCGCGTTTTCTTAATGAACAATGCCAACGAAGACGCGCCGGTTGTCTTTCACACGCGCTGGTGCCTGTCTTACCTGCGTGGCCCACTGACGCGCACCCAGATCAAGCAATTGATGGATCCCTATAAAAACGCATCCCCTGAGCAGGGAGGCAGCTCTCGGGCGCATGCTGCATCGGCCATCCCCGCGGCAGGCAGCGCTGCCAAACCCGGAGCGCGCCCGACCTTGCAGGCCAATATCTCCCAGTTTTTCCTGCCGGCTCGAGGTTCCAAGCCGGGCCTGGTGTACCGGCCCATGCTGGTGGGCGGCGCGCGCATCCGTTACGCGGAGACAAAATCCCGCCTGAATGTCTTAAAGGATGTAACAGCCATCACACCGCTGACCGACCAGGTTATCTCGGTCAGCTGGGATGATGCCGAGACGATTGATTTTTCGTTGAACGACCTGGAAAAAAACCCTGCCAGCGGTGTCCCTTTCCTCGAACTTCCCGTCCAGGCCTCCAACGCCAAGAGCTACGGCGATTGGTCCAAGGAGTTTGCGAACTGGTTGTATGCCAGCCAGGCGATTCAATTGTTTTACAGCCCGATGACGAAAACCTACAGCCAGCCAGATGAAAGCGAACGCGATTTCAGGGTTCGGCTGCAGCAGGTTTCCCGCGAACACCGTGATGACCAGGTGGAAGCACTGCGTAAGAAATATGCCACCCGCCTGACCGCCGCCCAGGAAAAGGTACGCAAAGCCGAATTGGCTGTCCAGCGCGAAGCTGAACAGGCCAGCCAGGCCAAGGTGCAAACCGCCCTGTCCGTCGGGGCGACCCTGCTGGGGGCATTTACTGGCCGCAAGTTGCTCAGCAGTACCAACCTGAGCAAGGCCACCAGTGCCATGAAGGGTGTGGGGCGCTCTGTGCAACAACACGGAGATGTTGCCCGTGCCAAAGATACGGTCGAGGCATATAAAACCCAGCTGGATGAATTAAACGCCCAGTTTGAGCAGGAAGTCCAGGCCCTTGAAGAAAAACTGGACCCGACCCTCGAGACCATCGAGACGATCAATGTTGTACCGAAGAAAACAGACATTACCGTGCAAATGGTAGCCCTGCTCTGGGCGCCGTATCTCGACCAGAACGGCACGCTTTCCCCGGCCTGGTAATTGATCTGCTTGCGATAACAAAAAACAGCGGCGCAGACCGCTGTTTTTTGTTACCCGTAATTGGAGCTTATTTGATTTTGGACACCATGTCGGTCAGGTTCTTGGTTAATTTTTGCAGTTCACCGGAATGCGCCTTCAGGCGGTTGACATCCCCGGTGCGCAGGCCGCTGTTCACATCGCTGATGGTTTTGGCGGTGGTTTGGCTGTTGTCGATAATGTCCTGGGTGACCTTTTCCATCATGGTAGCCAGTTCCACCAATTTGGGCGGCACCATGGGGAAGTTTTTCATCAGTGGCAGCAGGGTATCCAGAACACTGTTGGCCATCCCGGCATATTTTACCGTCACGGCATGCAGGCTGCCGATGGCGCCGGTCAGCTGGATGCCGACATCCTGGATCGAGTCGATCATATCCTTGTGCTGATTAATCATCTTGGTGATGTCGTTAATCGAATCGGTCAGCTTGTCGGATAATTTGACATATTTCCCGGATGTGACGACCGGACTGATGGTCCCTGCAGCGGGACGGGCGGAACGGGCGGGTTTCGGTGCGACCATGGTTCTCTCCTTAAGTGGTGGTTGAATTATTATTCCCTGATTATAGTATGAGTTCCAGCCTTATCCGGCCAGCCAGTCTTCCCAGACCTTTTGCATGCCACGCATGCTCCCCAGCATCATCGCCAGCCCAAGTGACCCCAACCAGATGGCGGTTGGCGCTTCATTGAATACCAGAAAGAAGATGTTGATCATGCTGAACACTTCGGGTTGGGTCGTTCGGTAGAATTCGACCACTTTATAGATGATAAAACCAGTGACCGCCAGCAGGCCAACGCCTCCCAGGAAGGTCACCAACGCCAGCCCGGCTACCCATGGCGATTGCCGCCTGCGAATGGTGATGGCCTTTTCGTGTGATACCTGTAGTACCAGTTGTTCCAGGTCGCCCCAGTGGCGGCCCGTTTTCTCGGCCAGCTCCTTAACGATGTCATCCTTGCGGCGGCCGTTCGAAAGCTGGTCCAATATCCAGTCGTGTATTTGCTCATCATTCATGTGACGCATGTCATCAGTATATCTATTTTCAGGGCGCGGAGCAACCACTCATGCTAGAATCGGTCCGGAGGACACCACCATGAAATATAACTACGTCATTATTGGGGCAGGGCGGCAGGGAACCGCCGCCGCCTACGACCTGGCCAAATTTGGCGAGGCGGCGCAAATCATTTTGGGGGATATGGATGAAAAAAAGGCGGTTGCCGCGGCTGAACGGGTGAACCGTTTAATTGGCAGGGAGGTGGCCCGGGGCGTATTCCTGGACGCTTCTGACTCCCCCGCCTTGGTTTCCCGTTTAAAGGGTGCGCACGTTGCCCTGAGCGCGGTGACTTATTATTTCAATGTTGCCATCTCAAAAGCCTGCATCGAGGCAGGAGTCAGTTTGTGTGATATGGGCGGCAATACTGACGTCGTCTGGGAGCAGTTAAAGCTCGATGAAGCGGCGAAAAAGGCCGGAGTGAGCCTGCTGCCGGATTGCGGCATGGGGCCGGGATTAATTAATAACATGGGCGTGTATGTTATGGACGCGCTTGACCAGCCCGAGGAAGTCTATCTGTACGATGCAGGGTTGCCGAAACATCCCACCCCGCCGTGGAATTATTATTGCACCTTCCACCTGAACGGCCTGACCAATGAGTACGACGGTGAAGCCACCTTCATCCGTGATGGCAAGATCACCCTGGTGCCCACCTTCACCGAACGGGAGGAGATAGACTTCCCGCCACTGGGCAAATTGGAGGCTTTTGTCATTTCAGGGAGTATGTCCACGACCTCCGATAGCCATCTTGGCAAACTCAAACGATATGAAAACAAAGTGCTGCGTTACCCGGGTCACTTTGAGACCTTTGAAGGCTACAAGCGCCTGGGGCTTTTTAGTGAGCAACCCGTTGTAGTGGATGGTGTGCCGGTTGTGCCGCGCCATTTTTATCATGCACTGCTGGAAGGAAAAATTACTTCGCCGCAAGTGGAAGATGTATGCGTGATGCGCGCCGTTGGGGTGGGGCTGAGGGATGGCCGCAAAATGCGCATCACCCTGGATTTGATTGACCAGTACGACCCGGCCACTGGTTTTACCGGCATGGAGCGCCTGACCGGTTGGCATTGCGCGTTGATGATGGGTTTCCAGGCGCGCGGTACAATTGCCCCCGGCGCGCACCGCATGGAGAGCGTGGACGCAGCCAGTATCATGGAGGAAATCCGCAGGCGGGAAATTGCCTGGACCGTGAAAGAGGAAACTTTATAAATCCAGTGCTTCGAATACACGAAAATCATCAGACCGCCCGACTGGCCAGAGGCCGAACCGGCTGATGTCGCAGCGCCTGCGTGCTGACCTGGCCTTGCTGGTCGTGGCAGTCATCTGGGGTTCGGCATTCGTTGCCCAGCGGGTTTCCGGCCAGGTCGGCGTCGTCTATTTATTTAATGGCGCGCGCTTCCTGCTGGCAGCGTTGCTCCTGTTGCCGCTTGTCCCGCGTTCGGCCTGGTCTGCCAGCGGGTTATGGCGTTGGATGTTTGCCGCCGGGTTGGTGCTGTTTATTGCCAGTGCGCTGCAACAGGCTGGGCTGCAATTTACCACGGCGGGCAACGCCGGGTTCCTGACCACCCTGTACGTCGTTTTTGTGCCACTGTTGGCTTTCCTGGCCTGGCGTGAGAAGCCGCATCGTATGGCCTGGGCGGCAGTGCCCCTGGCGCTGGTCGGCGCTTACCTGCTCAGCACGGGCGGGGAGGCATTTCGGCTGATGCCCGGTGACGGGCTCGAGATTGCCGGGGCGCTGTTCTGGGCGGTGCATGTCCTGGTGGTCGGCAAGGCAGCCAGCCGCTTTCACTGGATCGCTTTTGCTGTCGGGCAGTATTTTGTCAGCGGCGCGCTTAATCTGGGTGTCGGCCTGTATGTTGAATCGCTGACGACGTTGTTCCTTCCGGAGGTCTTGCTGGCCTTGTTGTATACCGCCATATTTTCGGTGGCAATTGGGTATACTGTGCAAATCTGGGCCCAGCGCCACACCCCGCCCGGTGATGCAGCCCTGCTGCTCAGCCTGGAAGCGGTATTCGCCGTTTTGGCTGGATGGCTGCTGCTCGGTGAGCTGCTTTCCGTTCCGCAGATCGTCGGCTGCGGACTGATTTTCCTGGCCGTGCTGCTGGCCCAATTCCGCGAGTTGACCTCCAGGAAGGTCGACACAAATTTAATGGAGAAGCCATGACCACAAAAGTGATCCTGAACCCGTACTCAAACCGCTGGAACGCCGAAAAGCGCTGGCCACAGGCAGAGGCTGCCCTGCGCGCAGCCGGGATTGAGTTTGATTTAAGTATTTCCGCCGGTCGGGGTGACATTACCCGCCTGGCGGAGCAGGCGACAAAAGACGGCTATACGACCATTGTTGCGGCGGGCGGGGATGGCACCATTGGGGAGGCGGTCAATGGCATGATGTCGGCGGCCAGGCCCAACCAGCCGCTGCCTGTGCTGGGTTTCCTGCCACTGGGGACCGCCAATGACCTCGGTTATGCGCTCAAGATTCCCCTCGATCTGGACGAGGCTGTGGGCGTCATTGCCAAGGGAAATATCCAGCCGATGGACCTCGGGCAGGTGAATGATGTTTATTTTGCCAATAACACGGCACTCGGTCTTGAACCTTACGTCACCGTCATCCAGGAACGGATTACCTGGATCAAGGGGATCGCCCGCTACCTTGTGGCCGCGCTGATGGCCATCGGCGATCGCCCGGAATGGTCTGCCCGCCTGGAATGGGAAGGTGGCAGCTATGAAGGTCCGCTTTCCTTGGTTTATATTGGGAATGGCCCACGTTCCGGCGGCGTGTTCTACATGGGCCCGCATGCTGACCCCTTTGACGGCAAATTGACCATTGTGTTCGGTCACCGAAAAACCCGGCTGGCCATGCTTGGTACCATGCCGCAGACCATGAAGCCTGGGGCCGGTAGTTATGTGGAAAGCCCGGGGATGACCGAATTGCATACCTCCTGGCTCAAGGTTAGCCTGAAAAATCCCAGCCCGGCCCATGCCGATGGCGAATTGTTCTCGCGTGCCATTACTGAACTGGAGTATAAGATCCACCCCGGCCGGTTACGTGTCCTGCTTCCATAATCTGCCAGCCTGCGTCTGGTAGAATTTCAGCATGGTTTCCTATCGCCGCTCATTGGCAACGTTCATTTTTCTGGTCCTGTTCGGCCTGGCGACCCTGGGCGGGTTGCTGTGGGCCAATCTGCTGTATGTCCAGCACTTCCCGGCGGGCCGACAATTTGAGCAGGTCTATCAGCCAGCCCGTGCCTACCTTGTGGATGGGTTCAGCCCATTCACGCGCCAATCCCTGACGCGTACCCAGGTGGCTGTCTATGGCCGTGAGGCAACGGATGGCGATTATCCCTTCGGGCTGGATATTCCGTTCCCGTTGTTTGCAGTGATATTGCCTTTCGGGTTGATTGGGGAGAAAGACCTGGCCCTGGCCGTCTGGATGCTGCTGGTGGAATTGGCCGTGCTGGCGTTGCCCCTGGCAATCCTGCGTGCTGCGGAGCTGGCTCCCCGCTGGCCCGCCTTCCTTTTGCTGGTGCTTTTATCCACGCTGTGGCCGCCCTCCCTGTCGGCAATTGTCAGCGGATCCATCTTTCCGCTAGTGCTATTGTCCTTGGTTTGCGCAGTGATTGCCCTGCAGCGTGGTTCGGATGAACTGGCCGGGATGCTGCTTGCGCTTTCCATGATGCGGCTGGAATGGCTTGGCCCTTTATTTGCACTGGTTGTTTTCTGGGTTATCTCACAGAAACGCTGGCGGGTGCTGGCAGGCTGGGGGATGACGATGATCCTGCTCAACATCCTGGCTTTTATTTTCCTGCCCTCCTGGCCGCTGGAATTCATCCGCTCAACATTGCTAAACCTGCGCAGCGGGTTTTTCCCGAATACCTTTGAGATAATCGAATCTTCCCTGCGCGGCATTGGCCAACGTCTGGCCCAACTATTGCTGCTTGGCGCTGTGCTGCTGGCAGGTTGGGAATGGGTCGATGCCCGTTACAAACATCCCCGTTTGTTGTTTTGGGCCTTTGGCCTGACCGGGGCGATCCTTCCATTTACAGGCCTGCCAATTGCAAAAAATTCCCTGCTGGTATTGCTGCCGGGCTTGGTGTTTGGCGCCATGCTGGTCGCCGAACGCTGGCGAGGGCCGGGTGTGTTTTTTTCCACCCTATTCGGTTTGGGTTTCTTCGCCTGGAGCTGGTGGCAGGAAATCAGTGGAACATTTATCCCCAATGCTGTATTTCTCTCTGCGTTATTGACCATTTTGCTGCTCTACTGGATCCGCTGGTGGATTAATCAACCGCGCAAATTCTGGGCCGACCTGGTTGCCGGGGAGCAGTAATCATGCAGCGGCGTGACAACCTGCTCCTCCTGGGTTTGGCCATCCTGGTGTACGCCAGCCTGGCCTGGTTCCAGCATTATCCCGGTTACATGGATGCCAACTATTATTTTGTCACCGGTCAGCAAATTGCCAGCGGGCAGGGTTTTACCCAGCCGTTCATCTGGAATTATCTCGACAGTCCCCAATCCATACCCCACCCGTCCCATTCTTACTGGATGCCCCTGGCTTCGCTGGTTGCCGCCGCGGGCATGTTCCTGACGGGCAGCCTTTCGTTTCAGTCTGCCCGGCTCGGCTTTTTCCTGGCCGCCATTATGCTTCCGTTGCTGACGTACAGCCTTGCGTTCCGCCTGACCGGGAAACGCGATAACGCTTTGCTGGCGGGTTTGTTAGCGGTCTTCCCGCCATACCTGGCATCATTTTTCATTACCACAGACAACTTTTCATTGCTGGCCTTGCTGGGCGCATGTTTTTTCCTGCTGGATCCACGGAGATCCATTCTGCGGGCGGTTTTGCTCGGCCTGGTGTGCGGACTGATGAATCTTTCCCGGTCCGACGGGTTGTTATGGGTCGTGATGGCAACCCTTGGTATATTCTGGCGGCCCTGGCTGGAAACCGGTCGTTTGCAGGCTTTAGATGCAAGACCATTGGTGGGGCTGGCGACGGGTTATCTGTTGGCCATGCTGCCCTGGGTTTTTCGCAACCTGCAAACCTTCGGCGTTCCGCTTGCGCCGGGCGGCAGCCACCTGTTGTGGATGCTGGGCTACAACGAGATATTCCTTTACCCGGCTGGCATGCTTACTTCCGAGCGCTTCTGGGAAGCCGGTCTTGGGGAAATTCTCTCCGACCGCGGGTGGGCCTTCCAGAACAACCTGGGAAACGCCATTGGCGTTCAGGGAGCGATCTTTGTCACCCCGCTCATCCTGCTTGGCTGGTTTAAGTTGCGCGAACAGTTCGTTGTCCGGCAGGCTGGCCTGGCGTGGTTATTGTTGATTGCGGCCATGACCATCTTCTTCCCCTTTGCAGGTGCGCGGGGCGGATACTTTCATGCCGCGGCGGCATTCCAACCGCTGTGGTGGGCGTTGACCCCGGTGGGTCTGGATGCCGCTGTCGGCTGGGCCCGCCGCCGGGATCTTTTTACGCCGCAGGCCTTTACGGTTTTTCGTGTCATGCTTCTTGTGCTGGTGCTGGCTTTATCCGGGTATCTTGCGTTTGGGCGCTTGCAAAGCTGGAATTCGGCCTACCCTCGTTACAGTGAGATCGAATCCTTCCTGCTCGAGAAGGGTGCTGCTTCCGAAGACCGTGTCATGGTGGTCGATCCTCCGGCCTATTACCATGCAACCGGGCGCCAGGGCCTGGTCATGCCCGAAGGCGACCCTCTGACGGCGTTGCAGGTGGCGGGCCAGTTTGGCGCCCGTTACCTGATCCTTGAGGAAGGTTCACTACTGGAGTGGCTCCAGCCATTTTTTGATACTCCGGCCAGCCGACCGGGCTATCTGTACCTTGGGGGTGGGCCGGGGTGGGAGGTCTATGAACTGGTCCCGTAGGCAAGTCATCTGGCTGGCTGCGGCCTGCATGCTTGCGGCGGGAATTTACCTGCTGGCGAGCGTTCTATATTTTCGATCCGGTTACCCACTGGATGACTCCTGGATACATCAAACTTATGCGCGTAACCTTGCTGCCACTGGCCAGTTGGCCTTCCTGCCGGGGCAACCCTCGGCCGGTTCCACAGCGCCTTTGTGGACCGCCTTGCTGGCGTTGGGATATTTGATCGGCGTTTCACCGTACTGGTGGACGATGCTGCTTGGAACGGCCTGTTTACTTGTCCTGGCCTGGCTCGCGGAGCAGGTTGCCCGCAGTCTGTCCCCCGATTACAAAGCCTCCCTCCCGCTGATGGGATTGCTGGTTGTTTTCGACTGGCGTCATACCTGGGCTGCGGTTTCAGGAATGGAAATTTTGCTCTACACCCTGCTGGTTGGCTGGTTATTCTTGCTCATTGTAAGGGGCAGCCAGCGGTATTTCTTGATGGGAGTCATTGTTGGATTGAGTGTCTGGGTGCGGCCCGATGGCCTGACCCTGCTGGGACCGCTTGGCTTTACGGTTTTGTTTTTCTACGGGTTGACGCCCGGAGACCGGGTATCCGCTTTGCTGCGGGCCGGCCTGGGCCTGGCCAGCCTGCTTGTGCCTTACCTCCTGTTCAACATGCTCCTGAGTGGCAGTCCTTTCCCGAATACGTTTTATGCCAAGCAGGCCGAGTATGCTTTCTGGCAGGCAAAACCGGCCTGGGAGATATTGGCGACGCTGGCGGTACACCTTGTTACGGGGATTTCCATGGCGCTGGTGGCCGGGGCGGTGCTGTTTTTTGTGCGCGCCTTCCGTGAACGAAATGCAGCTTTGCTGGCCTGCTTGCTATGGGCGATTGGGTATCTTCTTTTATATGCTTTTCGATTGCCCATGTACCAGCATGGCCGCTACCTGATGCCTGCCCTGAGCATGCTGCTGGTCCTGGGTGGGGCGTTCTTTTTACAGTGGGTCTATACGGTGAAACCACGCCTTTACACGCTGCGATTTGCCTGGGTGGCTTTGACAGCAATGCTTGGGGTGGTCTTTTTCGTATTCGGGGCGTTTACTTATGCGCAGGATGTGGCTTTTATTGAAAGTGAAATGGTGCAGACCAGCCAGTGGGTAACGGAGAACATCCCGCCCGGTGCCGTGATCGCTGTCCACGATATTGGCGCGATCGGCTATGCCAACCGGGACTACCGGCTGGTGGATTTGGCCGGGCTGATCACCCCGGATGTGATCCCGTTCATCCGGGACGAAACCAGGCTGGCGGTCTATCTTGATTCGCAGCAGGTTGAATACCTGGTTGTTTTCCCAAACTGGTATCCCGAACTGGCTGCCCGGTCTGAACTCATCTATCGTACTGGCAGTATCTATGCGCCCATGCAGGGTGGGGAAAATATGGCGATATACCGCTGGCAAAAACCTTAACGCATCTGGTTTTGATGTGCTATACTCCCGCTTGGGTTCCAGTATCCAATGAAAAAAATCTCAGTTGTTGTTGTCGATGACCACCCACTTTTCCGTAAAGGAATTGTCGATGCCCTTTCCCTTGAGGAAGGGCTGGTTGTGGTTGGTGAAGCATCGAATGGGGATGCCGGCCTGGAAACCATCCTATTGCATAAGCCGGATGTGGCAATCGTGGATGTCAATATGCCGGGCTTGAATGGCCAGCAAATCACCCACGAAGTTTCTTCTGAAAAGATCGCTACACGTGTCATTATGATGACCGCCTATGATGATGAAGAGCAAATGCTCCATGCAGCCATTGCCGGGGCGGCCTCTTATCTCTCCAAGGAAACCCAGCCAGACCGCCTGGCCGATGTAGTCAAAATGGTAGCCAATGGTAAATATGTCATGGGTGACCAAGCCATGGAACGGTCCGAGTTTTCAACCTGGCTTGAGAGCCAGTTGGAGAAAGCGCGTCGTTCTTATAGTGAACCGGGCAGTCCTTTCCACCCGCTCTCAGACCGTGAAATGGAAGTGCTGGTTTGCATTGTGCGTGGTATGAGCAACAAAGAGATTGCCGGTTTGCTGGGCATCAGTCATCAAACGGTCAAAAATCATATCACTTCAATCTTGCGAAAGTTTAATGTTGATGATCGCACCCAGGCTGTGGTGTATGCCTTGAAGCGTGGCTGGGTGAAATTGCACGGAGAACAACTGAATTAGGAGAATGTCTTTATGGCCCTGCCCGATCCTGATATCAACGCTGTAGATCATGCCCGCCAGTCTGTTTCGGCGGCATTGGAAGAAGCCCGTAAAAGCCTGCGTGAAGTCACCCTGCTCATTGAACAGAGCCAGGGTGAAGTCGGTAAACTGACCCAGCGCAGTCAATCCATTACTGTGCATTTACAGCAGGTCCAATCAAAAGGGGATGTAAGTACGGAGGACTTGAAAATGGCGTATGACTCTGCGTTGGATGCGCAGCAACGTTTGTTTGTCATGCGCGGCCAGCTTGAAAAATTGCAGGCTGACAAAGGCCATTATGAGCAGCAAATTGAACTACTCGAAAAGGTCATCGGGGTGGTCGAGAATGCCGGGCAACCCGGCGCTGCCTCTCCGAAAGCGGGTGGTTCCAGCATTGAAATGGTCATCCAGGCGCAGGAATCCGAGCGCCAGCGTCTTTCCCGGCAGATGCATGATGGGCCAGCCCAGGCGCTTTCCAACTTCATCCTGCAGGCTGAGATTGCTACGCGGCTGCTGGAAGTGGACCCTGAACAGGCCAAAAATGAACTGGGTAACTTAAAGATCGCAGCCCTGGGAACGTTGCAGAAGGTGCGCAATTTTATCTCTGAACTCCGGCCTATGATGCTTGACGATCTTGGTCTAATCCCTACACTTAAGCGCTATGCGGATACCTTCAAGGAACAAACCGGACTGGAAGTAAACCTGACAATCTCCGGGCAGGAGCGGCGCCTGGAGTCATTCGTCGAGGTGATGATCTTTCGTGCTATCCAGGAACTGCTGGGGAATGCATCCCGTCATAGCCAGGCAACAATGGTCAAGGTCTCGATGGACGTCGGGGATGCGGTTGTCAAGATAATTGTTGATGACAATGGGAAGGGATTTGATGCTGAAATCCTTCAACAGGGAAGCAGCCTGGGGATTAACCTGATTCGGGATCGTGTTCAACAGGTAGGCGGTTCCTTTGAATTGGACAGCGTAATCGGGAAAGGAACCCGCATTACATTTGCCATCCCCGCCGGCAAGGTTTAGTTACGGGCCCGTCACTTTCACATTTGTAATGTGCCTATCTCTTGATAAGGTCATTTAACCACTATATAATCTAGATAGTTCTGGTTTAAAAACCAGGCTAAATTTTATGAACGGGAAGGAGGTGAATGTCCATGTTGTTCGCTCCCAAGGAAAAAGGCCAGGGTCTGGTTGAGTACGCGCTGATCCTCGTGCTGGTCGCCGTTGTTGTTATCGCCGTTCTGACCGTTCTCGGCCCGATCATCGGTAACGTCTTCACCACCATCAACACCAGCTTCTAG